>SVLH01000002.1 GCA_015068025.1 Oscillospiraceae bacterium | reverse complement strand
CAAGAGTATCAGTATGACGGTATTCTTTCCCAACGGCTTTTTTACAATGTTCAGGAAAAAGCCCAAAAGCATAGTTATCCCGGGCAGAGATTAAGAGCATGTTATCTTGGTTTCTGCTTGCAAACCGCTGATTTTACTTCTGCTTGCCAGGGCCCTTTCATGACACTCGGACCAGGGGCAAGTCCTTAACGGACTTGCCCTTTTTACTTGAACCTGTATGGGGGTTTTGATGTGTTGAAACAGATCAAATCATTTATAGCCAAAGAAACAGTGCTGTGCATTGCTGCCGCATGTGCGATCCTGACCATGTTTCTGGTTCCGCCGGATCGGGAGTATTGGGGATACATAGACTTCCGGGTTCTGTGTCTGCTGCTGTGCCTGATGGCCGTTGTTGCCGGCTTCAAAAGCGTCGGCGCATTCCAGTGGCTGACCTATCAGCTGCTGCGCCGCATCCGCAACGGACGGATTCTGGGCATCACACTGGTACTGCTCCCCTTCTTTTGCTCCATGTTTGTCACAAACGATGTGGCACTACTCGTCTTCATTCCCTTTACGCTACCCCTTTTGGCGCAGCTGGGCTGCGCCCGTGCCACGGTCCCTTTGATCGTTCTCCAGACCATCGCCGCAAACCTCGGCAGCATGGCCACCCCGGTGGGTAACCCTCAAAATCTGTTCCTGTACGCCGCCTACGAGATGAGCGCCGCAGACTTCTTTTCCGTTACCCTGCCGCTTACCGCTGTCAGTCTGGTGTGTCTGATCGCAGCAGCTTATCCCGTTCTTCCAAAAGCGCTGCCGGAACAGCAGCTGGAAAACGGAGAGATCTCTGGCGTTGGGAAACTGCTGATCTATGCCGGTCTGTTTGTCGTATGCATGCTGACCGTGTTCCGTGTCGTTCCCTATCAGGCTACTACCGTTCTCATCTGCGCCGTTTTGATGGTGGTCGACCGAACGCTGCTGCAGGAAATCGACTTCATGCTGCTGATTACCTTTGTCTGCTTCTTCGTGGTGTCGGAAAATCTGGGGCGCGTGGACGCCATTCGCGATTTCCTGCAGCTTCTTCTGACCCGCAGTACTCTGCTGACCGCCGTCGGCACCAGCCAGATCATCAGCAACGTCCCTGCAGCCGTATTGCTCTCCGGCTTTACCGACCGGTGGCGCGATATGCTTGCTGGTGTGAACATCGGCGGACTGGGTACGCCCATCGCATCCCTGGCAAGCCTGATCACACTGAAGCTGTATATGCGTTGGCCCGGCGCCAATGTGATGCGGTTTCTGTGGATCTTTACCATGGCAAACCTGATCGGCCTTGCCGTTTTGCTGCTGTTTACCATAATGCTTTAATGTTATCATCAGTACATACCGTCCAACGGGTGAGTTTTCCAACTCACCCGTTTTTTCATGCTAGTACGCACAGTTCTCTGATAAACCCAAATGAAAAGGTAATACTTTATTTGAAAAGTGCATTGCCTAATTGCAAATGCCGTGATAAAATACTAAATATTGGAGTATTTTCTTCTGCTCCTGTTTCACATCAATTCTACTGAAGAGGGTGTATGACTTTGAATAACAAAATCCAGAAAATCATGGATCTCATCCGCGAGAAAGACATTAAGATGGTGGACTTCAAAATGGTCGACATCAACGGCCAGTTCCGCCATGTGACCATCCCCGCGGAAAACTTCTCCGAAGATACCATGAAAAACGGCATCGGCTTTGACGCCTCCAACTACGGCTATGCCGTGGTGGAAAAGAGCGACATGGTCTTTATCCCCGACCCCGACACTGCCGTGGTCGATCCCTTCTGCTCCATCCCCACTCTGTCCATGACCGGCAACGCCATGATCATCGACAACCCGGAAAACCGCCCTCTGGCCCAGTATCCCCGTAATATCGTGCTGGCTGCCAACCAGTACATGAAGGATTGCGGCATCGCCGACACCATGATGATCCTGCCCGAATTCGAGTTCTATCTGTTCGATCAGGTAGGTTGGGAACTCCAGCCCAACAGCATCGGCGTGGCCGTGGACGCCGTCCAGTCCTACTGGAACAGCGCCAACGAGGGCAAGGGCTGCATCGTACCCAAGCAGAAGGCCTATCACATCGCCAAGCCCTTCGACATCTCCTACGAGTGCCGTAGCGAGATGTGCATGCACATGAAGGACGCCGGCATCGAGATCAACTATCACCACCCCGAAGTGGCTGCTTCCGGCCAGTTTGAGATCGAGCCCCAGCTGGGCGAGCTGACCAAGATGGCCGACGCCACCATGATGATCAAGTATATCATCCACAACACTGCCCTGAAGTACGGCAAGAGCGCCACCTTCATGCCCAAGCCCGTCTACGGCGAGGCCGGCAGCGGCATGCACGTGCATATGCTGCTGCTCAAGGACGGCCAGCCCGTCTTCTCCGACGATAACGGCTACGCACACTTGAGCCGCGAAGCGCACTGGTTCATGGGCGGCCTGCTGAAGCACATCGGCTCTCTGTGCGCCCTCACCAACCCCAGCACCAACTCCTTCAAGCGTCTGGTGCCCGGCTTCGAGGCGCCCGTCACCGTGGGTTACGCCACCTCCAACCGCAGCGCCGTCATCCGTATCCCTGCCTACGCCAAGACTCCCAACAAGCGCCGTTTCGAGCTGCGTAACCCCGATGCCACCTGCAACCCCTATTTCTGCTACGCCGCCATTCTGATGGCCGGTATCGACGGCATCAAGAACCAGATCGATCCCCACGAAAACGGCTGGGGTCCCTACGATCTGAACCTCTATCACCTCAGCGACGAGGAGAAGGCCAAGCTGCACCACCTGCCCACCTCTCTGGAACAGGCCCTGGATGCGCTGGAAGCCGACCACGATTACCTGACCGCCGGCGGCGTGTTCCCCGAAGTCCTCCTGAAGAACTTCATCGCCTCCAAGCGTGCAGAGTGCGCCGAGCTGGCCAAGATCCCCCATCCCGCCGAGTTCGACAAGTACTACAACCTGTAAATCAATTAGCCGCCGGACGGTATCGTCCGGCGGCCTTTTTTGCGGCAGAACGCCGCCCTTCCTCTCCTTCCAGCATTTACATTTGCAAAATAGTTACAAAACGGTTACAATCATAATTGTCTTCGCGAGGCAAATACTGAACAGGAGGTCTACGAAATGTGTAACTTTGATTGCAATACCATCTGGCAGATCCTCAGCCAGCTGTGCGGTTTCATCGGCTGCTGATCCATACCGTTCCGGAGGCCCTGCTTCGGCAGGGTCTCTTTCTTTTTGTCAAGGAGGCTCTATGAAAAAACTCTTTTCCCTGTGCATTGCCATCTTGTTGTTTTCCGCACTTTCCATTCCCGCTTCTGCCGCTCTTTCCCACACGGTGCAAAAGGGCGACACCATGTGGAAGCTGGCAGCGAAGTATCAGGTCGGCACACAGGAGATCATCGATGCAAATCCTCAGGTTTCCAACCCTGATCTGATCTATCCCGGACAGAAACTGGCCATCCCCCAGATCAGCAGCACCGTTTCTTCCTACGAAAACGAAGTCATCCGGCTGGTCAACGAGATCCGTGTCAGCAACGGGCTCAAGCCCCTTACTGCAAACTGGGAACTGTCCCGCGTTGCCCGTTATAAATCGCAGGACATGGTGGACAACCGCTACTTCTCTCATACCAGCCCCACCTACGGCTCTCCCTTCCAGATGATCCGTGCATTCGGCCTCTCTTTCCGTACTGCCGGCGAGAACATTGCCTATGGACAGAGAACGCCGCAGGCTGTGGTCAACGCGTGGATGAATTCCAGCGGCCACCGTGCCAACATCCTCAACAGCTCTTATACGCAAATCGGCGTGGGCTATGTGGCAAACGGGCACTACTGGACGCAGATGTTCATCGGCTGATCTGGATAGCCGCGTCTCACCGGGGCAAACTATTTCCGGGGTGATTGAATGGCAAAGAAAGGAATGGCACGTCCCGACTGGACGCATACGCAGCCCAGAAATGACGTGCCGCCCGTTCCGGAGCTGCAGGGCAAAGCCAAACACGGAAAAGAACGGGCAAAACCCATTATCAGCGGAACCGGGGGCCCGGAGCAAAAAGTCTATCACAACCTGAAGGGCGACGGCTCGGTGGGCGACACGAATCCGTAACCAAAAAGGCAGTCTTTGGTTTCCCAAAGACTGCCTTCTTTTTCCCGGATAGTCCTTGACGGCATCGCAGAACTTTTCTAAAATGGGAAAAGACCATATCATGGGAGGTGCTTCCCCTGTCCAGACACAGCAATACTCTGGTCACTGATTTTACGACCGGTTCTGTTTCCAAACAGCTTCTGGTGTTCTCCGCCCCTCTGTTTCTATCCAACCTGCTGCAGGTGGTCTACAATATGGTGGATATGATCATCGTGGGTCATGTAGCGGGCAAAACCGGACTTTCCGCCGTTTCCATCGGCGGCGATGTATCCCACTTTCTGACTTTCATTGCCATGGGCTTTTCCAGCGCCGGGCAGATCATCATATCACAGTACATCGGTGCGGGACAACGAGATAAGATCGGCCGTTTTATCGGTACCATGTTTACATTCCTGTCTGCCTGCGCCCTGGTTCTGACTGCGATCTGCCTGCTCTTTCGCACACCCATCCTTGCGCTGATGAATACCCCGGAGGCCGCATGGGATCAAGCCATGGCTTATGCCAGCATCTGTGCCGCAGGTCTGGTCTTTATTTACGGTTACAACATGGTCAGCGCCATCCTGCGGGGCATGGGCGACTCCAGACACCCCTTCATTTTCATCTCCATTGCCGCTGTGATGAATGTGATCCTCGATCTTCTGTTCGTACTCCGCTTCAACATGGGTGCCATGGGTGCCGCCCTGGCCACCGTTATCAGTCAGAGCTTCAGTTTCCTGTGCAGTGCCGTATTTCTCTGGCGGAAGCGAGCGCATTTCGGTTTTTCCATCTGTGCAGACGATTTTCTGCGCCTTGACGGTGACATGCTGCTCACTCTGTCCAAGCTTGGCATCCCCATGTCCATCAAGAGTGCCTCCATCCAATTTTCCAAACTGTTCGTCAACTCCTGGATCAACGGCTACGGCGTTGAGGTTTCCGCCATGGCCGGCATTGCCAACAAGTTCGGCAGCATCAGCAATCTCTTTTCCAACTCCATCAATACCGCCGGTTCCTCCATGGCTGGACAGAACATCGGTGCAGAGCAGTATCACCGTGTCCCAAAGATCATGCTGACCTCGTTTGCCTTTACCGTGACCATCGCCGTACTGCTTTCGGCCGCAGTCCTCCTCTTCCCGATTCAGGTCTTTGGTATCTTTACGGATGAGCCGGAGGTTCTGTCTATCGCCATGGAATACATCCCCATTGCCGTGCTGATCTTCTTTGGCAGTGCTTTCCGCGCTCCCATGAACACGCTCATCAACGGCAGCGGCAACTATCCCATCAACTTCGCCACTGCTATTCTGGACGGACTGGTGCTGCGGATTGGCCTGTCCCTGCTGTTCGGTCTTACGTTGAACATGGAGTACATAGGTTTCTGGCTGGGCGATGCGCTGGCAGGGTTCACGCCCTTCTGGATCGGATTGGTGTTCTACTTTTCCGGCAAGTGGAAAACGCGGAAATACATTATCAAGAAAACCTAAAAAAGAGCCATCCAAATGGATGGCTCTTTTCTTATGCTTTGCTCGAATTACTTCGCGGCCTTGGCAGCCTTGATGGCCTCGATCAGCAGCGGAGTGACCTTGAACAGGTCGCCGCAGATGCCGTAGTCGGCGATCTCGAAGATGGGAGCGGTGTCGTTCTTGTTCACGGCGATGATGCACTCGGAATCCTGCATACCGGCCTTGTGCTGGATGGCACCGGAGATACCCAGTGCGATGTACACCTTGGGATGCACGGTCTTGCCGGTCTGGCCAACCTGATGGTCGGCAGACAGCCAGCCAGAGTCGATGGTGGCACGAGAGCCGCCAACAACGCCGCCCAGGACCTCAGCCAGTTCCTCGGCCAGCTTGATGCCGCCCTCGACGTCCTTGCTGATACCACGGCCAACGGACACAATGTAGTCGGCGCCGATCAGGTCAACCAGCTTCTTGGCGGCCTTCACGACTTCCACAACCTCGGTCTTCAGGTCTGCCTCGGTCAGCTCGAATGCGGGCTTCACGATCTCCACGGCTGCGGCCTTGGCCTCGTCGAAGGCGTTCTTCTTCATAACGCCGGGACGCACGGTGGCCATGCAGGGACGGAAACGCGGGCAGATGATGGTTGCCATCAGATGGCCGCCGAATGCGGGACGGGTCATCTTCAGGTTGCGGTCTTCCATATCCCACTTCTGGCCGTCAACGTCCAGAGTGGAGCTCTCACGCAGGAACTGGATGTAGTTGGCCACATCAATGTCCAGGTGGGTGCAGTCAGCGCACAGGCCGGTGTGCAGACGGGCTGCACAGCGGGGTGCCAGGTCACGGCCGATGTTGGTGGCGCCGATCAGGAATGCCTCGGGCTTCAGATCCTCGATGACGTCGCAGATGACCTTGGTGTAGGCGTCGGTGTTGTAGACGCTCAACAGGGGGCTCTCGCACACGATGACCTTATCGGCACCGTAGCCGCCCAGCTCCTTGGCAGCCTCGGCAATGCCTTCGCCGCCCAGCAGCAGGCCGCACAGGTTCACGCCCAGCTCGTTGGCCAGGTCGCGGCCCTTGGAGATCAGCTCCAGATCGGTGGGCATCAGCTTGCCCTCACGCTGCTCACAGAAGACCCAAACGTCCTTGAAAGCGGCGATATCAGCACTATTGAAGTTAGACATAATTCAGTTACCCCTTTCTCAGATGATGTGCTTCTTGGCCAGAATGCCGGCCAGCTCTTCGCAGGTAGCCTTGTCAGCACCTTCCATCATCATGCCGGCACCCTTCTGGGGAGGCGTAAAACTCTTGAAGATGTTGGTGGGAGAGCCCTTCAGGCCGATGGTAGTGGCGTCAATCAGGGCGTGATCCTTCAGGGCATCGTAACCCATGGTGGTCAGGGGCTTGCTGTAAGCCTCGAACACGCCGCCAACGCTCATGTAGCGGGGCTCGTTCAGCTCCTTGATGCAGGTGATCAGGCAGGGAGTCTGGGTCTTGATGGTCATGTAGCCATCCTCCAGCATGCGCTGGACGGTGACAGTCTTGCCATCCATCTTAATGTCGGCGGCATAGGTGATCTGGGGCAGGCCCAGCTTCTCGCCGATCTGGGGACCGACCTGGGCGGTATCACCGTCGATAGCCTGACGGCCGCAAATGACGAGGTCATCGTCCTCAACACCGATGGTGTCGATGGCAGCGGCCAGAACCTGGGAGGTGGCATAAGTATCGGAGCCGCCGAACTCACGGGCGGAAACCAGAACGGCCTCGTCAGCGCCCATGGCCAGAGCCTCACGCAGCATACCGGCAGCGGGAGGAGGACCCATGGTGACAACGATGACCTTGCAGCCGGTCTCGTCCTTCAGCTTCAGGGCAGCCTCCAGAGCGTTCATATCGTCGGGGTTGGTGATGGTCTGCATGGAAGCGCGGTTCAGGGTACCATCGGGATTGACGGCGACCTTGCCGGAGGTATCGGGAACCTGCTTGATGGAAACAAAAATCTTCATTTTACCTTTACCTCCTCTATTACTTCACGCCCAGACGGCTGGCGATGACCATGCGCTGGACTTCGGAAGTGCCCTCGTAGATCTCGGTGATCTTGGCGTCGCGCATCATGCGCTCCACGGGATATTCACGGGTATAGCCGTAGCCGCCGAACAGCTGAACGGCACGGCGGGTCACATCGGAAGCGGCCTCGGCAGCGAACAGCTTGGCCATGGAAGCATCCATGGAGTAGTCCTCGTGGTTCTGCTTCTTCATGGCAGCGGCGTAGACCAGATACTGGGCTGCCTGCATGCGGGTGTGCATATCAGCCAGCTGGAACTGGGTGTTCTGGAACTGGCTCAGGCGCTTGCCGAACTGGACGCGCTCCTGGGTGTACTTGATGGCCTCGTTCACGGCGCCCTCGCCCAGACCCAGAGCCTGGGAAGCGATGCCGATACGGCCGCCGTCCAGAGTCTTCATGGCGATGGCAAAGCCCTTGCCTTCCTTGCCCAGCAGGTTTTCCTTGGGAACGATGCAGTCCTCGAAGATCAGGTCGCAAGTAGAGCTGCCGCGGATACCCATCTTCTTCTCATGCTTGCCCACGGAGAAGCCAGGGAAGCTCTTTTCCACGATGAAGGCAGAGATACCCTTGTTGCCCTTGCTCTTGTCGGTCATAGCGAAGACAACGAAGGTCTCGGCCACAGTTCCGTTGGTGATGAAGCACTTGGAGCCGTTCAGGATGTAGTTCTCGCCGGACTCATCCAGCACGGCGGTGGTCTGCTGGCCGGAAGCGTCGGTACCGGCGTTGGGCTCGGTCAGACCGAAAGCGCCGATCTTGCGGCCACTGAGCAGGTCAGGCAGATACTTCTTCTTCTGCTCCTCGGTGCCGTTTTCAAAGATGGGGGCGCAGCACAGAGAGGTGTGCGCGGACAGAATTACTGCGGTGGTACCGCAGACCTTTGCCAACTCCTCAACAGCCATGGCATAGGCCAGAACGTCGCCGCCGGCGCCGCCGTATTCCTTGGGGAAATAAATACCCATCATGCCCAGCTTGGCCATTTTTTCCACAGTTTCCATGGGGAAGCGCTCTTCTTCGTCGATCTCCTCTGCCAGAGGACGAACCTCATTTTCCGCAAAATCGCGATACATTTTGCGAAGCATGAGCTGCTCATTTGTCAGATGAAAGTCCATACCTTGTTCTCCTTTACAAACGCTTATTGGATTGCCTAAAATTTCACAATTTCATACGTTAATATTGTAACAGACTATGAAATAATAAGCAAGCACAATATCGTTAATTTCTAAACTTTATCATCTTTGCCAAAACAACCACCACATTTTGATTCTTTTCTTATATTTAGCACAGAATATGCCGTCTTTCTCCACCGCAAAACGTACGCATAGCAAAAAAAGAAACGGCTTTGAAAAAGCCGTTTCTTTCATGGTCATTGACTTACTTGCTGTAATCGAAGAAGCCCTTGCCGGTCTTGCGGCCCAGCAGGCCGCCGCGGACCATCTTTCTCATCAGAGGAGAGGGACGGTACTTGGGATCGCCGGTCTCGTTGTACAGGGTCTCCATGATGGCCAGGCACACGTCCAGTCCCACCAGATCGCCCAGAGCCAGGGGGCCCATGGGATGATTGGCACCCAGCATCATAGCCTTATCGATGTCCTCTGCGGAGGCAACGCCGGTCTCCAGCAGGCAGACACCTTCGTTGATCATGGGGATCAGAATCTTGTTGACGACGAAACCGGGCGCCTCGGCAACCTCAATGGGTTCCTTGCCGATCTCCTTGGTCAGGTTGTAGACGGTGTCAAAGTGCTCCTGCTGGGTGTTGGCACCGCGGATGATCTCAACCAGCTTCATGGTGGGCACGGGATTGAAGAAGTGCATGCCGATCACGGGATGCTTCAGACCCAGAGCCATCTCGGTGATGGACAGAGAGGATGTATTGGAAGCAAAGATCGCATCGCTCTTGCAGATCTCGTCCAGTTCACCCAGCAGGGTCTTCTTGGTGGCCATATCTTCCTTGACGCACTCGATGACCAGATCGGCGTCGGCGCAGGCGGCCTTCTCCTCAATCAGGATGTTGGCCAGCAGAGCGTCAACGGCTTCCTGCGCCATCTTGCCCTTCTCAACGCGCTTCTGCAGAGAAGCGGCCAGCTTATCTTTATGCTTCTGGGCAGATGCCGGAGAGCTGGCGTACAGCAAGGCGGTGTGGCCCTTTGCTGCAAAGACCTGTGCAATGCCGCTGCCCATGGTACCGGCGCCAAAAACTGCAACTTTCATAATTAACGTCCTCCTATAATATCGTTGTGACTGTAATACGCGTAAACTTCGTAACATCACCTGAATGATTTTACGGAAATATTATAGAAAATTTCTTCCTGATTATCAAGTAAAAAAAAACGTACAGCACCTGCTTTTTTTCTTTTTTGGTACCTTACAGACGGCGAAGTTCTACGGCCCCCTCCTTCCTGCCCCGAAAAAAGATTTACACAAGCGCGTTCCTATGGTAAAATATGCCCGCTCCCGCAGTTTACTGCGGAGCCATCATTTTGTCTTCTTCAGGAGGCCGACCGCCATGCGGATGCGAAAGAAAAAGAACCTCATCCCCCGGATGGAGCGCTGCGGCGATTTCCTCATCCGCGATCCTTATGACCGCCGCGGCAAGTGGCTGGAACTGATGCCCTCCGCCCGCGAGATCCGTCTGGAACTGGGCTGCGGCAAGGGCCGCTTTACCGCCGGAACCGCCGCCGCCGAGCCGGATGTGCTGTTCATCGCCGTGGAAATGGTGCCGGACGCCATGGTTGTGGCCATGGAACGCTGTGTCAACGCCGGCCTGACCAATGTCTATTTCGTGGATGCCAACGCCGATCAGCTCCCACAGTTCTTTGCCGAGGGCGAGATCGACCGCATCTATCTGAACTTCTCCGATCCCTGGCCCGGCAACCGCCACGCCAAACGCCGCCTGACCCATGGAAACTTCCTGAAGCTGTATCGGCAGGTATTGAAGATGGGCGGACAGATCCATTTCAAGACCGACAACCAGCCCCTCTTTGAGTTCTCCGTGGAGGAGATCCCCCAGTTTGGCTTCACCCTGTCCGAGGTCACCCGTGACCTCCATGAAAACGGCCCCGTGGGCGTGATGACCGACTACGAGGCAAAGTTCTACGAGCAGGGCATGCCCATCAACCGTCTTGTTGCCACCATGGAACCTTGGGTGGAGGTCTTCCCTTCCAGCCGCAAGGTCATTAAGGAACGCTGGCTGGACGCCTTCACCGACGAGATCTCTGAAGCGGATCTGGGAAAATATGTGCTGGCCAAGGGCAACTATCTCTGGCACATCTTCTCCTGGGATCTGGTGGAGCATCTGAAGGGCGAGGCCGCCACAAACGCCGTTCCCGAGGGCGAGTGCTGGCTGTTCTACATGGAGTATCCCCCCATGGGCGTATCCCATGTCCGCACCGTATCCAAAGCGGACATCCCCTCCCTGCCGGAAGATCTGGACTGGTATCTGGTGGACAAGGATTTCACCTGGACCTATGCCCACACCCACGAGAGCAACCTGGGCCCCTATTTCTGCAAAATCAAATAAACAACCAAAGCGCCGCCCGGAATGGACGGCGCTTTTCTTAACAAAAAACCGCCCCGGAACTCCGGAGCGGTTTTCTTATGTGGTCAATTAGGCCTTCTTGGCGATCTCCACCAGCTGGGTAAAAGCGGCGGCGTCGTTGACAGCCAGCTCGGCCAGCATCTTGCGGTTGATCTCGATGTTGGCAACCTTCAGGCCGTGCATGAAGGAGGAGTAGTTCATGCCGTTCATCTTGCAGGCGGCAGAAATACGGGTGATCCACAGGGAACGGAAGTCACGCTTCTTCAGCTTGCGGCCGACGTAAGCGTAGGTCAGGGACTTCATGACAGCCTGGTTGGCAACACGGAAGTGCTTGGACTTGGAACCCCAGTAGCCCTTGGCCATCTTCATTACTTTATTTCTTCTCTTGCGCGTCATCATCGCGCCCTTAACTCTAGCCATTGTTAAAAGCCTCCTATTCTAAACGTATCGTGTCTTACTTGTAGGGGATCATCTCGCGGATGGTTGCTGCGTTGGTGCTGTCAGCATAGCCGCCGGCACGCAGACGACGAGTACGCTTGGTATCCTTCTTGGTCAGGATGTGGCTCTTGTAGGCCTTGGCGCGCTTGACCTTACCGGTCTTGGTCAGGTTGAATCTCTTCTTGGCACCGCTATGGGTTTTCAGCTTAGGCATAGTGATTGCTCCTTCCGTATATTTAAAAAATCTTGGTAGTTACTTGCCAGTCTTGGGGGAAAGGAAGATGGACATCATGCGACCTTCCAGTTTTGCACCTTTTTCCAGATTTGCGGTTTCGGCGCACTGCTCGGCGAACCGATCCAGCAGATCCTTGCCGATATCGGTATGGGCCATCTCACGGCCACGGAAACGGACAGAGACCTTGACGCGGTTTCCATCAGCGATGAACTTCTGGGCGTTTTTGAGCTTGGTGTTGAAATCGCCGACATCGATGCCCGGAGACATGCGGATCTCCTTGATCTCCACCACATGCTGGTTCTTCTTGGCTTCCTTTTCCCGCTTGCTCTGCTCGAAACGGAACTTGCCGTAGTTCATCAGCTTGCAGACGGGAGGCACAGCCTGGGGAGAGATCTTGACCAGATCCAGACCCTGTTCATCGGCGATCTTCAACGCCTCATCAGGGGTCATGATGCCGAGCTGTTCTCCTTCGGAACCGATCAGCCGGATCTCCTTGTCGTTGATATCCTCATTCAGTTCATGCACTAACTTAGCTATGGTCGAAGCACCTCCATCCAAAAATCACAAAACGCGGATACCCTTCCGGCATCCGCGCAACGACAAACCGCCCTTATCGGCAGCTTGAAAAAATCGCTGTTAACCTCTTTGCCTGTGGCGGGAGGTGAGGCGGATGCAACCAGCCTTCTTTGTTTTGCTGGTTTAGTATACCAGCCGCCCTGTGCTTTGTCAACAACTTTTTTATATTTTTTTGTGTATATTTTCGAGTCCGCAAGCCAGAATAAAGCTGTACCCGCCATGTTGAAAGGAGGTGCCCTCATGCAGGACAATCGCAATCAGAACGAGCGCAACCAGAACAACCAGAACGAGCGCAACCAGAACGAGCGTAACCAGAACAACCAGAACGAGCGCAACCAGAACAAGCAGAACGATAACCGCAAGTAAATCGTTTCTCACAAAGGCCACAGAGCGGAGCATAGCCGTTCTGTGGCTTTTTTCTGTATCGTTCTAATTAAACTTATCCAACAACGGCCAACAGCACTCCGGCCAGTATGATCCCGGCAAGAATGACGAGGGTGATCAGAGTGGGGTTTGCCGGGCTTTTGGGTTTCCACTTCAGTTTTCCCATACGATAGGCATTATAGAGACAGATGAGTCCCCCCATAACAGGGAGAATGATCACCAGCATCAGACCAAGTTGGGTATCGCTGAGGTGGTGAGGAAATCGCAGCATAGCAAACACTCCTTCCATCTCTGTTCAATCACCAATTTATTTTAAACTATTATATCATATTTTTTATAATTTGTCACGTTGCGCAAACAACGCAGGGCTTTCCTGCTGCTGGTTCAATCCGGACAGAAAGACTCTGCCGGAGGGGCTGCATGCCGACTATGAGATCTCCGATCTGCGGCAGCTTCTGGAGATCGTATGACAAACGCAAACAAAAAGAAAGCGTCAGAAGAAATCCCCTGACGCCTTTACTTGCTCCTATTTGCTATGCAAATCGAAGTTGAATTCACTCATCTGCTGCGCGCACATACAGTCTATGATCCAACCACATATCGACATAAACGTATCCCGGCCTTTCACGGAGAGAATACATCCTGTGTCTTAAACCATCCTCGAAAATCTTGACCGAGCCCAAACACCTATCCCGATCAAAATCAAAAACTTCGAAACTTTCAACATAAGTTTCGCCATTATAATAGATCCTGTTCCCTTCCGCAGTTGCAACGATTTTATTATTACGAAAAAACGAGACTATAAAGAAAACCACACATAAAAGAAACGCAATATAAAGAAGATATCTGACATTTCGTATTGTTTTCTCCATATTCGCTCCTCCAACACACGATCATAGTCTTTGCTTTATTCCGCGCTGAGCCAGCAGGAAAAATCCATTTCACGGAAGGCACGGAGTTCCTCGCAGAAGACGTTGTCCCATCTGGACACGCGTCCTTTCCCCTGCGCCAGCGGGTCGATCCAGCGGCGCTTGGCATCCACGCGGAGCCATTGACCCTCCTGTGGCCGCTCGGCGCTTCGCACCATACGAGAGAACCCGCAGAAACGCTCCCACGCCGCAGCGCAAGCAGTATCGCCTCGCAGTTTTTCGATCACTTTCGTTTCCGTGGTCATCAGATCCCCGCGGGTCAAGACCCCACGTTCCAACGCCTGTCGAAGCAGCCCCGCCAGCACTTCCATTGCAAACCGATCTTCGTCCGCCACATAGACCTTCGCCGTCCGCAGCGCCATCCGCGCAAAAGACGATGCCGTTTCCGGTGTCCGGAACGCCAGTTCCGCCTTTCCGTACTCATCCTGCCCAACCGTCAGATCCTGGTAAAACCCACGCAGCTGCGCCGCGTCCACAAAGCCGTAGTTCAGCAGGTTGCCCATGGTATATTCCAGCCGGTCCGCCGACAGCGCCGGCGCATCGTTATCCGCAACAGGATACCGGTGGTAATCCGAAACATCTTCCACCGTCAAGCCGTACTTTTCAAGCAAGGCACAAACCTCCGCTGATGCCGTCAGACACTCTGCCACACCTGCTTCGGTGGATTCCTGCCGCAAATGGTCGCCGTTTAGGAAGTCCACCACGTGGGCAAACACCGGGGTGGTGACATCGTGGAAAAGGCCCGCCAGGGACTGCTCCACGATGCCGGTAAAATGCCACACGATCAGGGCAACGCCCAGGCTGTGGTCATAGCGGGAATAGGGTGCAAGCCCGCGAAACAACGGAAACCGCGTATACTCGCAGCCACAGTTCATTCCCACCCGTTTCAGCCGCAGCATCGGCGGGGTACTGGCAAATTCCCGCAAAAACGGAGGTATTTCTTTGTGATAAAGCGCCCATAATTCTGTCATGGCAATTCCTGTCCCGGTGTGTACTGATATGCCTGGCCTCCACCGTAGGAGACCGCGTAGGTCTCCCCCCAGGGGGTCTTGAAAATTCCATCTTCCAGAACGGTACTGTTCATATAGTTCAGGCAGTAGGCATACACCGTTCCACTATCTTCCGCCAGGATCACATAGCGCACATCATCAAAGGTGTCCCCTTCCCCGTTTCTGACGGTCAGGATCGCCTCCCGCACGCCGTCGCCATTGAGATCCTCCCAGCGCGCCGCGCCGTCGATCCGCAGCGGACGGTCGGCAAATTCCGTAATGCCGCCGGGCTGCAGATACTCCGCCAGTGTTGTCCAACCGGTATCACCACCGAACCCATCCGCCGTTACGCCATAGAATTCTGCACCGTCTTGCAGCACAGCTTCAACCGCGTTCTTTATTTCTTCCTGCCGTGTGGGGTCGGTTTCCGCCGTGCACTCGACACCATATTCGTAGATGGGCAGCGTCAGCGCCCGGATCTCCGGCAGTTCCACATAGGTGCGTGCTTCACGCAGATAGATGCTGCCGGGCAGCACCTGTTCCACGGGCATATACTCCATCACCGGCGCATTCGTTCCCTCTTCGAAAAACTTTTCCTGCACCAGTTCTCCATCGACAAGATAGACTCTGTCCACAAAGTGTCCGCCCATGTGTCCCCAATTGTAGGCAAAACCGTTCTCCTTCGGCCAGGTATAAAAGGCGGTATGGCCGGAATGGACATCTCCATGCAGCACGACCTTACCGCTCTCATATCCGTAAACCGCGGTATGGCTTCCAGCCTCCGTCAGGCCGTAGCGGATCAAAAGCTCCGGCGTTCCGTTTTTATCGATGTCATAGAGCACATACGTCCCCATGACCTCCTCTGCACCCCCCTCCGGTGCATTGGGGTCGTAATCGGGGTGGGTGAAATTACGGAATTGCGCCAGCTCCTCCGCCATCTGCTCCAGAAATGCGGCATAGGCACCCCGCCACGCCTCATTGGCTTCCGGGGTTTCAGGGGGCAGCGTTCCGCTCTGCTCCGCCGGTGGCTGCTGTTCCTGCTCCTGTTCAGTAGGTGGCATCTCTGCGCAGCCCGCCAGCAACATACATGCCGCCAGCAAAATTCCATATACTTTCTTCATAAAGCACCTCCCCGGAAACACTTTCTCCAATATATAAACCTGCCGCAGCGGAATCAACCGCAATCCGGCTACAATTTCTACAATTCGGTTACAGCTTCCCGACACGCCCCAGCAAAGCTTCCCGCTCGTTGGGCACATCCCCGTTGATCACCGCATCCAGCAGCGCGTTCAGTACTCTGCCAACTTCCGCACCTTGCAGTCCCAGAGCCAGCAGATCCCGCCCATTCACCGCCAACTGCTTCAGAGAGAAACAAGCATCCTCCGCCAGCAGTTGTTCCAGAATCACCTCGCCCTCGTCCAGTTCCAGCTGCCGGTCATGGTAGGCCGGCGCCTGTGCCAGATTGTCCGCCCGCTTCAGGGCGATCAGACGGCGCAGATCTGTCTCTCCCAGCAGCCGTAGCGCACGGCGGATGCTCTTGTCCGTCCGGGGGATGTCCCGGTCGTGCCACTCTACCAACCGCACCACGGTCTCACGAAACTCCGTGGAGCATTTCAGGCGCCGCAGCATGACATCCGCCACATCACGACTGATCTGGGCATGACCGTAAAAATGCCCCGTTCCTGCATCATCAACTGTAAAGCATTTTGGCTTGCCAATATCGTGCAGCAGCGCACTCCAGAGCAAAGCATCATCCTTTTTGACCACTTCCAGCGCGTGGAGGCTGTGCTCCCACACATCAAAGCAGTGGTGGTGATTTTTCTGGCCAAAGCCCACCATAGGCAGCACTTCCGGCCAGAACACACCCACCACATCAGGGTATTCCCGCAGCACACGTGCGGCATGGTTTCCCCGCAGCAGCTTCATCAGCTCCACCCGGATCCGCTCTGCCGCGATCTCCCGCAGCAACAGACGGTTGCGGTGGATGCTCTCTGCCGTTTCTGCCTCGATTTCCAAGCCCAGCGTGGCGGCAAACCGAAGGCCGCGGAGGATCCGCAGAGCGTCCTCCTCAAACCGACGATCCGGTTCCCCGACGCAGCGCAGAAGTCCCCGCCGCAGATCCTCCGCGCCACCAAAGGGATCGCGAAGCTCTCCCCGCGCATTTTCCGCCATCGCATTGATGGTAAAATCCCGACGGGCGAGATCCTCCTCCAGCGAGCGGGTAAAGGCCACCGACTCCGGACGGCGGTGGTCGCGGTATTCGCCATCCACACGATAGGTGGTGACCTCTACATTTTTATGGTCACTGCGCACCGTCACTGTGCCGTGCTGCAATCCCGTAGGAATGGCGTGGGGTGCAAACACCGCCATCGTCTCCTCCGGCAAGGCGGAAGTGGTGACATCCCAGTCCTCCGGTTCGCGGCCCAGCAGGGAGTCCCGCACGCAGCCGCCCACGCACCAGGCCTCGTAGCCTGCCGCTTCCAGCGCAGAGAGGATCTCCGCCACGTGACCCGGTACATTCTTCATCCTTTCACCCGCCTTACCCATTGCAATTTTCGCTGCATTGTAATATAATAAAGTGCTTTTACAGGATTATACAACACTTTTCCTGTTGCTGCAACGCATCCGTGTTTTTTGGAAAGGAAGTTCTTATATATGATGAACAACCCCTCTCCCATTTCTGAATATCTGATCCCCGGCAAGCGCGTCCACCTCGTTGGCATCGGCGGCGTTTCCATGTGCCCTCTGGCAGAGGTTTTGCAGGGCATGGGAATGTCCGTGCAGGGCTCCGACATGAGCGAAAGTGCTGCCGTGAATCATCTGCGTTCCTGCGGCATCGCCGTTGCCGTCGGCCACAATGCCGAAAATCTGGGTGATTGTGATCTGGTCGTGCGTACTGCCGCCGCCCACGACAGCAATCCCGAGATCTCCGGCGCCGTCGCACGGGGCATTCCCGTCTACGAACGGGCACAGGCCTGGGGCGCCATTATGCAGCGCTACCCCAACGCCCTTTGCATTTCCGGTACCCACGGCAAAACCACCACTACCTCGATGTGCGCCCATATCTTCATGGCTGCCGAGGCAGACCCCACCATTATGATCGGCGGTTCTCTGCCCCTGCTGGGCGCCGGCTACCGGGTGGGTCGGGGGGATACCATTATTCTGGAATCCTGCGAATACTGCAACAGCTTCCTCCACTTCTTCCCCACCGTGGCGGTGATCCTGAATGTGGAGGCGGATCATCTGGACTTCTTCAAGGATCTGAATGACATTGAGCATTCCTTCCATCAGTTTGCGGAATTGGTGCCGGAACGCGGCCACATTGTCGTCAACGCAGATAATTCCGGTGCGGTGGAATCCGTGGCGGATCTGGCACATCCGGTGTTTACCTTCGGATTGGAAAATGCCGCAGACTGTACCGCAGCAAATCTGAAGGACGCCGACGGCGCACCCTCCTTTGACATTCTGATCCACGGCGAACATTACGCCCATGTCGACCTGCGGGTTTTCGGCCGCCACAACATCCTCAATGCGCTGGCTGCCGCCTCCGCCGCTTATGTGCTGGGAATTCCGGGAAACGCCGTGGCGGAAGGGCTCTCCGCCTTTACCGGCGCCGGCCGCCGCTTCGAACACAAGGGCAGCTTCAACGGCGCCGAGGTGTATGACGACTACGCCCACCACCCCGACGAGCTTCACGCACTGCTGACCACCGCAAAAACGCTGCCTTATCGGCGGGTGGTGGTTGCCTTCCAGCCTCACACCTATACCCGTACCGCCAAGCTGTTTGACCAGTTTGTGGAGGAATTGAAACTGGCCGATGTTGCCATCATAGCCGAAATTTACGCCGCCCGCGAGCAGAATACGCTGGGCATTTCCTCCTCCGATTTGTGCCGCAGCATTCCCGGTTCCGTTTACTGCTCCACGCTGGAAAAGGTTGCCGCCCAGCTGCGCCAGACTGCACAGCCCGGCGACCTGATCCTGACGGTCGGCGCCGGCGACATTTATCGTGCCGGAGAAAAACTGATAAACGAGGTCTGATACCAATGAATATTTCCGAAATTTTCACCACCGCCCCTGCCGGTGGACACTGCGCCGCAGAAATGGCAGCATTTGCCCTGCTGGACGAACTGGGCATCCCCTACGAGCGCGTAGAGCACGACGCCGCCGACACTATGGAGGCCTGCGCTGCCATCAGCGATGTGCTTGGCACCCGCATCTGCAAGAATCTCGTGCTCTGCAACCGACAGAAAACAGATTTTTACTTTCTCGCCATGCCCGAAGATAAGCCCTTCCTCACCAAAAACCTGAGCCACCAGATCGGCTCCTCCCGCCTGTCCTTTGCCCCCGGCGAGGACATGGAGGCTCTCATCGGCTGCACCCCCGGTTCTGCCAGCGTGCTGGGACTGATGAACGATCCTTCTCATCGCGTCCGTCTGCTGATGGATCGCGATGTCTACGAGGCCGAGTGGTTTGCCTGCCACCCCTGCAAAAACGACGGCAGCCTGCGGATCAAAACCGCCGACCTGCTGCAAAAGTTCCTGCCCCACACGGGTCACGAAGTGACCGTGGTGGAACTGTGATACATAAAAAAGCGTGCGCATTTGATGCGCACGCTTTCTTATTGCAGTCAGTCCTCGAAATTGCCGAAGTCGTCCAGCAGGTTTTCGGCCTCTGCAGCAACGTAGATCGTCCCGCCGTCCTCGGCCACTTCCTCCAGACGCTCCCGGGCAGAGACCGTTTCGCCCTGGATCAGTTCAGCCAGCGCCATGCGGTACTGCGCTACCACCCGCTGCATGGGGGCGATGGCTGTACGCAGCACCTTTTCCTGCAAGGGAAAGAAATCCTCGTACCGCTCCTCCTCCAGCGCCAACGCAGCATCCATCTGGATCAGCTGCTGACGAACCATCGCCACTTCCTTTTTACCTGCGGTGGAGAGCAGTTTTCCGGTCTCTTCCCGCTCCTTGCGGGCATCCTCCAGCCGCTTGCCTTCCAGGGCGCAGTTGAATGCGATGTTTCTGTACAGCAGCGCCGTGTTCACGCCGGGCTTTTCCACATACACGGACTCCAGAACCTTTTCCGCCTCCTCGAATTCTCCGGCGAAAAACAGTCCCTTTGCCCAGCACAGGCGAATCACCTGCGTATCCTTGTTCTTCTGGCCGGACAGCAGCTCCATGATCTTGGCGTATTTAACTGCATCGCACTTCCGGTGCAGCACCTCCTGCAGCATCACGAACTGGTGCGCCCCCATGGCCTGCAGGAACCACATCGCTCCCACAAAGAGCAGCACAGAAACCACGGCCATCGTCAGATCCATCTTCGGTGCAAACCGCCAAAGCAGAAACAGGTATACCGCCAGCGTTAGCCAGCGCATCATCCGCACATTTTTTAATTCCTTCTGATATCGGCGAACCATTTCTTCCGCCGTGAGCTGTGTATTGCGTCCCATAGATTCCTCCGGTTTGGGAAAACGAGACGGACTCTCATCCGTCTCGTTTTTCTGCGTTATTTATTCAGAGCCTCGTCGATAGCCTTGGCAGCGGTCTTGCCGGCGCCCATGGCCAGAATGACGGTGGCAGCGCCGGTCACGGCGTCGCCGCCAGCATAGACGCCCGCCTTGGAGGTCAGGCCGTCCTCATTGACCACGATGCCGCCCTTGCGGTTGAACTCCATGTCGGGCGTGGTGTTCTTGATCAGGGGGTTGGGATTGGTGCCCAGAGACATGATGACGCAGTCCACATCCAGATCGAACTCGCTGCCGGGAACCTCGATGGGACGGCGGCGACCGGAAGCATCAGGCTCGCCCAGCTCCATCTTAATGCAGCGGATGCTCTTGACATCGTCATTCTCATCCGCAAAGATCTCGGTGGGATTGCACAGGGTCTTGAAGATGATGCCCTCTTCCTCGGCGTGCTCCACTTCTTCCTTACGAGCAGGCAGTTCCTCCATACCGCGGCGGTAGACGATGTACACCTCGGCGCCCAGACGCTTGGCACAGCGGGCGGCGTCCATGGCAACGTTGCCGCCGCCAACGACAGCGACCTTCTTGGGGTGCTGAATGGGGGTATCGGAGCCTTCGCGATAGGCCTTCATCAGGTTGATACGGGTCAGGAACTCGTTGGCGGAGTAGACGCCGCGGGAGTTGACACCGGGGATATCCATGAACATGGGAAGTCCCGCACCGGAACCGATGAACACAGCCTCAAAGCCCATGTCCTCCATCAGCTCGTCCACGGAGATGGTGCGGCCGACCACGGTGTTGGTGGCGATGGTGACGCCCAGAGCCTTCAGGCCGTCCACTTCCTTCTGGACAATGGCCTTGGGCAGACGGAACTCGGGGATGCCGTAGACCAGCACGCCGCCGGCCAGATGCAGAGCCTCGAACACGGTGACATCGTAACCCTTGCGGGCCAGGTCGCCGGCGCAGGTCAGGCCGGCAGGGCCGGAACCGACAACTGCCACCTTGTGGCCGTTGGAAGCAGGCTTCTCGGGGGCGGCGGTGGCGTTGGCGTTGTGCCAGTCAGCCACAAAGCGCTCCAGACGGCCGATGGCCACGGGCTCGCCCTTGATGCCGCGGACGCAGTACTTTTCGCACTGGCTCTCCTGGGGGCAGACACGGCCGCAGACTGCGGGCAGCGCAGAGGTGGCGGCGATGATCTGATAGGCTTCTTCAAAATGGCCCTGTGCCACTTCGGCGATGAACTCGGGGATATGTACCATAACGGGGCAACCACCCATGCAGGGCTTATGCTTACAGTTCAGGCAGCGCTGTGCCTCGTCGATGGCCTGCTCGGCGGTATAGCCCAGAGCGACCTCGTCAAAGTTCTTATTCCGGACGTTGGGGTCCTGGGAGGGCATGGGGTTCTTTACTAAAGACATATTGGCCATGATTACTGAACCTCCTTCTTGAAGAGATTGCAGGTCTCCTCATGCTTATGCTTTTCAAATTCAGCGTACATCTGGTTGCGCTTAACTGCCAGATTCCAGTCCACCTTGTGGCCGTCGAAGTCGGGGCCGTCCACGCAGGCGAACTTCATCTCGCCGCCCACGCTCAACCGGCAGCCGCCGCACATACCCGTACCATCGATCATGATGGGGCTCATGGAGACGGTGGTGGGGATGCCATAGGGCTCGGTGGTCTTGGAAACGAACTTCATCATGACCATGGGGCCGATGGCGAAGACTTCATCATACTGGTGGCCTTCTTCGATGAGCTCCTTCAGAGCCTCGGTGACCAGACCCTTACGGCCGTAAGAACCGTCATCGGTGCAGATGATGAGCTTGTCGCTGGACTTTTTGAAATCGTCCTCCAGGATCACCAGATCCTTGCTGCGGAAACCAACGATGGCGTGCACCTCGGCGCCGCAGTCGTGGAACTTCTTCAGCACGGGATAAGCGATGGCACAGCCCACACCGCCGCCGACCACGGCGACCTTCTTCTTGCCTTCGGTCTCGGTGGCCTTGCCCAGAGGGCCGACAAAGTCGTGCAGGCAGTCGCCTTCGTTCAGGTGGCTCAGCTTCTCGGTGGTGGAGCCGACAGTCTGCACGATGATGGTAACGGTACCCTTCTCGGGATCATAGTCATTGATGGTGATGGGGATTCGCTCGCCGTTTTCATCCACACGCAGGATGATGAACTGGCCGGGCTGGGCCTTCTTGGCAACCAGCGGAGCCTCGATCTCATACAGCGTAACGATGGGCCGCAGGGATTCTTTTCTTACGATGCGATACATAGCTCTTTCCTTCTTTCCCAAGTAATCAGTTATCTTCTTGACTTCAACATTTCTGTCCTTGGCACATTATTTTTATTGTACATCACGCGCTGATGCCCGTCAATCCATTCGCACAAGTTTTCCCCGGAAAACGGGCAGTTTTTTCTTTTTACAGGTCTACGGTAAACCTCCGGCCGTCCGAGCGGACGATCTCCTCCTCCCGCAGACGCTTGAGTTCGCGCATCATGGCGCTGCGGTCTGTGGCGATATAGTCCGCCAGAGTGCTGAGGGAAAAAGGCAGCGTAAAGGTCTCTGTGCCTGCCTTCTCCGAAAGCTGGCGGAAATAGCACATCAGCTTTTCCCGAATGGATCGACGAGAGAGCACATCAATCCGCTCGCTGAGCGCCTGCGCCTTGTCCGCCATCAGTTTCAGCATATTCTGCACCAGAATGCTGTGGTGGGTGCAGGCGTTTTCACAACGCTTGAGGATGTGGGAATAGTCGATGAACAGCACCTCACAGGGTGTGCGGCAGACGACTTCCAGACTGTCCTCTCCCGACGCCGCAAAAGCCAGCGTCCGGCCAAACACACCGCCGGGGCCAAGTTCCTCCATGACCGTGGAAACCCCCTCCTCATCGATGCGGATGAGCTGGGCCGTACCGCGCTCAATAATCCCCACGGCGTCATTCTTCGGTGCACCAAAATCGTAGATCAGATCTTCCGCCCGGAAACTCCGCTGTACCGCCTGAAAACAGGTAAGCATCCGGCGATATTCCTCGTAACTGATGTTCCGAAACAGTGGACTTTGTTCCAATTCCTGCTGTACCAGCATATGGGCATCTCCTCTCTGTTGCATAAATCACATTTCGATCATAGCAGTTTTCAACAAAAAAGTAAAGTAAGATTTGGATGCAATTTCATAAATTATTCAACATTTTTCTTCAAACTTGCTGTATAGTATAAATAGAAGTTACTACTATCTTCCAGCGGATCTTCCGCGCCGGAGAAATGAGGCATCTTGTGAACATCGCTTATTTTCTTCTTCCCAAAAGCCGCGTCGCCTACCTGTATGACGATCACACCTTCCGCCAGGGTCTGGAGAAGATGCGGCATCATGGCTATACCGCAATTCCCGTAATCAGCCGAAACGGACAATATGTAGGCACTGTCAGCGAGGGTGACTTCCTGTGGT
Organism: Oscillospiraceae bacterium; assembly: GCA_015068025.1. Classification (GTDB taxonomy): domain Bacteria; phylum Bacillota; class Clostridia; order Oscillospirales; family Oscillospiraceae; genus Oscillibacter. Next base: position 94,129 of record SVLH01000002.1, on the reverse strand, counting down.
GTCTGCTCTCCGAAACAGACCCGGACACCCAGAAGGAGCTGTCCATGAAATCCATGGAGCAGCTGCTGGTCTCCGACCTGCTGAAGGAGAACTCCTACCCTGCCGTGCGCATCACCGTGACGGTGGATGAGCTGCTGGACAGCGCCATGAGCCAGAATTTCATCCCCGTGGTGGATGACACCGGCATCTTCATCGGCATCGTGACCAGAAAGGACATCATCCGTCACTTTGCAAAGGAACAGCGGGCAAAAGAAGCCGTTCCGGTTTGACGCTCACAAAAAAGCAGCCCCGGCAGTTCAGCTGTCGGGGCTGCTCTTTTTTCACATCTGCGTTATTCCACAACAATCCCTTTTTCCGCAAAGGCTCGCAGCAGCAACTCCATATCATTGGGGATGGAGATGGGCTCACCGCAGGCGGCAATGGCGTTGGCAACATCTTTCAAGCCGTTGCCCGTGACTACCGACACCACGGTGTCGTTCCTGCCGATGATGCCCTGTTCACACAGCTTCTTCACGCCCGCCGTACCGGTGACGCCGGCAGGCTCGCCAAACACGCCGCACATTTTTCCCAGCAGCTTCTGGGCCGCCATAATTTCGGCGTCGGACACATTGACCACCAAGCCATCGGACTCCCGGATAGCCATCAGCGCCTTGTCTGCATTGCGCGGCACGCCCACGGCAATAGAGTCCGCCAGGGTGTTCTCCTCCATGGGATACCAGTCCTCTCCGCTCTCGATGGCGCGATTCAGAGGACAGCAGCCCTCCGCCTGAGCGGAGATCAGCCGGGGCAACTTGTCGATAAAGCCGATGGCATACAAATCTTTCAGTCCCTTCCAGAGACCGGCGATGGTGCATCCGTCACCGACGGAGATGGCAATATAGTCCGGCACTTCCCAGTTTAGCTGCTCCATAATTTCCAGAGAGACCGTTTTCTTTCCCTCGGAAAGATAGGGGTTGATGGCGGCATTGCGGTTATACCAGCCCCATTTGTCAATGGCTGCCTTGGACAGTTCAAAAGTCTCCTCATAGCTCCCCTGCACGGAGATCACGTTTGCGCCGAAGGTCATCAGCTGTGCCACCTTCCCCTTGGGCGCACGGGAGGGAACAAAAATGTAGGTCTTCAGCCCCGCCGCCGCGGCGTTGCCCGCCAGAGAGGAGGCTGCATTGCCCGTGGACGAGCAGGCAATGACCTTTGCGCCTGCCTCCCGCGCCTTGGCCACCGCCATGGCACTGGCACGGTCTTTCAGGGAGGCCGTGGGATTCAATCCATCATCCTTGACCCACAGCTTTTTCAGCCCCAGTTCCTTCGCCAGACGGGGCTCCTCATACAGAGGGCTCCAGCCTACCCGCAGCGGTGTCGGTTCTGTGGTTTCCTCTACCGGCAGCAGTTCCCGGTAGCGCCACATGGTGCGCTCGGTACGCGCCGCCAGTTTTTCCTTGGTCAACTGCGTTTTAATGTATGTGTAATCGTATGTGATCTCCAGAATGCCGCCGCATTCGCAGTTCGTCAGATCCGGAACGGCCGCGTATTCCTTTCCGCATTTAACACACTTGCCGCAGAGAACGTGTTTCATAGAAATTCTCCTTCATCATAGAACAAAGGCGGGGCAACCGCCCCGCCTTTGAGGCGATGTAATGCAACTTTGCTTTACAGGTTTTTCAGCACGCCGGTCTCTTCGTTGAAGGCATTGATCAGCGCATCCAGTTCCTTTGCCTGTGCGTGGACGGCGTCCCAGGTGTTCTCGGTGTCGTACCACAGGGCGTTGAGCTCCTCGGTCTGCTTGCCCTGCTGTTCCACCCAGGTGTAGTACTTCAAATTATGGACGCGCTTGCGCTCGGCATAGCCCATCTCCATCATATTGTCGGTTTTGAGGTTCAGCATGTGCAGGTGATGGTCCAGAACGGCCTCGGTGGCATTGTAGGCGCCGTGCATCTCGTTGAGTTCTGCGATACGGCTGCCGTACATCACAGCAGAGTCGGTGAGCACCGTGCCCACCACATCCCGCTCGGTGAACTCGTAATACTTGGCCATCTTGATGCAGCAAAGCACATTGGCGATGCCGGAAATGCCCAGCCAGGACAGTTTCTCCACCAGTTCGGGATCCAGTTTCAGGGTATCCAGCAGATACGCCTTGCCCTCGGGCGTGTTGAACAGGCGCAGCAGGCGCTGGGAGTCCTCGTCGTCAATGGCGATGGCCATATCGGTGTTCTTCACGTTGTGGATCCAGGGGATGTGCTTGTCGCCGATGCCCTCAATGCGGTGGCCGCCAAAGCCGTTGTTCAGGATGGTGGGGCACTGCAGCGCCTCGCCCACGCCCAGCTTCAGGTGGGGATACTTCTCCTTCAGCAGGTCACCGGCAGACATGGTACCGGCGCTGCCGGAGGTGAAGCAGGCGCCGGCAAACCGGTCACCGGGACGCTTGATGGCCTCAAACACATCTGCCAGAGCGTTGCCGGTGACATTATAGTGCCACAAGGGATTGCCCATCTCCTCAAACTGATTGAAGATCATGTACAGGGGATTCTGCTTCAGCTCGTTGGTCTTATCAAAAATCTCCTTGACGTTGGACTCGCAGCCGGGAGTGGCAATGACCTCGGCGCCGATCTCGTGGAGCCAGTCAAAGCGCTCCTGGCTCATCTCGGCAGGCAGGATGGCCACGCCCTGGGCGCCCAGCAGGCGGGAGTTGAAGGCGCCGCCGCGGCAGTAGTTGCCGGTGGAGGGCCATACGGCCTTATGCTTCTCCACATCGAACTGGCCGGTGACCAGACGGGGTGACAGACAGCCAAAGGATGCGCCCACCTTGTGGCAGCCCGTGGGGAACCACTTGCCCACCATGGCGATGATGCGGCAGGGCACGCCGGTCAGCTCGGAGGGTAGTTCCACGTAGTTGGGCACGGCCTGAAACAGGCCGCCGCTCTCCTTTGCCTCGTTCTTCCAGGTGATACGGAACAGATTCAGCGGATTGACCTCCCACAAGCCCACATTCTTCAGCCTCTCCTGAATCTTCTCGGGGATGGTCTCAGGATGCTGCATCTGGGCAATAGTGGGGATGATGATGCCGTTTTCCTTTGCCTTTTTAATGTTGTTGGCAAGACCCTGCTTGTTGATGGACAGATCGATCATGTCGCTTTACCCTCCTGTTTCGTGTCAATATAAGAATATAGGGTATATTTGGAAATGCCGAAGTATTTTGCGATCTTATCACCGGATTTGGTCACAAGGAAAGCACCGTTCTGATTCAGGAAGCGGATGGCTTTCACTTTATCATCCTTATTCATCAGCGCCACAGGTTTGCCTATCAATGCCACCGACTGCTGGATCAGGTCTTCCAGCATATCGTTGATGTTGACGATCTTCTCCGGCTCGGCCTGTGTGCTTTCCCGGGTGGAGATCAGCTCGTTCAGGGCGCTTTCCACGATCATCAGCTTGGAAATATCATAATTGATGGCCAGAATCGCGGATACCTTCCCCCGACTGTTGCGTATATATACCGTAGAGGACTTCAGAATCTTTCCGTCCGGCGTCTTCATCAGGTAGCAAAGGTGATCCTTCGGCGCAGGATCGTTGCTGCGCAGCTGCTCCATCACCACGCCGGACGCTCCATCGCCCACCTTTCGGCCGGAAACATGACCGTTGACGATATAAACGATGCTGTGATCGGGATGCTGGCTCAAATCATGGATGACCACCTCGCAGCTGCTGCCGAACTGCCCTGCGATCCCATCAGCCACCTGCTTGAGAAGCTCCATTTTTCCGTTTTCCACGAAGTCCCTCCTTTTCAGCGTTTTTATGTAAAAACATCACAACTCTTTTTCTTCATCATATCATATCTTTTATAGAATTCAACCCGTTTCTCTAAAAATTTTTTTGGTTTTCAAATTTTTTGTTTGACACCAGATCGAATTATGCTATGATAGAAACAGATAGGAAACTGGAGCACAGATCTCAACGGAACATATATTTTATGGAGGACTGCGTTATGGATTTTGAAGCGATCAAAAAAGCGGCAGAAGGCTACAAGGCCGACATGACCCGTTTCCTGCGTGAAATGATTTCCCATCCCAGTGAGAGCTGCGAAGAAAAAGAGGTCGTCATGTGCATCAAGACCGAGATGGAAAAGCTGGGCTTTGATAAGGTGGAGATCGACGGTCTGGGCAATGTGATCGGCTGGATGGGTGAGGGCGATAAGATCATTGCCATTGACTCTCACATCGACACCGTTGGCATCGGCAACATCAACAACTGGGAAGCCGACCCCTACACCGGCTGGGAGGATGACGCCATCATCTACGGACGCGGCGGCTCCGACCAGGAGGGCGGCATGGCCTCCGCCGTGTACGGCGCAAAGATCATGAAAGATCTGGGTCTGATTCCCGAGGGCTATACCATTATGATCGTCGGCTCCGTGCAGGAGGAAGACTGCGACGGTATGTGCTGGCAGTACATCGTCAACAAGTACTTCCCCAGCAAGGAGGAAGCACAGCGCCGCATTGAATTTGTCATCTCCACCGAACCTACCGACGGCGGCATCTACCGGGGTCACCGCGGCCGTATGGAGATCCGCGTGGATGTCAAAGGCATTTCCTGCCACGGCAGCGCACCCCATCGCGGCGACAACGCCATTTACAAGATGGCAGACATCCTGCAGGACATCCGCGCCCTGAACGAAAACAATGACAGCCCCTCCAACACCGTCAAGGGTCTTGTGAAGCGGCTGAATCCCGCCTTCAACCCCGACCATTATGAGGACGCACAGTTCCTGGGCCGCGGTACCTGCACCGTTTCCCAAATTTTCTACACCTCCCCCAGCCGCTGCGCCGTGGCGGACAGCTGCTCCATCTCCGTCGACCGCCGCATGACCGCCGGCGAGACCTGGGATTCCTGCCTGCAGGAGATCCGGGATCTGCCCAGCGTGCAGAAGTATGGCGACGATGTAACCGTCAGCATGTACATGTATGACCGCCCCGCATGGACGGGCGAGGTCTACGAGACCGAGTGCTTCTTCCCCACGTGGATCAACAAGGAAAGCGCCGCCCACGTGCAGGCTCTCATCGATGCCCACCACGCTCTCTTCGGCGATAAGCGTATCGGCTACGCCGATCCCGATCCCAAGCGGGACGCCATTCATCTGCGCGAGGGTCGGCCTCTGACCGACAAGTGGACCTTCTCCACCAACGGCGTTTCCATTCAGGGCCGCTATGGCATCCCCTGCGTGGGCTTCGGTCCCGGCGCCGAAAGCCAGGCACACGCCCCCAATGAGATCACCTGGAAGCAGGATCTGGTCACCTGCGCCGCCCTGTACGCCGCCGTTCCCGGCCTGTATAAGGAGGAAAACAAAACCGCCGATGTGACCCAGTTCCGCCAGAGCCTCACCGACAACGATATCCGATAAGCGCCTGCGGGCATTGAATCTAAACGCAAGGAGAATGACGAAATGGATAAGACTTTGCAGATGTATATCGACAAGCTGAATGCGCTGAACTTTAAGGAAATGTACAACGGCGACTTCTTCCTTACCTGGGAAAAGACCGACGACGAGATCGAGGCCGTTTTCACCGTGGCCGACGCCCTGCGCTATATGCGCGAGAACAACATCTCTGTGAAGATTTTCGAGTCCGGCCTTGGCATCTCCCTGTTCCGCGACAACTCCACCCGCACCCGCTTCTCCTTCGCCTCCGCCTGCAACCTGCTGGGTCTGGAAGTGCAGGATCTGGACGAGGGCAAGAGTCAGATCGCCCACGGCGAGACCGTCCGCGAAACCGCTAACATGGTCTCCTTTATGGCCGACGTCATCGGCATCCGCGACGATATGTACATTGGCAAGGGCAACGCCTATATGCACGAGTTCATGGACGCTGTCACCGAGGGCAACCACGACGGCGTGCTGGAACAGAAGCCCACGCTGGTCAACCTGCAGTGCGACATCGACCATCCCACCCAGTGTATGGCGGATATGCTTCACATCATCCACGAGTTCGGCGGTGTGGAGAATCTGAAGGGCAAGAAGATCGCCATGACCTGGGCCTACTCCCCCTCCTACGGCAAGCCCCTGTCCGTTCCCCAGGGCGTCATCGGTCTGATGACCCGCTTCGGCATGGACGTGGTGCTGGCACACCCCGAGGGCTATGAGGTCATGCCCGAGGTGGAGGAAGTTGCCCGAAAGAATGCGGCGGCCACCGGCGGCTCCTTCTCCAAGACCAACTCCATGGAAGAGGCCTTCCGCGACGCAGACATTGTCTATCCCAAGAGTTGGGCCCCCTTCGCCGCCATGGAGAAGCGCACCAACCTGTATGCCGAGGGCGATTCCGACGGCATCAAGGCGCTGGAAAAGGAACTGCTGGCCCAAAACGCCCAGCACAAGGACTGGACCTGCTCCGAGGAACTGATGTCCAAGACGAAGGACGGCAAGGCGCTGTATCTGCACTGCCTGCCCGCCGACATTACCGGCGTTTCCTGCGCCGAGGGCGAGGTGGACGCTTCCGTGTTCGACCGCTATCGCACGCCGCTGTATAAGCAGGCATCCTTCAAGCCTTACATCATCGCCGCCATGATCTTCCTGGCCAAGTGCAAGGATCCCCAGGCCGTTTTGAAGGCTTTGGAGGAGCGCGCCGCCAAGCGCGAATTCGCTGAATAATTTGATACGTTTCCGCCTTTGACCGTTGGCCCGCCTGTTATGTGCATTTCCGCGTTTCAGGCGGGCCAATTCTCTTAAAAGGAGTATACCGACATGGGAAAACGCATTGTGATCGCGCTGGGCGGCAACGCACTGGGCAGCAACCTTCCCGAACAGATGAACGCCGTCAGGCAGACGGCAAAAGCCATCGCTGATCTGATTGAGGAGGGTCATGAAGTGGTGATCGCCCACGGAAACGGCCCGCAGGTGGGCATGATCCAGACCGCCATGACCGAGCTGACCCGTTCCGACCCCGAAAAGTACATCCCCTGTCCTCTTTCCGTGTGCGTGGCCATGAGTCAGGGCTACATCGGCTATGATTTGCAGAACTCCCTGCGGGAGGAACTGCTGGATCGCGGCATCCGCAAGGGCGTTTCCACCGTGCTGACGCAGGTGGAGGTCGACCCGGCAGACCCCGCTTTCCGAAATCCCACCAAGCCCATCGGTGCTTTCATGACCCGTGAGGAGGCCGATAAAATGGTAGCGGAACGGGGCTATGACATCATTGAGGACGCAGGCCGCGGCTACCGCCGTGTGGTGGCCTCTCCCCGCCCCCAGTCCATCGTGGAGATCGACTCCATCCGGGATATGGTGGACGCAGGTCTGGTGGTAATCGCCTGCGGCGGCGGCGGAATCCCTGTCTTTAAGACCAAAGGCAACCATCTCAAAGGCGCCGCAGCCGTGGTGGATAAGGATTTCGCCTCCTGCGTGCTGGCGCAGCAGCTGAACGCCGACTGCCTGGTGATCCTTACCGCCGTAGAGAAGGTTGCCGTGAACTTTGGAAAGCCTGACCAGCTGTGGCTGGATTCCCTGACACCGGAGCAGGCACGCCGCTACATCGCCGAGGGGCAATTCGCCCCCGGAAGCATGCTTCCCAAGGTGGAGGCCGCCGTCCAGTTCGCCGAGAGCAAACCCCGCCGCAGTGCCCTCATCACCCTGCTGGAAAAGGCAAAGGACGGCATTGCGGGCAAGACGGGTACTTCCATCTCCCTGTGATCGCCCTACAAAAGCCCATTCGAGATCGTGGGCAAGCACATTTTTTCTCCGCTTTTTCGTTTTTCCGGGCGCACCTTTCTCCCTCTGCAAATTCTGCGTATTTTTTTCCTTATTTTTTCTTTTTTGGGAAAAACTCTGTTGAATTTTGAGACGCAAGCCTGTATATTTAATGTGGAAGACTTCTCCGTCTTCCGCAGACGCATTTCAAATGGACAGTGTGCCTTTGCGACAGGAGCTCCTGTCGCGCGTTTTGCAAGAGCAAAACGCGGCTGCTGAATATGCGAAACGCCGAAAAATTTAAGGAGGATATTAGTATGAAGAAGTTCCTTGCAATGCTTCTCGCTCTGGTCATGGTCCTGGGCCTGGCTGCCTGCGGCGAGAATACCCCCACCAACGAAGCTGAATGGCCCACCCCGCTGCCCCGCGAAGCTCGTGATCCCATCGAGAAAGCTGACCTGAAGATCGGCCTGATCTGCGTCCACGACATCAACTCCGGCTATGACGTCGCTCACATCGACGGCCTGACCGCTGCCTGTGAGGCTCTGGGCATCGATGTGGCTTCCCAGGTCATCTTCAAGTACAACATTCCCGAGGATGAGTCCTGCTATGATACTGCTGTTGATCTGGCTGAGGCCGGCTGCAATATCATCATCTCCAACTCTTATGGCCATCAGTCCTACACCATGCAGGCCGCTTCCGAGTATCCTGATATCATCTTTGTGGCCGCTACCGGCGATACCGCTGCCTACGAGCCCGTCGTCAACACAGTCAATGCTTTCCCCTATACCTTCCAGTCCCGCTATGTGTCCGGTGTGGTCGCCGGCATGAAGCTGAAGGAACTGATGGATGCCGGCACCGTCACTGATCCCTATGTGGGCTACGTTGGCGCTTTCCCCTATGCTGAAGTGGTTTCCGGTTACACCGCCTTCTTCCTGGGCATCCAGTCCATCGTTCCCGAGGCTCATATGGACGTGACCTTCACCAATTCCTGGTATGATCCCACCGCTGAAGGCGAAGCTGCCAACGCTCTGATGGCCAAGGGCTGCGTCATCATTGGCCAGCACGCCGACTCCACCGGCGCTCCCTCTGCCGTTCAGGCGCAGTTCGAAGCCGGCAAGACCGTCTTCTCCGTTGGCTACAACATCGACATGCTGGCCGTGGCTCCCGACGCCGCGCTGACCTCCGCTCAGAATAACTGGTCTGCCATTTACACCCCCATTCTGGAGCACATGATCTCCGGCGAGGTCATGCCCGCCGACGTCGCTCTGGGCGCAGAAAATGACGGCGTCATGATCTCCACGCTCGGCCCCAACTGTGCCGAGGGCACCCAGGAGAAGGTCGACGAAGTCTGGGGCAAGCTGAAGGACGGCAGCCTGAAGGTGTTCGACACCGCTAACTTCACCGTGGACGGCGAGAAGGTCACCACCTTCATGGCTCTGGATATGAACGGCGACTTCGTCGGCGATATCGGCGAGGCCATCGTGGACGGCGTCTTCGAGGAATCTGTCATCCGTTCCGCTCCTTACTTCTCTCTGCGCATCGACGGCATCACCGAACTGAACTAAATCTGTTTTCTGAAAGGGGCTGCCCGGGCGGCAGCCCCTTTTCTCTCCCACCACTCTCCGCGCAGAACCTTCCTTTGAAGGCTTCTTCCGCCGGAGTCTTTTCCCTTTCATTTTCCCTCCGGCGGTTTGCGCGCCACCCTTAAAAAGAAAGGAAGATCGCTTTGGAACACACCTGCGCCATCCAGTTAAAAAACATCACGAAACGGTTCGGCAAAGTGGTCGCCAATGATTCTGTTGACCTGACCATCAACCGGGGTGAGATCCTGTCCCTGCTGGGCGAAAACGGCAGCGGTAAAACCACCCTGATGAATATGCTGGCCGGCATTTACTTCCCTGACGAGGGCGAGATCCTCGTGAACGGCATGCCCGTCACCATCGCCTCCCCCAAAGACGCGTTTGCCAACGGCATCGGTATGATCCACCAGCACTTCAAGCTGGTCGACGTGTTTACTGCCGCAGAAAACATTGTGCTGGGTCTGGAAGAAGAAGGTAAGCTGGACCTGAAAGCCGCTGCCGCCAAGATTACCGAGATCTGCAAGCGCTACGGCTTCTCCATCGACCCCAATAAAAAAGTATACGATATGTCCGTTTCCGAAAAGCAGACCGTGGAGATCGTCAAGGTTCTCTACCGCGGCGCGGACATTCTCATTCTTGACGAGCCCACCGCCGTTCTGACCCCCCAGGAGACCGACCGTCTGTTTGACGTGATGCGCAACATGAAGGCAGACGGCAAGGCCATGGTCATCATCACCCACAAGCTCCACGAGGTTATGGATGTATCTGACCGCGTCGCTGTTTTGCGCAAGGGCAAGTATATCGGCGATGTCGCCACAAGCAAGACCAACCCTCAGGCCCTGACGGATATGATGGTGGGCCACGCAGTCACGCTGAATATCAACCGTCCGGAACCCGAAGATCCCACTCTCCGGCTGACCGTGGAAAACCTGACGGTCTACGACGCCATGGGTGTCAAGCGACTGGACAACGTGAGTTTCACCGCCATGGGCGGCGAGATCCTGGGCATTGCCGGTATTGCCGGTTCCGGCCAGAAAGAACTGCTGGAGGCCATTGCCGGACTGCAAAGCATCAGCGACGGCGCCTCCATTCAGTATCGTGCCATTGGCTGCCCCGACGGGAATCCCGGTGTTCAGCTGGTAGGCAAAACCCCTTTACAGATCAAACAAGCCGGTGTCTCTCTGGCATTTGTTCCCGAAGATCGCCTGGGCATGGGTCTGGTTGGCACCATGGGCATGACCGGCAATATGCTGCTACGCAGCTATCGAAAAGGCCATAGCGTGTTCACCGACCGCAAGGCACCCAGGAAGCTGGCAGAGGACGTGATGGAACGCCTGGACGTGGTCACTCCCAACGTCGCCTTCCCCGTCCGGCGCCTGTCCGGCGGCAACGTGCAGAAGGTTCTGGTGGGTCGTGAGATCGCGCAGGAACCCTCCGTGCTGATGACCGCTTACGCCGTCCGCGGTCTGGACATCAACACGTCCTACACCATTTACAATCTGCTCACCGAGCAGAAAATGCAGGGCGTGGCTGTGGTATACGTGGGCGAGGATCTGGACGTTCTGCTGGAGCTGTGCGACCGCATTCTGGTTCTGTGCGGCGGTCAGGTCAGCGGCATCGTGGATGCCCGCACCACCACCAAAGAAGAAGTGGGATTGCTGATGACCCGCTTCAAGAAGGAGGGCAGCAAGGATGAATAACAAAAAAGAGCCCCTGCTGCGAATCGCAAAACGGGACCTTCTCCCCTGGTACAATGCGTACGGCATCCGCCTCGCCGCTGTGCTTGTGTCCCTGGTCGTCAGCGGCTTGTTCATTTTCGCAGTCACCAAACTCAATCCCGTGGCCGTTTACGAGGCCATTTTCGACGGCGCCTTCGGCTCTCCCCGCCGCAGCTGGGTCACCGTCCGCGACACGATGATGCTTCTGTGCATCGGCATCGGTCTGGCACCCGCGTTCAAGATGAAGTTCTGGAACATTGGCGCCGAAGGCCAGGTCCTGGTGGGCGGCATCGTTACCGCCGGCCTGATGCGTGCGCTGGGCAGCAGCCTCCCCACCCCCGTCCTGCTGGCGCTTATGGCTGTGGTAAGTCTGCTGGCCGGCGCCCTCTGGGGCATTATCCCCGCCACGTTTAAGGCTGTCTGGAACACCAACGAGACCCTGTTCACCCTGATGATGAACTACGTGGCCATCCAGTTGACCAGTTACTGCGTGGCGTTGTGGGAAAATCCCTTCGGTTCCAACACCGTGGGCATCATCAACCAGAAGACCAAGGCCGGCTGGTTCCCCAGGGTATTCGGTCTGGACTACGGCCTGAACATCCTTCTCGTTCTGGTGCTGGCAGTGGGTATGTTCATCTATCTGAAATACTCCAAGCAGGGCTATGAGATCTCTGTGGTGGGCGACTCCGAGCGCACCGCCCGCTATGCCGGCATCAACGTCAAAAAGGTCACCATCCGCACCATGGCTATTTCCGGCGCCATCTGCGGCATGGCCGGTTTCATCGCCGTTGCCGGCTCCAGCCACACCATCTCCACCTCCACCGCCGGAGGCCGTGGCTTCACCGCCATCATCGTGGCCTGGCTGGCGCAGTTCAACACCTTCGTGATGATCCTGATCTCCCTGCTGCTGGTGTTCCTGCAAAAGGGTGCCATTCAGATCGCATCCCAATTCAACCTGAATGACTATGCCTCCCAGATCATTACCGGCATCATCCTGTTCTTCATCCTCGGCAGTGAGTTCTTCATCAACTACCGCGTAATTCTGCGCGGCAGAAAGGAGGCGGCGAAATGATATCCGGCGCTCAACTGATTCAGTTATTTCAGTCCGCAGTATTCTTCGGCACCGTCATCATGTTCGGCGCCATCGGTGAGATCCTGACCGAAAAATCCGGCAACCTGAACCTGGGCGTGCCCGGCATCATGTACCTGGGTGGCATCGCCGGCCTGGCCGCCTCCTTCTTCTACGAGTTCAATAACCCAGACCCTTCCCCCATTATCTGCCTGATCTTGAGTTTTGCGGCAGCGTTCCTCGCCTCTGCGCTGGGCGGTCTGCTGTACAGTTTCCTGACCATCACTCTGCGCGCCAACCAGAACGTCACCGGTCTGACGCTCACCATCTTCGGCAGCGGCATCGCTAACTTCTTCGGCGGCAGCTTGAACACGATGGCAGGCGGTGTAGGCCAGATCTCCGTTGCCACCACCAGCGGTGTCTACCGTGCCAACATTTATAACAACGTCCCCGGCCTCGGCACCGCAGGCTCTCTGCTGCTCAGCTACGGCTTTATGGTGTATCTGGCCATTGTGGTGGCCGTGCTCATGGCATGGTTCCTCAATCGCACCCGCACCGGCCTGAATCTCCGCGCTGTGGGTGAAAACCCCGCCACCGCCGATGCCGCAGGCATCAATGTCACCCGCTACAAGTACGCCGCCACCTGCATCGGTGCCGGCATCTCCGGCATGGGCGGCCTGTACTACACCATGGACTATATCAAGGGCACCTGGGCCAACGACGGCACCATCGAGGCTCTGGGCTGGCTGGCCGTGGCGCTGGTCATCTTCGCCACCTGGAAGTCCCTGAACGCCATCTGGGGCTCTTACCTGTTCGGTCTTTTGAGCTGGATGTATTTCTATGTCCCCGGCCTGACCCGCAGTTCCCAGGAGCTGTTCAAGATGCTGCCCTATCTGGTCACCATCCTGGTGCTGATCGCCATTTCCCTGCGGAAGAAGCGGGAAAATCAGCCCCCCGCAAGCCTGGGGCTTCCCTATTTCCGCGAAGAACGCTGACACGCAATGTGCAAAAAAGCCCGAACCGTTCGGTTCGGGCTTTTCTTTTTTCGTTATGCCGGATACGTTCCGCGCCGTTACGCCTGATGGTTTCGGGCGGCGGTGAGGATGTTTTCCATCAGCACCGCGCGGGTCATGGGACCGACGCCGCCGGGCACCGGCGTGATGTAGGAAGCCTTTGGCTCAACTGCGGCAAAATCCACGTCGCCGCAGAGCTTGCCGTTCTCATCGCGGTTCATGGCCACATCGATGACCACCGCGCCATCCTTGACCATATCAGCCGTCACGCAGCGCACCTTACCAACGGCAGAAACAAGGATGTCTGCCTGACGGGTGATCTCCGCAAGGTTTTCCGTTCTGGAATGACAGGTGGTGACGGTACCGTCACTCTGGGTCAACAGCATGGACATGGGCTTACCCACAATGTTGCTGCGCCCCAGCACCACGCAGCGCCTGCCGCGGACGGGGATCTCGTATTCCCGCAGCATCTCCATGACACCGGCGGGCGTGCAGGGCAGAAACACCGGTTCACCGATGACCATACGACCCACATTGAAGGGGTGGAAGCAGTCCACATCCTTGTCCGGCACGATGGCGTTGATGACAGCCTCCTCATCCAATCCCTTGGGCAGGGGCAGCTGGCACAGGATGCCATCCACCGCCGGGTCGGCGTTCAGCTGTGCGATCAGTGCCAGCAGTTCTTCCTGTGTGGTTTCTGCAGGCAGCTTATGCTCAAAGCTGAGGATGCCGCACTCCGCGCAGTCCTTTTCCTTCCCGGAAACATAGACTCTGGATGCCGGGTCATCGCCCACCAGGATCACGGCCAAACCGGGGCGGCGGGGCAGCTTTGCCGTCTCCTCCCTTACCCGTTCCTTGACCTTGACCGCCAGCGCTTTTCCGTCAATTCTGATCGCCATCGTGTGCCTCCTCTTCCGCCGACGCGGACTCCGCCGACGCTTCCGTTTCTTCAGCGGCTTGTTCCGCCGTCTCCGTCTCCGTCTTCGCTTCGGCTTCTTCCGCTCCCTCTGCGGCGGCTGCCAGCTGATTCACCAGCAGCCCGTCTGCAGTGCATTTCCGGATTCGGAGCATGTAGAACAGCACGGCAGCGGAAACCATCACCATGGCCACGCTCAATGCCTGAGAAACACGGATGGGCTCACCGGCCAGCGTCCAGTCAAACAGGTACAGGCTGTCGGTTCGCAGACCCTCGATCCAGGTGCGGCCCACGCCGTACCACAACAAATAGAAGCAGGTATTTTCTCCGTCGAAGCGGCGGCCACGTGCGATCACGAACAGGATCAGCAGCAAGCCCACAAGATTCCACAAGCTCTCATAGAGGAAGGTGGGATGCACTTCGATATACTGGGAATAGTCGACCCACAGGCGCATCCGCCAGGGCAGTGTGGTCTCTGCGCCAAAGGCCTCGCGATTGATGAAGTTCGCCCAACGGCCGATGATCTGACCTGTCAAAAGTCCCAGTACCGCAAGATCTGTAAAGGCGCTGAACTTTAACCGTTTGGCGCGCGAGAACAGGAATACCACCAGAACGCCGACGATCACCGTGCCGTAAATGGCAAGGCCGCCGTCCCAGATGGCAATGATGTCCCCCCAGAGCAGTGAGCCATCCTCTGCACGGTATAGTTCCAGATTGAACAGAACATAGTAGGCACGGGAGCCGAGGATGCACAGAGGCGCCGCCCAGAGGACCAGATCCATCACATTGTCCTCTGTCAAGCCGTAGTTCTTGGCCTGCTTCATACACAGGAACAGTCCCGCCAGCATGGCGATCGCCAGAATGATCCCATACCAATAGATGCCATTGCCGATGTCCTCAATGGCCACAGGATTGGGGTTGATCGCCCAGTCTCCAAACAGACCGGGGAAGCTAATAGGCATGTCCGATAATCCTCTCAAAGCAGCTTTTCCTTTCTTTCTCCTGAAGGTTTCTTTATTTCGGCACGATCTCGCTGAACACCGCCCGTTCCTCCGTGATGTTGTCACGCAGGAAGGCGGCGATATCCTCCTTGGTAATGGACTCAAACACCTCCGGGAAGCGGAAGGGATCGTAGCCGTGGAAATATCCCTCGGTCAGGGACACAGCAATGTTTTCAAAGGAGTTCAGTCCCCGCAGATTGCTGCCGAAGGCCGCCCTGCGCACCTGCTGATAGAACGCCTCATCGATCCCGCCGTCCGCCAAGCGGGCGGCCTCTTTTTTGATCTCCTCCGTCACCGCACGCGCATCGCGGCTGTCGCCGCCGGC
The DNA here is from genome assembly GCA_015068025.1 of Oscillospiraceae bacterium. Classification (GTDB taxonomy): domain Bacteria; phylum Bacillota; class Clostridia; order Oscillospirales; family Oscillospiraceae; genus Oscillibacter. Next base: position 78,838 of record SVLH01000002.1, on the reverse strand, counting down.
GTAGAGGTAGGCAACGCCGGGCAGCATCTCGAAGGCGCCGCCGAAGCTGGTGTTGATCAGCCCCTGCTCATACAGTCGCAGATACAGCGGGCTGGAATCGCCCAGCAGGATATCGCAGGCCATGTCGCCGATCAGCGCGGTGCGCATATAGTCCTCGCCGTTTTCCACGCCGCGGCACTTGAAGCCCGCCAGGAACTGGGGGCTGGAGACCTCCATGGCGAGAGAGGTTTCCTTCTCCGCCACCGTTTCCGGCTCTGCGCCGTAGTCCCGTTCAATGACAGGGCCGCCCTCACGGGGTAGTACCCGCCGCGCCATATCCACCACATGGATGGGATCCACATCGCCCACCACGGTCAGCACCATGTTGGAGGGCGTATAGAACGCCTTGTGGCAGTCGTACAGCGTCTCCGCCGTGATGTGGGAGATGCTCTCCACTGTGCCGGCGATGCTGGTACGCGCCGTGTGGTTGGCGTACAGCGCCTTCATCATGCGGGTGTAGATCTGCCAGTCGGGGTTGTCCTCGATCATGCGGATCTCCTGGGCGATGATGCCCTGCTCCTTCTCCACGCTCTCCTCTGTGAAGTACGGGATGGACACAAAGGACAGCAGGATCTTCAGATTCTCCTCGAAATGGTCGGTGGAATCGAAATAGTAGCCGGTCATGGCGTTGGAGGTAAAGGCGTTGGGTTCCGCGCCGTTTTTGGCCAGATCCTGCAGGGCGTTGCCCTCCCGGGTGTCGAACATCTTATGCTCCAGATAGTGGGCGATGCCCGCCGGGGTGTCCAGCCACTTGCCATTCAGACAAAAGCGGGTGTCCATGCCGCCGTAGCGGGTGGCGAAAAAGGCGTATTTCTTGGCAAAGCCCGGCTTCGGCACCACATAAATCTGCAAGCCATTGGGCAGCGTTTCGTGATGCACGGATTCGCCGATGCGCTCATAGAAATTCACTTTCATTCCGCCGCCTCCTTTCCCCGCAGGAAGTACACCGTATCCAGCGCCACCGCACTCATGGCAGCGGTGATGCGCTCCAGCGTGACGTCCCGTACCTGGGCGGCCAGTTCCTCCGGCGTTTCGTGCTGACCGGTGGCAGCCTGGCCCAGATAGAAGTTCTCCAGCTTGCCCTGGGAATCCCCCATGGAGGCATAGGCGTTGAGCAGCGTACTGCGCGCCGCCTCCATCTCCCAGTCCTCCAGTTCGCCGCGGCAGACGGCGTCCAGCTGGCGCAGGATCTCGTCATAGGCCTCCTGATACTTGTCGAACTCGATGCCGGAGGAAACGGTGATGATCCCCTTCTGGCGGTGATAGAGGGAAGATGCATAATAGCACAAGGACAGCTTTTCCCGCACATTCATAAACAGCTTGGAGTTGCTGCTGCCGCCAAAGAGGGTGTTGCCCATCAGCAGCGCCGCGGTATCGTCGGCGACGCAGGAAAAGCCCATCCCCAGCTTGCCCTGGGTCACATCCATGGTCTCTTCGATCCGCAACGGCTCCTGTCGCTGACTATGGCGCTGCGTGGGAAGAAGATCCGTCACGCTCTCTCTCGGCAAGGTGGCAAAAGCAGCGCGCAACGCCTGCTCCACCCGTTCCCGGCCGGCACTTCCGCTGTAAAACAGTTCCAGTCTGGCCGTGGAGATCAGGCGGGTGTACTGGGCATACAACCTCTTGGGCTGCAGCTTTTCGGCACTCTCCTCGCTTCCAAGACGAGGAATCCCGTAGGCCTCCCCTGCACACATCCCTCGCAGGAGCCGGCTGTCCGCATACTCCCGCTTATCGTTGATCTGGCTGCGGATGGCATCGATCAGGTTGGTCTTTTCACTTTCAAAATAGGCAGGCACAAAGCGGCCGGACTGGGTAACAGGGTCGCAGATCAGTTCACCCAGAAGTGCCGCCACACTCTCCAGCAATCGCTCCTTTCCGGGAGCGAAGCGGTCGTCGATCATGCTGGCCACGAAGCCTACGCATTGAGTCTCGCCCTTTTTCCGGACGGTATATTCGATGCGGGCACCATACAGCTTGTCCAGCCGCGCAGACAGCGCCCCCATATCGGGGTAGCGCATGGTACCGCGCCGCAGCACCGCCGGCAGCAGCGCATAGGCAGCCGCTGTATCCGGACTCAACGCCGTTACGAACTGGGCAGAGAGCAGACCGGTCTTGAACTTGCGTGCCGGCAGATAGGTCAGGTATACGCCGTCTGCAAGACGGATTCGAGTCACTTCCAAACCCTCAACTCCTTTGAAAGAATGATATACGGAGGATATTATAATATAGTATTCCGTTTTTTTCAAACACTTTCCGTTTTTCTCATGCTTTGCCTTCATACGCACAGTATGCCCCATCGCCCTTAAAACAAATTGAAAACCGGCCGTCCTTGGGACGGCCGGTTTTAGCTGCACTCACGAAAGGATCCGCAGGAAATTTTCCCGTGCGATCATTTCCCGCTCTCCCGCCGAAAAACCCAGCTTTTCCAGCCAGAAAAAGAGGTTGTGGGTCTGGGAACAGTTCTCGAGCCCCTCCGCCCCCTCGTTTCCGGGCCCGAAATACTCGCAGAAATCGAAGCCGCAGGCCACGTGCTCCACGCCCATCACATCCGCCATGTGCGCTGCATGGCATGCCAGCATTTCCGCTGTTTGCTTGCTGCGCTCCGCATGTACGAAAGCGTGATGCACATTCAAGCCGACCACGCCGCCGGTATCCCGGATGGCGCGGAGCTGATCGTCTGTCAGGTTGCGGGGCACATCGCAGAGGGCGCGGCAGTTGGAATGGGATGCGATCACGGGGTCGTCCGCCATCAACATAACATCCCGAAAGCCGCCATCATTGAGATGGGATACATCCACAATGATGTTTCTCTTCTGCAGGCAGCGCACCGCCTGTTTTCCAAGCGGCGTCAATCCCTTTTGCGGATCGCCTTTCGCTCCTGTTGCAAGCAAATTCTCCTCGTTCCAGGTCAGCGTGGCAAGACGCACGCCCCGTCCGGCCAACGCGTCGATCCGGTCAAGATCATCCCCGATGGCGGCCAGTCCCTCCACACCCAGAAAGGCATACAGCTTTCCTGCGGCTTTCGCTGCCTCTGCCTCCGCGGCGGTACGCACCACCGCCAGCCACGGGCACTCCCGAAACTCCGCCTGTGCGCAGGAAAGCATCTGTTCCAGCCGCGCGGCGTGGCTACCGGCGTCCATTCCGGCAGGCCAGAAGGGTTCGTCGCCCACTCCCGGCCAGAGCGCCAGCACAAGTCCCTCGATGTTTCCGCTGCGCAGGCGACCCAGATGGCATCGTTCCAGTACCCGGCAAGCGCCGTGAAGCCGCGCCCGGGTCACATCGTACAAAAGATCAGAATGTCCGTCAAAAATCACAAAAACACCACCAAAACCAAAAAACGCATCGTTTTATCGACAGTTTTCTTCTTTTTTTCGCCGCCATTCTCTCTCGAAACAGCATACGGCAGCAACGCACTTTCTGTGCTTTCAGTATACCGCTCTTCCCCGGTTCCCTCAAGCAGTCTTTTTGCAGAAAAAACATTTGGATTTCTACAGGTTTTTTCGCTTTTTTCCCTTGACTTTTCACCGCACTTCCTGTAAACTAGTTCTCGTTGTAAAGGCCTATAACTTTACAGAAAGGAGAAATCTCATGAAAAATCAGACTTATCGCATGACGATGCTCTTCGATTTTTACGGGGAACTCCTGACAGACAGACAAAAGGAATTCTTCGACCTCTATTACAACGAGGATCTGTCTTTGGCGGAGATCGCTGAAAACGCGGGCATTTCCAGACAAGGCGTCCGGGATGTCATCGTCCGCGCGGAAGCCGCCATGCAGGAAATTGAGGACAAGACCGGTATCATCAAGCGTTTCGAGGCACAGCGCCCCCATCTGGACGCCATCGAGGTCTCCGCCGAGGAGATCAAGACCCTCAACTACCGTCAGTACGAAGACCACCGTCTCACCGAACTGACAGAGCGCATCAGCAAAGAAATTTCCGCCCTGAAGGACTAAACCATGGCATTTGAAGGACTCACAGAAAAACTGAATGCAGCCTTTAAGCGCCTGCGGGGCAAAGGCCGCCTGACAGAATCCGACGTCAGGGAGGCCATGCGGGAAGTCCGTCTGGCACTTCTGGAGGCTGACGTGGGCTATAAGGTCGTCAAAGACTTTATCGCTGCCGTCACTGAACGCGCCGTCGGTTCCGATGTTCTGGACAGCCTGACACCTGCCCAGCAGGTCATCAAGATCGTCAACGAAGAGCTGACGAATCTGATGGGCGGTGCCAACGCCAAGCTCTCCATGGCCAACAACGGCCCCACCGTGGTCATGATGGTTGGTCTGCAGGGCGCCGGTAAAACCACTACCACCGCCAAGCTGGCAGGCCTGATGCGCCGCCAGTACACCAAGCGTCCCCTGCTGGCAGCCTGCGACGTGTATCGTCCCGCCGCCATCGAGCAGCTGAAAGTGGTGGGCGGTCAGATGGAGCTCCCCGTCTTTGAACAGGGACAGGGGGATCCCGTTGCCATCGCCGAAAACGCCATCCGCCACGCAAGAGACTATGGCAGCGATATGGTGTTTCTGGATACCGCCGGCCGCCTCCATGTGGATGACAATCTGATGGACGAGCTCAAGCGGATGAAAGCCGCTGTCCGCCCCAACGAGATCCTGTTGGTGGTGGATGCCATGACCGGTCAGGATGCCGTCAACGCTGCCTCCGCCTTCAACGAAGCACTGGGCATCGACGGCGTGATCCTCACCAAGCTGGACGGCGACGCCCGCGGCGGTGCGGCACTCTCCATTCGTGCCGCCACCGGAAAGCCCATCAAATTCGTGGGTACCGGCGAAAAGCTGGACATGATCGAGCCCTTCCACCCCGACCGAATGGCTTCCCGTATCCTCGGCATGGGCGATATGCTCTCCTTCATCGAAAAGGCCCAGGCCACTTACGATGAAAAGCAGGCCGCCAAGCTGGAGGAAAAGCTGAAGAAAAACCGCTTCACCCTGCAGGATTACTACGAGCAGCTCCAGCAGCTGCGCGGCATGGGTGATTTGAGCCAGCTGGCTGGCATGATGCCCGGCAATCTGGGACGCCAGCTGCAGGGCGCGCAGATCGACGAAAAGCAGATGGCACACACCGAGGCCATCATCCTCTCCATGACCCCGCTGGAGCGGGAAAATCCCCAGATCCTCAACGCAAGCCGCAAAAAGCGTATCGCCGCCGGCTGCGGTCTGGAAGTGGTGGATGTGAATCGGCTGCTGAAACAATTCGAAACCATGCAGCAGATGATTAAACAGATGACCGGCGGCCGGATGCCCGGTATGCTGGGCGGTCTGACCCACGGCCGCGGACTGCGCCGCAAAAAACGCAAATAACTTCATATATAGATGCAATCCGCATTTATTATAACATCAAAAACATATATAACTTTTGGAGGTACAAATCATGGTTAAGATCAGACTGCGCCGTATGGGCGCCAAGAAGGCTCCTTTCTATCGCGTTGTTGTCGCTGATTCCCGCTTCCCCCGCGACGGCCGCTTTATTGAGGAGATCGGCACTTACAATCCCTGTGTCTCCCCCGCTGAGATCAAGATCGACACCGATCGCGCTCAGGCCTGGATCAAGTCCGGCGCCCAGCCCACCGACACCGTCCGCGCTCTGCTGAAGAAAGTAGAAGTCCTGTAATCCGGAGGGCAGCCATGAAAGACTTGCTGCTCTACATCGCCAGAAACCTCGTTGATGATCCCGATGCGGTCTCCGTCACGGAGATCCAGGGCGATCAGGAACTGACGTTGGAGCTGCGCGTCGCCCCCGACGACATGGGCAAGGTCATCGGCCGTCAGGGCCGCATTGCCAAGGAGATCCGGACTGTCGTCCGCTCCTACGCCCAGCGCACCGGCGTGAAGGTTTCCGTCGACATTGTAGATTGATCCCGCAATTTGCTGGACATAAAAACTCCCCGGAACATTCCGGGGAGTTTTTTTATTCTTTTTCCTCACTTTTTACCGGCGAAGCCCGATGCGCCCGTTCTATATGGGCGGCATTGGCATGCACGTCGATGCACGCTGCCTTCAGTTTGGAATACAAAATCGTCTGGCTGGAATACAAACCGGTATAGCCAGAGAGCATATAGCTGATTCCACAGACCATGGCAAAATACAGCAGTCCGCCATCACCGAACAGTTCCACTGCCAGAAAAACGGAAGCGATGGGACAATTTGTAGCACCGCAGAACACACCGATCAATCCCAACGCTGCAGCTACACCAGCAGGGATCCCCAACAACGGACCCACCACACAGCCAAAAGTGGCACCAACAAAGAAGGACGGAACCACTTCGCCTCCCTTAAAGCCGCAGGCCAGCGTCACCGCCGTAAATAACAACTTCAGCACAAAGGCCTCCGGACGGGCAATACCGCGTTCTACCGCCGCAGTGATGACCTCCATACCGGCGCCACTATAATCTGTCGTTCCGCACAGCACGGTCAACGCAACAATGATGCAGCCGCCGGCAGCCGCACGTACCCACTCATTGGGAATCCATTTCTCCAGTAGCCGCTCTGCCTGATGAATCACCTTGCAGAAAAGCACAGATACCAGCGCACACAGTGCAGCAAACACCGCCACCCGCACCATCATCTGCACTTCCATTTCCGGCATAACAACGGAAAGCCGTGTGGGCTCCACACCCATAACCAAAGAAATGCCGAAGGCCACCAAAGATGCCGTCAAACACGGAACAAAGGCCACATGATACGTGATATCTACGCTGGCTACCGTTATGACAAATACGGCCGCCGCCAAAGGCGTTCCAAACAGTGCAGAGAAAAAAGCTGCCATGCCGGTCATGGTCGCAACCCGCAGATCAAGGTCATCAAAGCGCATCAGCCGACCGGTGTGATAGCCAATGGTACCGCCCATTTGCAGTGCCGCTCCCTCGCGGCCGGCACTGCCGCCACAAAGATGCGTCAGCACGGTACCCGCAAAAATGGCCGGCAGCAAGCCAAGGGAAACGCCTTTTCCCAGGTGCACTTCATCGATGATGCTGTTCGTCCCCTGTCCGGATGTTCCTGTCAGCTTGTACACACCGCCGATCGCAAAGCCCGCAAGCGGCAAACACCAAAGAAGCCACCTATGCGCCTCACGCAAGGTTGTCGCATGATGGACGCCGATGTGGAATATGGATCCGATGACGCCGCAAAGCACACCAGCCAACAGCGCTACAGACAGCCATTTGAATACCGCCCGTGCGCACAGACACTGATCCTTCCACCAGCTTTGTATGCCGCTCAGGGCAGCCGTCTCCTCATCCCGGGGCTTCTTACTCCGCATGTTCTTCTCCGCCCATAGGCTTCTCCAGCAGCACGGGGTTCTTCAGATAGCGCTGGAATGCCGCAAAGAAACGGGAATATTCGATGCCGGTGGCAATGCGCTCGTCCATGACCACACCCAGAGGCAGCTGCTTCTTCCGGCTGCCGGCAGGGGCATTGGGATCGGGCACGGGCTTACCCATGCACACAAACACACCGGTGGTGCCGAACTCGTAAGTATGGTGGTAGATGAAGCGGGTATTGATGGACGCCAGATTGGTGATGAACATGCTGGTATGGAAGGGACTGAGGTCAATGATCTTCCGGGGCAGCAGGCCGATCTGGTCCAGCCGATAGGCAAGACCGAACACCGTCCGTGCCAGACCGGGAATGGAAAACACCCAGTTCACGAACTTGTCCATGCTGTTGTCATGCTCCGCCTGCAGGTTGCGATCCACCAGTTCGCGGATCCGCTCGCTGATGGTGAACAGGTCATCCTCCGGCTTCAGGAACAGTTTTACCGTGGTTTCATCCGGTGTGCCGTCCGCACGGGTCTTCAAAATCACGAAGCTGACACAGAAGTGGTTGCGCTTGTAGATCTTGCGGTTCATCACAAAGTAATTCACCTTGGGATTCTCCAGCGCAGCCTTGTAGTAGGCGGCGATCAGCAGGCTCATATGGGTCACGGTGCGGCCCTCACGGCGCTTTTCCCGGATATAGGCCTTGAGGATGTCCTCATCCACATAGTCGTTTGCCCAGTTCATGGCATCGTAGCGCTTTGGCATAATATGGGGGATCGCCTGCATAACAGGGGTCAAGCCCTTGACACGAGTTCCATCCGGTCTCATAATCGTTTCCTCGTTCTTTCCTAAAATAAAGGGGAAAACCCCTTCGATCATCATACACACGCAGACAGTATACTTCATTTTCCCCTGAATTTCAACAAATTCTTTGCCCTGCAGCCCAGAGCGCCCCCCCCCCGCTCTGCATCATATTCGCCGTCTCCGGCCTCTATGTCCGGTTACAAAGAAACAGCGCCCGACGGGCGCTGTTTCCGTATCAGTTTGTCTTTCTTTTTGCAATCGCTTCGGCAGCCAGCTTCACCAGCTTTGCACCCAGCCAGCCGCAAAGCCAGCCCACAATGACGCCGCCGATGATATCGCTCGGCCAATGGACATACAGGTACAGCCGGGAAAGTGCCATCAGCGCCGCCAGAACGGAAGCCGGCTTCCACAGGGGGCTCCCCGAGGCGTACAGTGCCCCAACCGCGGCAAAGGACACTCCCGTATGCCCCGAGGGGAATGATGCGTCATGAGGCGCTTCCACCAGCAGCTGCACCGCCGTATTCACCGCAAAAGGCCGCACACGGCCAACCAGAGGCTTGAGCAGCATATTGACCGTCAGCAAGTCCAGCAGCAGACCGCAGCTGACGGAAAGCCCCGCCTTCCGCGTCTTTTTCCAGAGCATCAACAAGACCGCCATAGCGATCCAGATCTCTCCATGGTTGCTCAACTGCGTAAACGCAGGGACTACCCGATCTAAAAACGGAGTTCGTACACAGGCCTGGATCCAGTCCAGAACCGCAAGTTCCATTTGCTGCATACCGCACGCTCCTTTTATCTGTTATCTGCCCCTTACTATACCAGAAATCCCGGATTTTGCAAGGCGTCATCCCACCTCTTTTCCTCCCAAAAAGTTTTTCCGAAAGAAAGTTCCGAAGAATTTTTCTCTTGTTGCAAAAACCACTTGCTCTTGTGGTGGTTGACCACTATAATAACAATATCTTGTATTGGAAGGTGACGCTTATGCGGATCTGCGGCCTGCAGAAGCTGGCTATGGTAGACTATCCGGGCAAACTTGCCGCCACGGTTTTCACCGGCGGCTGCAACCTGCGCTGTCCGTTTTGCCACAATGCGCTGCTGGTGACCCGCCTGGCGGAATCTCCACAACTGGACGCAGAGGAAGTTCTCTCTTTCCTGCGTTCCCGCAAAGGTCTGCTGGACGGCATGGTTCTCTCCGGCGGCGAGCCGCTGCTGCAAAGCGACGCGCCGGACTTCCTGAAAGCCGTTCGGGAACTGGGGCTTTCGGTAAAACTGGACACCAACGGCTGCTATCCCGAAGCGCTGTCGAAAATTCTTGAACAGCACCTTGTGGACTATGTGGCTATGGACATCAAGAACAGCCGGGAAAAGTATCCGGCCACCGTCGGGATCCCGGACTTTGACGTTTCTCCCGTGGAGGAGAGCCTGCGCCTTTTGAAAGAAAGCGGCGTGGACTACGAGCTGCGCACTACCGTCGTGCGGGAATTCCACACCGCAGAGGACATCGCGGACATCGGCCGCTGGTGTCAGGGTGCGCCCCGCTACTACCTGCAGAACTTTGTGGACTCCGGAAACCTGATCGGTGAGGGCTGCCACGGCGTAGAACCCTTGGAATTGCAGGCCTTTTCCGACATTGCAAGGCCGTTTTTCGGCCAGGTCGGCATTCGCGGAGTTGACTAAATCTTGTGACTTTTTGTGGAAACATCCCAATTTTTTCACAAGATATAGTGGTTTCTTCTAATTGACTTCTTTCCAACGGTTGGTTAGAATGGATATCGGTGAGCGCCACGATCCTGTGGCGCCCTTCCCTTGTCTTTGTACAAATAATAAAGTTTATTAAATAGAAAGAACACAGAAAGAGGAGAGGAACTTATGTATCAGGTCGTCAAGCGCGATGGACAGGTCGCAGACTTTAATCTGTCCAAGATCAGCGTTGCCATCACCAAGGCTTTTGAGGCCACCAACACCCAGTACAATCCCGACACCATCGACTTTCTGGCACTGAAGGTCACCGCCGACTACCAGAATAAAATCAAGGACGGCAAGGTCACCGTGGAAGATATTCAGGACAGCGTGGAGTCTGTTCTGGGCAAGGCCGGCTACGACGATGTGGCCAAGGCCTACATTCTGTACCGCCGCCAGCGGGAGAAGATCCGCAACCTGAACACCACGATGCTGGACTACAAGGATCTGGTGGACAACTACCTGCAGATCAACGACTGGCGCGTGAAGGAGAACTCTACCGTCACCTATTCCGTGGGCGGTCTGATCCTCTCCAACTCCGGCGCCATCACCGCCAACTACTGGCTCAGCGAGATCTATGACGACGAGATCGCCAACGCCCACAAGACCGGCGCCATGCACCTGCACGATCTGTCCATGCTCACCGGCTACTGCGCCGGCTGGAGCCTGAAGCAGCTGATCCAGCAGGGTCTGGGCATTCCCGGCAAGATCAACTCCGCCCCCGCCGCTCACCTCTCTACCCTCTGCAACCAGATGGTCAACTTCCTGGGCATCATGCAGAACGAGTGGGCAGGCGCACAGGCGTTCTCCTCCTTCGATACCTATCTGGCTCCCTTCGTCAAGGTGGACAACCTGAGCCAGAAGGAAGTCAAGCAGTGCATCCAGTCCTTCGTTTACGGCGTGAACACCCCCTCCCGTTGGGGCACGCAGGCGCCCTTCTCCAACATCACGCTGGACTGGACCGTGCCCAAGGATCTGGAAAACCTGCCCTGCATTGTCGGTGGCAAGGAAATGGACTTTACATACGGCGACTGCAAAAAGGAAATGGACATGGTGAACAAGGCGTTCATCGAGATCATGACCGAAGGCGACGCCGTGGGCCACGGCTTCCAGTATCCCATCCCCACCTACTCCATCACCAAGGATTTCGACTGGAGCGAGACCGAGAACAACAAGCTGCTGTTCGAGATGACCGCCAAGTACGGCACTCCTTACTTCTCCAACTACATCAACTCCGATATGGAGCCCTCCGACGTGCGTTCCATGTGCTGCCGCCTGCGTCTGGACCTGCGCGAGCTGCGTAAGAAGTCCGGCGGCTTCTTCGGCTCCGGCGAATCCACCGGCTCCGTGGGCGTTGTCACCATCAACCTGCCCCGCATCGCCTATCTGGCTGAAACTCCCGAGGACTTCTATGCCCAGCTGGACAAGCTGATGGACATTGCCGCCCGCTCCCTGAAGACCAAGCGCACCGTCATCACCCGTCTGATGGACGCCGGCCTGTATCCCTATACCAAGCATTATCTGGGCACCTTCGACAACCACTTCTCCACCATCGGCCTTATCGGCATGAATGAGGTGGGTCTCAACGCCAAGTGGCTGCGCAAGGACCTGACCCATCCCGAGACCCAGCAGTTCGCCCAGGATGTGCTGAACCACATGCGCGAGCGTCTCTCCGATTATCAGGAACTGTACGGCGACCTGTACAATCTGGAAGCCACTCCCGCCGAGTCCACCACCTTCCGTCTGGCCAAGCACGACAAGAAGCTGTATCCCGACATCATCACCGCCGCCAAGGACGAGAACGACACCCCCTACTACACCAACTCCTCCCACCTGCCCGTGGGCTATACCGACGATATCTTCGAGGCGCTGGCCGTGCAGGATGACCTGCAGACCCTCTACACCTCCGGTACCGTGTTCCACGCCTTCCTGGGTGAAAAGCTGCCCGACTGGAAAGCCGCCGCAGCACTGGTGCGTAAGATCGCTGAAAACTTCAAGCTGCCCTACTACACCATGTCTCCCACCTACTCCATCTGCCATGAGCACGGCTATCTGGTCGGCGAGCAGCCCACCTGCCCCCACTGCGGCGCTGCCACCGAGGTCTGGAGCCGTATCACCGGCTACTATCGTCCCGTCCAGAACTGGAACGACGGCAAGGTGCAGGAGTACAACCACCGCAAGGAATACGAGGTGGAGACCTCTGTGATCGAGGGCCGCCGCCTCTGTGACCGCGAAGGCGCTCCCGAGCCCGCCGCCGAGCAGACCGCTCCTGTTCAGGCCGCGGAAGGTCTGTACCTCTTTACCACCACCACCTGCCCCAACTGCAAGATCGCCAAGGCAGAGCTGGACAAAGCCGGCCTGCAGTACGAAGTGCTGAACGCCGCCGAGCATCCCGATCTGGTGGCACAGTACGGCATCCAGCAGGCTCCCACCCTGATCATCCGCAAGGGCGACAGCGCGGAAAAACTGGTTGGTGCTTCTCCCATCAAGAAGTTCGCCTCCACCGCGAAATAAGCTGAAATTTCTATGAAGAAACCGCCTGCAGGCCTTGTGTCTGCGGGCGGTTTTTGTTATACTGTATATTGTTGAAGTATGCGGTATCCTTCCAAAAACGATCAGATCAAGGATGTGTTCTTATGAACGAACAGTTTGATATTATCATCGTAGGCGGCGGCCCCGCCGGCCTCACTGCTGCCATCTACGCCCGCCGTGCAGGCAAGTCCGTTCTGGTTCTGGAAAAGGCCAGCATGGGCGGTCAGATCGCCTCCTCTCCCAAGGTGGATAACTTCCCCGGCAACCCCGCCATCGCCGGTATCGAGCTGGCGGAAATCCTGTATACCCAGGCGGAGGAACTGGGCGCCCGCATCGAGTTGGAGGAAGTGATGGAAATCCGCGACGGTGCGCCCAAAACCGTGGTAACGGACTACAACACCTACACCGGCACCGCTGTGATCCTCGCCACCGGCATGAAGCACCGCACCCTCGGACTGGATCGGGAGGAAACCCTTCCCGGCGTGTCCTTCTGCGCCGTGTGTGACGGCGCCTTCTACACCGGCCGCGACACCGCCATCTGCGGCGGCGGCAACACCGCCCTGCAGGACGCGCTGTATCTCTCCGAGATCTGCCGCAGCGTTACGCTCATTCACCGCCGCAGCGAATTCCGCGCCGACCCCATTCTGGTGGATGCGGCAACAAAGCGGAGCAATGTCACCATCCTGACCGACACCGTAGTGGAAAAGCTGCTGGGCGAGGATGCCCTGACCGGTCTGCTGCTGAAACATACGGTCACCGGTGAGTCCCGGGAACTGCCCGTTCATGGCCTGTTCGAAGCCGTGGGCCAGCAGCCGGAGGCTGCCCTGCCCCGCGCCCTCGGCATTGCCGACGAGGCCGGTTTCATTCCCGCGGGAGAGGACTGCCTGACCCCCGCCGCCGGTATTTTCGTGGCGGGAGACTGCCGCGTCAAGGAAGTGCGCCAGCTGACCACCGCCTGCGCCGACGGCGCCGTGGCGGCTCTTGCTGCCTGCCGTTTTTGCGGATAATTATGCCCAAAACAGCTCGGACTTTGGTCCGGGCTGTTCCCACTTTTATACCTGACATTAGCCCTGCTGAACGCTGAAAAAACAAACTATCATTCACGTCAACCCCCATTCAAAAGAATTGTCTGATTCTGTCATAATTGCCTATTGCGAGGGGGTTGCAAATTCGATACAATAGGTATGACCTTTTAATGGGGTATTATGCCGCATGAGGTGATGCACATGAGCAATCCGCAGACACAAGCCAAGGCCATTCGCGCCCATCTGCTTTCCGCTATGAAAGACGGAGAATATTCTGCCTGTGACCGTCTTCCCCGCGAAAGTGTTTTGTCCGAGCTGCTGGGCATCAGCCGCACGCAGCTGCGGGACATTCTGGCCTCTCTGGAACGGGAGGGCTTTATCACCCGCCGGCACGGCGTGGGCACCATCATCAACCGCCACGTACTCCAGTCTCACTCCCGCATGGATATCGAAGTGGAGTTTCTGGACATGATCCGGCAGGCCGGATACGCCCCCGCCGTGGAGTCGGTTCAGGTCACCGAGGAATCCGCCGATGCCAAGATTGCCGAACAGCTGCAGATTCCGAAGGGTACGCCCGTGATCCGGGTCTCCCGCCTCTGCACCGCAGACGGAAAGCCCGCCATCTACTGCGAGGACGTGCTGGATAAGGCGCTGATCCGCCGGCCCTACACCCAGCAGGATCTCATGCAGCCCATCTTCCACTTCCTGCAGGAATTCTGCGGCGTCTACGCCCATCTGGACCTCACCGACCTGCGCCCCGTGGTGGCCGATGCCGCTCTGGCGAAGATCTTCAACGTGCCTGTGGGCACGCCGCTGCTGAACATGGACGAAGTGGACTATGACATCGACGGCAAGCCGGTGTTCTGCTCCAACGAATATTTTGCGGATGGCATCTTCCGCCACACCGTCCTGCGCAAAAAACTGTAACCAGAAAAACCGGTTGATAAAGGAGATTCCGTGATGAAAAAAGTAGCCGTCATTATGGGCAGCGATTCCGACTGGCCCGTAGTCAAAGGCGCCTGCCAGCAGCTGGAAGCCTTTGGCATCCCCTATGAAGCACACATTCTCAGTGCCCACCGCACCCCCGTGGAAGCCGCGGAATTTGCCCGCAGCGCCCGCGCCAACGGCTTCGGCGTGCTGATCTGCGCCGCCGGTATGGCAGCGCATCTGGCCGGTGCTTTCGCCGGCAACTCCACCCTGCCCGTCATCGGCATCCCCATGAAGGGCGGCGCCATGGACGGTCTGGATGCCCTGCTCGCCACCGTGCAGATGCCCAGCGGTATCCCCGTGGCCACGGTCGCCATCAACGGCGCCAAGAATGCCGCCGTGCTGGCCGCCCAGATCCTGGCCGTCGCCGATGACGCTCTGGCTGCAAAGCTGGACGCCGCCCGCGTCGACATGGCGGCACAGATCGCCGAAAAAGAAGCAAAACTGCAGGCAGAGCTGAAGGCCTGAACCTGACACAACAATCACAAAAATGTATTTTTGATATGGGAGGATTTTTACCATGAAACTGCTCTACACCGGAAAGACCAAGAATGTTTACGCTCTGGAAAACGGCAACTGCCTGCTGAAGTTCAAGGACGACTGCACCGGCAAGGACGGCGTGTTCGATCCCGGTGAAAACTCCGTGGGCCTGACCATTGAGGGCGTGGGCGACGTGAACCTGCGCATGTCCATCTACTTCTTCGAGAAGATCAACGCCGCCGGCATCAAGACCCACTATGTCTCTGCCGATCTGGCCAACACCACCATGGAAGTCCTCCCTGCCAAGGTTTTCGGCAAAGGTCTGGAAGTCATCTGCCGCCGCAAGGCCGTGGGTTCCTTCATCCGCCGCTACGGCGCCCTGATCGAGTCCGGCGCCGATCTGCCCTCCTACGTGGAGACCACCCTGAAGGACGATGAGAAGGGCGATCCCCTGATCACCAAGGACGCTCTGGTCGCCATCGGCGTGATGACCGACGAACAGTACGAGTCCCTGAAAGCCCAGACCCAGCAGATCACCAAGATCGTGGCCGACGATCTGGCCGAAAAGGGTCTGGAACTGTATGACATCAAGTTCGAGTTCGGCTACGCGCCCGACGGCACCGTCATGCTCATCGACGAGGTTGCCTCCGGCAACATGCGCGTTTACAAGGACGGCGAGTATGTCGATCCCATGAAGCTCAACGAGCTGTTCTTTTCTTGAGAAAGAAAAGAACCAAAAGAACTTTATTTCGCTCTCTGCCCCTCGGTCATCCTGCTTTTCCGCACGACGACAAAGCCTGTACTGACCCGAGGACATATGAATCAAGGAGGACCCTATGGGTGGTTTTTTTGGCGTAGCTTCCAAGCGGGACTGCGTGCTTGACCTGTTCTTCGGCGTGGACTATCACTCCCACCTGGGCACCAAACGCGGCGGCATGGCGCTGTATGATGCCGCGGTCGACAAGTTCCAGCGGGAGATCCACAATATCGAAAATACCCCTTTCCGCACCAAGTTTGAAAAGGATCTGCATGAACTGCACGGCTGCAGCGGTATCGGCTGCATTTCCGACACCGATCCCCAGCCGCTGCTGGTGCGCTCTCATCTGGGCATGTATGCCATTTCCACTGTCGGCATCATCAACAACGCCGAGGAGCTGGTGGAAACCTATTTCTCCGACCACGGCCATCAGTTTATGGCCATGAGCAGCGGCAAGGTCAACTCCTCCGAGTTGACCGCCGCCCTCATCAACCAGAAGGATTCCTTTGTAGAGGGCATCCTCCACGCGCAGGAGATCATCAACGGCTCCATCACCATCCTGCTGCTGACCCGTGACGGCATCATCGCCGCCCGCGACAAGCTGGGTCGCCTGCCCGTTCTGATCGGCAAGAGCGAGGATGGACACTGCATCTCCTTCGAATCCTTTGCCTACCACAAGCTGGACTATGCGGACGCCTACGAGCTGGGTCCCCGCGAGATCGTCCGCGTGACGGCTGACGGGATCGAACCCCTCTCCCCCGCTGGAGAGCAGATGAAGATCTGCGGCTTCCTGTGGTCTTATTACGGCTACCCCAACTCCAACTACGAGGGCAAAAACGTGGAGGTCATGCGCTATCGCAACGGCGAGATCATGGCCCGTGACGAGGTATTGCAGGGCAGTCTGCCCAAGGTGGACTATGTGGCCGGCGTGCCGGATTCCGGCATCCCCCATGCCATCGGCTACGCCAACCGCAGCGGCAAGCCCTTTGCCCGTCCCTTCGTGAAGTACACCCCCACCTGGCCCCGCTCCTTCACCCCCAGCGACCAGAAGGTGCGCAATCAGGTGGCAAAGATGAAGCAGATCCCCGTGCCGGAACTGATCCGCGGCCAGAAACTGCTATTCGTGGACGATTCCATCGTCCGCGGCACCCAACTGCAGGAGACCGTGGACTTCCTGTACGAATCCGGCGCAAAAGAAGTGCATATGCGCTCCGCCTGCCCCCCCATCATGTATGCCTGCAAATACCTGAACTTCTCCCGCGGCAATTCCGATATGGATCTGCTTGCCCGCCGCACCATTCAGGAACTGGAAGGTGACGAAGGCCAGAAGCACGTGGAGGAATACGCCGACGCCTCTACGGAACGCGGCAAGTGCCTGCTGAAGGCCATCTGCGAGAAGTTCGGCTTCGATTCTCTCGGCTATCAGTCTCTTGACGGCGTGCTGGAAGCCATCGGTATCGACAAAGACAAAATCTGTACCTATTGCTGGAACGGAAAGGAATAAGGAAATGGAAAACTCTCATTCTGCAGCATACGCTGCTGCCGGCGTTGACATTACCGCCGGTTACAAGGGCGTAAAACTGATGAGCGCTGACGTCAAGCGCACCCACATCCCCGGCGTGGTCTCCGACATCGGCGGCTTCGGCGGTCTGTTCGCTCCCGACCTGACCGGCATGGCCGAACCCGTTCTGGTTTCCGGCACCGATGGCGTGGGCACCAAACTGCGTCTGGCCGAACTGATGGACAAGCACGACACCATCGGCATCGACTGCGTGGCCATGTGCGTCAACGATGTCATCTGCTGCGGCGCAAAGCCCCTGTTCTTCCTGGACTACATCGCCATCGGCAAGAACGTGCCCGAGAAGGTGGCCACCATCGTCTCCGGCGTGGCCGAAGGCTGCGTGCAGGCAGGCTGCGCCCTTATCGGCGGCGAGACCGCCGAGCATCCCGGCATGATGGATCCCGATAATTACGATCTGGCTGGCTTCACCGTGGGCATCGTGGACAAACCCAAGGTTATCGACTCTGCCCGCATGGCCGAGGGCGATGTGGTCATCGCCCTGCCCTCCTCCGGCTTCCACTCCAACGGCTACTCTCTGGTCCGCAAGGTCTTTGACGTGGAGAATGCCGACCTGAACGAGTATTTTGAGGAACTGGGCTGCACACTGGGTGAGGCTCTGCTCAAACCCACCGTCATCTATGTCAAGCAGGTTCTGCGCTGCATCGAGGCCGCAGACGTCAAGGGCATCAGCCATATCACCGGCGGCGGCTTCTACGAAAATGTGCCCCGCTGCATCCCCGACGGTCTGTGCGCAAAGATCGACAAGGCCGCCATCAAGACGCCCGCCATCTTCTCCATGCTGCAGAAGAAGGGCAACATCGATGAGCATGACATGTTCAACACCTACAACATGGGCGTGGGCATGATCGTCATCGTTCCCAAGGCCGACGCCGACGCCGCTATCGCAGCTCTGGACTGCGGTGCCTATGTCATCGGTGAGATCGTCGCCGGCGAGGAAAAGGTGACATTATGTTAACCAAGGCCCGTATTGCTGTCTTTGTTTCCGGCGGCGGCACTAATCTGGAAGCGCTGCTGCAGGCACAGGAATCCGGCGCCATCCCCCACGGCGAGATCGTGCTGGTCTGCGCCAGCAACGAGACCGCATACGCCCTGACCCGCGCCGCCAACCACGGCGTGACTGGCGTGGCCGTCCCCAAGAAGGGCCGTACACAGGCGGAATTTGAGGTGGAACTGACCCGCCACCTGACGGAGCATCGCATCGACCTGATCGTTCTGGCCGGTTTCCTCTCCATCCTGTCGGAGGAGTTTGTGAAGCAGTGGCCGGAGCGCATCGTCAATGTCCACCCCTCTCTGATCCCCTCCTTCTGCGGCAAAGGAATGTATGGTCTGAAAGTCCACGAGGCTGCTCTTGCAAAGGGTGTAAAGGTGACCGGCGCTACAGTCCATTTGGTCAATGAGATACCCGACGGCGGCCGTATCCTGCTGCAGAAAGCCGTGGAGATCCTGCCCGACGACACTGCGGAGACCTTGCAGCGCCGGGTCATGGAGCAGGCCGAATGGGTCCTGCTGCCCCAGGCAACTGAAATGTTATGTAAACAAATCACAGAAAGTTGAGGACGATCTGCTATGAATGAACTGGAACTGAAATACGGCTGTAACCCCAACCAGAAACCCTCCCGCATCTTCATGCGCGACGGCCGCGAGCTGCCCATCACCGTTCTCAACGGCAAGCCCGGCTACATCAACTTCATGGACGCCTTCAACTCCTGGCAGCTGGTGCGGGAACTGAAGGCCGCCACCGGCCTGCCCTCCGCAGCGTCCTTCAAGCATGTCTCCCCCGCCGGTGCCGCCGTGGGTCTGCCCCTGAGCGAGACCGATCGGAAGATCTACTTCGTAGAAGAGGGTGCTGAACTCTCCCCCATTGCCTGCGCCTATATCCGTGCCCGCGGCGCCGACCGCCTGTGCTCCTACGGTGACTGGGCGGCCCTGTCCGAGGTCTGCGACGCTGCTACCGCCACCTATCTGAAGGCCGAGGTCTCCGACGGCGTTATCGCCCCCGGCTACACCGAGGAGGCGCTGGAGATCCTGAAAACCAAAAAGAAGGGCGGCTACAACGTCGTTCAGATCGATCCCGACTACATTCCCGCCGAGGAAGAGTATAAGGACGTCTTCGGCATTACCTTTCAGCAGGGCCGCAACAATTTCAAGATCGACGAAGAACTGCTGAACAACATCGTTACCGACAACAAGGACCTGCCCCAGCAGGCCAAGATCGATATGATCGTGGCCCTCATCACCCTGAAGTACACCCAGTCCAACTCCGTGTGTTATGTGAAGGACGGCCAGGCCATTGGCGTGGGCGCCGGCCAGCAGAGCCGTATCCACTGCACCCGTCTGGCCGGTCAGAAGGCCGACAACTGGTATCTGCGCCAGCACCCGAAGGTACTGGGTCTGCAATTTGTGGATGACATCCGCCGTCCCGACCGCGACAACGCCATCGACATTTACACCTCCGACGAGTATGAGGACGTGCTGGCCGAAGGCACCTGGCAGAACATCTTCAAGGTCAAGCCCGAGGTGCTGACCGCCGAGGAAAAGAAGGCCTGGATCGCCACCCAGTCCGGCGTGACCGTCGGCTCTGACGCGTTCTTCCCCTTCGGTGACAATGTGGAGCGCGCCCGCAAGTCCGGCGTGCAGTACATCGCCGAGCCCGGCGGCTCCATTCGCGATGACCATGTCATTATGACCGCCAATAAGTACAACATGACCATGTGCTTCACCGGCATGCGCTTATTCCATCACTAATTTTCTTCAACCACCCATGCAGCGCGTAGTGAAACGGAACGCGCGGAGATAGGCGCAGACCAAATCCGACGCGCTGCAGTCACGCAATTCCCCTTCGCGCGGCTTGAGGGCTGTTCGCCCTCCGGCCATGCTCGCGCCTAGCGGTTTTCTTTTCCACCGGGCGCGGCGCATTTTCTTTTGACAAGACAAAAGAAAATGGGGGGCGCATTCCCGCGGCAAGGCCGCGATTTGTGAAGTGCCGGTATTCCCGGCAAAAGACAGATTATCAAGGAGGCTTTTATGAACCTTCTCGTCGTTGGCGGCGGTGGCCGCGAGCACACCATCATCAAAAAACTGAAAGAAAATCCCGCGGTGGAATCGATCTATGCACTGCCCGGCAACGGCGGCATCGCCGCGGATGCAATTTGCGTCCCCGAGATCGGTGCAAAGGACATTTCCGCCATCGTGGAGTTCGCAAAATCCAACGCCATCGACTTTGCCGTGGTGGCGCCGGACGATCCTCTGGCGCTGGGCTGTGTAGATCGTCTGCATGAGGCCGGCATCCCCTGCTTCGGCCCGGATGCCAAGGCTGCCCGCATCGAGGCCAGCAAGGTTTTCTCCAAAAACCTGATGAAGAAATACGGCATCCCCACCGCCTCCTACGAGGTCTTTAACGATCCCGCAAAGGCCATGGCGTATCTGGAGGAGACCAACACCTTCCCCATCGTCATCAAGGCCGACGGTCTGGCTCTGGGTAAGGGCGTGCTGATCCCCCAGAATCTGGAAGAAGCCCGTGACGCCGTCAAGAGCATCATGGAGGACAAGACCTTCGGCGATTCCGGCAACGAGATCGTCATCGAGGAGTTCCTCACCGGCCCGGAAGTCTCCGTTCTGGCCTTCACCGACGGCACTGCCATCGCACCCATGGTCTCCTCCATGGATCACAAGCGCATCGGCGACGGTGATACCGGCCTGAACACCGGCGGCATGGGCACCATCGCCCCCAACCCCTGCTACACCAAAGAAATTGCAAAGGTCTGTATGGACACCATCTTCCTGCCCACTCTGGCCGCTATGCGCACCGAGGGCTGCCCCTTCAAGGGCTGTCTGTACTTCGGTCTGATGCTCACCCCCAACGGCCCCAGAGTCATTGAGTACAACTGCCGCTTCGGCGATCCCGAAACGCAGGTGGTGCTGCCCCTGCTGAAAACCGATCTGCTGACGGTGATGCAGGCCGTGGAGAACGAAACCCTCGCCGACCTGACCGTGGAATGGCACGACGGCGCCGCCGCCTGCGTGATCCTGGCCTCCGGCGGCTATCCCGAGGCCTATGAAAAGGGCAAGGTCATGACGCTGCCCCAAACCACCCCCGCCAATGTTGCCATCATCCACGCCGGCAGCAAACTTGTGGGCGATCAGCTGGTCACCAACGGCGGCCGCGTGCTGGGCGTCACCGCTACCGCCCCTACCCTGAAGGAAGCGCTGGCAGACGCCTATGCCGCCGCGGAAACCGTGGAATTTGAAGGAAAATACATGCGCCGCGACATCGGTCAGCGGGCGCTGGCCGCCATGGAGGAACAGTAAATGGTCAGACGGATCTATGTTGAAAAGAAAGAAGCCCTGCGGCACGAAGCCGCGGGACTGTTCAGCGAGCTGACAAGCCTGCTGGGGCTGACCGCCCTGACAGGTCTGCGGCTCATCAACCGCTATGATGTGGAGGGTCTGGACGAGGCCACCTTTGACCGCGCCGTCAAAACCGTCTTCTCCGAACCCCAGGTGGATGACACCTACACCGCTTTGCCCGAAGGCGAATACACCGTGTTTGCCGTGGAGTCCCTGCCCGGTCAGTTTGACCAGCGGGCAGACTCCGCCAGCCAGTGCATCCAGCTGATGACCCAGGGCGACCGCCCTGCCGTCCGCGCGGCGAAGGTCTATCTGCTCTCCGGTGCCCTGACCGCCGAGGATGTGGAAAAGATCAAGAAGTTCGTTATCAACCCTGTGGAGTCCCGGGAGGCTTCTCTGGACACCGTTGAGACCCTGCAGGTGGAGTACGAGATCCCCACCGCTGTCAAGACCGTTTCCGGCTTCATCGCGCTGGACGAGGCCGGTCTCGCCGCGACTCTGGACGAGCTGGGTCTTGCCATGGATCTGGATGACCTGAAATTCCTGCAGACCTACTTCCGTGACGACGAGAAGCGCGATCCTACCATCACCGAGATCCGCGTGGTGGACACCTACTGGTCCGACCACTGCCGCCACACCACCTTCTCCACCCATATCGACGATGTGAAGATCGACGATCCGGAGATCCAGGCCGCCTATGAACGCTATCTGGCCGCCCGTGTGGAGGTCTACGGCGAGGAGAAGGCCGCAAAACGCCCCCAGACCCTGATGGATATCGCCACCATCGGCGCCAAGACCCTGAAGAAACGGGGTCTCCTGCCCGAACTGGATGAGAGCGAGGAGATCAACGCCTGCTCCATCCGCGCCACCGCCACCGTGAACGGCGAGGAGCAGGACTGGCTGCTGATGTTCAAGAATGAGACCCACAACCACCCCACCGAGATCGAACCCTTCGGCGGCGCCGCCACCTGCATCGGCGGCTGCATCCGTGACCCCCTGTCCGGCCGCGCCTACGTGCATCAGGCGATGCGCCTCACCGGCGCCGGCGACCCCCGCACGCCCCTGTCCGAAACGCTGACGGGCAAGCTGCCCCAGCGCAAGCTGTGCCAGACGGCTGCCGCCGGCTATTCTTCCTACGGCAACCAGATCGGCCTTGCCACCGGCCACGTTGCCGAACTCTACCACGAGGGCTACATCGCCAAGCGCATGGAATGCGGCGTGGTGGTGGCTGCTGCGCCTGCCTGCAATGTCCGCCGTGAGCGTCCCGCCCCCGGCGATGTGATCATCCTGCTGGGCGGCCGCACCGGCCGTGACGGCATCGGCGGCGCCACTGGCTCCTCCAAGAGCCACAACCTCAAGTCCCTGACCACCATGGCCTCCGAGGTACAAAAGGGCAACGCCCCCGAAGAGCGCAAGATTCAGCGTCTGTTCCGCAACGGCGAGGTCACCCGCCTCATCAAGCGCTGCAATGACTTCGGCGCCGGCGGTGTTAGCGTCGCCATCGGCGAACTGGCCGACGGATTGAAGATCGACCTGGATGCCGTGCGCAAGAAGTACGACGGTCTGGATGGCACCGAGTTGGCCATTTCCGAGTCCCAGGAGCGTATGGCTGTGGTCGTGGCCGCCGAGGACGCTGACAAGTTCATCTCCTTTGCAGAGGCTGAAAACCTTGAAGCCTACCGCGTGGCTGTGGTCACCGAGGAGGCTCGCATGGTCATGGAGTGGAACGGCGCCGTCATCGCCGACCTCTCCCGCGATTTCCTGAACACCAACGGTGCCGTGAAGCACGCCGCCGTCGCCATTGCCGAAAAAGACCGCTCCGGCTTCGGCAAAGAGCAGTACTCCTCCCTGCGTGAAATGGCTTCCAGCCTGAAATCTGCATCTCGCCGGGGTCTCACCGAGCGCTTTGACGGCTCCATCGGCTGCGGCAGCGTCCTGATGCCCTTCGGCGGCAAGACGCAGCGCACGCCCGCCCAGGCCATGGCCGCTCTGTTCCCCGTTCTGCCCGGTCAGGAGACCGATCAGGCCAGCGTGATGGCCTGGGGCTTCGACCCCGACCAGTCCTCCATGGATCCCTACACCGGCTCCTACAACGCCGTGTATTCCTCTGTGGCAAAACTGGTTGCCGCCGGCGCGGACTATACGAAAGCCTATCTGACCTTCCAGGAATTCTTTGAGAAGCTGCGCAATGAACCTGTCCGTTGGGGCAAACCCTTCTCCGCTCTGCTGGGCGGCCTGACCGCACAGCTGGAGCTGGGCGCCGCTGCCATCGGCGGCAAGGACTCCATGTCCGGCTCCTTCCTGGATCTGGATGTCCCCCCCACCCTGATCTCCTTCGCCATCGCCCCCGTCAAGGCGGGCGACGTGCTCTCCCCCGAGTTCAAGGAAGCCGGCCATCCCGTGTACCTCTTCTCCGGCAAGAACGCTGAAGAAGTAAAGGCTGCGTGGGAGCGCTTCCACACCCTGTGCCTGACCGGCAAGGTCAAAGCCGCATGGGCCGTGGAAAATGGTCTGGCAGAGGCTGTCATGAAGATGTCCTTCGGCAACGGTGTCGGCTTCATCGCCGAGACTGACGCCGCATGGAACAAGAGCGACATCGGCGCCATCGTGGCCGAACTGACCGAGGAGATCGACGGTGCCGTGAAGCTGGGCGTCACCACCGCCGACGGTGTGATCACCATCGGCAAGGACAGCGCCTCTGTTGAGGAACTGCTGGCTCTGAACGAAGGCGTTCTGGAAGGCATCTATCCCAGCCGCGTGCCCACCGATCCCACGCCCGCTCCTGTGCTGAATGCCGCTGCGGCAAATCGCGTGGCACCCAAGATCGGCGTGGCAAAGCCCCGCGTGCTGATCCCCGTGTTCCCCGGCACCAACTGCGAATATGACAGCGCCCGTGCCGTTGTCCGCGCAGGTCTGGAACCCCAGATCCTGGTGCTGAACAACCAGTCCGCACAGGGTGTTGCCGACTCTGCCGCCCGCTTCGCCAAGGCCGCAAAGGAGAGCCAGATCATCTTTGTGCCCGGCGGCTTCTCCGGCGGCGACGAGCCTGACGGCTCCGGCAAGTTCATCACCGCCTTCTTCCGCAACCCCGCGGTGAAGGACGCCACCCACGACCTGCTGAAGAACCGCGACGGTCTGATGCTGGGCATCTGCAACGGCTTCCAGGCGCTGATTAAGCTGGGTCTGGTGCCCTACGGCGAGATCATCGACACCGACGAGACCTGCCCCACCCTCAGCTACAACGTCATCGGCCGCCACCAGTCCAAGATCGTCCGCACCCGCATTGCCTCCAGCCGGTCTCCGTGGCTGGCAAAGATGCAGGTGGGCGACATCGTGAATGTTCCCATCTCCCACGGTGAAGGCCGCTTCCTCTGCTCTGCGGAACTGGTGAAGAAGCTGGCTGAAAACGGTCAGATCGCCACCCAGTACGTGGATCTGGCAGGCCAGCCCACCATGGATGTGGACTTCAACCCCAACGGCTCCGTCTGGGCCATTGAAGGCATCACCTCTCCCGACGGCCGTGTCTTCGGCAAAATGGGTCACGCCGAGCGAATCGGTCCTGCCCTGTATCGGAATATCCCCGGCGACTACGATCTGCATCTGTTTGAGGCCGCCCGAGATTATTTTGATATTTAAGTTGATTTTCCCGTCTTTTGTGGTAAGATAATACCTTAATAAATCTTTTGAATTGAGGTGGCCTCCCATGGCATATTTCTTTAAGGAACCTTCTCATACCTTCAGTGAATATCTGCTGGTGCCCGGCTACTCCTCTGCCGACTGCATCCCCGCCAACGTGTCTCTCAAGACTCCGGTGGTAAAGTACAAAAAGGGCGAGGAATGCCCCCTGACCATGAACGTTCCCATGGTCTCCGCCGTCATGCAGGCGGTCTCCGGCGAGGAGATGGGCATCGGTCTGGCCAAGGAAGGCGGCATCGCCTTCATCTTCGTCTCCCAGCCCATTGAGCAGCAGGCCGCAATGGTCCGCCGCGTGAAGAATCACAAGGCCGGCTTTGTCACCAGCGATTCCAATCTCCGTGTCACCGATACACTGGCTGATGTTCTGGCTCTGAAAGAGGCCCGTGGCCACTCCACCATGGCCGTCACCGATGACGGCACCGGCACCGGCAAACTGCTGGGCATCGTCACCAGCCGTGACTATCGCGTCAGCCGCATGGATCCCTCCACCCCCGTGGCGGAGTTCATGACCCCCTCCGAAAAACTCATCACCGCTCCCGAGGGCACTTCTCTGAAGGCCGCCAATGACATCATCTGGGATCACAAGCTCAACGCCCTGCCCATCGTGTCCAAGGAGGGCAATCTGGTGGCCTTCGTGTTCCGCAAGGACTATGACGCCCACAAGGGCAATCCTCTGGAGCTGCTGGACGAGCATAAGCGCTATGTGGTGGGCGCCGGTATCAACACCCGCGACTACGCAGAGCGTGTACCTGCGCTGGTGGAGGCCGGCGTGGACGTGCTGGTCATCGACTCCTCCGAGGGCTATTCCGAGTGGCAGGCCCGCGCGTTGAAGTGGATCCGCGAGCACTACGGCGACACCGTGAAGGTGGGCGCCGGCAACGTGGTGGACGGCGAGGGCTTCCGCTTCCTGGCGGACGCCGGCGCAGACTTTGTGAAGGTCGGCATCGGCGGCGGCTCCATCTGCATTACCCGCGAGACCAAGGGCATCGGCCGCGGTCAGGCCACCTCTGTCATCGATGTGGCTGCCGAGCGTGACCGTTACTTTGAGGAGACCGGCATCTATGTACCCATCTGCGCCGACGGCGGCATCGTGCAGGATTATCACATCACGCTGGCGCTGGCTATGGGCGCGGACTTCTGTATGCTGGGCCGTTACTTCTCCCGCTTCGACGAGTCCCCCACCAGCAAGGTGCTCATCAACGGCAGCTATATGAAGGAGTACTGGGGCGAGGGCAGCGCCCGTGCCCGTAACTGGCAGCGCTACGATATGGGCGGCGCCGCCAAGCTCTCCTTCGAGGAAGGCGTGGACTCCTACGTCCCCTACGCCGGCTCTCTGGCCGATGGTATGGCCACTACGCTGGCCAAGGTGCGCTCCACCATGTGCAACTGCGGCGCACTCACCATCCCCGAGCTGCGTGACAAGGCCAAGCTGACGCTGGTCTCCGCCGTTTCCATCGTGGAAGGCGGCGCCCACGATGTCATGCTCAAGGACTCCACCGGCAGCAACAAGTAAATTATCCCTGTAAATGAAAACGCTCGAGGGCATTGCCCTCGGGCGTTTTTTTGTTTATGATCTCTTTTTTTGAAGCAGAAATATTCCCAGCGCGCAAATTCCTGCGCCCAGCAATATGGCCAGCAGATAAAAATACAGCACCACAGGGATGAGCAGATCCCATCCGGTTACTACCTGACAGGCGATCTCACAGCACAACAGCGCATATATCTGCACTCCAATAAAAATCCACCGTTTCCGCTTCCTTTGTCCAGACCGTGACAGCATAAACCAAATGCCTCCGCCCAGCAAACAGCACACCCAGAAAATCCAGCAAAGTGGACTTTCCGGATGGAGCGGGATGATATGCATCCCAATTTCAACTCCCTGTAACAGCGCAGGCTGCATAAACTGCCCCCTTCAGGTCAGGTTTTTTCTGGTGATGCTGCGTTTCAAATACAGCGCCCACAAAAACCACGCAGCGCCCAGCGCCGCTGCCGCCGCATAGCAAAGGTCAAAATCTGGAAAGAAACCCAGAAGCCCGTACAGCGGCGTCACAAAGGCACCGGCCAGCAAGAGAGCGGGCAGCATCAGAAAGGAAACCTCCGGCCCGCCCACGCGCACCAGCAGGCCCAGAACGCCCGCAGCAACCGTCAGCACACTCAACCGCACCGCCCAGCGCATGCAGAACACATTCTTTCGCTTTCGATAAAACAACAGGACGCAGACGGCCAGATACAGGGTACTTGCCAAAACCTGCAGCGCCCCCACATCCCAGCTCCACCAGAAATATCCCAGATTGGCGGTAAAGGCCGCTGCATAGGCCACAGTCCAAAGAAACCAAACCCACTTATTCTTCACGGCCTGCTCCTTTCCTTCCCTGCTGCTTATCCCTGCAAAGAAACATACCCCGTCTTTTCGACGATCTCCTGTCCCTGTTCAGACAAAACCCAATCCAGAAATGCCGCCAGATCCGGATTGCTCTCCTGCGGTGCTGCCGCTCCAATATCCGAAACTGTCACGGCATAGAACTCCGAGGCAATGGGGTAGCTGCCACCCCGGATAGTCTCCTTTGTGGGTTCCACGCCGTTCAGCGCCAGCAGACGGATGTCGCCGTTTTTCACCATCTCGGTGGAGTAGAACCGGAAGGAAAAGCCGATGGCGTTGCTGTGATTGCGATAGCTGGCCACCTCACTGATGATGCCGCCCATGCCCGCAATGCGGTCCCGCTTCTCCGGTTCCATCAGCGGCAGCCCCTCCATCAGCCGCTGGAGAGACGTCTGGCTGCCGCTGTTCTCCGCCCGCTGAAAGGGGCGGATGGACTGCCGCTTTCCGCCCACTTCCTTCCAGTTTTTGACCGCACCGGAGTAGATGCCCCGGATCTGCTCCACCGTCAGGCTTGTGACGGGATTTTCACTGTTTACAAAGAATACAAACGCTTCTTTTCCAATTGGCGTATAGTGAAATTCCTTGCCAGCAACTTTGGCCATATTCAACTGCGCATCCGAAGGACCGGCCACGAAAATCACGTCCACTTCGCCCTTGACCAGGCGTTCGTAGGCGTCAATGGTACCTCCGCACTGCACAGACCCCTCATAATACGGATAATGGCTTTCGGGATAAACCGCCTGCGCAAAGGCCGCGTAAATGGGATACAGCGCCGTGGCGCCATCCAAACGCACCGCCCACGGATTGTCGAATTTCAGCGAGGACTCCGTATCCAGCGTCACCAGCTTGTTGCCATCCTGAAAGGGTTCATACTCCCACAGCAAAAGCTGCCGGTCGTCCACAGTGGGGATGCTGTCCTCGTAGGCGCCCCACCCCACATAAACCGCGCAGATAAGAAATACACAGGCAAAGCCGCCCCACAACAGCCGCTTCTGATTCCTGTTCAAAGTCGCCGCGCAAAGCACAGACAGTGCCACCGTCAGGGCAACACCAAGCACCGGAATCACTTTTGTCACATACAGAGGAAACATGCCAAAATTCCCGAACAAATAAAGCAGAAATGTGCCTGCGCCAAAAATGAATACGACGGCCAGGACGAGCAGGAGTTTCTTCAACACGGTTTTCCAATTCACTTTCATACGCCCTCCAATTCCCGCAGCTGTCTGCGAACCTCCTCCAAATCAAAGGAGGAACAAATTCTTCCGTCCTCGCTGTCCAATGCGCGATAATGCTGGGAAATGATATTCTGCTGGATCTTGCAGCCACAGCAGGTCTCTACAAAGCGCCACCAGACCTTGCCGCCCATGGTTTTGGGATAGGTAGGCTTCAAGTCCGCAAAGGCCAGCGCAAGGATCATATCCTCCGCCTCGCCGCCCAGCAGACCGGCCAGTACCCGACTTCGGGCAAAGATGCAGCAAAAGGCAACTGCCCCCATCCAACCAAGTGAGGCTCTCCCTTTTTCGATTTCCACCAGCGTCTTTTTGGAGATGCCCAGCACTTTTGCCATGGTCTCCTGCGTCAAGCCAAATTCTGTCCTGACCAGCTTGACCTGCCGATCCATTTCCGCCACAAACCGATGCTTGTCCATTGTCATCTCCTCCTTTTTAGTGTAATTTTACACTTTTTGTTTTGGTTTGTCAATATCCAGGGAAATTTCAAATCGCTTCCTGCCAACCCTCATTCTGGAAGGTTTGCCACCTTTTGAGGGTTGCTTCCTCCGCCGCCTTTCCTGTACCATTGACTGCGTAAATCACCACAGAAAGGAAGAAAACCGATGAAACGAGCTCTATGCGGTCTTTTGGCGGCCGCTTCTCTCTCCCTGCCCGCCCGGGCGGCCAGAACCATTCCCGTACAGGTAGACGGCCGGCACCTTCCCGGCGTTTCCTATGTGGACAGCGGCGTTACATATGTCCCTCTGCGGACACTGCTGGACACGCTGGGCGGTTGGGAGATCTGGTGGGACAGCACGGAGAAAATGGCCGTGGCGACGTCCGCGGATCACGACCTTGCCGCCGACCCGGATGAAAACCGCATCACCATCAACGGGGTCGATTACAGCGGGCGGGTCACGGTGGAAAACGGCCGAACCTACGTCCCCCTGCGACTGGTGGCCGAGGCGCTGGGCGGCAGTGCGGAGTGGGACCGCTATATGGACGGCGCGGCCATGACCTCTCCCGGCGCGGCCTACGACGCCGTGGAGCTGTACTGGCTCTCCCGGGTTATCAGCGCGGAAAGCGGCGCGGAGCCCCTGAACGGGCAGATCGCAGTGGGCAATGTGGTTCTGAATCGGGTAGAGAGCGAAACTTTTCCCAATACCATCCCCGCCGTGGTCTTCGACCGCAACTTTGCCGTGCAGTTTGAGCCCGTGGAAAACGGAACGATCTACAACCCGCCCACAGCCCAGTCTGTCACCGCCGCCAAGCGGGCACTGGATGGGGAGTCCGTGGTGGGCAAGGCGCTGTACTTCTATGCTCCCGCCCTGTCCCAGGGCATCTGGATCAACGCCAACCGCCCCTATCTCACCACCATCGGCTGTCACCGCTTTTACCTGTGACGGTGTTTGACTTTTTCCCCGACAGCGGCTAAAATATCGGTGTGAAATTATCCGAAAAGGAGCATACCGTATGCTGTTTTCCGACCGTTCCAGAGTCATCTACCCCAACGCACCGGTACATGAGGTGATCTGCCAGCTTCGCTTCCCCACCATTCTTTCCATCAACACCGTGGAGCCGGCAGCATTTCAGGAGGCGATCCGGGAGGAATTTCCCCGCTACGCCTGCAAGCAGGAGACCCCTGCGCCGAAGATCACCGGGCTGGGCAGCGCAAATCCCCGCGTAGAACAGCCCTCTCCTACGGCAAACTACCATTTCCTCTCCGCCGACGGCATGTGGAAGCTGAATCTCACCCGGGATTTCATCTCCCTCTCCACCCTCCGTTACCCCGGCTGGGAGGCCTTTGCCCGCCAGCTGGACAAGCCGCTGGCCGCCTTCATCCAGCTCTACAAGCCCGCCTACTTTCAGCGGGTGGGGCTGCGCTATGTGAACATCGTTTCCCGCGCAAAGCTGGGGCTGGAGAACACCCCCTGGGCGGAGCTGTTTGCCCCCGCCTATCTGGGACCCATGGCGGAAGCGGACGTGGCGGAGGAAAGACTTCTCCATTGCGGCTGCGATCTGCAGCTGAAGCTGGATTCCAGCTGCATTGCAAAGATCCATGCCGGGCCGGGCCGTCTCCAAACCAAGGGCGCCAATCCCCAGCAGGATCCGGAGCCAAAATTCATTTTCGATCTGGATCTGTCCATGGGTGGGAATGTCTCCTGCACCATGGCTGCCGCCGCGCTGGAAACCCTCCACGGCCACAGCACCCCCATTTTCGAGGGCGCTGTCACCGACCGTCTGCGCGACGCGATGCTGGGGCTGTAAGGCTCCGCTGCCAATGTGGGGTATCATGAATAAAAAAGCCTCTCCGCTCATGCGGAGAGGCTTTTTTCAGGTCAGATCATACAGGGGTTTCAGACGCTGATAGGGCTGGCTGCGGTAGGTCACCGAAGAAATGGGGCGGCCGGAAACGCCGTATTTCGGGTGCGTACCAAACAAATTGATGTACCGCGCAAGGTCGTCCTTCTCCTGCGCCATTTTCTCCAGCAGCAGCACCGTTGCCCGGGCATCGTCCACAGCCCGGTGGCTGTTTACCGCCGCATCGCCCAAGCCGTATGCGTCAATTGCATTGGAGAGCTTGTGGGGATAGTCTCGCCGGTCGCGGTACACCGTCAGGGCATCAAGAAACCGCGGCGCGCGCAGCACCTCCACCCTGCCATAGGGCTTCAGGAAGTGGTACAGGAAGTTCAGGTCGAACTGCGCGTTATAGGCCACCAGAAGCGGTCGCTGCGCCCCTTCCAGCAGACGGCAGAAGGCATCCACCGCCTCTGCCTGCTCCACGCCCTCCGCACACAGCTGAAGATCTGTGATGCCCGTCAGTTCGACGATAAAGGGCGGAAGGCGCTCACCCTCCGGCAACCGGATCAGCACATTCAGCTGATCCACCTCCACCCCGTTTTCCAGAGAGACCGCCCCCAGTTCGATGATGCGATCCTTTCCGAATTCGATGCCGGTGGTTTCCGTATCAAAAATCACGATGCGGTCAAACTGCGCCCAAAGCTGCTCCATCCAATCACTCCTTTTGCTGCATTATAGTTCTTTTTCGCGGTTTTTTCAACGGCTTCCGGGAAACACTAGTCTCACTACGGTTTTCGGAGGAATTCTCATGACAGTTCACCGCCGCGTTCTCGTATTTTTCATCCTGCTGGCTCCCTGCCTGTTCCTGGCGGGAATGCTCTGGCTGCAAGGGCAAATGCAGCCCGCATCCGCACCCGCCGCCGTGCCGGCCGCCGCTGCCGACTGGGGGCTATCCTTCCCCACCGAGGGTAAATCCCCCATCGGCAACGCCACATCGGAGGCGCTGGCAAAATACAACGCCTGCTTTCTGGGAGACACCGGCAAAAAGGTCATCTACCTGACCTTCGACTGCGGCTATGAAAACGGCTACACCGCGCCCATCCTGGATGCGCTGAAAAAGCACAATGCGCCCGCCGCATTCTTCATCGTGGGCACCATGCTGGACACCGCGCCGGACATCGTCCGCCGCATGGCAGCAGAGGGACACATCGTGGGAAACCACACCCTCCATCACCCGGACATGTCCGCCATCTCCGACCAGACCGCTTTCCAAAAGGAGCTGGATGGGCTCTCCGCCCTGTACCGGGAAGTCACGGGGGAGGACATGCCCATGTTCTACCGCCCGCCCCAGGGAAAATACAGCGAGGAGAACCTGAAACAGGCCTGCGCGCTGGGGTATAAGACCGTATTCTGGAGTCTTGCCTACGTGGATTGGTATGTGGACAACCAGCCCACTGCCCAGCAGGCCTACGCCAAGCTGCTGCCCCGCATCCATGACGGCGCCATCGTGCTGCTCCATTCCACTTCCGCCACCAACGCCGCCATTCTGGACGAGCTACTGACCAAGTGGGAGGAGATGGGCTATACCTTTGCCTCGCTGGAGGAACTGCCCAGCAGCGACACGACACAAAGCCCTCCGGTCATGTTCCGAAACGAGATGCCCGCAGCCGACGAATCGGCCTGCGCCTGAATGTCATCTCCCCTGTCCGCGCATAATCAATAACGCGCAGTCCGCTGTATGGCGGACTGCGCGTTTCTCACGCTTTTTTACAGCAGCGTTCTGCGAAGTTCTTCCCCGCTCTTGGGAGAGAGAGATGCGGGTGGAATGTCAAAGATGGTCTTTGCACCCGTGAGACCGGCCGCATTCATACGATATGCCGCTCTGGCGCAGCATACCAGCACGCTGGCAGTAAACTCCGGATTAGAGCCCAGCTTCAGGGAATACTCGATCATCTGGCGGGTCTCGCCGTTGATGCCGGTGACGCCGCTGCGCATCACAAAACCGCCGTGTGCCATGCCGCCGTGGTCGCGGTCAAACTCCTCCTGGGAGATGAAATGCACCGTGGTATCGTAGGGTGCGAAGTAGGCGGGCATCGTCTTGATCTCCTGCTCGATGCGCTGCAGGTCCGCGCCCTCCTCCGCCACAACGAAGCATTCGCGGGTGTGCTTTTCCCGGGTGGTCAGTTCGGGATTCTCGCCGCTGCGCACCTTTTCCAGCGCGGCGGGCACGGGCACCGTGTACTGCTTGCCGTTTTTCACACCGTCGATACGGCGGATGGCATCGGAATGTCCCTGGCTGACGCCTCTGCCCCAGAAGGTGTAGTCACTGCCGTTGGGCAGGATGCAGTTGCCAAGCAGACGCTGCAGACTGAACATGCCGGGATCCCAACCCACAGAGATCACTGCCGTTTTTCCACCCTCCAGCGCGCGGCGGTCGCACCGCTCAAAATGCTCGGGGATGGCAGAGTGATTGTCAAAGCTGTCCACAATGTTGAAATATTTTGCGTATTCCGCGCTCTGCACGGGCAGATCCTTTGCACTACCGCCGCAGAGGATCAGCACATCGATCTCGCTGTGCATTGCTGTCAGCCTGTCGATCCCGTATACGGGAACACCCTCTGTCAGGAGCTTCAGCGCCGCCGGATTTCTTCTTGTAAAAACTGCGGAAAGCTTCATATCCGGATTGGCTCGAAGCGCAAGTTCCACCCCTCTGCCAAGATTTCCGTAGCCTAAAATTGCAATTCTGATTGGATCGTTCATATCGGTCACCTTCCCGAAAAAGCATACAGACACCTGTGCGAAACCGCACATTTGCCGACGCCACATTTTACAATAAATCTCGCCGCAAGTCAATTCCAAAACGCAGTTCTCGCCCCTCTCCACGAACCGTAGGTTGCATCCGGCGGCATTCCGGTTTATCATAAAAACAATTTGAAGAAAAGGAGGGCGCAAGGATGGATCACTATGTAACAGGCGCCACCATCAAACGACTGCGCGAATCCAAAAAAATGACACAGGCCGAGCTGGCCGACCGCATCGACGTCAGCCCCAAGACCGTGTCCAAATGGGAAACAGCGAAGGGTCTGCCGGACATCTCTCTGCTGACCTCCCTTGCTGCAGCGCTGGACGTTTCCGTGATGGAGCTGATGTCGGGAAATACCGTGATCAACCAGAATCTCTCTGCCAACATGCTGCGCTCCAGGCTCTATGTGTGTCCCGTATGCGGCAACATCCTCCACGCCATGGGTGAGGCCGTCGTCGCCTGCTGCGGCGTAACGCTCCCGCCTTTGGAGACAGAGGATGTGGACGATGCCCACCGCATCACCACGGAAGCCGTGGAGGACGAGCAGTATATCGTCGTTGACCACCCCATGACCAAGCAACACTACATCTCTTTTCTTGCCTATGTAACAGCGGACAAATTCGAGCTGGTAAAGCTCTATCCGGAAGGCAGCGCAGCGTGCAGATTCCGCTTCCGCGGCCACGGGTATCTCTATGTGTATTGCAACCGCCACGGTTTGATGAAGCACAAGGTGTAATTGCTCCGCAAACACCGATACAACAAATTCCATTCGCCCTTGCCTTTCTGCTTTTTGGGGGCATATAATGCCAACGTTCGGCCAAAATTGATTTGTGTATGGAGGAAATAACCCTGTCCACTGAACGGAAAGCAAAAATGGCAAATCCGGGCCTCTGGGTCTGCTGGGCTTTGGCATGACCACCGTGCTGCTGAACCTGCACAATGCAGGCTTTCTGCCCCTTTCCATCGTGATCGTTGCCATGGGTGGTACCTGCTGCTGTGGGGCATCTTCACCCTGTTCATGTTTGTCGGCACCCTGAAGCACAACCGTGCAACACAGGTGGTCTTCGGTTCTCTGACCGTGCTGTTCATGCTGCTGGCCGCCGGCGATTTCACCGGCAACCACACCATCACCACCGCCGGTTTCGTTGGCATTTTCTGTGGCCTGTCTGCCATTTACAGCGCCATGGACCAGATCCCCAACGAGGAATACGGCAAGAGTGTGCTCCCCCTGGGCTGATAGCACAAAGCAACAAAACGACCTCATCCGGAAGGGTTTTCCGGGTGAGGTCGTCCTCGTATTTTATAGTGTTTTATATAGAATCCACAGCCTTAATTCCGCCATTTACTCCTTGTATTTAACAAAAATCGATTTTTCCCTGATTTCAACGCTTGCGTTGGGCCACTTCTCCAGCAGCTCCTTTTTTATGACATACATTGTTGCCCTCCATTTTCCTTGGTTCTTAAAAATCTGCCGCTCATATTCAAAGCGTACCGCCGAATTATCAAATTTGTATTCGTCCGGGTCAAGAAAAACATAATGCAAATCTGTACAACCAAAGAAACTTCGGATGTGCGTTTCAAGCACCTGCGTCGCCGCCTGATAATCTTTATAGGACTTTTGCAATTCCGCTAATTGTTGCTTTCGATAAATATTAGGGATACTCCAAAACGCATCTGCGGCATCATCGCCATCCACTCGAAACAGCTGACACGCCACCTCCGTATTAACGCCGAATTCATGGTCTTCCAACTCTTTCAAGTATGCGTATCCCTGAACACTATGCTTTGCACAAAGGGACAAATAGCTATTAAAGAATTCTACCGATTCTTTAACATAACTTTTCGCCGCATCCGCTTCCGATACCGGCACCTCCTTTTTAAACCACGTATGTCGCGTAACCGACTACGACCACCCCTTCGAGCGATACAACGGCGAAGATACCATCGTGTTCGATGAGTTCCGTTCTCAGCTGCGCATATCTGATATCGCAGTTGCCGTCAGCGGCACCAAGCGCGAAACCCTCCGCGCAAGTGCGTTCCTTTGGAGTAAAGGCCAGGACGATTATACTGAGCTGCTCAAGGCCAGAGATATTATTCTGGAGCCCAAAAACTAAAACGAGCCGCAGAAAATGAGCGTGAAAATGCCGCTATATGCCTATTCTGTACAAAAGAGGAATGCACCGGAGCGGATGCTTGTTTTCGTGAACAAAAGAAACAGCGGCAGCGGCAGTATCAAACAGACCGCCGAAAAGCGCAACAGTCTTTAGATGCTTTTTATAATGCTCAACAGGCAAAAGAAAACCGTAGGCGCAGAATGGAAGCACAGGCGGCTTTTCAGAAAAGGAAAGAAGCCGAATAAATTTACTTGTCCCCCTGTAGGGCAGACATAGAATTTCTCCTTTCAAAAGGGAAGCCGTCCGGCATTTGTCGGGCGGTTTTCTCTTGCCACAAAGATGATGCAGTTGTCCAATATTGACAAATATTAGCCTTGATATTAAGATAATAGTGTACTTAAAGCAACCATTACAAAATGAAAGGAAGACGGAATATGATCGATTTTAAAAATGCAGAATTTCTTAAACTCAGACCTGTTGATAATGAAACTTTCATAAAGACGATTTCTCCAATGTTTGTGTCTGGTGAGCAAATACTTGGCAGCTTTAAAACCGTTCGTGACGGTGTTGTTTTCACAAATAAGCGAATTTTTGCGATCAATGTACAGGGCATTACAGGGAAGAAGATTGATTATACTTCGCTTCCTTACAGTAAAATTCAAGCGTTCAGCGTAGAAACTGCGGGTGTTCTTGATTTGGATAGCGAATTAGAACTGTGGTTTTCTGGGCTTGGTCGCGTAAAGTTTGATTTTGTTAGCAGCGCAAATGTTGCAGAGATCTGCCGTATGATATCTGAACTTGTACTTTAACTTTAATCTTTTGGAAAATAAAAAGACGGCTTTCCGTGATTGGAAAGCCGTTCTTTTTCTGTGATGGTATTAAAGCCAAACCGTTACAGCAAAGCCACCTTTGAAGTAGTAGGTGTTCGCTTTATACCACGTTGGTGGAGGTGGGGGGAGTTGAACCCCCGTCCGAAAGCACTTTAACGGGACTTTCTCCGGGCGCAGACGGTTATTGCGGGAGTCTTCCTCCCTGTTCCCATCCCAGACGGCAAGCCGTCACGCCGCCTGTTCAGGTAAGAGTCATGATGCGTGGGCGGGTCAACTCTTTCCCGCCTCACGGACGCCACATCAACGACGCCTTCCCCGGCCTGTGGCCTCTCCGGTTCAGACGGCCGCCTTTAATTAGGCAGCAACAGCAACAGTGTTGTTGTTATTTAATTTATAAATTGCCCGTTTTAAGGATGTCAGGCGCATCCGCCCGCTTGTCCCGCCTCCATACCCCCGTCGAAACCGGTACACCCCCTCGTCGATGCAAACTCCATATCGTTCGCTTCGGCCTTTAGCCAAAGCTTACTCATTCCGTTGCATCTCCTCTTCCTCGCGAATCCGCTCCGCTGGGTTTCGCTCGGATTTTGGAGACCGTTGGGTTCCTTTTCAGGTACAGGATTTGGGATTGCAATGGAGATTATAACATACTTCCCGGAGGAAGTATGTTACAATTCCGTGAATTTAAGTCTTGGTAAATTTGACCATCAGCTTTACCGGCACGATTTTTGCCAGCACGCGGTAAAACTTATAGAACAGCTTCGGCGTATAGATTGTGCACCCTGCTTTTGCAGCTCGCAGCGCACCGCCTGCCACCTGCTCCTGATTGCAGTAGGGCAGCATCCGGAACATCTTGGAGTTGCCCGTGATGTTGCCCACATCCAGAAACTCGGTCTGCATAGGACCGGGGCAGACCGCCGTGGCGGTAATGCCCCTGGGCTTCAATTCCTCGCTGATACCTACAGTGAAGGAGCTCACAAACGCCTTGGTGGCGGAGTAGACTGCCATCCGCGGATTGGGACAGAAGGATGCGATGGAGGACACATTCAGGATGCGGCTTCCGCGCCCCATATAGGGCAGAACCAGATTGGTCACGGCGGTCAGCGCCCGCAGATTCAAATCGATCATACGGGTCTGGGAGGCCGTATCCACCTCCCCGACGTTGCCCAGATATCCACAGCCGGCGTTATTGACGAGGATACTGACCTCCGGCTTTTCCGTTGCCAGCTTGTCCTGCAGCACCGCAAAAGAGGCCGGATCGCACAGATCCAGCGAAATGCACTCCACTCGCTTGCCGGATAAAAGAGCTGCCGTTTCCTGTAACTGCTCCGTCCGACGGGCGATGAGCCAGCAGCACTCCACTTCCGGGAACACATCCGCCAGACGGCGGACAAACTCCCGTCCCAGACCGGTGGAAGCGCCGGTAATAATGGCAGTTTTCACCAAACCGCCTCCTTTGTTCGAAATCAGTGGGTCTCGGGGGCGGGATACTCCACACCCAGCGTGTCCACACGGATGGAAGCGATCACCACATCCTTCTTGGGCTTGTCGTTGAACATATTGCGCTGGACGCGGGAGATGTCGATGGCGATCTGCTCACCCTCGGTGATCTTGCCAAAAGCAGCATACTGACCATCCAGATGAGGGGCGGGTGCCACCATGACGAAGAACTGGCTGCCGGCAGAGTTGGGAGCCATGGTACGGGCCATGGACAGCACGCCGGTGGTATGCAGCAGATCGTTCTGTGTAAAGCCGTTGCCGGCGAACTCGCCGTGGATCTGGTAGCCGGGGCCGCCCATGCCGGTGCCGTTGGGGCAGCCGCCCTGGATCATGAAGCCGGGGATGACGCGGTGGAAGATCAGGCCGTCATAATAGCCCTGGTTGGCCAGAGAAATGAAGTTGTTGACGGTGTTGGGAGCCTTTTCGGGATACAGCTCGCCGCGCATCACACGGCCGTCTTCCATGGTGATGGTAACAATGGGGTTGGACATGGTTATCGATTCCTTTCTTTCATGGTGCGGTCGATCTCCCGCTTCGCATCGCGCGCTGCGGTGGCGTCCCGCTTGTCGTAATTTTTCTTGCCCTTGCACAGGCCGATCTCCACCTTGACCCGGGCATCCTTGAAATAGACGGACAGCGGCACCAGCGTGTAGCCATCCTGCTTGATGAGGGCGTGGAGTTTGCGGATCTCCCGCTTGTGCATCAGCAGTCTGCGGGTGCGGACAGGGTCACGATTGAAGATGTTCCCCTTTTCGTAGGGCGATATGTGCATGCTGTGAACGAACATCTCACCGTCCTTGACGGTGCAGTAGGAGTCTTTCAGGTTCAGCGTGCCGGCACGGATCGACTTGACCTCCGTACCGAACAGTTCGATGCCCGCCTCGTAGCGATCCTCCACGAAGTAATCGTGGAAAGCCTTGCGGTTTTGGGCTGCAATTTTGATCCCCTTTTTCTCCGTGGAACTCACCTCGTTTCATTGGAAAG
Organism: Oscillospiraceae bacterium; assembly: GCA_015068025.1. Classification (GTDB taxonomy): domain Bacteria; phylum Bacillota; class Clostridia; order Oscillospirales; family Oscillospiraceae; genus Oscillibacter. The sequence goes on along the minus strand of SVLH01000002.1, from coordinate 39,458 downwards.
TTTTTATAGTATATCACGGTTTTTTGCAATCTTCAAGAGAAAGAGCGGACTTGGCAACGGACACTTCCTGTGATATAATAAAGTGATTATAACTATGTTTCGGCAAAGTTAACCGGGAGGGAACTGGCCAATGACGGATCTGACCGAAAAAACGCTGCGGCGTGAAGAGAAATTCCACGGCCGCATCGTCAGCGTCCATGTGGACGAAGTGCTGCTGCCCAACGGGCACACCGCCTATCGCGAGGTGGTGGAACACAACGGCGGCGTGGCGGTGCTGGCGCTGGACGAAAACAACAACGCCCTGCTGGTCACCCAGTACCGCTATGTATTCGGCAAACTGATGCCGGAGATCCCCGCCGGCAAGCTGGACGCGGGAGAAGACCCGACAGCAGGCGCTCTCCGTGAACTGCGGGAGGAGACCGGCGCCGTGCCGGAGGAATTCATCCCCCTCGGCTGCATTCTTCCCTCTCCGGGTTGCTACAGCGAGGTGCTGTATCTGTTTTTTGCCAGAGGACTGCGCTTTGAACAGCAGGCGCTGGATCCGGACGAATTTTTGAATGTGGAGCGTATCCCCTTCGACGAGTTGCTGCGCCGCTGCATGGCAGGCGAAATCGAAGACGCCAAGACCGTGACCGCCGTACTGAAGGCCAAGCTGCAATTCGACCTTTGATTCTTAAAAGACGTTTCGGGAGGTTCACTTATGAACAGTCAGAAAACCATCCTCATCGTAGAGGACGAAAAGAACATTGTGGATATTCTGCGCTTCAACCTCCAGCGGGAAGGCTTCCGCACCTGCGAGGCCTATGATGGCGAGGACGGATTGAATAAGGCCCGCACGGAAAACCCGGATCTGATCCTGCTGGACGTGATGCTGCCGAAAATGATCGGCTTCGACGTGTGCAAGACGCTGCGCGCCGAGGGCAACAATGTCCCCGTCATCATCCTCACCGCCCGGGAGGAAGAGTCCGACAAGGTTCTGGGGCTGGAGATCGGCGCAGACGACTATATCACCAAGCCCTTCTCCATGCGGGAGCTTTCTGCCCGCATCGGCGCCAACATCCGCCGCAGCGGCATGGCAGCGCCTGCTTCCGCCGCCTCCGCCGCAGCCAGCGCCATGCCCGTGGCCGGCGAACTTTCCATCAACACGGACAGCCATCAGGTCTTCCGCGGCGGCGCGGTGGTGGAACTGACCCAGCGGGAATACGAGCTGCTCACCTTCCTTGCCAGCCACCCCAACAAGGTCTATTCCCGCGTGGATCTGATGGAACAGGTCTGGAACTACGGCTATGTGGGCAGCGACGTGCGCACGGTGGATGTCACCGTCCGCCGCCTGCGGGAAAAGATCGAGGCCGACCCCGCCAACCCCGTCTACATTCTGACCCGCCGCGGCGTGGGATACTATTTTTCCGTGTAAAGTACGTTCCCTTGTAAAGGACGGTGAATACCTTGTTCCGCAGTCTGCACATGAAACTGACGCTGATTCTGCTGCTGCTTATCCTGTCGCTGATGGCTGTGATGGGCACCTTTCTGACCACCAGCGTTTCCAATTTCTATATCAACACATTCTACCAGCAGATGAGTGATGTGTTCGGCGAGGACAGCCGCGATTTTGTCGCTTCCCTGCGCAGCGAAGCGGCACAGCCGGACGGCGCCGAGCGTATCCGCAACATGCTGGACTCCAACGCCGGTAATCTGGGCATCGACTACCGTTCCCGCAACTTCTTCGTGCTGGACGGCACCACCGGCACCTATCTCGTGGGCTCTGCGGACGCCGCCTCCCTGCCCCGTGAGCAGAGCGCCAATTTGCTGACCGCGCGGAATGCCGTGGTGCAGGGCGACGAAACGCTGGTGGGTGACCGGAGCGACATCGCCTCGGACTACATGGATGTGGCCATTCCCATCATGGGCGGCGACAACGCGTTCATCATCTATATCTTGGACAACAAGGACACAGTCTCCGGCCTGAACGACCAGCTGTTCTTCATCATCATGCAGGCGTTGGTCATCGGTCTGCTCATCTCCGTTTTGCTCAGCTTCCTGCTGTCAAAGACCATGGTGGACCCCATTGAAAAGCTGACCGCCGGCGCAGAGCGCGTGGCGGCAGGCGACTTTGACAGCGCACTGCCGGTGGAATCCACGGACGAGATCGGCATCCTGACCGGCACCTTCAACGAGATGGCCGGCGTGCTGCAATCCACCCTGACCGCCATGGAAAACGAGCGCAACAAGCTGGACACGCTGTTCCTCCATATGACGGACGGCGTGGTGGCCTTTGACCATGCCGGCCGCCTGATCCACTGCAATCCCGCAGCCAACGAACTGCTGCAGCGGACGGTGGCATCCGACTGCACCTACGAAGAACTGCTGGGCGATCTGCATCCCTTTGAGCAGATTCTGGCGCTGCACCGCCCCAACTATGTAGAGGATGTCCTCTCCGTGGGCGAGCGGACGCTGGAACTGTACCTTGCCCCCTTCTCCAACGCCGAGCAGGGCGGTGTCATCATTATGCTCCACGACGTGACGGAGCAGCACCGCAGTGAGGAACGCCGCAAGGAATTCGTCGCCAACGTATCCCACGAGCTTCGCACGCCCCTGACCAATGTCCGCAGCTACGCCGAGACCCTCCGCGACAGCGGCGGGGACATCCCTCTGGACATGGCCAACAGCTTTCTGGACATCATCATCACCGAAACGGACCGCATGACCCATATCGTGCAGGATCTTCTGACTCTCTCCCGGCTGGACTCCGGCAACGCCGAGCTGCTCTTCTCCCGCTTCCCCTTCGGGGACGCCATCGCAAGCGTGGTGCGCGCCAACGCATTGAACGCACAGCAGCGGGGACATCAGTTCTCCTGCGACGCCCCGGCGGATCTGCCGCTGGTCACCGGCGACCGCAGCCGGCTGGAACAGGTTATGATGAACATCATCGGCAACGCCATCAAATACACGCCCGACGGCGGCAGCATCACCGTCACCGCCGGCGTCATCGAGGATTCCGTCTGGATGGAGGTCTCGGATACCGGTATCGGCATCCCCGAAAAGGATCGGGAGCGGATCTTCGACCGCTTCTACCGCGTGGACAAGGCCCGTTCCAGAGAGTCCGGCGGCACCGGCCTCGGCCTCTCCATCGCACGGGAGATCGTGCTGCGCCACAGCGGCACCCTCGCGCTTGCCCCCCATGAGGGCAAGGGCACTACGATCCGCCTGACCCTTCCCATCAATCCGCCCCAACCCAACAACTGATTTCCATCGCCGAATGAAAGGAGGGACAGCATGAACGAACCGTCACAGAGCCGCCGCGACTTTCTGCAAAACATCGCCATTACCCTGCTGTCCCTTTCCGCCGTGGTGCTGTTCGTCCAAAGTCAGTTTTATCATCTGGGCGCAAACTCCGGTTTCTTTGACATCTTTTCGGCTCCGTCCACACAGTCGACACAGACAACCGCAGCCACCACCGCCCTGTCGGCACCCGTGCAGGTCGCCGTCACCGGCGCTTACGGCCGATACGGTTCCGTGGCCGCCACCACCGCCGACGAGGATTTCAAGCCGCTGGCCCAGCTGCTCGGCACCGCGCTGCAGACTGCCGCGCTCACCTCCGCTGTCACCGAGCAGGACTTTCTGGATGCGGTGCAGACGATTTCTGTTTTTTACGATTTCCGCACCCCTCTGCCTCTGCCTGTACTGGCAGGCATGATGGACGCCGCAAGCACTCTCTCCACCCCTGCCAGACAGGTGATCCTCTCCGCCGCAGAGGACGGCGTGGTGCTGTTCTACTGGGACGGCGACGCCCGCTATCTGAAATGCGGCACCGCCCTTTCCGCACAGGCGCTGGAGGAGATCCTGAGCTATTACGAACTGGGCAACGCCCGCTTCGTCATGGATATCGCAGATGCTGCCCCTGCAGCCAAAACCCTTTCCCCCTGTTCGCTGCTGCCGGATACCACACCGTCTCTGCCGGTTTTGAGCAGCACCGTACCCTATTTCTCCGAAAACGCACAGCTGCTGTCTGCGCTTCACTTCAACCCCAATACCAAGTTCCGCTACACCGACTCCAGCGGCACGGAATTCATTGAAGAAAACGGCCGCACGCTGCACCTCCGCCCCGACGGAACCGTTTATTATCAGGACAACTCCAGCTACGCCGAGCTGCGCATCGACACCGCCGGAACGGAACCGACCCTTCCGGAATGCGTAACAGGCGCTGCCGCACTGCTCCGTTCCCTGCTGGGCAGTACCGCCGGCGAGGCCTCGCTGTATCTGCAAAGCATCGAGCAAACACAAAATACGACTGTTCTCACGTTTGACTATCAGGCGCACGGTGTTCCCATCCGCTTTTCCGATGGGGACAGCGCCGCCGTTGTGACCCTTACCGGCAGCACCATATCGGAAATCACTCTGCGCCTGCGGCAATATGCTTCCTCCGGAAGCACTTCCCTGCTTCTGCCCATACAGCAGATGCTGGCCATCGCAGAAAACGAGCCCCTTACTGACCTCTCCATCGGCTATGCCGATACCGGCTCCGGCACGGTCAGCGCAGGCTGGCTGCTGGACTAGTTCGCTTATAAGGTGGTGGATCCATGGATCGTCATCGGCTGAAAAATATCATCATTATCATCTTGCTGCTGCTCAACGGCTTTCTTTTAAGTGCGCTGGTCATTCGGGAAGCCGCGGTTCGCTCTGCCCGCAGCCGGACGGTGGATCAGCTCACCGCCCTCTTTGCCGAAGACGACATGATCCTCTATGCGGACGCATTCTCCTCCGCCACGCCTCCCGCCGGCTTGTCCTTTACCAGAGATCTTGCCCGGGAACGCGAAGTCGCCGCCTTTTTCCTGGGTGATGCGCTGCCCCAGGAGGGGGAAAGCGACAGCCTTCACGCCGTCTATACCGGCAGTTCCGGTACCGCACAATTCCGCTCCAGCGGCAGCTTTGACATCACCGGCATCCCCGCCCGGAGCGACACCGAGGCGTTCTGCCGCAGTTTCTGCCGCACCTTCTCATACGATGCTCTCGTCTTTACGCTGGACGCACAGGGCAGCGGAACGGCCGTGGCCACCGCCGTTCACAACGGTTTTTCCGTGTACAACTGCACCGTCACCTTTGTGATCACCGAAGGTGTGCTGGCCTCCGTCAGCGGGACGCTGCTGCCCTCCGCCGGCACTGCCGTACCGCTCCAGAAAGATCCTCTTACCGCATCCGCTGCGCTGATTACCTTCCAGCAATACCGCAGAGAAAGCGGCGCGTCGGCCTCCGCGGTCACGAAAATCGACCTCTGCTACGAACTGGAAAGCAGCGCCGTTTCCCTGTCTCTGACCCCCGCATGGTGCATCGAAACGGACATTGCAAAATACTATGTAGACTGCGTGACCGGCGCTGTCAGCACAGGCTGATCCTCCCGTTGTTTTTTGTGTGAACCGACAGGAAAGGTTTGCTTTTCCGCATCAGGTGTGTTATGGTATGTGTGTGAAAGTTTGTCGGGCAGGCGATCCTGTCCGTTGTTGGGTTGTTCCCGGCAGGTATGAAGCAGCGCGAAGCGGGTAAACTGTTTTCAGCCCCATACTCTGCCGTTACGAAAGAATAATTGTCTTGAAAAGAGGGTCAAGATTTTGACGAAATACATTGTACAGGGTGGAAAACCCCTGTTTGGAGAAGTGGAGATCAGCGGCGCCAAAAATGCTGCCGTCGCCATCATCCCCGCCGCTTTGATGGTGGATGGGATCTGCCGTATCGAAAACCTGCCCCAGATTTCCGACGTGACCATGTGTCTGCGGATCCTGGAGCAGCTGGGCGCTAATATCCGCACCATCAATCGCCACACCGTGGAGATCGACAGCCGCAGGATCCACTCCACCCGCACTTCCATGGATCTGTGCAGTAAGATCCGCGCTTCCTACTACCTCATCGGCGCCCTGCTTGCCCGCTTCGGTCAGGCCGAGGTCGCCATGCCCGGCGGCTGCAATTTCGGCGGTGTCCGCCCCATTGACCAGCACGTCAAGGGCTTCACTGCGCTGGGCGCCAAGGTCGTTGCCGAGGGCGGCTATGTCATGGCTTCCACGGATACCGGCCGCCTGAAGGGTGCCACCGTCTATCTGGATGTGGTCTCTGTAGGTGCCACCATGAACATTATGATGGCTGCCGCCATGGCCGAGGGCGATACCGTGATCGAAAACGCGGCAAAAGAGCCTCACATCGTGGATCTGGCCAACTTCCTCAACTCCATGGGCGCCAACATCCGCGGCGCCGGTACCGACACCATCAAGATCCGCGGCGTGGATCGTCTCAACGGCGGCACTTACGCCATCATTCCCGACCAGATCGAGGCCGGCACCTACATGGCTGCTGTGGCCGCCACCGGCGGGCAGATCCTGGTGAAGAATATCATCCCCAAGCACATGGACTGCATCACCGCCAAGCTGGTGGAAATGGGCGTGGAAGTGGAGGAACACGAGGACACTCTGCTGGTCCGCCGCACCGGCGCGCTGCGCAAGGTGAATGTCAAGACCATGCCTTACCCCGGTTTTCCCACCGATATGCAGCCCCAGATCACCACCGTGCTCGCTCTGGCACAGGGCACCTCCCTCATCACCGAAGGCGTCTGGGCCAGCCGCTACCGCTATGTGGATGAGCTGTGCCGCATGGGCGCCAACATCCAGGTGGATGAGCGCACTGCCGTGGTGGAGGGCGTTGAACGCCTGATCGGCGCTCCCGTTCAGGCCTATGACCTGCGGGCAGGTGCCGCCATGGTCATCGCCGCGCTGGCCGCACAGGGGCAGAGCGAGATCTCTGCCGTCCACTATATCGAGCGCGGCTACGAGAACATCATTTTCAAGCTGCAGGCGCTGGGTGCCAACATCCACTCTGTGGATTACCCTGACGATGATGCCCTTTCCACCGCCAGCATCGGCTGATTTTCAATAACACCGCTGAACGTCCGCGATGGAGGATGGCGACTTTCGTCGACGGCCTCCCTTGCGGACGTTTTTTCAACACGATAAGAGAGGGATTGGGTTGACCACCGTACATACACTGGCCAGCGGCTCCTCCGGAAACGCGATGCTGCTCACCTGCGGCCAGACCCGCCTGCTGGTGGACGCCGGCATCTCCTGTCGCCGCATCACCGCCTCCCTGCGGACGCTGGAGCTTTCTCCGGAGGATCTGGACGCTGTCCTCATCACTCACGCTCATACCGACCATATTGCCGGGCTGCAGACCCTGCTGAAACACATCACCTGCCCCGTGCTGGCCACGGAACAGACCTGCCGCCAGCTGGACTACCGCATCGCCGGGTTCTTCGGCCGCCTGCTCCCCGTGGAGCTGTGTGCCTGCACGCAGATCGGCGAAGTCCGCATCACCCCGTTTCCCATCTCTCACGACATTGCCGGCGCCTGCGGCTTCCGCTTTGACACGGAGCATGGCAGCGTCGGTCTGCTGACAGACACCGGCTATGTCACGGAAGACGCCGCCCGGATCCTCCCCGGCGTGGATCTGGCGGTGCTGGAGGCCAATTACGACGAAGAATCGCTGTGCAGCGGCTCTTACCCCTACTACCTGAAACAGCGGATCCTCGGCTGCGAGGGGCATCTGCGCAACGAGGATGCCGCCCGCTTTGCCGTAACGCTGGCAGAATCCGGCACGTCCGAGATCCTGCTTGTACACTTAAGTCAGGAGAACAACACCCCGGTCATGGCGCAAAACGCCGTGGCGCTGGCACTCTCCGCCGCCGGTCTTTCCCCTGCCATCTCGGTGGCACCAAGAGATCATATCAGTCCGCCCCATCATGTGACGAGGAGAGGCGTATGCAGAAAGTAAGCATCATCTGCGTAGGCAAGATGAAGGAAAAGTTTTATATCGACGCCGCGGCGGAGTATGCCAAGCGGCTCTCCCGCTTCTGCGATCTGGACATCATCGAATTGCCGGAGGAACGTCTTCCCGATGACCCCTCCGCTGCACAGATCGAAGCAGCCCTCTCCAAAGAGGCTGCGGCCATCCGTGCCAAACTCCCCGCCTCCGCCGCCATCGTGGCCATGTGCGTGGAGGGCCGCCTGTATTCCAGCGAGGAACTGGCCGCCCTGATGGAGAAAAACTCCAGCTTCGGAGAGGGACGGCTCGTCTTTCTTATCGGCGGTTCCTTCGGCCTGCACCCCTCCGTCAAGGCGCTGGCAGGCACGAAGCTGTCCCTGTCCCCCATGACCTTCCCCCACCATCTGGCCCGGGTCATGCTGCTGGAACAGATCTACCGGGGCTATCAGATCAACACCGGAAGCAAATATCATAAATGATTTTCAATATATAACAGGAGGATCTGCAAATGGATTTCATGAGCGAATATCAGAAATGGCTGGCAAGCCCCGCCCTGTCCGCCGATGAAAAAGCAGAGCTGGACGCCATCCGCGGCGATGCCAAGGAGATTGAATCCCGCTTCTTTGACCAGCTGTCCTTCGGCACCGCAGGTCTGCGCGGCACCATGGGTGTCGGCCTGTACCGGATGAATGTCCATGTGATCCGCCACGCCACACAGGCCTTTGCGGAAGTGATCCTGGAAGAGGGCAGCGAGGCCGTGCAGCGCGGCGTGGCCGTCTGTTTCGACTGCCGCAACAACTCCGATCTCTTCGCCCGGGAGGCCGCCTGCGTGCTGGCCGGCAACGGCATCCCCGTCCGCCTGTTTGCCGCCCTGCGCCCCACCCCCGAGCTGTCCTTCGCCGTGCGTGAATACGGCTGCATTGCCGGCATTAACGTCACCGCCAGCCACAACCCCAAGGAGTACAACGGCTACAAGGTCTACTGGGAGGACGGTGCCCAGCTGCCCCCCGTTCACGCCGACGAGGTCGCCCGCAAGATGAAAGAGCTGGACGTATTCGAGTGCGTCAAGACCATGGACTATGATGCCGCCATCGCCGAAGGAAAAATCGTCCTGTTGGGCGCGGAGACTGACGAGGCGTTCCTCGCCAACGTCATGGCACAGGTCAACGACAAGGCCGTGGTGGAAAAGGTGGCCGATACCTTCAAGATGGTCTTTACCCCCTTCCACGGCACGGGCTATCAGCTCATCCCAGAAGCACTGAAGCGACTGGGGCTCAAGCACGTCATCTGCGTACCAGAACAGATGGTCATCGACGGCGACTTCCCCACCGTGGTCTCTCCCAACCCCGAAAATCCCGAGGGCTTCTATCTGGCCGTGGAGATCGCCAAGCGTGAGGACGCCGACTTCATCCTCGGCTCCGACCCCGACGCCGACCGCGTGGGCATCATGGTGCGCACCGGTGACGACGTGTATCAGGTGCTCTCCGGCAACCAGATCGGCATCCTGCTGACCGCTTACACCATCGACGCATGGAAGCGCACCGGAAAGATGCCCGCAAACGGCGTCATCCTCAAATCTCTGGTCTCCACCGAGATGGTCCGCACCATCGCCGAGGCCAACGGTCTCGCCTGCTTCGACACCTTCACCGGGTTCAAGTTCCTTGCCCAGAAGAAGGATCAGCTGGAAGCCGCCGGCGAGGGCACGGTGCTGATGGCCTTCGAGGAGTCCAACGGCTATATGTTCGGCGACTTCGTGCGCGACAAGGACGCCGTCACCGCCGCCCTCATCCTGACGGAGATGGCCGCCTGGTACGCCGATCAGGGTATGACCCTCTATGACGCCCTGATGAGCCTCTACAAGAAGTACGGCTTCTACGCCGAAAAGACGATGAATCTGGTCATGCCCGGTTTGGACGGCCTGAAGAAGATGGCACAGCTGATGGCCGCTCTGCGGGAAAAGCCCCCTGTGGAGATCGCCGGTGTGGCCGTGAAGGAGCAAAAGGACTATAAGGACGGCAGTGTGGTCAACGTCTCCACCGGCGAAAAGACCACCATGGAGCTGTCTGATTCCAATGTGCTGCGCTACGAGCTGGCTGACGGCACCAGCCTGATCGTCCGCCCCTCCGGTACCGAGCCCAAGGTCAAGGTCTATGTGCTCACCAGCGCCGAGACCGCCGAGGCCTGCGAGGCCAAGACGGCAAAGTACGCCGCCTGGGCAGAGAGCCTGAAAGGCTGACCCTCCCGCCTTTTCCAATGTCCCGGAACGGATGTTCCGGGACATTTTTTCTTGCCTCACGGTGGGGAATCCCGTTGACAATGCAGGCGTTTTTCGGTAGTATAATATGTTGAAAAAGTACGTGGAAGGAGAACCGTCTATGAGCCTGCTTCTGACCGGCGGCGCCGTTTTTCTGAACGGCCGTTTCGAGAATATGGACCTCGCCATCGACCAGGGACGTATTGTTTCCGTTTCTTCCCTGCAGGGTGGCGCTTCTGTCATTGAATTGGATAATTGTTTGATCGTTCCGGGTTTCGTTGATGTGCATGTTCATCTTCGTGAGCCTGGTTTTTCTTATAAGGAAACGATTTTCTCCGGCACAAAGGCCGCTGCCGCAGGTGGGTACACCGCCGTATGCGCCATGCCCAACCTGAAGCCGGTGCCCGACAGCGCAGAGAACCTGAAGGTTCAGCTGGATCTGATCCGCAAAAACGCCAAGGTGCATGTCTACCCCTACGGTGCCATCACCAAAGGCGAGCGGGGCGAGGAGCTGGCGGATCTTAACGATCTGGCCGCCAATGTTGCCGGATTCTCCGACGACGGCCGCGGCGTCCAGTCCGAAGATATGATGCGCGCCGCCATGAAACTGGCCAAGGCGCTGGACAAGCCCATCGTGGCACACAGCGAGGATGAGAGCCTGCTGACCAAGGGGTGGATGATCCACGACGGCGACTTTGCCCGCCGGAACGGCTTCATCGGCAACAATCCCGAAAGCGAATGGCGACAGGTGGAGCGGGATATTCAGCTGGTGCGTGAAACCGGCTGTCAATACCATGTCTGCCACATCTCCACCAAGGAAACCGTGGAACTGATCCGCAAGGCCAAGGCAGAGGGTCTGCCCGTCACCTGCGAAACCGGCCCCCACTATCTCGTCATGTGCGACGAGGATCTGCAGGATGACGGCCGCTTCAAAATGAATCCCCCCATCCGCTCCGCAGCAGACCGCGACGCGCTGGTGGCCGGACTGCTGGACGGCACCGTGGACTGCATCGCCACCGACCACGCCCCCCACTCCGCCGAGGAAAAGAGCCGCGGCCTTGCCGCCAGCTTCAACGGCATCGTGGGTCTGGAGACCGCCTTCCCCATCCTCTACACCAATCTGGTGCAGACCGGTATCGTACCGCTGGAGACCATCCTCAACGCCCTGTGCGTCAATCCCCGCCGTATCTTCGGTCTGCCCGGCGGCTCTCTGGAGGAAGGCAGCATCGCCGATGTGACGGTGCTGGATCTCAACCGCCCCCATGTCATCGACAGCAGCACCTTCCTCTCCCTCGGCCGTGCCACTCCCTTTGAGGGCTGGGGCGTTTCCGCAGCCGTTGCCATGACGCTCTGCGGCGGCGAAATCGTATATCATGACCTGAAACAACAGGAGGCGCTTCAATGAAAAAATCCCTCTTTACCGTAGAACACACCCGCCAGCTGACGGCGGACACCTATGAAATGATCCTCTCCGGCGACACCTCCGCCATCACCGCTCCGGGTCAGTTTGTGGAACTGGAACTGCCGGGCAAATTCCTGCGCCGTCCCATCTCCATCTGCAACTGGACGGACGAGGCGCTGATGCTGCTGGTGAAGGTGGTTGGCGAGGGCACCAAAGAACTGGTGCGCTGTGTTCCCGGCACGGAGCTGGACACGCTCTCCGGCCTCGGCAACGGCTTTGACATCAGCCTCGCTTCCGAACATTCCGTACTGGCCGGCGGCGGCATCGGCATCGCCCCCCTGTACGGTCTTGCCCAGCGGATGCTGGATGCCGGCATGACCCCCACCGTGGCGCTGGGCTTCCGCACCGCAAAGGACGTCTATTATCTGGAGGAATTCTCCAAGCTTGGCTGCCGATTGCTGGTGGCCACCGAGGATGGCAGTATGGGCACCAAAGGCTTTGTCACCGACTGCATCAAAGCCGTCCCCGAATGTGACTATGTGCTCACCTGCGGCCCTCTGCCCATGTTGAAGGCCGTGCACTCCCTGCCCCAGCTCAAGGATGGACAGTTCAGCTTCGAGGCCCGCATGGGCTGCGGCTTCGGCGCCTGCATGGGCTGCACCGTTCCCACCAAAAACGGCTATAAGCGGGTCTGCAAGGACGGGCCCATCCTGTTCAAGGAGGAGATCGTATGGTAAATCTCGCTGTGAATCTGGCGGGCGTGGAGCTGAAAAACCCCATCATCCCCGCCTCCGGCACCTTTGGCTACGGCCGGGAATATGCCGAACTGTATGACCTGAACATCCTCGGCAGTTTTTCCTGGAAGGGAACCACAGGCTCCGCCCGTCTGGGCAACCCCCAGCCCCGCATTGCGGAGATGACCGGCGGTATGCTCAACGCCGTGGGCCTACAGAACCCCGGCATCGACGCCGTCATCGCCGAAGAAGTTCCCAACATTGCAAAGATCTTCTCCGGCCCCGTCATTGCCAATGTGGGCGGCTTCTCCATCGAGGAGTACGCCGAAAACTGCCGCAAACTCAACGATGTGGAGCAGGTGAAGATCCTGGAAGTCAACATCTCCTGCCCCAACGTCCACGCCGGTGGTAAGAATTTCGGCTGCGATCCCAGGGCCGCCGCGGAGGTCACCGCCGCTGTCAAGGCCGTGACGGACAAGCCCGTTTTTATGAAGCTGACCCCCAACGTCACCGACATCGCCGAGATCGCCCGCGCCTGTGAGGACGCCGGCGCCGACGGCGTGTGCCTGATCAACACCCTGCTGGGTATGCGCATCAACCTGAACACGAAAAAGCCCGTCATTGCCAACCGTACCGGCGGCGTGTCCGGCCCTGCCGTGTTCCCTGTTGCCCTGCGGATGGTCTGGGCTGTGTACGAGGCTGTGAAGATCCCCATTATCGGCTGCGGTGGCGTTTCCAGTGCCGAGGATGCAGCGGAGATGATGCTGGCCGGTGCCACTGCCGTGGAAGTAGGCGCTGCCAACCTGAAGGATCCCTTCGCCTGCAAGACCATCATCGAAAAGCTGCCTGCCGTCTGTGAAAGACTGGGCGTGGACGGCATCTCCGCCCTCACCGGCGCAGCCCACCGCTGATTGAACAAGCAAATAATTTTGAAAGGAATTTGGAATATATGAGCGCAAAAGACGTCATCATTGCACTGGATTTCCCCACCAAGGAAAAGACGCTGGCCTTCCTGGACCAGTTCCCTGCCGGAGAGAAGCCCTTCGTGAAGATCGGCATGGAGCTGTTCTACGCTGAGGGCCCCGCCATCGTCCGTGAGATCAAAGAGCGCGGCCACAAGATCTTCCTCGACCTGAAGCTGCACGACATTCCCAACACCGTCAAGAGCGCCATGCGGGTGTTGAGCCGCCTGGATGTGGATATGTGCAACCTCCACGCCGCCGGCGCCTCCGCCATGATGAAGGGCGCGCTGGAAGGTCTGACCCGTGAGGACGGCACCCGCCCCATCCTCATCGCCGTCACCCAGTTGACCTCCACCGACGCAGAGACCCTGAAAAACGAGCTGCTCATCGAGACCCCCATGGCGGAAACCGTCATGTCTTATGCCAGAAACGCCGCCGACAACGGTCTGGACGGTGTGGTCTGCTCTCCTCTGGAAGCCGCTCTGGTCAAGGAGAAATGCGGCGAAAGCTTCGTCACCGTCACCCCCGGCATCCGCTTCGCCGACAGCGATGTGGGTGACCAGAAGCGCATCATGACCCCCGAGAAGGCCGGCAAGTCCGGCTGCGACTACATCGTGGTGGGCCGTCCCATCACCCAGGCGGAAGATCCCGTGGCCGCCTACCGCCGCGCCGTGAAAGACTTTCTGGGACAATAACTGTGTAAACAATATCAAGGAGGATTTTACGATATGAGTCTGGAAAAAACCATTGCCCACGACCTGCTCTCCATCGGCGCTGTGTTCCTGCGCCCCGATGAGCCCTTCACCTGGGCCTCCGGCATCAAGAGTCCTATCTACTGCGACAACCGCCTGACCCTCACCGCCCCCGCCGTCCGCACCCATGTGGAAGAAGGGCTGGTGGATCTGGTGTGCAAGCACTATCCCGATGTGGAGGTCCTGATGGGCACCTCCACCGCCGGCATCGCCCACGCCGCCATCGTGGGTCACCTGATGGGTCTGCCCATGGGCTACGTCCGTTCCGGCAACAAGGATCACGGCCGCCAGAACCGCATCGAGGGCAAGCTGCTCCCCGGCCAGAAGGTGGTCGTGGTGGAGGATCTGATCTCCACCGGTGGCAGCTGCATCGAAGTTGTAGAAGCCCTGCGTGAGGCCGGCGCCGAGGTGCTGGGCGTCGTGTCCATCTTCACCTACGGCATGCAGAAGGGTCTGGACCGCATGGCCGCCGCCAATGTGAAAAACGTCAGCCTGTCCAACTTCGACGCCGTGTGCGAAGTGGCCGCCGAGGAAGGAAAAATCAAGCCCGAGGATATCGACCGCCTGAAGAAGTTCCGCGCCAATCCCTCCGACGAGAGTTGGATCGGCGGTTAAGGAGGATGCGTCATGGCCAGAAATCTGCTTGATATCGTCGATCTCTCCGTAGAGGAGATCGACCAGCTGATCGCCGTTGCCGAAGACATCATCGAACACCCCGCCAAATATCAGGACGCCTGCGCCCACAAACAGCTGGCGACGTTGTTCTTCGAGCCCTCCACCCGCACCAGACTCTCCTTTGAGTCTGCTATGCTGGGGCTGGGCGGCAGCGTGCTGGGCTTCTCCGAGGCCAATTCCAGCTCCACCGCCAAGGGCGAGACCGTGGGCGACACCGTTCACACCGTCGGCTGCTACGCCGACATCATCGCCATGCGTCATCCCAAGGAAGGCGCGCCCTTTGCCGCCGCACAGTTCTGCGACGTGCCCATCATCAACGCCGGCGACGGCGGCCACAACCATCCCACCCAGACCCTCACCGACCTGCTGACCATCCACCGCGAAAAGGGTCGTCTGGACAACTTCACCATCGGTTTTTGCGGCGATTTGAAGTTCGGCCGTACTGTCCACTCTCTGGTCAACGCCCTGAGCCGTTACGAGAACATCAACTTCGTGCTGATCTCCCCCGAGGAACTGAAGCTGCCCCGCTACGTCAAGGAGGAGGCTCTCAAGAGCAAGGGCATCCCCTACTCCCAGACCACTGATCTGGAGTCTGTGATCCCCCAGTTGGACATCCTGTATATGACCCGCGTGCAGAAGGAACGCTTCTTCAACGAGGAGGACTACCTGCGCCTGAAAGACAGCTATATCCTGACACCGGAGAAGCTGGTAAACGCCAAGGCGGACCTCTCCATCCTGCATCCCCTGCCCCGCGTCAACGAGATCGCCGTGGCGGTGGACAAGGATCCCCGCGCCGCCTATTGGCGTCAGGTCAAAAACGGCAAGTTCATCCGCATGGCCCTGATTTTGAAGCTGCTGGGCATCGAGGTTTGAGAAAGGAGTCCTGACTTATGAAGATTGACAGCATCCAAAACGGCGTCGTGCTGGATCACATTCAGGCCGGCAAGAGCATGGAGATCTACAACTATCTCCATCTGGACGAGCTGGACTGCTCCGTTGCCATCATCAAAAACGTCCGCAGCGGCCGCATGGGCAAAAAGGACATTATCAAGATCGACTCCCCCATGGAAGTGGATCTTGATGTGCTGGGCTATATCGACTCCAACATCACCGTCAACATCATCCGCAACGGCGAGCGTGTGGAGAAGAAGAAGCTGGAACTGCCCAAAAAGCTGACCAACATCGTCCGCTGCAAGAACCCCCGCTGCATCACTGTCAGCGAGCCGCAGCTGGACGCCATCTTCCTGCTGAGCAACGCCGAAAAGCACACCTATCGCTGTGCCTACTGCGAAACCGCTTTGAGCGAGAAGAAGTAAATGCAAAAGAACCCCCGTCTCAAATTGAGGCGGGGGTTTTGTTTTTTTGATTCGGGGGGGTGCCGCGGCTTTTGCTGCGATTTTGGGGCGTGCCTTCTTGGAAGGTTCCTGCCTTACAGTCCGCGCCAATGCTCGGGACGCAGACGGGAAAGATCCTGCTCGGCCCGCTTGATCTCCGCCAGCATGGCGGCCTGATCGCCGTTCAGCGTACCTTTCAGCACCAGATAGTTGCTGGCGTGGTTCATGCGGAACACGCTGCCGGGACTGTCCAGATGCTCCATCAGCAGACGGGTCTCCTCCAGCACCTGAGGCTGCGTCAGCAGGCGGAAGCTGCCATCCTGCACCCAGTCATACAGGGGCGTGCCCGGCTCCACCATCAGCGTCAGCATGCCGATATACTCCGGGTTCATGGCGTTGAAGGCCTTCGCCGTTTCCACAGCGTGCTGTTCCAGCAGCTCCGGGCCGCCAAGGCCGGTGATGGCCGTGACGGAAAGCGCCATGCCGTTGCGGCGCACCTTCTGTCCCATCTCCACGATCTCGGCGGCGGTGTGGCCCTTGCGCATCAGCTTCAGCACTTCATCGCTGCCGGACTCCAGCCCCATGTAGACCATGGTCAGCCCCTTGGCGCGCAGGGTCTGCAGCTCCTCATCCGTACGGATGCGGATGGAGGACGGAGAGGCATAGCTGGTCACGCGCTTACACTCCGGGAACAGTTCCCGGATGGTATCCAAAATGATGTAAAGTTCAGATGCTTTACGAACCAGGGCGTCGCCATCAGCCAGAAAGACCTTGTCGACATGGCGGTAGCGGGCTCTGGCCATGTGGAAATCTTCCAGCACCTCTTCCAGAGGACGGATGGCGAAGCGTTTTTCCTTAAACATGCTGCAAAAGGCGCAGGTATTATGGCTGCAGCCGTAGGTCACCTGCACGATGAGGCTGTATGCCTCGGAGGGCGGGCGATAAACATTGCCGTAGTATCTCATACGCCCAGCTTCTCCAGAGCCGCCATCTTCAGGCAGGTGCAGAACACCGCGATGGCCTGCTCCAGCTCCACCACGGGAGGCAGAGAGGGCGCGATGCGGATGTTGCTGTCCTGGGGATCCTTGCCGTAAGGGAAGGTTGCTCCGGCGCCGGTCATGGTGACGCCGGCCTCCTTGCACAGCGCCAGCGTCCGCTTGGCGGTGCCAGGCATGGCGTTGAGGGACACAAAGTAGCCGCCCTTGGGCTTGCACCACTCGGCAATGCCGACAGGCTTGATCTCCGTTTCCAGCGCGTCGAGGACTGCGTGGAATTTCGGCGCCATAATGGTGGCGTGCCGCTTCATCAGCTCCAGCACATTTTTCTTGTTTTTCAGGAACAGTACATGGCGCTGCTGATTCACCTTGTCAAAGCTGATGATCTGGATGGTCAGCAGCTGCTCCATATAGCGCAGATTTTCCATCGAAGTGGCAAAGCACGCAATACCAGCGCCGGGCAGCGTGATCTTGGACGTGGAGGCGAATTCATACACCATGTCCGGGCTGCCCGCTTCGGCGCAGGCGGAGATGATGTCGGGGAACTCCACATACTCGCCCTCAAACTCATGGACGCAGTAAGCGTTATCCCACATGATGGTAAAATCCGGCGCAGCAGGCTTCAGGTTCGCCATACGGCGCACCGTTTCATCGGAATAGATGATGCCGTCGGGATTGGAATACTTGGGCACGCACCAGATACCCTTGACCGCCGGGTCTTTCACCGCTTCTTCCACGGCGTCCATATCGGGGCCATCCGCAGTCATGGGAATGGTGATCATCTCAAAGCCGAAGGACTCTGTGATCTTGAAGTGGCGATCATAGCCGGGGGCGGGACACAGCCACTTCACCGTTTCTTCCCGGCACCAGGGCTTCTCGCTATGGAGCAGACCATGGGTGTATGCCTTGGAAATGGTGTCATACATCAGCTGCAAGCTGGCGTTGCCGCCCACAAACACCTGCTCTGCCTTACAGCCCAGAATCTCGGCAAACAGTTCCTTTGCCGCAGGAAGGCCGGACATTTCGCCATAGTTGCGCACATCAATGTTCCCGGACATGAAGTTTTCCGGACGATCCATCAGGCTGTAAGTCATATCAGAGACCAGATCCAGCTGTTCCTTGCCGGGCTTGCCGCGCGCCATGTTCAGATTCAGGCCCAAGCCTTTCAATCTCTCAAATTCTTTCGTCAGCACGGCGTATTCAGCTTTGCGCTCTTCTGCCGTCATTGCGGAATAAGCGGTCATTGTCTATCATCCTTTCATGGTCATTTTTTCCGATAGTATAGTATACCTCATAACCTGCGCCCGTTTCAAGGTGTAATTTGCTGTAAAATCCACCACAAAACGCAACCACGTTCCTGTTGTTTTCCGACATCAACTGGAGGCAGGTGCCTTTTTCAGGCAAACGATTCCGCACCTGCCGGCGACACCGATCCGACGGCAAACGGCTTCCCTCCCTCTCCATGTGATAAAATTCTGTTTTACCGAAAAAAAGGCTCTATTTTTTAGCATTTCAACGCAAACGGTCATTGACTATGCGGCCGTATCTGCTGTAAAATAGAATCGACATCTGATGCAGGTACAGCAGCGGATGATCGGGAGATCTCGGCCCCGTCCGCAGGATGAGGCCGGCTGTATGCTGTACTTTTTGCGTCCGCCTTCCCTGCATGGAGACAGACGCTCATTTCAAAAAGGAAAGGACGATACACCCCATGAACGAGAAGAATCTGAAAGTTCTGGCGGCCGAGATCCGGCTGGAGACCCTGAAGGTCATCCACTCCCGTGGTTTCGGCCATGTGGGCGGCTCTATGGACCTGGCCGACCTGATGGCCGTTCTGTACGGCGAGGTCATGAAATACGATCCCAAGAACCCCCGCTGGGAGGATCGCGACTGGCTGGTTCTGTCCAAGGGTCACGCCGGCCCCGTGGCATACGCCACCTTCGGCCTGATGGGCTTCTACCCCATGGAGGATGCCTACACTCTGAACCAGCCCGGCACCAAGTTCCCCAGCCACACCGACCGCAAGCTGACCCCCGGTGTCGATCTGACCACCGGCTCTCTGGGTCAGGGCACTTCCACCGCCACCGGCGCTGCGCTGGCCAACAAGATCGACGGCCGTGACAACCACGTGTTCTGCGTCATCGGTGACGGCGAGGCCGACGAAGGCCAGGTCTGGGAGGCTCTGCACTTTGCTTATGCCCACAAGCTGGACAACATCATCTACTTCTTCGATAACAACGGCTACCAGCTGGACGGCCCCACCGCCGACATTCTGGATCACGGCAGTCTGGCCAAGAAGGCCGAGGGCTTCGGTCTCTATACGCAGGAGATCGACGGCCATGACGTGAAGGCGATCTATGACGCCATCCAGAACGCCTATGCCAAGAAGGGCGTTCCCTCCTGCATCGTGCTGAACACCTGCAAGGGCAAGGGCGCTACCTTCGCGGAGCCCAAGCATGACCACTCCTCTCAGCCCAAGGAAGATCAGTGGCAGGAAGCCATCGCCGCAGCTGAGCAGGCTCTGGCAGAAATCAAGAACGCTTAAAGGAGGGCAAGAACGATGAACGTGAATCTGATTGGCAAGCATGAAAAAGATCCCCGCGCCTGCCGCGACGCAGTCGCTCTGCCTCTGAAGGAAATGATGGCCGAGGATAAGTCCATCGTCTATGTGGACTGTGACCTCATGGGCTGCATCAACACCAAGCAGCTGGTGGCCGCTTATCCCGACCGTGCTCTGCAGGCTGGTATTGCCGAGGGCAACGCCGCCGGCGTCTGTGCTGGTCTGGCTGCCGCAGGCAAGAAGCCCTTCCTGCACACCTTCGGCACCTTCGCATCCCGCCGCATCTATGACCAGATCTATATGTCCGCCGCTTATGCCGACCTGACTGTCCATGTTCTGGGCTCCGACGCCGGCGTTTCCGCTGCCTTCAACGGCGGCACCCACATGCCTCTGGAAGATGCTGCCATGTATCTGTCCATTCCCGAGTCCACCGTCTTCGATCCCTGTGACTACGACCAGCTGGAGGGCATCGTCCGTCAGCTGCCCGGCATCACCAAGGGCGTCACCTTCACCCGTTTCGTCCGTAAGGATGTCATCCAGGTCTACGGCGAAGGCACCGACTTCCAGATCGGCAAGGGCATCGTTCTGCACGAGAGCGAGAACGACGCCGCCACCATCATCACCTCCGGCATCATGGTGGACGAGGCTCTGAAGGCCTACGAGGCTCTGAAGGAAGAAGGCATCACCGTCCGCGTGATCGATATGTTCACCTGGAAGCCTCTGGACGAGGAACTGGTCGTAAAGGCCGCCAAGGAGACCGGCGCCATCGTCACCGCCGAGAACCACAACGTCACCTGCGGTCTGGGCAGCGTGGTTGCCAACTGTCTGGCCAAGAACCGTCCCACCGTGCAGGAGTTCGTGGGTGTTCAGGACGAGTTCGGTGAAGTCGGTCCCCAGAGCTATCTGATGGATCGCTTCGGTCTGCGTGCCGCCAACATCGTGGAGGCCGTGAAGAAGGCCATCGCCCGCAAGTAATTTTTGTTGACCCCTGTCCCGGCGCAACGCCGGGACAGTGTCAGAATAATTTTAAATTTAAAGGAGAGTCGATTCCAATGGCCAAGAAAATGGACGCTTTCTCTGCCGCACTGATGGCCGACAAGCGCGAGATCATCTTTGCTCCCACCGTTTATAAGTTCGAGACCTTTGCCCAGCTGGCAGAGGAGTTCAAGCTGAATGAGCGCGACGTGGTTCTGACCAACGAGTTCATCTACATCCCCTTCATGAAGGATCTGAACCTGAAGTGCCAGTTCGTGTTCCAGGAGAAGTTCGGCGCCGGCGAGCCCAGCGAAGAAATGATCCAGATCATGTACGACGCCATCCCCTATGACAGCTATGACCGTGTCATCGCCGTGGGCGGCGGCGCCATCATGGATATGTGCAAGCTGCTGGGCTGCAAGCGCCCCGACACCGTACACAACCTGTACTTCAAGCGCTTCCCCGTCATCCACGAGAAGGATGTCATCGCCGTTCCCACCACCTGCGGCACCGGCTCCGAGTGCACCAACATCTCCGTCGCTATCGTTAAGGACGAGAAGGACGGCGTGCTGACCGGCGGCGAGACCAAGCTGGGTCTGGTGTCCGACGACATTATCCCCAACAAGGTGTGCCTGGTTCCCGACATGCTGCGCACCCTGCCCTACAAGCCCTTCGCCTGCTCCGCCATCGACGCTCTGGTGCATGCCACCGAGTCCTTCCTGAGCCCCTATCGTAAGACCATCACCTCCGAGCTGTTCAGCGAGAAGGCTATGGACATGATCCTGAAGGGCTTCAAGCTGATCGACGAGAAGGGCCCCGAGGCTCGCTTCGACTACATGCTGGAGTTCGTGACCGCTTCCTTCTATGCCGGTATCGCCTTCCTGAAGGCCGGCTGCGGCCCCGTCCACGCCATGAGCTTCCCTCTGGGCGGCACTTATCATGTGCCTCACGGCGAGTCCAACTACATGCTGTTCGGCGCCATCATGAACTACTATGACGCCAAGAACCCCACCGGCGAGATCATGAAGTTCAAGAAGATGGTCGCCGAGATCCTGGGCTGCTCTGTGGAGAACGCCATCCCCGAGATGAACGCTCTGCTGCAGCGCATCCTGCCCCTGCGTCCTCTGCATGACTGCGGCTTCACCGAGGCTGACTTCAAGACCTTCCCCCTGTCTGTTGAGGCCAACCAGCAGCGCCTGATGACCAATGCCTACGCTCCCTTCGAGCTGGAAGACATTGAGGGCATCTATCGCGCCTGCTTCTGATTCCAGGCATAAAAAGCGGACCGGCTTTGCCGGTCCGCTTTTTTATCTTCTTGTCCGTTTTGATACCGTTTTTTATAAAGCAAAATCACTTTACAACTTACCATTCCCGTAGAATCGGCAGATCCACGATGGTCACACCGCGCTTCAGCGCATACTCCACTGTATACCGCGTTCCGCCGCTGCTGCCGTCAAAGGCAGCGATCAGCAGCGAGGCGTGATCCACCATATAGCGGTCACGCCGCTGCATACAGGAGGAGGAATAGCCGGCGGAAACCAGCGTCTCAAAATCACACGCCGACACCAGCTTTTGATACCGCTCACGCTGCGCTGCCGGCCAGGCGTCCGCCTGCGAGGGGCAGGGAATGGCCGCCTCCAGCGTCACATCAGGACGGCTCTCCCGCAGCGCCAGCACGCACTCACAAAAATAAAGGTCACATCCCTGTGCCATTCCGCACAGGAAATGGCGATACCCCTGCTCGTATGCCAGCTCCACCGCATCCATCATGCGGTGCTTCAGAGCCAGACACCGCGGATCGCTCTCGTCATATTTCCATGGCAGCTTCGCGGCTCTGTGTCCGGTAAAGCAACAGGATTCCTGCCGTGCCCGCATCGCAACCACCCCTTTCACAAACCCATTATAGAACATTTGTTTGTCTTTGTCCACCATTATTTTTACTGTCCCGTCGCCCAGCACCTGTAAAGTATAACCACTATACATATTTCGACCGGTGTTTTCCTCTTTTTCCGCTGCTCCCCTCCATCTTCTGGCGCCGATCCGGCACAAGGGCACAAAAAACCGTTGCTTTTTCTGCGGCAGGGGCATATAATATGACCAGAAAACAACTGCATACTTTGTCTTCAGGGCGGGGTGCGATTCCCCACTGGCGGTATAGTCCGCGACCGGCTGCTACGGCGGCCGCTGATTCGGTGCAACTCCGGAACCAACAGTATAGTCTGGATGGAAGAAGATGCGTACGGCCAAGGCCGTGCCTTTTGGCGCGCTCCTTTGTCGTTTGTTCACCTTGGAGAAGTCAAAGTCCGGGGTGTTTTCAAACGAATAAAGGAGTGTATTTTTTATGAAACTTTCTGCCCTGTGGACGCAAATTCAAGAAAATGTTGCCTTTCTCGCCATGTGTCTGTTGGTCTTTCTCGGCATTCTCCTCATCGCGGTGCTCTCCGAACGGTTCTGGATCAAGACCCACAAAATCTCCCCTGCAAGACGGGTTTCCTATATTGGTATTTTCAGTGCTGTTGCCGCTCTTTTGATGTATTTTGAAATTTCTCTTCCCTTTGCTCCTCCCTTTTACCAGATCGATCTTAGTGAAGTTCCCGTGTTCATCTGTTCCTTCTCTCTGGGACCTGTCGCCGGCGTGGTCTGTGAGCTTTTGAAGATCATCATCAAGCTTTTCCTGAAGGGAACCAGCACCGCATTTGTCGGTGACTTTGCCAACTTTGTAGTGGGCTGCTCCTTCGTCCTTCCTGCCACCATCGTCTATCATTGTGTCAAAACAAAGAAGGGCGCTTTGATCGGCATGGCTGCCGGAACCCTTGTAATGACAGTATTTGGCAGTCTGTTCAATGCTTTGTACCTTATTCCTGCCTTTTCCAAGCTGTATGGACTTCCTCTGGAGGCAATTATTGGAATGGGAACAGAAGTCAACAAAGCGATCACCGATTTGACAACGCTGGTTCTGTTTGCCGTTGTTCCCTTCAATCTTCTCAAGGGTGTCCTGGTCTCTTTCCTGACTTTCCTGCTGTATAAGCGCATTGAACGCCTGTTAAAACTTCGATAACATAAAAAGCGGCTCGCTGTCGGCGAGCCGCTTTTCTCTTTTCAAACACCCTCCTCCGTGGTATGATAGAACCATCTTTGGAAAGGAGGGTTCGCCATGGACCGCATCATCCTGCACTGTGATCTGAACTGCTTCTACGCGTCCGTAGAGCTTTTGAGTCATCCCGATCTGCGCCATGTTCCTACAGCCGTCTGCGGCGATCCCGCCTCCCGCCACGGCATCATCCTTGCCAAAAACGAACCTGCCAAGCGCTTTGGCGTCCAGACGGCAGAAACCGTCTGGCAGGCAAAGAAGAAGTGTCCTGATCTGGTACTGCTGCCGCCGCACCACGATCTGTACCGGGAATACTCCCAAAAAGTCAATGCCATTTACGATGAATATACCGATCTGGTGGAGCCTTTCGGCATTGACGAAAGCTGGCTGGACGTGACCCACACGCTGCACCTTTTCGGCGGCGACGCCCGCGCGCTGGCCGACACCCTGCGCCGCAGGGTTCGGAACGAACTGGGTCTGACGCTCTCTGTCGGTGTCAGCTTCAACAAGGTCTTTGCCAAGCTGGGCAGCGACTATAAAAAGCCGGACGCCACCACCGTGATCTCCCGCGAAAATTGGCAGGAACTGATCTGGCCGCTGCCGGTGGGCGATCTGCTGTATGTGGGCGGCGCCGCCCGTAAACTCCTGCGCCAATACGGCATCACCACCATCGGTCAGCTGGCGGCGTGCAAAAGCGAAATGCTGGAAACGCTGATGGGAAAGATGGGTGTGCAGCTCCACGAGTTTGCCAACGGTCTGGACACCGCCCCGGTGCGCTCCCGCTTCGACGCCGAGCCCGTAAAATCCGTGGGAAACGGAACGACCTTTCCCCAGAATCTGACAACCCGGGAGCAGGTGCGTGCCGGCATCGCCATGCTCTCGGATTCCGTGGCATCCCGTCTGCGCCACGAGGGGCTGTATGCCACCGGTGTACATGTCACGATACGCGACCCCGCGTTCCACGACCGCTCTCGCCAAAAGCGGCTCTCTGCCCCCACCCATCTGATCCGCGACATCACCGACACCGCCATTGAGCTGGTGGAGGAGTTATGGACGCCGCCTGCGCCCATCCGGGCGCTGACCGTCACCGCCATTTATCTGGTTGCGGATCAGGACGCCTATGAGCAGGTGGATCTCTTTACCTCTCCCGCAGCGCCCCGCCGGGAAAAGCAGGAGAGGCTGGAGGCCACCATGGACCACATTCGCGGCAAATACGGCAGCGGCGCCATCCTCTTTGGCGCGGCACAGCCGAAAAAGGAGGATGACCCTCTGCCATGACCAGACAGGAAGAAAAACAGCAGCTGCGGAAAACCATGCGCACCTTGCTGAAAACCATTTCCCCCCACTATCTGGAAAAAGCCGGACACGCCATACTGCAACACCTGTCGGCCATGCCGGAATACCAGGCCGCAGACTGCATCTTCTGCTTTGTGGGGCGCTATCCCGAAGTGAATACCCACCCCACTCTGGAACACGCCCTGGCCGCCGGAAAGCGACTGTGCGTGCCCCTGTGCGTGGACAAGGGCATCATGGAGCTGCGGGAGATCACTTCCCTCGATCAGCTTGTGCCCGGAAGCTACGGGCTTTTGGAGCCGCCTGCCGACAGTCCATCGCTGACGCCCGACGAAGTGGATTTTGCCATCATCCCCTGCATGACCTGCAACCGTGCGGGACAGCGGCTGGGCAAGGGCGGCGGGTATTACGACCGCTTTCTCTCCCACTATCGCAGCGGCAGCGTCCTGCTTTGTCCCGAGCTTCTCCTGCGGGACGAGATCCCCGTAGAGCCTCATGACTACCCCATTCCATGGGTCCTCACAGAGCGCGGGCTGTATGAGGACGGCATCCCCGCCCGATTAGGCTAAATCGACGGAAACCGTCGATTTATCTGCGCGTTTTCCATAAAAAACCGTCGAAAATACCCCTTGTAAAGAGGCATATTCTATCCTAAAATGATAGCATCTTCGAAAGGTAGTATCTTTTTCAACACTAAAGGAGGGCCAGTCCCATGATCCAGCAGACCATTGATTTCATCTCCGGCTTTGATCCCGAGGTCGGGGCTTCCATTCGCGAGGAGTTCGACCGCGAACGCCGCAACATCGAGCTGATCGCCTCCGAAAACATTGTCAGCCCAGCTGTGATGGCTGCGATGGGAACCTGCCTGACCAATAAATATGCCGAGGGTTATCCCGGCAAGCGCTACTACGGCGGCTGCTACGCCGTGGACATCACGGAAGAACTGGCTCGCCAGCGCGCCTGCAAGCTGTTTGGCTGCAACTACGCCAACGTCCAGCCTCACTCCGGCGCCAACGCCAACCTGGCTGCCTTCTTTGCCCTGCTGCAGCCCGGTGACACCGTATTGAGCATGAATCTGGCACACGGAGGCCACCTGAGCCACGGCAGCCCCGTCAACATCTCCGGCAAGTACTTCAACATCGTCCCCTACGGCGTGGAGGACAACTCCGAGACCATCGACTACGATAAGCTGATGGAAACCGCCAAGGCCTGCAAACCCAAGCTGCTTCTGGCCGGTGCCAGCGCCTATCCCCGCACGCTGGACTTTGCGAAGTTCCGCGAGATTGCCGACGCCGTGGGCGCCTACCTGATGGTGGATATGGCGCACATCGCCGGCCTTGTGGCCGCAGGCGTCCATCCCTCCCCCATTCCCTATGCCGACGTGGTGACCACCACCACCCACAAGACCCTGCGCGGCCCCCGTGGCGGTATGATCCTCTGCAATGACGAGGAGATGTACAAAAAGATCAACTCCGCCGTGTTCCCCGGCACCCAGGGCGGCCCTCTGGAACATATCATCGCCGCCAAGGCCGTGTGCTTTGGCGAAGCCCTGAAGCCGGAATTCAAGGCCTACGGCGAGCAGGTGGTGAAGAACGCCGCGGTGCTGGCCGACGAACTGGTGAAGAACGGCTTCCGTCTGGTGTCTGGCGGTACGGACAACCACCTGTGTCTGGTGGATGTCCGCAACTTCCACATCACCGGCAAGGAGTTCGAGCATCGTCTGGACGAGGTGCAGATCACCGTCAACAAGAACGCCATCCCCAACGATCCCGAAAAGCCCTTCGTGACCAGCGGTATCCGCGTGGGCACCCCTGCCGTCACCTCCCGCGGCTTCAAGGAAGCCGAGATGGTGAAGATCGCCAAGTGGATGGCCATGGTGGCTGAGGACTTCGAAGGCAACGCCGCACAGGTCCGCGCCGAGGTGGAGGCGCTGTGCCGTCAGTTCCCCATTTACGAATAATTACGTCAAAGAGCGGAAAGCTGTGCTTTCCGCTCTTTTGTAATAATACGCGCCCCATTCCGCAAACTATGGCTATCTTCATACCTACGGAGGTGTGCCATAATGTGTACGGCGATCACCTATCAAACCAAAGGCCACTATTTCGGTCGGAATCTAGATCTGGAAGGCTCGCCGGGGGAAACGGTCACCATTACGCCCCGGAACTTCCCCCTCGCCTTTCGGCACGCTCCGCCCCAAAACCGCCATTACGCCATCATCGGCATGGCCCACGTGGCCGAGGGCTATCCCCTCTATTATGACGCCGTCAACGAGGCGGGTCTTGCCATGGCGGGGCTGAATTTTCCGCACTTCGCCTGTTATCACCCACAGCAGGCCGGACGGGAGAACATCGCCCCCTTTGAATTGATCCCATGGGTGCTTGGGCAATGCGCCACTCTGGACGAGGCACGGAAATTATTGCAGCGCACCAATCTGCTGGCGCTGGATTTCAGCCCCCAACTGCCCCGCACGCCCTTGCACTGGATGATTGCCGACCGCACGGGGGCAATCGTTGTTGAGCCGTTACAGGACGGTCTGCGGCTCCGGAAAAACCCGGTAGGGGTCCTGACCAACGCCCCGCCCTTCGACTTCCACCTGACCAACCTGGCCGGTTATATGCGTCTGACCCGAGAGGTGCCGGTCAACACCTTTTCCACCGAGCTGGACTTGCAGCCGTACAGCCGTGGGATGGGCGCCATGGGGCTGCCGGGTGACCCCTCCTCCGCCTCCCGTTTCGTCCGCGCCGCCTTCACCCGGCTGAATGCCGCCTCCGGCGAAACGGAATCAGAGAGCGTAAGCCAATTTTTCCACATTCTGGGCAGCGTAGAGCAGCAGCGGGGCTGCGTCCATCTGGGCGGGGGTGCCTACGAAATCACTCTCTATTCCTGCTGCTGCAGCATGGAACGGGGCATCTATTACTACACCACCTATGAAAACCGGCGGATCACCGCAGTCGATCTGCACCGCGAGGATCTGGAGACGGACACCCTCATCGCCTACCCACTGCGCACCACCACAGATTTTGATTGGCAGAATTAAAAACCACTCCGGGGCCGCATGCCTCGGAGTGGTTTTTTATTGATAAACAGGCTTACTGCTCCACGGGTGTTTTCCGCCGCCGGAAGAGGAAGGATCGGAACAGGATCACATTCATAACCAGGAAGAACGCCACCAGACACACCATGGTCACGCCCGGCTTCCGGGGTGCCAGCGTTGCCAGCAGCATCATGGGGAAGCCAAACACGATGGCCGGGAAGTTCTGGTAAACCAGATTGTCCGCAGCGGGGGTCTCAAACCGACCGTCCAGCTCGCGCAGCAGTGCGATGCCGGTGCTGGCGGTACCGGTAAGCATGCCGTACATAGTGAGGAACTGCTCCTCCTGATAGGCAGGGAACAGTGCCTTTGCCACAACATAGTTGTAAAGGTAGGTGAGAACCAGAGCGGACACACCCAGAACGAGAATGATGCCCCAGTACTGTTCCAGAATGCCAAGGCGAATGGCGGCAATGCTGGCCACCACCATGATATCGAAGAAGAAGTTGCTGACACGGGTCATCAGGAAGTTATTGGTATAGCGCCGCTTCATAATGCCCTTCTTTTCCAGCAGGCCCAGGGTCACTTTCAGCAGCGTGGCCGTCATCACGCCCAGCAGGAAATTGAACCCGTAAATGACGGAGCGCATCCCCGGCAGCAGACGGCCCAGCATATACATCAGCCCGTGAGCCATGAAGTAGGCCGCAAACACAAAGGCCACCTGCACGGTCAGCTTATCCATGCTGCCCTGCATGGGGATCTCGTTGGCCAGCTGGATCTCCTCGGTGTCATAGGAGATCTCCTCGCCGCTGCCGATGTTGATCTTCCGCTTCTTCTTCAGCAGATTCAGATGGATCACACCACCCAGCGCCGCGCTGATAAAGCCCAGCGCCGCAATGGTCAGGCCAAAACTCTTGCCACCCTCGAAGCCGTATTCCAGCTCGTAGATGCCGCCGTAATTCATCGCCTGTCCGGGACCCTGACCGTAACCAAAGGGAAGCAGCACGCCCGCAGCAGGGAAAAAGTCGGAAACCAGCTTCGCCGCCACCATGGTGATGCCAAAACCCAGAACGGCCTGCATCAGGTAAGTGGAAACAGTGGTCACGCCGGTGTTGAAAATTTCCACGGTACGCTGCTTGGTCATCTTCTCGTCCGACGTTTTCAGCGTGGAGGCGATAAAGCCCAGCGCCAGCGTATGATAGGTGATCGTCTCCAGCAAGGCCATGCCCTTCCCGGCAAAAAAGGCCGTGTCGAACATCACATCTCCGGTAAACAACTTATAAAGCCCCGATGCCAGCAGCAGCAATGCGCCGCCCAGCACGGATGTCGGAATCAAAGACGCCCGCAGCATGGGAATGACCCGCTTCAAAGCGTTGGCTGCCAACAGGCTCAACAGCAGCATCGCGATCAGGTGAAAATCACCCCAAACACTAAAGTCCCAAAAATTTTCCATCTTCCCTACCTTCATTGATGTTTTTGTAGTGATAATAGATATTCACATATTTCAGCGCATTGAAGCGTTTGTCGCCTTTGAGCTGATAGACCGTGCCGTCGTGATAGATGTTCAGTTTGTTCCGTCCCAGCACGGTGACGGCAGAAACGTCATCAAAGGGCAGCACCAACTCCCCTCCGATCACGATGCGGTCGCCGTAAAGGCAAACTTGGGTCTCCGGTTTCAGCACTTCCTTGTACTGGTAGAGATGCACCCGAGAAAGCCGCACAGTATCGCAGTACATGGCTGTTTCGCAAAACGGTGTCAGATCCAGTTTGCTGACAAAGTCCGTCTGGTACTCGTACCAGTCATTCACAAAGCGGAACGGGAACGCCGCGCCAATGCCCTCCAGTTCCTTGCTGGGCAGATAGCGCGCCTGCTTTCCGCAGGTCTTGCAGGTGATGATGTCCCCGTGACTCTCAAAGACAGAAAGGCCGCAGTCCGGACAGACATACACCGCCCGTTCCAGATATTCCGCCAGCTTGCCGTGAGTATAGCAGGCATCTGCCACGGCCTCGTTAACGTAGAGTTCCTCCCGAAGCAGGGCGATAAATTCTTCATCGGAGAGCGCCCCATACACTTCAGGCTCTATCACGCGGGACACAAAGGCGCGCATTCTGCCTTTTCGGGTGCCGTCACACCAGCGGGGCTGCACGCCGTAGCCGCCTTCGATCCGGAAAATCGCAACGGGCAGCTTCAGCGCCCGCGCCAGCTTCACGATGGAAGGCTTGATGTACTCGGTCTTTCCGCTGTAAGTGCGGTTTCCCTCCGGCGCCAGCGCGATGGTGCCGCCTTCCCTGACCACCTGTATACAATTTTTCACCGCCTGCAGGTCGGTGGTCTGTTTCTTAATGGGGATCGGCGCCACTAGATAGCGAATCACCTTGGAGATCCAACCGAGGGAGAAAATATCCTCGGTTGCGATATAATACACATGCTTGCGGAAGGCCATACTGATGAAGAACTGGTCAGCCGACGTCTGGTGATTCATCATGACCAGATACTGCCGCTTGCCCTCTTGCGCAAAGCGCTCCACTTTCACACCAAAGCGCAGCTTCACATAGGGCGCTATCACCAACAACAGCAGGCTGCGAAACACACGATGCCGAGGGCGGACCCATTTTTTTCTCTTTTTCTGCTTCATTCTGCAATCCTCCCTCTTTTTCAGTATAACACAGCTTTTACCATTTGCATACGGAAAAATATGTTTGCGGCGTTTGTATCCGCACAGCACGTATGCCTATGGAAATGTATGCGCAAAGCACCCATAAAAAAGCCGCCTGTTTTGCAAAACAGGCGGCTTGCTTCATTAAAAATTCTCCCGAAGGGCTTCCAGATTCCCCTCCATCAGAGAAAGATAAGTGGCACCGGCTTCAATCTCCTGCGCAGACACATTGTGGCAGGTATGGAACATGGCAGTTTTCACCCCAGCAGCCTCGGCAATGCTGTCTGCCACCAGATGGTTGGAAAACTCGATATACCAGACTG
This sequence comes from Oscillospiraceae bacterium, assembly GCA_015068025.1. Classification (GTDB taxonomy): domain Bacteria; phylum Bacillota; class Clostridia; order Oscillospirales; family Oscillospiraceae; genus Oscillibacter. The sequence goes on along the minus strand of SVLH01000002.1, from coordinate 8,623 downwards.
TTTTGATGTTCTCTTCACGCACCTTTTCCGTCAGGAATGCAATGGTGGCCGCCGACGGCTCCGTCTGGGTACTGCAGCTGGGGAAAGCCGCATAGTAATCCAGATCATACGCCTCCGCGAAATACCGCAGGGGGAAGCGATCTCCAAACACAACGGTTTTGTCCGGTTGCGCAGAAAAAAAGGCTTCAAACGCGTCGTCCAGCGCTGCCAGTTTTTCCGCATAGTCGGCGGCATTTTTTCGGTACTGCACTTCATTGATGCCATCCAGCGCCGCCAACCTTTCCCCGATTTTCCGGGTGATCTCCGCAGCATTGCCGGGCGCCGTCCAAACGTGCTCGTCCATACCCACCACGGCGCCGAGGCTGTGGTCGTGGTCATGCTCTGCCTCTCCGTGGTCATGCTCCTCCGGCAGAAGCTCCACGCAGTCCACCATCCGCAGCACCTCACCCTTCGGCTCTACGGCCGAAAGGATGGTTTCCACCCAGGTATCGGACTCACCGCCCAAACAGATGAACAGGTCGCAGGACTGCACCGCCATGATGTCCGCAGGCGTGGGCTCGTAGGAGTGGCTCTCCGTGCCGGGGGGCAGCAGCAGCGTCACCTCGACCCCCTCCCCTGCCGCGGCACGGGCAAAATCATAGGCAGGGAAAATGGTGGTGACGATCTGTAGGGTGTCAGGCTCCTGGGGAGCTTTCTGCTCCGCGCAGCCGGACAGACACAGCACGATGCACAGCAGCATCAGAACAGTTTTCTTCATAGGGGGTCTCCTCTAATTTGAGAATGATTTTCAAGTCGACATCATACCATGTATTTTGGCAAAATGCAAGTGCAGTATAAAACAAGTGCATATAAAAAATGAAGCGGCTTGCGCCGCTTCATTTTATTCGTTGGAACACTTCAGCACTTCCAGCACAAAGGCCCACACCCGCTGTACGGAGGAGATGCTCATCTTCTCCCGTGGTGTATGGATCTCCGTCAGATCCGGGCCGATGGACACGCAGTCCAGTCCGGGGATCTTTCCGCAGAACAGACCGCATTCCACGCCGGCGTGGATGGCCTCGATCTTCGGATCATAGCCATACTGCCTGCGGAATACCTCCACCATTCGCTCACGCAGCGGAGAGTCCGGGCGGTATGCCCATGCGGGATAGTCGCCACTGACATCCACCGTTCCGCCCAGCTGCCGTGTCAGGCAGCGCAGGCGATCGTTGAGCATTTCCTTCTGGCTCTCCACACTGCTTCGCACGCAGAACACGCCGGTGAGCATATCTTCCGTGGTGCGGAGGATACCCAGATTCAGAGAAGTCTGCACCAGTCCAGGAATGTCTGCACTCATGGCCTGCACGCCGTTGGGGGCGCAAGTCATAAAGCAGATGGCGCGCTCCGTGGATGCCTCATCCATGGGCAGCTCTGCAGCCGTGTCCGCTTCCGCTACAGACACCGTCAAACCCGGGTCGGTCACGCGGTATTCGCTTTGCAGCGCCGTCCCAAGGGCAAGCGCCGCCGCCTTTGCCATCGCAGTATTTGCCGCCAGTACCACCGCCTCCGCTTCCACGGGAATGGCATTGTCTTTCAGCCCGCCTGCCGCGGAAACCAGCCGCAGCTGCGTCTTTTCCTCCATGGCCCGCAAGAGCCGTCCCAGCAAAATGTCAGCATTGGCACGACCTTTGTGGATCTCCACGCCGGAATGTCCGCCCGCCAGTCCCGCCACGCGGATACGCAGCGCCGTGCCGGAAAAGGCCGCTCTCGTGAGGGGCAGATCGCAGCGAGTCAGGCTTCCGCCGGCGCAGCTGACGGTAAATACCCCCTCCTCTTCCGAGTCGATGTTCAGCAGCTGCCGTCCCCGCAGAGGGGATACATCCAGCGCTGCGGCACCCAGCATGCCGATTTCCTCATCACTGGTCAGCACCACTTCCAGATGGGGGCGGGGAATGGTGGGATCATCCAGGATCGCCAGAGCCATGGCCACGGCAATGCCGTCATCGCCACCCAGTGTCGTACCCTTGGCAAACACGAAGTCACCCTCTGCCGCCAGATCCAGTCCCTCGCGCTCCATGTCCTTCGCACAGTCGCCGTTTTTCTCGCAAACCATGTCCAGATGCCCCTGCAAAATCACCGCAGAAGCATTTTCATAGCCCACAGAGGCCTCTGCAATGATGATAACATTGTCCGCAGCGTCCTGATAACATGTAAAGCCTCTTTCCTTTGCAAATCTTACACACCAGTCACTTACAGCTTTTGTATTACGGGAACCGTGTGGAATCCCGCATAATTCCTCAAAAATGCGAAAGACCCCTCTGGGCTCCAGATGCTCCAGCGCCATGCTCACTCACCCTTTTTCTTCAGCTTCTCCTGATTGCCTGCTTCGTCCACAAAATAGACGTTATCCAGATGCCCTTGCAGGTTGCCCACCACCGAGTCAATATATTCCCGGCGCAGCGCGGCGCGCTCGGCGGTCTCCGCCTCAGTCAGGCCTTCTGCCTTGGCTTTTCTCGCCAGTTCATTGATGCGGTCGATTTTCTTCTGTTCCATGCTTTTCCTCCTGTTACCTGTCCAATGCTTCCCGCTCGAACACCAAGTCAATGGTTTCGATAAAGCCACCGGCCCTCTGACTGCGGGGAATATAACCGACAAAACGCCATCCTTCGGCAGCCCGCCGGCGAATGCAGTCCTGATGCGCGCAGGTCTCCAAACCGACGCCTCCAAACAGGCTGTATCCGGAGATGTCACAGCCGATGGTCTCGAACTCATATTCCAGCATCGTCACTCACCTCAAATGTATCGTTTCAGCACAACGGATATGCGGCCCTTACGCGTAATGCTGCCCACTTCCGTCAGTTCAAACTTTCCAAAGCCGCGAGCGGAAACAGTGTCTCCCGCCGCCATCATTTTATCCGGTTTGGTGCATTCTCTCCAGTTCAGCTGCACGCGGCCGGCAGCGATCAGATCCGCCGCCTTCCCCCGCGCCATTTGAAAGCCTGTGGAAACCAGCGCATCCAGCCGCAAAGACGACACCGTGTCCCGCATCTCCCGGCACTTGACCTCCGGGATGTGCAGGTGTGCCGGTTCAATCTCTTTGACGGACAGCTTCACTCGTCCGGCACCATCCCAGCTTTGCCGCAGAAACTCCGCCACAGAGTCCAGCACCACGATATCGGCGCTGCCAGTGCTCACCAGAATGTCGCCCACCTTTTCCCGCACGATGCCCAATCCCATCAGGCTGCCGAGGAAATCCCGGTGGGACAGGACATCTTCCTCGCGAAACACAGCGCGCAGGCAGCGGATGGGGCTTTGCTCCGCGGCGTCCTCCGCCTCCAGCCAGTCCGGCAGGAACAAAATCAGCTTCCGCTCGGCGCCGTCATACCCGCCGAAGCACACATAGCGGCTCTCTCCGATCCCTGCCAGACGCAGCAGTTCAAGCGCTGCTGCCTGCTGCTGGGGGCTGAGGAAATCCGTAGCAGCGGGAATGTTTCGGCCCTCCGCCTGCTCCGCGCGATCCAGTATTTTGGCCAGCACAAGGCGGTCGTCCCCAAGCGCGCCGACCCGATCCAGCAGTTTTGACTTATCCATGGCGCAGCTCCTGTGTCCGCACCAGCGCGGCATAGGCGCCGTTTTTCTCCATCAGTTCCTCGTGGCTGCCCAGTTCCCGGATCCGTCCGTCCTCGATCACCGCGATGCGGTCTGCGTTGCGGACGGTGGAAAGCCGATGGGCAATGATGACGGTGGTTCGCCCCTCGGAAAGCCGTTCAAAAGTCTCCTGCAGCCGCGCCTCCGTCACGCTGTCCAGCGCGGAGGTCGCCTCATCCAGAATCAGCACGGGCGGATCTTTCAGGAAGATGCGGGCGATGGAGATCCGCTGCTTCTGTCCGCCGGAGAGCAGCGTACCACGCTCTCCCACATAGGTGTTGAATCCATCCGGCATGGCGATGATGTCATCATAGATCTCCGCCAGTTTCGCCGCCTGCGCTACCTCTTCCTCCGTTGCCGTGGGGCGTCCGTAGCGGATGTTTTCCAGAATACTGGCCGCAAAGAGGAACACCTCCTGCTGCACCACACCCACATTTTGCCGCAGGGATTCCTGGGTCACCTGGCGGACGTCCTCGCCATCCAGTCGGATGGCACCGTCGGTCACATCGTAGAACCGGGGGATCAGCTGGCACAGCGTGGATTTTCCGCCGCCGGAGGGGCCGACCACCGCGATGGTCTCCCCTGCCTTGATGTGCAGATCCACATCGTGCAGCACCGCCAGATCGTCACGATAGGCGAAGCTGACATGATCCACATCGATCCGCCCCTCCACCCGGGAAAGCACCTTTGCATCCGGCGCATCCTGCAAGGCAGGTTCTTCGCGCATCAGTTCGATGAACCGTCCCAGACCTGCTGTTCCCTTGGCAAACAGTTCTGCAAAGACAGAGAGCTTACGGACGGGATTGACAAAGGTGGTGATATACAGGCTGAAGGTGATGAGGTCTACGGTATTCATCTGCCCCTTCATAATGAAAAAGCCGCCGGCGGCGATCACCGCCACAGACAGAATGCACAGGAAAAATTCCATGACCGCGTTGAACCGGCCCATAGCCTGATGAAACTGCCGTTTGGAGGTCTTAAAACTATCGTTGGACGCACGGAATTTCTTCAGTTCCGTGCCTTCGTTGGCAAAGGCCTTTGCCGTTCGGATGCCGGAAAGCGCGGATTCGATGTCCGCGTTGATAACGGCGGTGCGCTGCTTGACTTTCGCAGAGGCCTCCCGCATGGACTTGCGGCAGCTCCAAACCACCACCAAAAACACCGGCAAAATCACGGCAATCACCAGCGCCAGCCGCCATTGGATGGAGAACATGACCGCCAGCGCACCCACGATGGTCACACCGGAGATGAAGATATCCTCCGGGCCGTGGTGCGCCAGTTCCGTAATGTCAAACAGGTCGGAGGTGAGCCGGCTCATCAGCTGACCCGTCCGGTTGCGGTCATAGTAATCGAAGCTCAATTCCTGCATGTGGCGGAACAGATCCCGCCGAATGTCCGCCTCCACCAGAATACCAAAGGTATGCCCCCAATAGCAGATCACATAGTTCAGCACGGCACGCAGCGCAAAGGCCGCAAACACCACTGCCATCACCGCGAAAAAGGTCTGATAGGCACTTTGGGGCAGCAGCTCATGCATACACCATCTGGACACATAGGGAAAGGCCAGATCAATAACCGAAATCAGCAGCGCACAGGCCATGTCTATGAAAAACAGCTTTCTGTGGGGCTTAAAATACGAGAGAAAGATCTGCAGAGCAGACCGCTCCCGGAAGTCTTTGCTTGTCATATCCATACTCCTTTCCGGAGATTTGTTCAAGTGTGTAGTTTATCATAAATCTTGCCTGCGCGCAATGAAATATCCCCGAATGCCGCAGCATTCGGGGATGTTTTATGCAGTTTATCCGGTGCAGCGGACGATACAGGTGGCCGTGCCGCCGTCCCAGGTGACGGTGACCTTAGCCTGACCCTTACCCACACCGGTAACGGTGCCGTTATCAGAAATGGTGGCAACGCTGGTCTTGTCAATGGTCCAGGTCAGACCGGTGGTCAGACCGCTGACCCGCAGGCGGAAGGTCTCGCCCTTCTTGATGGTGAAGTCCGTGCGGTTCAGCTCGTGGTTCTCGGCAGGAGTCGTGGGCGTGGTGGTCTCACCGCCGCCGGAAGGAGCCTTGCCCGCGCCACTCACTCGGACGATACAGGTGGCCTTCTTGCTGCCGTCGGTCACCAGGATCGTGGTATGACCGTCGGAAACAGTAAGAACCTTGCCGTTGTTGTCTACAGTGGCGATCTTGGGATCCTTGCTGATCCAGGTGTAGTTCCCGGAGCCGCCGCTCACCTTCAGCGACCAGGCGGTGCCTGCGCCCTTCAGCGTGAAGTCATTCTCTGCGCCGGCATTGGCCAGAACCAGCCCATCCGGCAGCTTCGCAGCCGAGTCGTATGCAGAAACATCAGGTGTCTGCTCCTCAGGAGGCGTGACAGGATCCGGATCCTCGGGCATGGTCACCTCGGGCGCCTCGGGATCAATGGGCTGGATGGGCGTTCCCTGCTGCTCCGATCCCTGCTCCTGCTCGATGCCGGGAACGTCGGTCTGTTCGTCACCCTTTCCGAGCTTTTCCGCGATCTTGTCACCGTAGAGCAGATAGGTCAGCAGGCCGCCCATGATCAGGATCAGCACCACCAGTGTCGGGGTCACCATACTGTACCCTCTGGACCTGCTTCCGTGGCCGCGACCTTTTCTTTTTCGCATCATCTTATCCTCCTCACAGAAAGGACATTCACGATATGTGTCCGAATAATTCTCCCCGCAAACGGGGCAGTTTTTCATGGCCATGGCACACCCTCCGGTATTTTTCTTATTTACATAATATCTGTTTTTTACATACCCGTCAAGAGTTCCCTGTCGTTTTTCCGTGAAACCTGCCAAATCCTGTCAGTCAAACCCCCGCAAAGCCAAAGACAACGCCAACCACAGCGGACAGCGCAATAAACACGATGGGGTGCCAGTTTTTCATCCGCTTCACGCAGTTGGTCAGCACCAGCAGCACCGCCGCAAGGGCAACGGCCTTCCAGTTGATCAGGCAGCCCTGTACCCAAAGGAAGTTCACAATACCCACGGTGGTGACTTCCACGCCGGTCAACACTTCCAGCGCCACGCCGACAAAGGCAGCGGCGATCAGTCCCGTAGAAGCCGGACGCAAACCGTAAAAGGCGCGGTCAACATATCGGTTATCGCGAAAGTTCTTCAGCACCGCTGCAATGCAGAGGATCACGATGATGGACGGTGTCACCTCACCCAGGGTTGCGATCAGCGCGCCGGGCACACCGCCCACCGTGAACCCCACATAGGTAGCCATGTTGATGCCGATAGGGCCGGGGGTGGACTCGGAGACCGCCATCATGTTCATCAGATCCGCATAGGTGTACCAGCCGTTGGCCTCACCGATATTTTTCAGGAAGGGGATGGTGGCCATACCGCCGCCCACCGCGAAGAGGCCGGTCTTAAAGAACTCCCAGAACAGCTGCAGATACATCATTTCCCGCGCACCTCCAGTCCTTTCAGGGCAATGCCCGCCAGCGCCGCCGCCATCACGAACCACACCGGCGACACATTCAAAAACACACCACCCAGCAGTACCAGCGCAAAGATGCCTGCGGTGCGCTTATCGATCACCGCTTTTTTCAGCAGTTTTTTTACGGCGTTGAAAATCAGTACGCAGATACAGACCTGAATGCCGGCAAAGGCGTTCTTCACCGCCGGGAGGTGGGAAAACTCCTGAATGATACCCGCCAGCAGCGTGATGATGAGCAGAGAGGGCGTGACTACGCCGAAAGTCGCCAGAATGCCGCCAAGGATCCCTTTGCGCTTCTGCCCGATAAAGGTGGCGGTGTTGACTGCAATAATGCCCGGGGTACACTGACCGATGGCGTAATAATCCATCAACTCTTCCTCCGTGACCCAGTGCTTGCGTTCCACCACTTCACGCTGCAAAATAGGCAGCATGGTCATGCCCCCGCCAAAAGTCATAATACCGATTTTCGCATATGTAATGTAAAGATCCCAAAGTTCTTTCATGTCGCACTTCCTCACTCGATATATCCGTACAAACCGCGCACGGAAACCTCTCCCGCACGCACGGTTTTGCCCGTTCCCTCCGCCGTCTGTACGGTCAGGCCGAACGCCTTATCCACATCCAATGCTGTGGCTGCTTCCCGTGTTCCGTCCGGTGCGATGAGCTGCACCGGTTTTCCCAGATTCACACAATCCCGCCGGTAGGCCGTCAGCCACGGCAGCAAATCATTGGCCTTTAACGCAGTATAGAGCCGATCCAGCGCCTCGATCAACGCAGCGGCTAACTCCGCCCGGGACACGGCTCTCCCCAGCTGCACGGCAAGCGATGTGGCCATGTCCGCCACCTCCGGTGAAAAATCCGCCGGCTGTTGGGAAACATTGACTCCAACACCAAGCACCACGCAGGGCTGCGTCCCATCCATGACCAGTTCCGTCAGGATGCCGCAAAGCTTCTTCCCGCCCAGTACCAGATCGTTGGGCCACTTCACACCCGGTCGCGCGCCGCACACGCGCTCCACCGCGTCGCACGCTGCGACGGCAGCCATGGCCGTCAGGGGAAGAAGTCGCTCCGACGGCAGCTTCGGCCGCAGCAGGACGGACAAATAGAGCCCCTTCCCTTCCGGAGATTCAAAAGAGCGCGTCATCCGCCCCCGCCCTGCCGTCTGGTGTCCCGCAATGACTACCGTGCCGTCTGCCGCACCGCGGAGCGCCTGTTCTTTCAGGCAGGTGTTGGTGGAATCGATGGTATCAAAATACAGGATGGCGCTGCCCACAGTTTCCGTTCTTTGCAGATATTGTCGGATCTCCTGTTCCACAGCCCCGCCTCCCTTTTGTCGCAGTGTTTCTTCCTTCTGTTACCATAGCACTTTCGTGGCAAAAAGTAAACCGCCCGACTCTCACGAATCGGGCGGTTTTTGATAAGCGGAAAATCACGCCTTCACAGTTACCTTCTTGATGCCGAACAGGACGGCGATGGTCAGCACAGCGCCGATGAGCAGGCAGATCACAGCGTTCTGCACAAAACCG
>SVLH01000023.1 GCA_015068025.1 Oscillospiraceae bacterium | reverse complement strand
GCGGCTTAGTTCTCCCCGGCGGCGACAGCATCAGCCTGACCAACGACCAGAAGGCGGCACTGTGGCAGCTACTGACCGGCAGCACCAGTGCGAAGAACAACCCGTACAGCACGAGCGTGGGCTGGGCAGTCATCGACGCGGTGAACGCCATGAAGGAAGGCAACACCGGCATTGTATTGCCGGATGGCACAAACTACACCGGCGGCATCGTGCTGCCGGAGGCATAAACAAAGAAATCCCCGGAGAGGAGTCAACCTCTTCCGGGGATTTTTGTATTATCATGGGAGTTTTCCTTCGAGCCAGCTCTGGAACACTCGCTCTACCGCATCTGGAGGGAATGACAAATCGCTTTGCCCGGTGATGAAGCCAGCGTCATATCCTGCGGAAAAACAGGAATAATAATCTACATCATCGAGCACGGCTTCCGCTCCGACATTGTACCCGTGGCTTTCGCCTTCGGCGTATCCGACCTCGTACCCTTCGTGGTAGCTATCCTCCAGCTCCGAGCGGAGGCGGTCTATCTCAGCAGATTTACTTCCGATACTGACCACACCAACGATGAGAAGACAAACGAGGATGCCGACGGCGAACTGATAACCGACCACATCCGGGCGGCATGGCCTGCGCTTCGGCTCTTTTTTCGCAGGAACCGGTGCTGGAGCGCCTTCGGCGGACGGCTCTGCAGGCGGCGGAGCGGGAACTGCAGCTTTTTTCGCTTCGACGCGGCGGATGATGCGACGCGGGATGAAAAACACGCCAAAGAAGTACACGGCTGCGGTGAGAGCACCGAAACCGGTGCCGCCAAAGATGGAAGAGATACCGGTCATGGACGATGCGGTGAGTATGGCGCTGGACAAAAGAAGGCCTGCACCGTGGATGAGCCACTTCACAAGACCACCTCCGAAATATATTTTTGCTTTAATCATCTTTTTTATAAGATTAGCAGAAATCCGTGGTAAGTTCAAGCAAGAATATGCAAAAGATGATTATGAGGAGGTGGTGCTGTGCGGTTATATACACCGGGCGACCGGTTTAATCTGTGCGATGAGCGCGTGCGGGATGCCAGAGTAAAGGCGGGCTGGTCACAGGAGCAACTGGCGGCGAAGCTGCAGCTGGCCGGACTGCAGCTGGGACAGATGGCGGTGAGCAGAATCGAGACCGGCAAGCGCGTGGTGCCGGACTTCGAGCTGCCGATAATAGCAGAAGTGCTCGGCGTGACCACGGACTGGCTGCTGGGCAAAGAATAATCCCTCCACCTATGACGGCGGAGGGATTTGCGTATTTTAGGCCTCTTGACTTTGTGCGCTAATCAGCTTTAGAATAATAGCAAGAAAAAGCAAATAAAGCCGAAGGAGGCGCACGGTATGGAAAAGAAGACCAGAGCGTTCAAGCACCTGACCTACCGGGACAGGGTAAAAATAGAAATGATGCTGATGGAAAAAGCAAGCACGCAGGCCATCGCCGATGCGCTCCATGTAAGCTACCAGACCATCTGGAGAGAGCTGCGCAGAGAGGGCGTATGGTACGACCACACGCTGAGCGACCTGACGACGGAGCGCAGATACAGCGCAGACATCGCACAGGCACAGTACGAGGTGAACAAGAGAGCCAAGGGCGGAGCAATCAAACTGGGGCACGACTATGCCCTGCATGACTTCATCGAGCAGAAGATAGGAAAAGAACACTATTCCCCGGCGGCGGTCATCATGGAAATCAAGCTGTTAGGGCTGCAGTTCGATGTCAGCATCTGCGAGAAGACCATCTACAACTACATCAACAGCGGCGATGTGTTCCTGACTATCACAAATAAAGACCTGCCGGAGCGCGGCACCCACAAGCGAGAATACAAAAAGGTGCGCGAAGCGAAGCGGCAGGCTCGCGGCGAAGGCATCGAGAACCGGCCGGAAGAAATCAATCGCCGGGAAGAAGTGGGACACTGGGAAATGGACACCGTGAAGGGAAAGAAGAACGGGCGGAAGTGCGCCCTGATGCTTTCGGAGCGGAAGACCCGCGCGCAAATCGTCATGCCCATGAGCGCCTGCACGATGGAGCAGGTGGTATCAAAGCTGGACTGGCTGGAGCGACGCTGGGGCGAGAAGTTCAGCAGCATTTTCAAGACCATCACCGTCGATAATGGCAGCGAGTTCATGGACTACGAGGGCATGATGACCAGCAAGAAGAGCGGAGAGCAGCGCACGCAGGTATACTACTGCCATCCGTACCGCAGCAACGAGCGCGGCACCAACGAGAACCAGAACAGATACTTCCGGAGATTCTTCCCCAAGGGCACCGACCTTGACAAAGTTCCGGACGAGGACATCGCGGCCGTGGGGAGCTGGATTAACAACTATCCGCGCAAGCTGCTGGGCGGGAAAACGGCCGGGATGCTGTTCGACGACTTCGTGGCAGCGCTGGCATAAAAATTTTTTTAGAAATTTTCAAAATAACTCTTGCAATTTTCGTTTTTGAAAAAAACGGAATAATGGGGTTGACATTATCAAAAGTTTTGGCTATACTGGTCAAGCAGTCTTTTCAGGGGAGCATTGCATTTGCGGCTGTGCTGGAACTGGTAGACAGGCCAGCTTGAGGTGCTGGTGTCGATTCGACGTGTGGGTTCAAGTCCCGTCAGCCGCACCAACTTCTCTTGAAAAACTCCATAGATGCGCGCGAGTGGTGGAATTGGCAGACTCGCTAGATTCAGGTTCTAGTGTCCTTTACGGACGTGCGGGTTCAAGTCCCGCCTCGCGCACCAAATCCCACCGGATTTGTCCGGTGGGTCCCCTTTGGGGTTTCAATTACATACTGTACGCGCGAGTGGTGGAATTGGCAGACTCGCTAGATTCAGGTTCTAGTGTCCTTTACGGACGTGCGGGTTCAAGTCCCGCCTCGCGCACCAAAAGAGAGACAGTCATCGAAAGATGGCTGTTTTTTCTTTGGTATGAGGTGCTGTGAAGAATCCGCCTTATATCAGGGTTCCTGCGCAGACCCAGCAGCGCAGCCGTTAGCAGCTTTGCTGCTTTACGGATGCGGCGTGCCCCTCGCGGGTGCGAAGCGGTCTGCGTGGGAAAGCGGTCGAGCAGCGGAATGAGTAAGCCCTGCCGCAAGCGGCGGGGCGAAGGATATGGAGCTTGCGGCCACGTGGGCTCCCGCACGAGCCCAGCTGCGCAGCGGGTCGCGTGGGAAAAGAAGCCGCAGCGCAGCGAGCGAGGCCTGCCGCCCGCGGCAGGACGAGGGATACGCAGCTTGCGGCGACGCCGTCCCGCCTTGCGCACCAAACGCATTCCCCGCGCAGAAAAAAAAGCACCGCGCCGTTGGCGCGGTGCTTTCGTTTGCTTTACTTTTCGATCTGCTCTTTCTTCGCGGCCACGCCGGACTCGGCCACGTCGTACTCCCAGTTCCAGGGATCCTTGCGGCAGATCTTGTCGGCAAAGGGAACAAAGACGGACAGCAGGCCGAAGGCGGCCAGCGCCCAGCAGTACCACATGTGCGGCACGATCTCCACGGGGCTGATGGCAATGTTATAGGTATTGCTGGCCAGGGAGGCCGCCATCAGCAGCTGCGCGCCGTAGGGGATGATGCCCTGGAACACGCAGGAGAACACGTCCAGCAGGGATGCAGTCTTGCGGGGATCCACCTGATACTCGCGGCTGATGTCCTTGGCTACGTTGCCGCAGAGGATGATGGCCACGGTGTTGTTGGCGGTGGCGCAGTCAGCCAGAGAGACCAGCGCAGCGGTGCCGATCTGGGCGGACTTTTGGCCGCGCATCATGCCGCGCAGCTTATGGATGAGCCAGACGATGCCGCCGTTGTGGGCGATCAGTTCGGAGATGCCGCCGCAGAACAGGGCCAGGAAGAACACCTCGCTCATGCCGGTAAAGCCGTTCCAGATGGCCTGGGCGTAAGTGAAGATGGTCAGATTGCCGCAGATCATACCAATGATACCGGCGGTGAAGATGCCGATGGTCAACGTCAGGAACACATTCACGCCAATGATGGCCAGCGCCAGCACCAGCACATAGGGGATCACCTTGACGATCTCGACGGTGCGCTCGCCCATGGCGGCCACCGTATCGGGACAGCCGATGACCAGCAGAAGCACCAGCGTCAGGGCGGCGGCGGGCAGCGCGATGTAGAAGTTGACGCGGAACTTGTCCCGCATTGCAACGCCCTGGGTCTTGGTGGCGGCGATGGTGGTGTCGGAGATCATGGACAGGTTGTCGCCGAACATGGCGCCGCCGGCGCAGGCGCCCAGCATCAGGGGAACGCTCAATCCGCTTTCCGCCGCCAGACCCACTGCGATGGGAACCAGCGCCGTGATGGTGCCCACAGAGGTGCCGGTGGCGGTGCCCAGGAAGGCAGAGATGACGAACACGCCGGCGGTGAGCAGCTGCACGGGGATGATGGAAAGGCCAAGATTCACGGTAGCATCCACGCCGCCCATTTCCTTTGCCACGGTGGAGAAGGCGCCGGCCAGGATGTAGATCATCAGCATGGTCAGCACATTCTCATTGGCGGCGCCGCGGGCGAAGATGGAAAACTTCTGGTCCAGGGTCTCCCTGCCCATACAGAAGGCGGCGATCACGGCGATAAACATGGCGGTCACGGAGGGGAACTGGTAGAAGGCCATCTCCTGTCCCTTTGCCTGCAAGTACAGACCGGCGCCCAGATAGATGGCAATGAAGATCAGGAAGGGCAGCAAGGCAAGGCCGCTTCCGCGCTTTTTCAGGTTTTGATTCATAGTTTCTCTCCTCTTTTTGGGAAATTCATCGTTTATTATATCTGCTTTTTCTGCGCTTGGCAACCGATTTTCTCTCCCCCACGTTGACTTTTTCCCATTTTTTCGCTATGATTTTTATATCTTAACGTAAAGGAGTTTTTTCTCATGCCCGATCTGAACAGTATTCTGAACACTTCCGTCGGCAGCATCTCTCTGGGCAGCATCGTGTCCGCCGTCATCACCCTACTCATCTGCCTGCTGGTCATCAAGCTCGTTCTGAAAGTGGTGGCCCGCCTGCTGGGCAAGACGAAACTGGACGCCAAGATCACCAAATACGTCACCACCGGCATCAAGCTGGTGCTGTATGTGATCGCCGCCCTCATCGTGGTGGACAGTCTCGGCATCCCCATCACCTCTCTGGTGGCGCTGCTGTCCGTCCTCTCTCTGGGCATCACCCTGGCCGTGGAGGACATTATCGCCAACATCGCCGGCGGTCTGGTGATCCTCTCCGCCCACCCCTTCAACATCGGTGACTTTGTGGAGGCGGCCGGCGTCTCCGGCACCGTGCAGGAGATCTCCCTCAACTACACCAAGCTCACCACGCCGGACGGCCAACTGGTCATGGTGCCCAACAAGGAACTGGCCGACTCCAAGATGACCAACTACACCGTCCTGGGCACACGCCGCGTCTGCCAGAAGGTCACCGCCTCCTACGACGCACCCACCGAAACCGTAAAGGCCGCCTGCCAGAAGGCGCTGGATATGACCGACAAGGTGCTGGCCGATCCCGCCTCCGCCATCCGCCTGACCAGCTACGGCGAGAGTTCCATCGAATATGCGGTATACTGCTGGTCCTCCGCGGATGATTACTGGGACGTCTACTTCGCGCTGGGCGAGAATCTGCGCACCGCCTTTGCCGAGTGCGGCGTGGAGATGACCTACAACCACCTGAACGTCCATATCGTGGAAAACCGCGGCCAATAAGGTTGACAAATTTCTGCCATACCACTATAATAGCCCCAAAGCGATGACGGAGAGGGACGGAAGCACGACCTCGCAGAGAGCCGGCGGCAGGTGTAAGCCGGCAGGAAGGGCTTCCAGCGCCTATGGCTCCCGAGCCGGATGTTCGAGGGTAATTACCGTTAGGGCATCCCGCGTACGCCGCGTTAGTGCAAAGGGGTTGTCAGACCCTGAAAGGGGCGTTTCGCCGTGAGGCGGGCGCAATTTGAGTGGTACCGCGGAAGCATTTACCGGCTTTCGTCTCAAAGAAAACCTTTGGGACGAAAGCTGTTCTTTTTTGAAAAAAAAGAACCAAAAAACTTTTAATGCGCTCTATACCCTCCGCAAAACGGAAGCTTGCCGCACGACAACCAAGACTCTGCGAGTCGGAAGTCTGATACACGGCAACCGAGCCGGTGCAGAACACAGGCGCAAAGTCCCCAAATTCGAAAGGAGTTCATCACCATGAGCAACTATCGCATCGAAACCACCTGCGTGCAGGGCGGCTACACCCCCGGCAACGGCGAGCCCCGCCAGATCCCCATCGTCCAGTCCACCACCTTCAAGTACGCCACTTCCGAGGACATGGGCAAGCTGTTCGATCTGGAGGCCAGCGGCTATTTCTACACCCGCCTGCAGAACCCCACCAACGACTATGTGGCGGCCAAGCTGGCGGCGCTGGAAGGTGGCACCGCCGCCATGCTGACCTCCTCCGGTCAGGCGGCCAACTTCTACGCCGTGTTCAACATCGCCAACTGCGGCGACCATGTGGTGGCCTCCTCCACCATCTACGGCGGCACCTACAACCTCTTTGCCGTGACGATGAAGAAGATGGGCATCGACTTCACCTTCGTCTCCCCCGACTGCTCCGACGAGGAGCTGGAGGCCGCCTTCCGCCCCAACACCAAGGCCGTCTTCGGCGAGACCATCGCCAACCCCGCCCTGACCGTGCTGGACATTGAGCGCTTCGCCAAGGCCGCCCACGCCCACGGCGTGCCTCTGATCATCGACAACACCTTCGCCACCCCCGTGGGCTGCCGCCCCATCGAGTGGGGCTGCGACATCGTGACCCACTCCACCACCAAGTACATGGACGGCCACGGCTGCGCTGTGGGCGGCGCCATCATCGACTCCGGCAGGTTCGACTGGATGGCCCACGCCGACAAGTTCCCCGGCCTGTGCACCCCCGATGACAGCTACCACGGCATCACCTACGCCGAGAAGTTCGGCAAGGAGGGCGCCTTCATCACCAAGTGCACCGCCCAGCTCATGCGCGACTTCGGCTCCATCCAGTCTCCCCAGAACGCTTTCTACCTGAACCTGGGTCTGGAGAGCCTGCACGTCCGTATGCCCCGCCACTGTGAAAACGGTCTGGCCGTGGCTTCCTTCCTGAAGGGTCATCCCAAGATCAGCTTCGTCACCTATCCCGGTCTGGAAGGCGACAAGTACTATGAGCTGGCACAGAAGTATATGCCCAATGGCACCTGCGGCGTGGTCTCCTTCGGCTTCAAGGGCGGCCGCAAGGCGGCGGAGACCTTTATGAAGACCCTGAAGCTCATCGCCATCGAGACCCACGTGGCCGACGCCCGCTCCTGCTGCCTGCATCCCGCCAACGCCACCCACCGCCAGATGAACGACGAGGAACTGATCGCCTGCGGCATCACCGCCGATCTGGTGCGTCTGAGCTGCGGTCTGGAGAGCAGCGCCGACCTCATCGAGGACATCAAGCAGGCTCTGGAAGCCGTCGAATGATGCCGTTTTCCGGCAAAACGGAGGATTGCAACTATGCCTATCAAAATCCCAAACCAGCTGCCTGCAACCGACACGCTGACCCGGGAGAACATTTTCGTCATGACGGAGACCCGTGCCGTGTCGCAGGACATCCGTCCGCTGCAGCTGCTGCTGCTGAACCTGATGCCCACCAAGATCGACACGGAGACCCAGCTGGCCCGCGTGCTGGGCAACACCCCCCTGCAGATCGAGCTGGAACTGATCGCCCCCAGCGGTCATGTTTCCAAAAATACCTCCCAGGCCCACATGCTGGCCTTCTACAAGGCCTTTGCGGACGTGAAAGAACGCACCTTCGACGGTCTCATCATCACCGGCGCCCCTGTGGAGCTGATGGAGTTTGAGGAAGTGGACTACTGGGACGAGCTGTGCGAGATCATGGAGTGGTCCAAGACCCACGTCCACTCCACCCTGCACATCTGCTGGGGCGCGCAGGCCGGACTCTATTACCACTACGGCATCCCCAAGCGCCTGCTGCCGGAGAAACTCTCCGGCGTGTACGAGCACACGGTGGAAGACCCCAACTTCATCCTCTTCCGCGGCTTTGACGACACCTTTGCCGTCCCTCACTCCCGCAACACCACCGTAGCGCGGGAGGATATTGAGGCCGTTCCCGGACTGAAGGTTCTGGCCGCCTCCGATGAGGCCGGCGTGTATGCCGTGAAGAACAACGGCAGCAGTCAGGTCTTTCTCATGGGCCACGCGGAGTATGACCACGACACGCTGGCCAAGGAGTATCACCGGGATGTGGGCGTGGGACTCAATCCCAAGGTGCCCAAGAACTATTTCCCGGATGACGACCCCACCAAAAAGCCCATCGTGACCTGGCGCTCCTGCGCCCATCTGCTGTATGCCAACTGGCTGAACTACTGCGTCTACCAGACCGTTCCCTACGACATTCAGGCCATCAAAAAGGGCATCCGCACCGAGGACTGACGCAGCGCATAAACCGCACAACAAAAGGAAGCACCCCCGTTGCAGGAGGTGCTTCCTTCTTTTTTCGTCTTGTGGCGGCGACTGCCGCGAGGCTCGCTTATTTCCGCGCGATGACGATGGGCTGGTAAAAGCCCGTCTCCTCCGGGAATTTCCACTTCACGGTGCTGCAGCCGTATGCTGTGAGCAGTTCTGTCAGCTCTTGGCGGCGGGTGGCGCGGTATTCGCAGGCAAAGCGGCTGACCTGCGGTGTTTCGCCGTCGTCATCGATGATGTACTGGGTCAGGCGATAGCAGTCAACCTCCCAGTCCCACGTCTGGAAAGACACCCTCTGCCCCGCCTCGGTTTTGTGGATATAGGGCGGCGAGTAG
Organism: Oscillospiraceae bacterium; assembly: GCA_015068025.1. GTDB lineage: Bacteria > Bacillota > Clostridia > Oscillospirales > Oscillospiraceae > Oscillibacter. The sequence continues at coordinate 19,091 of SVLH01000023.1, read as the reverse complement.
GGCGGCTTTTCCGCCAGCAGGGCATCGTAGTCCCGGATGCTGGCCACAAAGACACCGCCCGGGGCAAGGTGGTCTGTGATGCTGCGGACGGCGGCGGTCAGCGCATCCCTTGTGAGCATGTGGGGCAGGGCATTGTCCATGGCCAGCACAATGTCAAACCGCTCTGCGAACACATCGGACAGCGCGCAGAAGTCAGCCTGCGCAAAGCGGATGTCCACGCCGTTTTGGGCGGCGCGCGCCTTTGCCTCGGCAAGCGCTCCGGCGCTGAAGTCCGAGGCGGTGACGCAGTACCCGAGTGCGGCAAGGCCAATGGATTGTGTGCCAATGCCGCAGGCGCAGTCGAGGATGCGGGCTGAAGTGTCGAAGCCGCAGCCCTGAAAAAGCGTTTGCAGGATGGCAGCCTGTTCCGCCGTTGCGGCCTGCCAGTCCAGAAAGAGCTTGTCGTACTGGGGCGCCAGATGATCGTAAAAAGTCTGGATGATGTTCATACCGTTCTCCACACATTCGTCTTGGGGGCGGTTGGCAGTTGTTGCTTACCGGCCGGCTTTGCGGTCTTCCTCAATGAGCAGCTTCAGGGCTTCCACCGCCACCTTGACGGCGTTGGAGGTGTCCTCGCTCATCTTCTGGTCCAGACCGGCGGCCTCCCGTTCCTGATTCCAGATGACATGGAAGCAGGAGCCGCTGCGGCAGCCCAGTGCCGCCGCCACCACGAACAGCGCGGCGGACTCCATCTCGCTGGCCTTGACGCCCAGCCGTTTCCAGCTCTCCCACTTCTGTTTCAGTTCGTAATAGACGGGGGAGGCTTCGGGACTGTGCTGGCCATAGAAGCTGTCCTTGCACTGGACCACGCCGGTATGTAAGGGCAGACCCAGAGTCCGGGTCGCCTGCGCCAGAGCGTTGGTGACATCCAGATCCGGCACGGCGGGGAATTCGATGGGGGCGTACTCCATGCTGGTGTGCTCGTAGCGCACGGCGCCGGTGGCCACCACGATGTCGCCGGACTGCACGTTCAAATCAATGCCGCCGCAGGTGCCGGTACGGATGAAGGTATCCGCGCCGCACTTGTGCAGCTCCTCGATGGCGATGGCGGCGGAGGGACCGCCGATGCCGGTGGAGCAGGCGGTGACCTTTTCGCCCAGCAAATAGCCGGTCCAGACGTTATACTCCCGGTTGCAGGCCACCTGTCTGGCATCGTCAAACAATGCCGCAATGGCCGGCACGCGGCCGGGGTCGCCGGGGATGATGCAATAGCGGCCCACGTCTCCGGGCACGCAATGAATGTGAAACTGCTTTTCCAATTCCTGCATATCGACACCTCTTTCTCTTGTGTTGAGAAGCAAAACAGAGAATTTCTTCTGTTTTACAGCGCACTGCGGCGCACTATAACTATAACTGTAGCTATAACTATCTTTATTTCTATAACTATCTCTATTTCTATTTCTATTACTTAAGGGCCGTCATTTCAAAGTGACCACGGTGACGCCGCTCTCGCCCTCGCCGTAGACGCCGAGGCGGAAGCTCTTGACCACCTTTTTGTTCCGGCGCAGGATGTCGTGGACGGCGGTGCGCAGGGCGCCGGTGCCCTTGCCGTGGATGATGGTGACGGTTTCCAGCCGGCCCATGACGGCGGAGGACAGGAAGGCTTCCACCACGCTCTCCGCCTCCAGCGTTTCCATGCCGCGGATGTCCAGTTCTCTCACGGCAGCGGAGCGGATCACCCGGTCGGGATTACGGCCGCCGGAGGGAACGGTCTTCTTGGTCTGGGCAGCGCGCTCGTCGTCTTCAATGAGGCGCACTTCATTGGCCTTGGCCTTCATTTTCAGCACGCCGGCTTTCAGTTGGAGGGTGTCGCCGCTGATGGAGACCACCTCTGCATTCTGCCGCACGCCGGGGATCTCCACCAGATCGCCCACCCGGATGGGACGGCTGGGCTTGGGGATGGGATCCTGACGGGCATCGTGCTTCGTGACGGCGTCCTCCGCCTCGTTGAGCTTGCGGCGCAGCTCGGCACGGGCCTCGTTGGCATTCATGGTGCGCTCCGCCTTGGCCTGGGCTTTGCGCATTTCCGCCAGCTCCGCAAACACCTCGTCGGCGGCGGCGCGGGCATCCCGCAGGATACGCTTGGCCTCCGCTTCGCCCCGGCCGCGGGCGTTTTCCTTCGCCCGCTCCATCTGCTCCCGGAATTCCTTTGCCTTCCGGGCGTCCTCCTCCCGGCGGCGGAGGAGCGCATTGGCCTCCTGCTCCCGCTTTTCCAGCGCCTGCCGCTTCTCTTCCAGCTGGGTCAGGATATCCTCAAAGCGGATGCTCTCGCCGCTCATCTGGATGCGGGCGGCCTCGATGACCCCCTCCGGCAGACCCAGCCGCTTGGAGATGGCAAAGGCATTGGACTTGCCGGGGATGCCGATGAGCAGGCGGTAGGTGGGGCTTAAGGTTTCCACGTCAAACTCGCAGGAGGCGTTCTCCACCCCCGCCGTGGTCATGGCAAAGGTTTTCAGTTCGGCATAGTGGGTGGTGGCCGCCACACGGGCGCCCATCTGCCGCACATTCTGGATGATGGCAATGGCCAGCGCCGCACCCTCCACAGGGTCGGTGCCGGCGCCCAGCTCGTCAAACAGCACCAGAGAGTCCCGATCCGCCTCCTCCAGAATCTTCACGATGTTGACCATGTGGGCAGAGAAGGTGGACAGGCTCTGCTCGATGCTCTGCTCGTCGCCGATGTCCGCCAGCACCCGCTCATACACGGAAATTTCGCTGCGGTCGCCCACGGGGATATGGAGACCGCACTGCACCATCAGCGTCAGCAGACCCAGCGTTTTCAAACTCACGGTCTTGCCGCCGGTGTTGGGGCCGGTGATGACCAGCGTGTCGAAGGTGCCGCCCAGTTCGATATCGATGGGCACCGCTTTCTTCGCATCCAGCAGCGGATGGCGTGCCCGGCGCAGGCGGATGGCGCCGTCTTTGCGCACGAGGGGGCGGACGGCATCCATTTTATAACTTAATTGGCCGCGGGCGAAGATGAGATCCAGATGCACCATGGTATCGTAGTCCCACTGGATATCCTCCCGACGGGCGGCGGCGTCGGCGGAGAGTTCCGCCAGGATCCGCTGGATCTCCTTTTGCTCCTTGGCCTGCAATTCAATGAATTCGTTGTTGGCCTGCACCACGCCCATGGGCTCCACAAACACCGTGGCGCCGGTGGAGGACACATCGTGGATCAGGCCGGGCAGTTCGCCCTTGTGCTCCGCCTTCACCGGCACCACGAAGCGTCCGTCCCGCTGGGTGATGATGGTCTCCTGCAGAATTTTTCCGTAGGTGGGCGAGGAGATGATCTTCTGCAAAATCTGGCGGCTTTTGGCCTGGGACTGGCGCATGTGGCGGCGGATGTCCGCCAGTTCGGGGGAGGCCGCATCGGCAATGGTGTTCTCCTCGGGGATGCAGCGCTTAATTTTATCCTCCAGATGTCGGTTTCCGTGGAGGGAGGCAAACAGGTGGTCGATGGCTGTGGGTTCCTGCGCTTCGGCGTTGAAATACTCCTTGGCACGGCGGGCGGCGGTGAGCAATTCGGCCACGGTCAGCAGTTCATAGGTGTTCAAACTGCCGCCGCGGTCTGCCCGGCCCAGAATCTCTCCCACCGGCTTCACGCCGGAAAAGGAGGGGCTTCCCCGCAAACCGATCATCGTCCGCGCGCCGTCGGTCTGGTCCAACAGACGCTGCACATCGTCCGCGTCCGTTTCGGGGCGGATGGCAAGGGCGCACTCCTTCGCCTCGTGGCTGACCGCCTGCTCACTCAACAGTTTCAGCACCCGGGGCAGTTCCAGCGTGCGGATGGATTTTTCAAACAATTCGCTCATACTCGTTCCTCTCCGTGTTGTTCGACAGGCGGGCGTTTCTCCGGTTCCATGGGCTGCAGGCTCTTATAGAAGTCCAGCGTGCGAAAGCCCCGCTCCAGCTGCGCCGCCGCAAAGGCCTCCGCCGCGCCGTTCAGGCGGCGCAGGGCATCCTCCCCCAGACGGAAGGAATACAGCCGCTTGGGGTCTCCGTATACGATATGCCGCAGTGCCGCAAGAGAGTCGGCGCACAAAGGCATCGACAGAGCGCTCTCTTTTGCGCCGCACGTCCGGCAGCGCAGCACGCCCTGCACCACGTCCATCAGCGGCTGCTCCGGCGACTGCGCGCCGCAATAGGCGCAGCCGTCGGCCAGAGGCTCGTAGCCGGCAAGGCACAGCAATCGGATCTCAAAGGCCGCCTTGACCAGCGCTTTTGGCTTGCGCAGTGTGGAGAGAGCATACAGCCCGTTGAGCAGGTGGCGCAGCAGTTCGCTTGCCTCCGCCTCCTCCGTGGTCACTGCTTCCGTCAGTTCCGCCAGATAGAACCCCAGCGCCATGGCCTCCAGATCGCTGCGCAGGCCGCTGAACAGTTCCAGCGTGGCGCCCTCGTTGGCGTAAAACCACTCGCCCTTTTGATAGAGCGTCCACTCGGAATACACCAGCGGCTGGGCGCAGGCAGCATATTTGCAGCTTTTGCGGCGCACACCCCGGGCGATGACGGAGATCTTGCCGTGGGTATCCGTCAGCAGCGTGAGGATCTTGTCCGCCTCTTTCGTTTCCGTTTCCCGCAGGACGATGCCTTTTGTCACGATGTAGGGCGTGGATGCCATGAGTTCACCACCTATGTACGGGGAAAGTCCCCGGTAATCAGCGTATTTCTTCCTGCGGCGGCTCCTCTGCCGGTTTTTCCGCCGGTTCTTCCGCCGTTCGGTAGAGCATATAGGCCACCGGATCACCCGTGGCGCAGAACAATTCCCAATAAGGCGTTTGATCCATCTTCCAGACCTCCCTTTGGGAATAGTCTGCGAAGGGTGTCGAACCTTATGTGTGGAAAATTTTCGTCTTATTCGTCGTGGTAGCCAAAGGAACGGACATAGTTCACATTGTCGCGCCAGTTTGTTCCCATGAAATCAGGATTTCATGGGGGCCCGGATTTGACTTGAGCGTCCAGGCAAAGCCCGGACACTCCAAGGTTTTGCTTTGCAAAACGCTTGTACGCACCATCGGCGCGGTTCGCATTCGCTCACGGAAAACTGGCGAAAGTGCTTCTTGCAGATCACTCGTCGTGGTAGCCGAAGCTTCTCACGTAATTCACATTGTCGCGCCAGTTTTCCTTGACCTTGACCCAGGTTTCCAGGTACACCTTGGTGCCCATGAACTTCTCCATGTCCTGACGGGCCATGGTGCTGATCTTCTTCAGCATGGCACCCTGCTTGCCGATGATGATACCCTTGTGGCTGGCCTTTTCGCAGAAGATGGTTGCCTCCACGTCGATGACGCCGGAATCCCGCTCGGAAAAGCGGGTGACTTCGATGGCGGTGCCGTGGGGGATCTCCTTATCCAGACACAGCAGCAGCTTTTCCCGCAGCAGTTCGCCCATGACCTGCCGCTCCGGCTGGTCGGAGGTCATGCCGTCCGGGAACAGCTGGGGGCCTTCGGCGGCGTATTTGCCCAGCTCGTTCATCAGATCGTCCAGACCGATGCCCTTGTGGGCGGAGATGGGGATGATGGCGTCGAAGCCGTCCCACGCCTCGTTGTAGGCGGCGATGACGGGCAGCACTTCGGCAGGCTCCACGGTATCCACCTTGTTGATGCAGAGGATGGCGGGGATGCCCTCCTCCTTGATGCGCTGGATCAGCGCCAGTTCGGGAGCGCCCACGTGGGCGATGGGCTCCACCAGCAGCAGGGCGCAGTCCACGTCGGAGAGGCTGGAGGTGACGACCTTTACCATATAGTCACCCAGAGCGCTCTTGGGCTTGTGCAGACCCGGGGTGTCCAGCAGGACGAACTGGGTGTCGTCCCGGTTCACCACGCCGTAAATGCGGTTGCGGGTGGTCTGCGCCTTGTTGGAAACGATGGCGACCTTCTCGCCCACCAGCGTGTTGGTGAGGCTGGACTTGCCCACGTTGGGGCGGCCGCAGACGGTGATCATGGCGGTTTTTGTGATGTTCATAGGTGATCCTCAACTTTCTTTTGAGCTTTTTTATGATGTTGCTTCGCCGACGCTGCGGCGGCTATACACGGTTTATTGCTGTTTGAAATGGCAGGGATTATAGGGACAGCGGCTGCCGATGCACTGGGCATTGAGGCAGGAGAAGTCGCAGCGGATCTCCTGCGGCAGCTGCAGCGTGATGCCGAAGTGGGTCTGCACGAACGCCGCAGCGGCACGCACCGCGGTGAAGGAGTCCCGCTTGCAGCAGCGGGGTCCGCCCAGCGCGCCGATGGCTTCCAGCGCGGCGGCGGTCATGCGGTTTGCAAGACCCCACTCCTCCCCTTTCAGGGGCGTTGCCCCCGTGAGCAAGCTGACAAAGATGCCTGCGCTCACAGCAGCGCCGCAGCACCCCCAGTTTCCGCACGCGCCGCCCGGTACCTGACTGCCCCGCCGACGCATCTCCTGCAATGCGGAGGGCAGGTCGATATCCGCGCCGCTGTTGCGGCAGGCGGTGAGCAGCGCCGCGCCCACCAGCACATGATGCTCGGGCCCGTGCATATGCACGCAGGGCTGCTCCATCAGCGCCGTCATGAGGGCGATGGGGTTGCGGGATGGCGAATGCAGACAGGTTTCCACAATGACGCCCAGCGCGTCTGTGGCGTGGCATTCGTCGCAGATATAGTGCCCCTGTGCGCAGCACACGTTGCTCTCGAAAGAGCGGCGGCACACCGCGCACTCCATCTGTCGGGCGGTTTCGGTATACACCAATTCCGCGCCGCACAGCAGGCAGTTGTTTTTGTTATCCTTCCGTTCCATGGGGCGCCTCCAACACACGCTTGAGATACTGACCCGTATAGCTTGCCTCGCAGGCGGCCACCTGTTCCGGGGTGCCGGTGCAGACGATGCTGCCGCCGCCGTCGCCCCCCTCGGGGCCGAGGTCGATGATATGGTCGGCGCATTTGATGACGTCCAGATTATGCTCAATGACCACCACGGTGTTGCCGGCGTCCGTCAGGCGCTGGAGCACTTCCAGCAGCTTGCGCACGTCGTCGGTATGAAGACCGGTGGTGGGCTCGTCCAGAATATAGATGGTGCGGCCGGTGGCGATCTTGGAAAGTTCCGTGGCCAGCTTGACGCGCTGCGCCTCGCCGCCGGAAAGCTCCGTGGAGGGCTGACCCAGCTTTACATAGCCAAGACCCACATCCTGCAGCGTCTGCAGCTTTTTGCGCAGCTTGGGCAGGGCGGAGAAGAATTCCAGCGCCTCGTCCACCGTCATTTCCAACACGTCGGAAATGTTTTTGCCCTTGTAGCGCACCTCCAGCGTTTCCCGGTTATAGCGCTTCCCCTTGCACACCTCGCAGGGCACGAAGATGTCCGGCAGGAAGTGCATCTCGATTTTCAGCACGCCGTCGCCGCTGCAGGCCTCGCAGCGGCCGCCCCGGACATTGAAGCTGAACCGTCCCGGGCCGTAGCCGCGGCTCTTGGCCTCCTGGGTGGAGGAGAACAGGTCACGGATGTCGTTGAACAGTCCGGTATAGGTGGCGGGGTTGGAGCGGGGCGAGCGGCCGATGGGGCTCTGGTCGATGTTGACCACCTTATCCAGCTGCTTCACGCCCTCGATGTCTGTGCATTTGCCGGGCTTGACCTTCATCCGCATCAGTTCCGCGCCCAGCCGCTTGAACAAAATCTCGTTCACCAGTGAACTCTTGCCGCTGCCGGACACGCCCGTGACCGCCGTAAAGACGCCCAGCGGGAACTCCACATCCACGCCGCGCAGGTTGTTTTCCGCAGCGCCTACCACGCGCAGGCATTTGCCGTTTCCCTTTCTGCGGCTTGCCGGCACGGGAATTTTCCGCTTACCGGAGAGGTAGAGACCTGTGAGGGATTTGGGGTTGGCCATAACCTCCTCCGGTGTGCCGCAGGCCACCACCTCGCCGCCGTGGATGCCGGCGCCGGGGCCGATGTCGATGAGGTAGTCGGCGGCACGCATGGTGTCCTCGTCGTGCTCCACCACCAGCAGGGTATTGCCCAAGTCCCGCAGGTCACAGAGGGTGGCGAGGAGCTTATCGTTGTCCCGCTGGTGCAGACCGATGGAGGGCTCGTCCAGAATATACAGCACGCCCATCAGGCTGGAGCCGATCTGGGTGGCAAGGCGGATGCGCTGGCTCTCGCCGCCGGAAAGCGTGCCGGCGGCACGGCTCAATGTCAGGTAGCCCAGACCCACGCTGCGCAGGAAGGTCAGCCGGTCGTTGATCTCCTTCAAAATGCGGTCGGCAATGAGGCGCTGCTGCTCCGTCAGTTCCAGATCCTCCACCCACTTGAGTTCATCCAGCACGGAGAGGGTGGTGAAATCGTGGATGTTCTTCCCGCCCACGGTGACGGCCAGCGATTCCTTGCGCAGACGGCGGCCGCCGCACTCCGGGCAGGGGCAGTCCGCCATCATCTCCTCCAGTTCCTTCTTGCTGGCATCGCTCTGGGTTTCCAGATAGCGGCGCTCCACGTTGTTGCACACGCCCTCAAAGGCCTGATACAGCACGCCCTTGCCCCGGGGCTGATCGTAGTGCAGCTCCAGCTTTTCGCCGCCGGTGCCGTAGAGGATGATCTCCTTCGCTTCGGCGGACAGGTCGTTCCACGGCGTTGTCAGGGAAAAGCGGTACTTTTTGGACAGGGCATCGAAATACATACGGGAGATGCCGTCGGAGCGGATGCTGCCCCAGCCGGAGGCCTGAATGGCGCCGTCCAGAATGGACAGCTTGCCGTCGGGCACCACCAGCGCCGGGTCTACTTTCAGCTGGCTGCCCAGACCCGTGCAGGTGGGGCAGGCGCCGTAGGGATTGTTGAAGGAGAACATCCGGGGCGTCAGCTCCTCGATGGAGATGCCGCAGTCCTCGCAGGCGTAGTTCTGGGAAAAGAGCAGATCCTGCTCCTCCCGTAAAAGGTTGATAATCACGATGCCGCCGGAAAGGCTTGACGCCGTCTCCACGCTGTCCGTCAGGCGCTGCTGGATGTCGGCGCGGATGATGAGGCGGTCTACGACGACCTCGATAGCGTGCTTCTTGTTTTTATCCAGCTTGATCTCTTCGTCCAGTTCGTACAGGTTTCCGTCTACCCGGACGCGGACGTAGCCGGAGCGCTTGGCGTCCTCAAACACCTTGGTATGCTCGCCCTTTTTGCCCCGGATGACCGGCGCCATCACCTGAATCCGCGTGCCCTCCGGCAAAGAGAGCACCTGGTCGATGATCTGGTCGATGGTCTGCTGGCGGATCTCCCTGCCGCACTTGGGACAGTGGGGCGTGCCCACTCTGGCCCACAGCAGGCGGAGATAGTCGTAAATTTCCGTCACCGTGCCCACGGTGGATCGGGGGTTTTTGCTGGTGGTCTTCTGGTCGATGGAGATGGCCGGGGACAGACCCTCGATATAGTCCACGTCCGGCTTGTCCATCTGTCCCAGGAACATCCGGGCATAGGAGGACAGACTCTCCACGTACCGCCGCTGACCCTCGGCATAGATGGTGTCAAACGCCAGCGAGGATTTGCCGCTGCCGGAGAGGCCCGTCATCACCACCAGTTTGTCCCGGGGGATGGTGACGTCGATATTTTTCAGATTGTTGGCGCGTGCGCCTTTGACAATGATCTTATCCTGCATACATTACTCCACAATGATGTCTGCGGTGTCTGCCTGCACCAGTTCCAGCAGGGTCTGGGGCTCCACCGCCACCTGATAGCCCACCTTGCCTGCCGAAACGAAGATCGTATCGTGCAGCAGGCAGGTTTCATGGAACACGGTGGGGAACGGCTTCTTCATGCCCACAGGGCTGCAGCCGCCGTGGATATAGCCGGTCAGGGGCAAGAGTTCACGGCTCAAAATCATGGCGATGGACTTCTCCCCCACGGCTTTGGCCGCTTTTTTGAGATCCAGCGTTTCCGCCACGGGGATGTCGAATACATAGTAGCCGCCGGTTGCGCCACGGGTGACCAGCGTTTTGAACACGGCCTCCGGGTTCTGTCCCAGCACCCGTGCCACGGTGACGCCGTCGGGCGCCTCTGCGCCGTCATGGGGATACTCATGGGCGGTGTAAGCGATCTTCTTCTGCTCCAGAAGCCGCATCACATTGGTCTTTTCTTCTTTCTTTTTTGCCATGCTTCTCACCTCAAAATCACAACACCCGCAAGCACCAGAGCGATGCCTGCCAGCGTCAGGGCGTTCATCGGCTCGCCAAAGATCAGCACGCCGGCAAGGGCGGCTACCACGGGTTCCAGACTGGCTATAATGGACGCCTTTCCGGACTCCACACGGGAAAGGCCACGGGTATAAAAGAGATAGGGCAGCACGGTGGAAAACACCACCAAGCCTGCCGCAACGGGCCACAGCTTCGGGCTATTCGCCAGCAGTGCCATCTCGGCAGGGCGCAGCAGCACCAGCGACGCCGTGCCCGCAAAGAGGAACGTCCAGACTGTGACGGTCATGGGGTCGTAGCGGTTCAGGGCATAGCGGCCGAAAATGCTGTAAAGCGCATAGAAGAAGCCTGCGCCCAGACCCAGCAGCACGCCGGTGAGCGTCACGTCCAGCCCGCCGCCGAAAAGGCCGCACACCAGCGCGCAGCCCGCCAGCGTCAGGAGAAGCGCCAGCAGTTTCCGCTTCGTCACCGGTTCTTTCCAGAGAATGGCGGACAGCACCACCACAATGGCCGGCGCCGTATACAGCAGAATGGACGCCACCGCCAGCGAGCAGAGCTTCTGGCAGGTGAAGTAGCAGCAGGTGAACAGCAGCACGCTGACGATGCCCGTGCCGAAGAAGTATTTCAGGTGCGCCCGCTCCACACGGAACACCCTGCGGTCTTTCACGGCGAAGATCGCCGTCAGCAGCGCCATGCCGCCGAAATTTCGCACCACCACGATGGAGGTGGGCGACAGTCCCGCCGCCATCAGCGTCCGGTTCCAGATGCCGATGATGCCCCACAGGGCGGCAGAGAGTAAAATGCTGACATACGCCCCGCGGCAGCTTGTTTGCTGTGCCGATTTGTTCATGTTGTTTCTCCACGCAGCTCGATCAGGCGGTCACGCAGCACCGCCGCATACTCGAATTCCAGCATTTTCGCCGCTTCCTTCATTTCCTTTTCCAGCTTGGCGATTTCCGCCATGCGCTCCTGCTCGGAGAGCTTGCGCTTCTTTCCGCCGCGGCTCTTTTCGCCCTCCGCCGACCTGGAGATCTCCAGTACCTCGCGCACGCCCTTGATGATGGTTTTCGGCACGATGCCGTGTTCTTTGTTATACGCGTCCTGAATGGAGCGGCGGCGCTCCGTTTCCGCCATGGCGGCACGCATGGAGGGCGTGATCTCGTCGGCGTACAGGATGACCAGACCCTCCGCGTTTCGGGCGGCACGGCCAATGGTCTGAATGAGGGAGGTCTCGCTGCGGAGGAAGCCCTCCTTGTCGGCGTCCAGAACGGCCACAAGGCTCACCTCCGGCAGATCCAGACCCTCACGCAGCAGATTGATGCCCACCAGCACGTCAAACTCGCCCAGACGCAGATCCCGGATGATCTCCATCCGCTCGATGGTCTCCACGTCGGCGTGCATATACCGCACACGGATGCCGGCGGCGCGGAAATACTCCGTCAGATCCTCCGCCATTTTCTTGGTCAGCGTGGTGACCAGCACGCGCTCGTTCCGCGCCGCACGGGTACGGATCTCGTCCGACAAATCGTCGATCTGTCCCTCCACCGGGCGCACTTCCACTCTGGGATCCAGCAGACCCGTGGGGCGGATGACCTGCTCCACGATGCTGTCCGCCCGGTCGCGCTCATAGGGGCCGGGGGTGGCGGAGACAAACACCGCCTGTCCCACGTGAGCCTCAAATTCCTCGAATTTCAGGGGGCGGTTGTCAAAGGCGCAGGGCAGACGGAAGCCGTAGCGCACAAGCGACTCCTTGCGGGCGCGGTCGCCGTTATACATGGCACGCACCTGCGGCAGGGTCACGTGGCTTTCATCCACAAAGAGGAGGAAATCGTCGGGAAAGAAGTCCAGCAGCGTCATGGGGGCAGAGCCTGCAGGACGCTCGGAGATGATGCGGGAGTAGTTTTCAATGCCGGAGCAGTAGCCCAGCTCCTGCATCATCTCCATGTCATATTCCGTGCGCTGGCGGATGCGCTGCGCCTCCACCAGCATCTCGTTGTCGGTAAAGTATTTGACCTGCTCCTCCAGCTCCTGCCGGATCTGGCCGATGGAGCGCTCCATCTTGTCCTTGGTGGTGACGTAATGGCTGGCGGGGTAAATGGCGATGTGGTTCAGGTGGCGGTTCACCGTGCCGGTGAGGGGGTGAAAATCGCTGATCCGGTCGATCTCGTCGCCGAAAAACTCCACCCGGATGGCGTGATCCCGGTAGTAAGCCGGATAGATCTCCACCGTGTCGCCCCGGACACGGAACCGGTTGCGCTCAAAGGCCACATCGTTGCGCTCGTAGCGGATCTCCACCAGACGGCGCAGCAGCTCGTCCCGATCCCATTCCGCGCCTACCCGGAGAGACACCACCAGCTTGGCAAAATCGTCGGGCTCGCCCAGGCCGTAGATGCAGGAGACGGAGGAGACCACGATCACGTCCCGCCGCTCCAGCAGGGCGCAGGTGGCGGAGAGGCGCAGGCGGTCGATCTCATCGTTGGTGGAGGCGTCCTTTGCGATATAGGTGTCGGTATGGGGAATATAAGCCTCGGGCTGATAATAATCATAGTAGGAAACGAAGTATTCCACCGCATTGTTGGGGAAAAACTCCTTGAACTCGGCACACAGCTGGGCGGCCAGAGTCTTGTTATGCGCCAGCACCAGCGTGGGGCGCTGGACACGCTCGATGACCTTGGCCATGGTATAGGTCTTGCCCGAGCCGGTGACGCCCAGCAGCACCTGCTCCTTCAAGCCCGCTTCAATGCCCTCCGCCAGCGCATCGATCGCCCCCGGCTGGTCGCCGGAGGGCTGGTATTCGGAAATGACTTCAAATTTAGACACGCTTCTCCCTCCGCAGGCAGTTCAAAAATTCGGCGGCGAGCAGCCGACGGGGCAGCGCCCCGACGTGCGGCAGCACGCCAAGTATTTTGCCGCAGGCAAAATCTTGAAATGAACGGGCTTTGCCTGTTCATTTGCGTTCAATCGTGGGGTCCCCGTCAGGCTCTGCCTGATGGGGCATCGCCGGAGGGCTGGTATTCGGAAATGACTTCAAATTTGGGCATAGATGTTCTCCTAAATGGCTGTGCCTTGCCGGCACACAGTGTTTCTGCGCCCCCCATTCTTTTTAGTCTTGCCCAAAAAGAACGTGCCGCGCCCGGTGCAAGAAAAAGGCGCTTTGGGCTGTCAAGCGGCTCCGGTGAAGCCGCTTGCAGCAAATACGGGGGACGCAGCAAGAAAGCTCTTAAAAAATCGCAGTCGGTGCGTTGGGCGCGGGCAGAAGTGCCGTGCTTGCGTCGGCTTTCCGCCACGCGAACCGGAATTGCGGGATCGGGCAAATCCCAACGCCCCCTGCTTTTCTTACCGCTGCCGCTGAAAGGCAGTTGTTTCAGGGCAACGAAAGGATCTGCTTCTCTTTACGAAAGGTATCCGCTGTCGGCCATGGACACAAAGTCCCCGTCGGCCACGATGATATGGTCGGCCAGCGCCACACCCACGGTGGCAAGAGCCGCTTTGGCCCGTTCCGTGGCGGAATAGTCGTCGCCGGAGGGCAGCGCGATGCCGCTGGGATGGTTGTGCGCCAGAATCACGGCGCTGGCCTGTGACAAAATCGCATTTTCCACCAGACGGCGCACATCCAGCGCCGCCGAGGAGATGCCGCCCTCGCCCAGCCGCTTGCAGACAAGCAGCTTGCCCTTGCGGTCAAGGCAGAGTTGGTAGATCACTTCGTTTTTCTCGCCCGCAAACCGTTCTAGAAGATATTGCCCTGCAAGCTCCGAGGAGGTCATAGCCTGCTCCTGCCCGGATTCGGTCAGCCGTGCCTTTCCGGCCAGCGCCGGCGAGAGCTTGAGCAAAATGGCGGTTCTTTCGCCGATGCCCGCCACCTGCTTGAGATCCTCCACAGGGGCGGACAGCACGGCGGAAAGGCTTCCGTAGCGCTCCATCAGGGCGTGGGCGATGGGGTTCACGTTCCGTCTGGGGATGGCGTAATACAGCAGCAATTCCAGCGCTTCGTGGTCGGCAAAGACATCCAGTCCGCCTGCCAGAAACCGCCGGCGCATCTTTTCCCTGTGTCCGTCGTGGATGCCCACAAAGCCTGCCCCCTTTCGCCGCTTCAGCGTCTAAAATCCCAGCTTGATTGGAATATCATATTATACCACACGCCCAATGCCGCCACAAGATAGTTTTCCACGCAAAAATTCCCTCCATCCCCGTCGTTTTGGTTGACAGCGCCGTCTTTTTGGCATAAGATGAAGGCACAATCTGCATACTGTCCGGTAGGAAAGTCTACCACAGGGATACGGATCGCCGCCGCGGCGTGACGGAAGCGTCACGCGGGGTGCTGCTCCAGTCGTACCGGATGGGACGATTGGAGCTTTTTGTTTTACCGACACGGGAAAGGAGGTGCGCGGAATGGATGACAAGCAGTTTGACGAGATGATCGAGGAAGTCATCGAGGACGTTTACGAGGACGTTTACGAGGACATGGAAAATGTGGAAGAAGCGCTGGATGAGCTGCTGGACACCGTGAAGGCGCTGCTGGAACGCAAGCAGTACGCCGACCTGCGCGACCTTCTGCTTCCGCTGGAGGCGGCGGACATCGCCTCGCTGTTTGACGATATGGATGAGCGGGTGCCCGTGCTGTTCCGTCTGCTGCCCAAGGAGCTGGCGGCGGAGGTATTCGTGGAGCTGGAATCCGACCACCAGGAGCTGCTCATTCAGGGCTTCTCCAACGCAGAGCTGAAAGAGGTTCTGGACGAGCTGTATCTGGACGATACCGTTGACATCATCGAGGAAATGCCTGCCAACGTGGTGCACCGCATCCTTGCGCAGGCCGACCCCGAGATGCGAAAGAGCATCAACGAGATCCTGAAATACCCCGAGGACTCCACCGGCAGCATCATGACCACGGAGTTCGTGGATCTGAAAGCCAACATGACCGTGGAGGACGCCCTCAAGCGCATCCGCCGCACCGGCCCGGACAAGGAGACCATCAACATCTCCTTCGTCACCGACGAGCATCGCCACCTCATCGGCGTGCTGGGCATCCGTGCCCTGCTGCTGGCGGAGGATGACGACATCGTGGGCGACATCATGGAGCAGAACTTCATCTCCGTCCAGACGCTGGACGATCAGGAGACCACCGCCCAGGTTTTGAGCAAATACGGCTTCCTGGCCCTGCCGGTGGTGGACACGGAAAACCGTCTGGTGGGTATCGTCACCGTGGACGACGCCATGGACGTTATCGAAGAAGAGACCACCGAGGACTTTGAAAAGATGGCGGCCATGCTGCCCTCCGACAAACCCTATCTGCGCACCGGCGTGTGGGAGGCATGGAAGGCGCGTACCCCGTGGCTGCTGATGCTGATGCTCTCCGCCACCTTCACCGGCATCATCCTCACCCACTTTGAAAACGCGCTGGCCGCCTGCGGCATCCTCACCGCCTTCATCCCCATGCTCTCCGGAACCGGCGGCAACAGCGGTACCCAGGCCTCCACCGCCATCATCCGCGCCCTGTCGCTGGACGAGATCCGTTTTTCCGATCTGCTGAAGGTTCTGTGGAAGGAGTTCCGGGTCTCCATCTGCTGCGGCATCTGTCTGGCGGTGGCCAACTTCATCAAAATGATGCTGGTGGACCGGATGCTGATGAACAACCCCGCCGTCACGCCCATGGTGGCGCTGGTGGTGTGCGCCACGCTGGTTGGCACGGTGATCTGCGCCAAGCTGGTTGGCTGCGCTCTGCCCATTCTGGCGGAAAAAGTAGGCTTCGACCCCGCCGTGATGGCCTCGCCCTTTATCACCACCATCGTGGACGCCCTGTCCCTTTTGATCTACTTCCGCTTTGCCACCATGCTGCTGGGCATTTGACAGCTAAAATATGGAAACAGGACTGCTTTCCGGCAGTCCTGTTTTTTTGCATAGTTTCCGCTTTCCTGCGCAGACTAGCCATTGGCGAAAGCCGCATTTTTTACGCAGGAGGCATTTATCATGAACAACACGCCCAACGAGAGCATCAAGTGTACCGTGACCAGCTGCACCCACCACTGCCAGGACAAGAACTACTGCAGCCTGTCTGCCATTCAGGTGGGCACCCACGAGACCAACCCCACCGAGGTCAAGTGCACCGACTGCGAGAGCTTCAAGCTGAAATAACCCAAAGAGGCCGGGAGGGGTTCCTGTCCCCCTCCCGGCTCCTTGGGGAATCCCCTACATATCTTGGGAGGTGAGCGAATGAAACCCGGTCTGATAGCGCGCATCGCAGGCGCTGCCGCCGGTCTTGCCAACGGATTGTTCGGCGGAGGCGGCGGCATGGTCTTTCTGCCCATCCTCTCCCGGGGCAGTACCCTCTCCCAGCGCAGACTGTATGCCACCTGCGTGGGGGTCATCTTCCCGGTGTGTCTGGTGTCCTCTCTCGTCTATCTCTGGCGCGGCGGCGGTGAGATCCTGACACAGGCGCTGCCCTATCTGCTGGGCGGTCTGGGCGGCGGGTTTTTAGGCGGCAGGCTGTACGGAAAGGTCTCCACAAAGCTTTTGAAATGGCTGTTTGCCGCCTTTCTCTTTTACGCGGGGGTGAAATATCTGCTGTGACGGACTGGATTCTTCCCCTTCTGTGCGGCTTCGGCGCAGGCATCATCTCCGCCTGGGGCGTGGGCGGCGGAACGCTTCTGCTGCTGGTGATGACGCTGTTTCTGGGTGTGGATCAGCGCACGGCCCAGGGCATCAACCTGCTGTTTTTCCTGCCCACCGCCGCCAGCGCTCTTTTGTGTCATTGGCGGGGCGGGTATCTGGACAAGCCCACCCTCCGCGCCGCCGTGCCGCCGGCCGTGCTGGCCGCTGTGGCGGGGGCGTGGATCGCCACGGCGCTGGAGGTGGCGCTGCTGCGCAAGCCCTTCGGCGTCTATCTCCTGCTTTCGGGCATCAGCCTGATCCTGCCGAAAAAGAAAACACAGGGACGGTGAATCTCTCACCGTCCCTGTGCATGTTTTATGGACTGCGCCTCACTCCGCGGCGCTTTGGGTCAGTTCCAGCGTAACGTGCAGTTCCTTGCCGTCGCGCCAGAGGACGATCTCCATCTCCTCACCCAGATAGTGCGTCCGGCGGACGCGCAGCAGATCGTTGCTGCCCGTCAGCGGCACGCCGTCAGCCGAGAGCAGCCAGTCACCCACCTGAATGCCTGCCTGTTCGGCGGCGCCGCCCTCCACCAGCTCCACCACTTCCAGTCCCCAGACGCCTTCGGCCGCCTCGGTGGCGATCTTTGCCACCGACACGCCCAGCAGCGGTTCAGGCCTCACTTCGCCGTAGGTCAGCAGGTCGTTCACCACCCGCCGCATCACGGCGGTGGGGATGGCAAAACCCAGTCCCTCCACGGTGGAGTAAGGCGAATTCAGCTTGATGACGTTGATGCCCACCACCTGACCGTATTCGTTGACCAGCGGGCCGCCGGAATTGCCGGTATTCAGCGCTGCGTTGGTCTGAATCAGGGTCATATACCGGCCGTCCACTTCCACTTCACGGTCCACGGCGGAGATGATGCCGTCCGTCAAGGTGCCCAGCAGTTCATAGCCCATGGGGTTGCCGATGGCATAGGCCGGATCGCCCACGCAGAGCAGATCCGAATCCCAGAATTCCGCCGCCGGCAGGTCTGCTGCCTCCATCTTCAAAATGGCCAGATCGTAGTTCCGGTCGCCGGCCACATACTTCGCCTCGTACTGATACCCGGTACTGAGCATCACGGTGCAGCTCTGTCCGCCCTCCACCACATGGTAATTGGTAATGACGTAGCCGTCGGCGGTGAAGATGACGCCGGAGCCCACGGAGGCACGATCTCCCCGGCGTGACAGCACCGCCACCACAGAGGGGTTGACCTGACGGTAGATCTGCTGGGGCGTCAGGGTCTCGCCGTGCTCCTCCAGCACTTCAAGACGCACGCCCTGTCCGAAGGGGAAGCAAGGAATCTCCACTTCCCTGGCGGTTTGGCTGTCATCGTACTTCTCCGTGAAATAATCCCGCAGGTCGTCGGCTCTCCGCCCCTGCGCCCACACATACGTTGCCGCCGTCACCGCGGCCACCAGCAGCAGAAACGCCGCAAAGCAGGCCAGGAAGATCCAGATCCATTTTTTGCTCTGCTTCTTCTTTCCCTCCGTCACAGGCGGCTTTGCCGCCGGATGAGCCGGGGGCAGCAGGCACTCATAGCGCTCTACCACCGCCTGCGGCTCGCTCTGGCGGTAAATTTCAACCACTTCCCCGGGCAGGCGTTCCTCCCCACAGGGTACGTTCCATTCTTCCATACATCCTCATTCCATGGCCAGCGAGAACGAGAAGGTCGTCACACCATCTTCGCTGGTCACATCGATCCGTTCTCTGTGCTGTTCCAAAATTGTTTTTACGATATACAGACCCAGTCCCACGCCATCCTTGTCCTCGCTGCGGGACTTGTCGCTCTTGTGGAAACGCTCAAACAGCAGCGGCAGCTCCTCGGGCGGGATGGTGTCGCCGTGGTTTTGCACCACCACCCGCGCCTTGCCGTCAATGGCGGAGACGCCCAGATACAGCGTGGACCCCTCCCGGGCGAATTTCACCGCGTTTTCCAGCAGGTTGTAAATGACCTGCGTGATCAGGTCGTTGTCACCCAGCACCCGGATGGGCAGTTCGGGAATGTCGGCCTCCACATCCAGATCCCGGTCGGTGATCCGCTTTTCCAGCGAGATCAGCACCCGGCGCACACTTTCGCAGATGTCAAAGCGGCTGTGGGCGCGCATGGGATCGATGGCCTGCAGCTGGCTGACATCCAGCATCCGGCGCACCATGCGGGACAGGCGGCGGCTCTCGTCGGAGATGATCTGCAGATACTGCCGCTCGTTTTCCGGCGGAATGGTGCCGTCCAGAATGCCGTCGGTGTAGCCGGCGATGGTGGTCATGGGTGTTTTCAGCTCGTGGGAAATGTTGGCGATGAATTCC
>SVLH01000022.1 GCA_015068025.1 Oscillospiraceae bacterium | reverse complement strand
TGTCCTGGACGGTAACGGCTATGTCCTGAACAAGGAAACCGACTCCAATCCTGATGTCAACGCCGGCGTCCAGACCAACGGCGGTACCATCAAGAACATCACCATCACCAGCACCGAGGCTTCCAACACTGCCGGCAAGGGCTTCCGTGCCGTCTACGGCGTTAACAAGCTGACCAACGACCTGGTCATCGAGGATTCCACTCTGATCGGCACCTATGCTCTGAACCTCAACGGCGGCGCTACCGGCAATGAGTCCCTGACCGTGAAGAACAGCGTTCTGGACGGCTGGGTCAGCTATGGTACCAACCTGTCTGGCGCTGAGTTCATCGACTGCCAGTTCATCACCGACGGCAACATGGTTCCCGCCGCGGGCGGCTTTGTTGCTCAGAACACCTTCCGTCCCTATGTTGACACCGTTCTGACCGGCTGCGACTTCGTCGATCCCTACATCTTCTCCGCCGGCGCCATTGTCACCATCGAGCTGAACAACTGCACTGTGGGCGGCAACCCCGTCACCGCTGCTAACTTCGCCACCATCTTCGAGATGGGCAGCGGCATTGCCGACTGCACCGTTATCGTTGACGGCGTCACCGTGGTGTTCTAATCATAACCGATTAGAAACAGTATCATTCCAAGCATAATCATCCGGCTTGGCCCCTTCGGGGGCCAGGCCGTATGAGAGGACCTGACCGTTTCGGATCTTCTCATACGGCCTGTGCAGCCACTCTGTTTTGCCCGCGTCGTGGCGGCGAACCACCTGAAAGGAGTACACGTATGCCTCGTGTCAAAAATTTGAAAAAGAAGATTTTCCTGCTGGCATTCCTTGCGATGTGTGCAGGTATCATTACATCCAGTACCGTTGCGTACTTTGTCTTCCAAGGCAAGGCCGACAATGTCATCACCTCCGGTTTGGTGGATATTGAGTTGAACCGTTCCGGCAATGTCGGAGACATGACAGACCAACACGTGATGCCCGGCTCTGTCGTTGCACCCAGCGCAACCCTTCGCAATAAGGGTGATGAGGATGTCTGGGTCCGCGTGAAAGCAGTCATCGAGTTTGATGACTCCAGCAACAGAGCGCCTATCGAATTGGGAATCAACTCGGCCAACCAGATTTATCTGGACGACAACGGCCGCGAATGGCAATATGAGGATGGCTACTACTATTATTTAGATATCCTCGAGGCCAGAAAAGCAGTTGAGGTCGGCTCCATCGGCAATCTTCACTTCAACACCCAATTGGACGATGATTTCAGAAGCAGTAGATTGCTCTTGCAAATGGAGGCCCAGGCCGTCCAGAGCAAGAACAATACCAATGCCATCTATCCCGATGGCGTGGATGTCAGCCAGATTCAGGGCTGGCCAGAAAGCGACTTTCCCGAAAGTGACTAATTAAGGAAGGAGACACAGGTATATGGCAAAGAAATTCCTGGCATTGCTGTTGAGTTTCGCCATGGTGCTCTCTTTCACGATCCCTGTTTATGCGGAGGATGAGGCCGACAGCACCGATTATTACGCCATCGACAATGTGGAAGACGGCGAGATCGGCGGCATCGAAGCCGATACCGGCGATGCCGAAGCCGACACCGGCGACGACGCCGAGCGCGTCTCCGGCAGCATCAGCGGCGGTTCCGCCGGCGGCGAGACTTCCGGTTCCGAAACCGGCAGATCTGCGGGCGCGTCCGGCGGCGATGCCGACAGCACGGACTATTATCAGTCCGGCACCGTGACCGACGGCACCGTTTCCGGCACCACCGGCAGCACTGGCAGCACCGGCAGTACGGCTGACAGCAACAATTATTATCAGACCGGCGGCGTGACCGACGGCGAAGTCACCTGCGCCACCTGCAAAAAGACGCCCTGCGTGTGCGAAGAGTCTTCGTATTACGAGCAGTTGATGGGCGCCCACACGGTGGAGGAAATGGCGGCGCTGCTGAACGATCCCGAGAATCAGGATGAGTTGAACGCCCTGACCACCGCAGAACTCACCAGCATCGCCTTCGGCGCTCTGATGGCCTGCCAGGCCGACGAGAACAACCTGGAGGCAAGCGAAATGCTGCGCTACCAGCTGCGCCAGATGCTGCTGCAGAAGGCGGGCATTATGCCGATGAAGGCGGCGGCCCCCGCAGCTTCTCCCTATACGGCGGTAGTCGACCTGAACGCAGCCTACGCGGCGGCATTGCTGAAAGTCGACGCTGCGGTGACAAGCGGGGCAGGCGCATATGCGGATGAAGCCCTGTACGGCGGTGTCTATGTTTTGGGCAGCAGCGGTGCGATTAGCATCCGTGCGAACGGTTCTTATGAGAACTATTGCTACCAACTGACGGACGATCTGGTGCTGACAAGGGGCGCCCTTCGCGTTGGTCCTGTCAGCGGCGATACCGGTACGTTGACGATTGATTTAAATGGCCACGTGTTGAGCGTTGAGGCTGGCGTATGGGGTGTTGAGCATGCAAAAACCAACTCCTATGGTCCGGAAACCGCAGACCAGAGACAGAGTGTTATTACATTAAAGTACAGTACGCTGGACATCATTGACAGCAATACCGGAACCTCCCACAGAGGCACGCTGGAAGCGGTAGGGCGCTGGGTGAATCTGCGGTACGACGCGAGTGCCTCCGCAGATATTATGTCACTGCCCGATGCACCGGAATTCTATGCGTGGACGAACGGTGCCGGAGGCGGCTCCAGTACCGGCGAGACCATCTGGGTCTATGATAAAGATCTCACCACTGGTGGTACCGAACTCAAAGGCGGCGTCATCACCGGTGGCTTCGCCCAGTATGGCGGTGGTATCAATGTTGACAACGGCGCAACGCTGAATTTCAAGGGCGGAACTATCGCTGGCAACCGCACGGTCGGTTATATGACCGGCGGCAGCGATGTGCTTCAGGTGGGTCAGGGCGGCGGCATTTACGTCAGAGGTTCCTCCACCGTTAATATGACCGGCGGAAAGATCTGCTATAACTGGTCGGATATGTACGGCGGCGCCGTTGAGGTCTTCAACAACAGTACCTTCAATATGAACGTTGCCGGCAACGATGTGATGTACTACAACAAGGCGCAGTCCTCCGGCGGCGCTGTTTCCGTGCGAACCGGCGCGCAGTTCCATCTGGAAAACGGCACCATCCGCCATAACTATGTGTACGACACCCGCGTTCTCGGCGCCGGCGGCGGCATCTACGCGGACAGCGGCATCCTGGATATCGACGGCGGCACCGTGCGAAACAACACCGCCAAGACTGACGGCGGCGGTATCGCCTGCATCAAATCCCAGGTCGACATCAGCAACTGCGGCATTCATGCCAATACCGTGACCTACGATACTGCCACCGGCGGCGGTATCAGCCTCCGTGACTGCGACGCGGTCACATTGACCGGCTGTACCATCGGCAAAAGCGGCAGCTTTGCAGGCAACACGGCTGTCGTGGGCGGCGGCGGTCTTGCCGCTTACCGTGTGGGCAACCTCACGCTGGAAAACTGCACGATCGCCAATAACTCTGTCACGGAAGACGGCGGCGGTCTGCATGTGCAGTACGGCGCCGTGACGCTGACGAACTGCACCATCACCGAAAACGCTACCAACAACGGCGAGGAAACAAGCGGCTCCGGCGGCGGTATCTACGTTCGCGGCGCGGACGTCACAATGACGGGTGGATCCCTGTCCGGCAATAGCAGCCTCGCCTCCGGCGGCGGCATCTATATCTCCGCAAAGAACCTGCTGGATCACGGCGACGCGGGCAACGTGGGCTGCCATGTTACCTTCCGGGATGTTGCCATCAGCTCCAACACCGCCAGATACTACGGCGGCGCCGTCTATGGCGGCATCCTGAACTCCCGTGACGATGACACCACCGTGACCATCACCGGCAGCACCACGCTGGACGGCAACTCCGCCGGTGACGGCGGCATCCACAGTATCGGTCTGGGCGGCGCGGTGTATATCCGCGGCATTATTCTGGTCGTGGATGATGAAAACGTGATTTTCTCCAACAACTCCGCCGGCCGTGGCGGCGCCGTCTACGTGACGCCTACCCAGGACCGCATCGCAGGCGCAGAAGATGACTCCGGCGGCACGACGGAAGATAAGCGGCCGTATACCGTGACCAACGTTCCGGCCGGTGCGGTATTGCAGCCCGGCGGCTACTACAATGTCAAGTTGACTGCTGAAAATGTCACTTACGACGACCTGAACACCACCAAGGACGCAACGGCGAACATCATTGCCGGCACCTTCACCGGAAACGAGGCCGTTTCCGGGGGAGGCGGCGGTCAGGGCGGTGCCATCGCGGTGTACAGTTCTCTGACGGAAACCGTTGTGACCATCGGCGGCAGCCGAGAAGAAAACGATCCCACTTACGGAATCGGCCCGACGTTTACCAATAACACAGCCGCAACAGACGGCGGCGCCCTCTGCGTGAACACGGCGCCTCGTATTCTGGTGAACTGGGCCACGTTTGAAGGCAACTCAGCCGGTGAAGAAGGCGGCGCGATCTGTGCCTTCAACGTCGGCGCCGGTACTGCCGAAGGCGCTAACACCGGCGTCAGTATGTGGGAAGCCGACTTCTACTACAACACCTCTGTGCTGGGCGGCGGCGCGGTGTATGTCGGCCGAAACGACATCACCGAAAACGACACCCTGCGAGGTTATGTGTACGCAGATGGCTGCTCCATGGTGGGCAACTCGGCTACCAATGGTGCAGGCGGTGCCATCAACTGCTACCTCATCAACAGCGTGAACATTCAGAGCGATGGCGCTTATTCCGCAAATAGTGCCCTGACCAACGGCGGTGCGCTGTACTTCTCCGTCTGCAACCAGATCACCGTCAGCAACGCGGTGACTCTGGGCGGCGCAGATCTCGGAAACAGCGCTCGAAACGGCGGCGCGCTCTCCTGCGACCGCGTGAAAAGAGTCGACCTGTGTTCCAAGGAGATCTCCCACAACTACGCAAGCATCAATGGCGGCGGTGTGTATGCCACCGGTGCCAACACGGAGATTCGTCTGGAAGGCAATATGAACGACAACGCGGCTACCGACGGCGGCGCGGTGTATGTCACTGGCGTGAAAGAACTGGTCGTTGCCGAAACGGCGGTGCTTTCCGCCAACCGTGCAGACGCCAGCGGCGGTGCCATCTACGCGCTGAACACTCTTGTCACCCTGTCCGGTGCCGAGGTTTCCAACAATACTGCCTACTCCAACGGCGGCGGTGCCCTGTATGCCAACAACAGCACCGTCACGCTGCAAAACGACACACAGATGAGCGCTAACAGTTCCGGAGACGGATCCGGCGGTGCCATCCGTGTTGAGGGTACGGCGGAGATCACCGTTTCCGATACCAGTGCAATCACCGGCAACACGGCGGCCGGTAACGGTGGCGGCATCTATGCTACCGGTTCTTCCACCGTCGTCAATATGACCGGCGGCAGCATGACTGGCAATACGGCCACCGGCAAGACCATGGGTCACAACGCCTATGTTTACAAAGGTGCCCTTACCCTGGGCGCAGCCGTGGCGGACACTATCGAAACTGACACGAAGTCCAATCTGCAAGCAGTCGTGGTCGTGGATGGTAATCTGGATGTTGAGACCGGCGACGTCAAGGTGAGCTATTACCGCAACGCGGACGTTGGCGGCTACGAGAAGTACGAGGGCGTTGTCAGAGAAAGCACAAACATCACGCTGCCCGCTTCCTTCTGGACGCCTGCCGCTCCCGCGGCATACCAGTTTATCGGCTGGGTAGGCGTTCCCACCAAGCTTGTCCGCAGCATAGCAGATTACAAGGTTGCAGGCGATGCGGTAGCAGTCGAGGATACCGGAGCAGAGGCTGTCCTCTCCGACGGTACGGCAGACGGCCATATGGAGATCTACGCCCTGTGGGTCTCCACCACGGGTCAGATCGACTGCGTGGATGGCGTGACGCTCGTCCGTACTTCCCTGCCATACGACCGCACGAGCACGGCGGTCATCAGCCCCAGTGTGGCGGATCAGTACCCCGGACTCAAGATCGTGGGCTGGTACATCTATCAGAATGAGGGCCAGAACGCCAACTGGGGCTATGAGCCCAAGTACCTGCCCGACACCCTCGATAACGAAAAGGGTTACGCCACGCTGGATTACACGGCGCTGGAGTATCGCGACGGAGCCGAGCTGCAGCTGCCGCTGACCGAAACCACCTTCGGCACCATTACTCTGATCCCGAAGTACGAGGCGGTGTACGGCGATCTGACGATCACGAACACCGTGGGCGGCGAGGGGAACGAGTATGATCCCGGTCAGACCTTCGTGTTCCACGTGGACGGTGCACCCTCCGCGCTGGCTGCCGAAAACACTGGCTACATCAAAAACAACAGCGGCACAGAGGTCGCGGTCAACAGTCCGCTGGTGCTCGACATCCTGACCGACATGGAAGTGTTGAGTCTGGACGTTGTGATCCAGCGAAACGGCACGCTGACCATCGAGCAGCTGCCTGTGGGTGCGTATACCGTGACGGCAGACGACGGGGTCGACGGCTGGGCCTGGCGCTACACATCCACACCCGGCAACGCAACCGGTCAGGTGACGGAAACCACTCCCGGCGCAGTAGTTTTTACCAGCAGCCGTGTAAATCCCCTCTGGATGGACGGTTGCGACTACCTGATGCTCTGGGAAACCACAACAGTTGAGAAGAAGCCTGACGGCGAAGATGAAAGCGTATAAGAAAGGAGGCCAACAGCAATGTATCAGGGAAAACGACTGATACCCGTATCCCATCATAAAAAAACCCTTTGGCTGCTGGTCTCCCTTGCGCTTCTGCTTACGGTGACCGTGGGCGGAACGATCGCCTTCCTGTTTCAGGAGACCGGCGAACTTGAAAACGAGTTCCAATTAGAGGAGATCGCCACCGAGGTGGTGATCGAGGACGGCAAGGTCTCGATCAAAAACACCGGCGACACCAGAGCCGCCTACATTCGGGCAAAGGTCGTGGCGAACTGGATCAAGGAAGATGCCGGCGACCCCACCGCTCCCACCGCCACCGTATACGGCAGCGCTCCGGAGGAGGGCGAGGACTACTCCTTCACCTCCTTTAATCCGGAAAGCAAGTGGGTGGAATATCCTGCTGACAGCGGCACCTTCTATTACTGCGAACCGGTGCAGGCCAATGCCTCCACGGCTGTACTTCTCTCCGGCCTGACTGTCCTTACCGAAGCCCCCGCCGGGTACACGCTCTCTGTGGAAGTCGTTGCCCAGGCCATTCAGGCCGACGGTACGGACAGTAATGGAAACAAGCCCGTGGAACTGGCGTGGAGCGTGGATATTGCGGGCGGAACCGTCGGCGCCGCCACGATCACGCGGTAAGGGAGGGCGAAGCATATGAAGAAAACATGGAAACTGCTTTCTGTCTTTCTTTTGGTCCTGCTCCTGTCGGTAAGCTGTGTGACACCTGCGATGGCATCGAGTGTTGTAGTGATCTCCAATACGGAGGGAATGCCGGGCTATGTGGAATTCGAGCCGGGCAGCTTTTACACGGAAACGGACCTGTTTGAAAACTTCAAAAATGTGATGCCCGGTGATACGCGCACACAGCAGATTTTAATTAAAAACGAGAACAAACAATGCGATTATCTGTCTGTTTGGCTGGGTGTTCTGCTTCACGATGAGAGCAGCAACCCCATCAGTCCCGCCGTGTTGGCGCAGCTGCAGGCCGACGGACGAAAAGAGACCCTTTCCGAGCTGGAATATATGCACGAGTTCCTTGAGCAATTCACGCTGACGGTCTGGAAGGGCACCGGCGACAAGAAGGTTCTTCTCTACACAGGCACGCCCCTTTCTTTGGAAGACGTCCGGGGAGAGGATATGTGGCTGGGAGAGATCACCTACGGCAACGGCGTTTATCTGACCGTGGAGCTCGCCACGAGTGTTGAGATGGGAAACGAGTTTTCCGGTCGGGTGGGTGAAATTGACTGGGTTTTCATATTCCAGGAGGAAAACAACGCGCCGGATCCGGATCCGGGTGGTCCGGGACAGCCGCCCATTGGCCCGGTGGATCCCGACGATCCGGACGATCCCGATGATCCGGACAATCCGGACGATCCCGATGATCCCGACGACCCGGATGATCCGATCGATCCCGATGATCCGGACGATCCCGACGATCCCGACGATCCCGACGATCCCGATGATCCGATCGATCCCGACGATCCCGACGATCCCGAAAAGCCGGACACTCCCAAGACGGGCGACAACACCATGATCTGGCCGTTTATCGCCCTCTTTGCCATTGGCTTTATGGGCACCATCGTGACGGCCTTCGGCAAGCGCAAAAAAGAGGAAAAGTGACCGAAACCCATCAAGCGGCCCGCCCATCCATCGGGCGGGCTGTTTTGGCATTGCGGGCGATGCGGATATGACGAGCCGTACAAGCTTTGCGTGCAGTCGGCCTGAAAAGCAGTTTGGAAAAAGGCGGCAGAGGAACGATGAAGAAACGGAAACTATTGCGGACAGCGTTTTTCCTGATTTTTCTGGGGATCATGCTGTTTGCTGCGTGGAAGCTTTACGGCATCTGGCAGGAATATCGCGAGGGCATAAAGACCTACGATGATCTGGCGGATCGCTACACAAAACCCGTCGGGCCCGGTGCGGCGGAAGATCAAATGCCCGCCATAGGGGAGGGCGGGGGAAAAACCATCCCCATTTCGGTGTCCTTCGATGCGCTGATGGCGGAGTGTCCTGATGTGGTGGCGTGGCTCTACTGCGAGGGAACCCCCATCAATTACCCCATCGTGCAGGGCGAAGACAATGAATATTACATGTACAGACTGATGGACGGCAAATACAATAAAAGCGGAACGCTGTTTATGGACTGCCGGAATCAGGCGGATTTTTCCGACTGGAACACCATCATCTACGGGCACAATATGAAAAACGGCTCCATGTTCGGTACGCTGCTGAAATATCAGGACCCGAAGTATTACGAGGAGCATCCCGTGATGTATCTCCTCACGCCGGAGAAACACTACGAGATTAAGCTGGTCAGCGCCTATGTCACCCCGGCGGATTCCGAGACCTATACCATCCCGGAAACCCAGGCGGAAAAGGAAGCCATGCTGCTCAAGGCCTATCGCACCTCCAGTTTCATTTCCGGTGTTCAGCCTTTGCGGGAGGATCGGATGATCACGCTGTCCACCTGCGCGTACGACTTTCAGGATGCGCGGTATGTGGTGCTCGGTCTGCTGCGGGAGCTGCCAAACGGCGGCGGATCCGCTGCGGAGACAGTTGAATGATCTCCTCATGAATTGAAAAACGGACAATATAATGACAATTCCAAACAGTATATAGAGCAAATATGCCCGCCGCGCCTGCGCGGCGGGCTTTTCTGCCGGAAAGGCGGGCTTACGCGACTGGTTTACATAATATTAAGCGGGGGGCTTCGCGGCCGCTGCAGCATTGGTCGCCGCCGCAGCCAGCCGCCGACCCCTGTGAAAAAATTGAAACCCCGCGAAAAAATGCAGTACAAAACCGCAGGGGAAAGGCTTGCCATTTTGATTGCGTGTGTTATAATTCAGACAGCATGTACTGGCGTATTTTGCCAGAATATATCGTATATACGAAGGAGATAGATGTTATGGCTTATCAGCGTCTTTCCGAACCCCAGCTGCGCGCATTTATTGAAACCGTCATGGCAAAGTACGGCTTCACCGAGAAGCAGGCAAAGGACATTGCCGACGTCGTTCTGACCGCCGACCTGCAGGGTCTGGAGTCTCACGGCATCCAGCGCCTGATCCGTTATCACAACGGTATCCTCTCCGGCGCCATTGATCCCGCAGCCACTCCTGTCATCGAATATGAAACCCCCGTGTCTGCCGTTATCAACGCCAACGGTGCTATGGGTCAGATCACCGCCGTGTTCGCCATGGAGCAGGCCATCGCCAAGGCCAAGCAGACCGGCTTCGGCGCGGCTGTTGTCCACCACACCAACCACTTCGGCGTGGGTGGCTACTACACCAACATGGCTGCCAAGGAAGAGATGATCGGCCTGTGCTTCACCAACACCGAGGCCATCAGCGTTCCCACCTTCGGCAAGAAGGCTATGCTGGGCACCAACCCCATCGCCTTCTCCATGCCCGCTGATCCCATCCCCCTGATGTACGATGTGGCCACCACCGTGGTGCCTCGTGGTAAACTGGAAGTTTACGCCAAGCAGGGCAAGCCCATGCCTCTGGGCTGGGCCGTGGATGAGAACGGCAACGACACCGACGACGCAGCCCGCGTTCTGGAGAACATCAAGAACAAGGCCGGCGGCGGCATCCTGCCTCTGGGCGGCAGCGGCCCTGTCACCGGCTCTCACAAGGGCTACGGCACCATGCTGCTGGTGGAGATCATGTCCTCCATCATCGCCGGCGGCCACACCTCCAACCACGTTGCCCGCAACGGCAGCGGCGATACCTCCCAGAGCTTCTTCGCCATCGACTACGGCATGTTCGGCGACAAGGCCAAGCAGAGAGCCGACCTGTCCACCCTGCTGCAGGAGCTGCGTGAGTCTCCCAAGGCTGACGGCCGCGAGCGTATCTTCACCCCCGGCGAGATGGAGATGGAGTCCCGCGCCGACAAGCTGAAGAACGGCATCCCCGCCAGCGAGGCTACCATGAACGAGCTGCGCGGCATTGCTGCCCACTTCGGCATGGACTTCGATGCCATGGTTCCCGTCATCGGCTGAATTTGATCCGAAAGCGCCCTGCCTTGCAGGGCGCTTTTTTATACGCTGCGGTGCAGAGCGCTGCGGTGCAAGCCTCGCATTTGATGGTTGACGGCAGGAAAAAAACACGGCAAAATAAGGAATGAGAGGGGGGGAGCGCAGTGGAAAAGGTTGGTGCAGGCCGCGGAAAGCGGCTGCCGGTCAGGCGGATAGACCGAGAGAAGCTGGGCAGGCTCGTTGCGGTGCTGCTCCTGTGCGCGGCGCCCGTTCTGCTGTGGTGCCTCACGTCCGACGGCAGCGCCCGGACGCAGCAGGAACCGCCGGAAAGCGAGTATTATCAGGACGAGGGCGGCTGGTTCTCCGATCGGGAGGAAGTGGAGCGCGGCATGGCGGCTTTTTATCAGGCCACTGGCGTCCGTCCCTATCTCATCCTGCTTCGCAACGGAAGTGTCACCTCGCCGGAGGAACTGACGGCCATGGCGGAGGAGCGGTATGGGCTGCTGTTTTCGGATGAGGATCATTTCCTGCTGGTATTCTGCGACAACGGAAGCGGCGCATACAACTGCGGCTACACCGTGGGTGCCCGGGCCAAAGCCGTGATGGACGGCGAGGCGGTGGGGATCCTGGCGGAGTATCTGGAACGGCACTATAACGATCTGGCCATCAGCGAGGAGGAGATCTTTTCCAAAACCTTTGCGGATACGGCGGCGCGCATCGCACCGCATGGCTGAACCCTCCGGGGAGAAGACGCTATGTGCGTCCCGGCCGGAAGATCGAAGAATGAAAGAAACCGTCGGAGAGAACCGGCGGTTTTTCTTTTGTGCAGGACGGCCGTGTATCAGTGCAGAGCCGTAATACCGGGAGAAAAATAGAAAAAACGCGCCAAGAAAGCACGAAAAAATCAAAACAGCAGTTGATATTTTTTGTTGAAAGTGATATAATCACCCCGGTTATTGTGCGCCTCTCTTTTTGGGGGCGGAAAATCACGCGCCCAAACGGAGAGAGAGGAACGCGTTTTTTGAGGAAAACGAACAAAAAACAGGCCCTTTTGCACAAAAACCGACTCTATTCAATTTGGCGAAGGGGAGGACGGCAAGGCGGATCCCATGTGACGGAAAAAGTCCGTTTCAGAGGCAAACCCTTGCCGGAACCACTGCCCAGAGCCAAAAAATAAAACAGAAGAGGGATTGAATTATGAAGAAGCTCATCGCATTTCTCCTGATGGCCGCTATGGTCCTGTCTCTGGCCGCCTGCGGCAAGAAGCCCACCGACGAGACCCCCAACACCGACGAGACCCCCGCTGTTGAGACCGAGTACAAGCTGGGCATGGGCGTTGTGGTCAACACCGAGTCCTCCAAGACCGGCAATGCCCAGGTCGACGCTACCGTTGCTGCCGTCGTGACCGACGCTGACGGCAAGATCGTTGCCTGCCGCATTGACGTTGCCCAGAACAAGATGGCTGTTGAAGGCGGCGTGGTCGACACTGCCAAGACCTTCCAGACCAAGATGGAGCTGGGCTCCGCCTACGGCATGGAAGGCAAGGTCGACAACAACGGCGACGGCGTCATGCTGGAGTGGGATGCCCAGACCAAGGCATTCGAGGAGTTCGTGATCGGCAAGACCGCCGCTGAAGTCCGCGCCCTGGAGCTGCAGGAGGCCAACGGCCACCAGATCGCTGTGGACGAGACCCTGCTGAAGGCCGGCTGCACCATCCAGATCACCGATCACATGGAAGCCGTTGCCAAGGCCTGCGAGGATGCCAAGGGCACTTCCTTCAAGACTGCCGGCGAGTTCAAGCTGGGCGTTTCCGCCGCTACCACCGCTGAAAGCTCCACCGCTGCTGCCGCCGACAAGGACGGCTCCGTCCAGATGTACACCGACTTCGGCGCTGCTGTGATCGATGCTGACGGCAAGATCCTGGCCGCTCTGACCGACGCCATCCAGCCCAAGATCGCCATCAACACCGCCGGCGAGATCGTGGAAGCTGCTTTCGTTGGCACCAAGCGTGAGCTGGGCGCCGACTACGGCATGGCCGGCAAGGTCGACAACAACGGCGACGGCGTGATGAAGGAGTGGGACGAGCAGTCCAAGGCTTTCTCCGACTACGCTGTGGGCAAGACCGCTGCTGACCTGAAGGGCATGGAGACCCAGGAAGTCAACGGCCACTTCATCACCGTGGACGAGGACCTGCTGGCTGCTGGCTGCACCATCCAGTTCGGCGGCATGGCCGGCACCATTGCCACCGCTGCCGAGTACGCTCGCTGATCCTCGGATAAACTACATTTCATAAGATTCTGTAAGACATAGGAGATGAGTGTCTGTGAACATGGGAAAAAAGGCGCTGGCGCTTTGCTGTGCGCTTGTCCTGACCGTTTCAATGGCGGCCTGCGGCAAGCCGGAGGCCAAGCGCGACCCGCAGGGGAAGGCGTATTTTTCCTATTTTGACACCGTCTCCTATGTTTACAGTTATGCGGAAGATTCGGCGGAGGAGTTTGAGGCTCGCTCCGCCGAAGTCTCTGCTGTTTTGTATCAGTATCATCAATTCTTCGATATTTACCATGAATACTCCGGCGTCAACAATCTCTGCACCATCAACCGTCTGGCAGGCGGCGAGCCTGTCAGGGTGGAGAAGGAACTGATCGACTTCCTTCTCTACGCACGGGAACTTTACGACCAAACGGGCGGGGAAATGAACATCCTGCTGGGCGCGGTGCTGTCCATCTGGCACGATTACCGCACCGCCGCCGCGGACGATCCGTCCGCCGCCCGCCTTCCCACGGAGGAGGAGCTTCTTGAGGCCGCAAAGCACACCGACATCTCCCTGCTGGAGATCGACGTGGAAAACAGCACCGTCCGCCTGACCGACCCGAAGGCGTCCATCGACGTGGGCGCGCTGGGCAAGGGCTACGCCACGGAAAAGGCGGCGCAGAAACTGGAACAGCAGGGCGTCAGCGGGTACGTGCTGAACATCGGCGGAAATATCCGCATCCTTGGCACCAAGCCCAATGGCGAAGGCTGGATCACCGGCATCCGGGATCCCCGGGAGCCGGACGGCGGCTATTCCGCCATGCTTGATCTGGCGGACACCTCCTGTGTGACCTCCGGCAACTAT
The DNA here is from genome assembly GCA_015068025.1 of Oscillospiraceae bacterium. Taxonomy (GTDB): domain Bacteria; phylum Bacillota; class Clostridia; order Oscillospirales; family Oscillospiraceae; genus Oscillibacter. The sequence goes on along the minus strand of SVLH01000022.1, from coordinate 14,759 downwards.
GAACGGTATTACACCGTGGATGGGAAGCGTTATCACCACCTGATCGACAAGGATACCCTTTGGCCGGCGGAGCATGTTGCTTCGCTGACCGTCATCACCAAGAACAGCGGACTGGCAGATGCCCTCTCCACAGCCCTGTTCTGCATGCCCTATGAAGAGGGACTGGCAATGGCCGAGCGTATGGAGGACGTGGAAGTGCTGTGGATCTTCTCCGACGGCACCGTCAAATACACCCCCGGCCTGCCGATACAACAATAAGCAAGTAAATAATCGCCTGAGTATTCATCATCAAACGTAGAGGAGGAAGCACCCAGATGAATTTCAGAAAAAACATTTCCACGCTGAAAGTACACCATAACAAGCACACGGCGGGCGTTGGATCCGTCCGGATCGCTCCCCCCAAGGAAGTTCTGCTCCCCATGACCATGCACTCCGGTGCCCCTGCGGTGCCCGTGGTGGCTGTGGGAGATTACGTGCGTGTCGGCCAGCTCATCGCCCGTGAGGGTGAGGGCATTTCCTGCCCCGTCCACGCCACGGTGTCCGGTACCGTCACCGCCATCGAGGATTTCCAGCAGACGGACGGCAAGAGCCTTCCCTGCATCCGCATTGAAAGCGACGGCAAGATGGAGATCGATCCTGGGCTGAAGGCCCCCGAGGTCAACAGCGTGGACGAGTTCCTGGCGGCCGCGCAGGCAAGTGGCGTTGTGGGTCTGGGCGGCGCCGCTTTCCCCGTGTGGAAGAAGCTGGACGCCGTCCGCGGCAACAAGATTCATACCGTGCTGATCAACGGCGCGGAGTGCGAGCCTTACATCACCAGCGACCACCGCATGATGGTGGAGCACAGCGATCTGCTTGCCAAGGGCGTTGAGATCCTGCGCAAGTGGATGGGTTCCGAGCGCTTTGTCATCTGCATCGAGGACAACAAGAAGGATGCCATCGATCTGCTGGGCAAGGTTTTTGCGGACGACGACTCCGTTGAGATCCGCGTGCTGCCCAGCATCTATCCCCAGGGCGCCAAGCAGGTGCTGCTGTACAACGTCACCGGTCAGGTGGTCAAGGGCGGTCAGCGTCTGGCCTCTCTGGGCGTGATCATCATCAATGTCAGCACGCTTTCCAAGCTGGCGTACTTTATGGAGACCGGCATGCCTCTGGTAGACCGCATCGTCACCGTGGACGGCTCCGCCATGAAGGAGCCCCGCAATCTGGTGGTGCCCATCGGCACGCCCGTTGACTACATCGTGGAACAGGCAGGCGGCCTGAAATGTGAGGCCGGCAAGGTCCTCATCGGCGGCCCCATGCTGGGCCGTGCCGTTTCCGCCCTGAACGAGCCAATCCAGAAGGCCACCAACGCCATTCTGGTCATGACCGAAAAGGAAGCAAAGACCTTCGAGCCCTCTCCCTGCATCCGCTGCGGCCGCTGCGTGGCCAACTGCCCCGTCAGCCTGAATCCTGCAGGGTTGGCCAAGGCCATGGAACAGGAGGATGAGGACGTCCGCTTTGCACAGCTCACCGCCGCTTCCGTGGGTCAGTGCATCGAGTGTGCCTGCTGCTCCTATGTCTGCCCCGCCCACAAGCCTCTGATGGAGCTGAACAAGCAGGGCAAGCGCTTTGTCAAAAAGTACAAGGCTGCACAGAAAAATGAAGGGGGGAAATGATCGTGGCTAAACTGACTGTTTCTGCGGCTCCGCACATTCACAGCGGCGCCTCCACCAACCGCATCATGCTGGACGTGATCCTCTCTCTGGTGCCGGCAACGGTTGCCGCTGTGGTGATCTTCGGCACCAAGTCTTTGGTGGTCATCCTCGCCTGCGTGGTGACGGCGGTTCTGGCCGAATTCCTGTTTAATCTGGCCTGCGGCAGGAAGCAGACCATCGGCGATTTGAGCGCCGTGGTCACCGGTCTGCTGCTGGCGCTGAACCTGAGCACCAACGTGCCTGCATGGCAGTGCGTTGTGGGCACCGCCTTCGCCGTGGTGTGCGTCAAGTGCATCTTCGGCGGTCTGGGCCATAACTTCGCAAACCCCGCCATCACCGGCCGTGTGTTCATGCTGGTGGCCTTCTCCGCTGTGGCAGGCGGGGCCAATCCTACCATCGTGGAGCTGACCGCCTCCGCCACCCCGCTGGAACTGCTGGCCAAGGGCGAAGAAGCCGCCGCGGCTGTGCCCTCCGTGCTGGATCTGTTCCTGGGTCTCCACGGCGGCGCCATCGGCGAGACCTGCATTCTGGCGCTGGTCATCGGCGGCATCTACCTGCTCTTGCGCAAGGTGATCCGCTGGCACATCCCCGTGGTGTTCATCGCCACCGTGTTCGTGCTGTATCTGATCTTCACCGGCGATGTGATGATGGCTGTGAATCAGATCTTCGCAGGCGGTCTGTTCCTGGGCGCCATCTTCATGGCAACCGACTACGTGACCTCTCCCATCAACACCCGCGGCCGTGTGGTGTTTGCTCTGGGCTGCGGTGCCATCACCTTTATCATCCGCTATTTCTGCGCGTATCCCGAAGGCGTGTCCTTCTCCATCCTCATCATGAATATCCTGACCCCCTATATTGAGAAGTGGACGGCCAAGGAACCTCTGGGAGGTGTGAAGTAATGGCAAAGAAACAAACCGGAAAGGCAGCAGTGGTGCTGGTTGCCCTGTTTGCCGTGTTTACCGCCGCCATGATCGGTCTGAACACCGTCACCGGCCCCATCATCGAGAGCAACAATGCTGCCGGTGAGTTCGCGCCCCTGTTCGCCGTGATGTCCGAGGCGAAGGATTTTGAACCGGTCTACGCCGCCGACGGCAGCGTGGAGACCACGCTGGTGGATGTGCCCGAGACCGTGCAGGCCATCTATGCCGAAACCTCCGGCATGGGCTATGCCCTGAAGCTATCCACCACCAAGGGCTACACCGGCAACGCCATTGAACTGACTCTGGGCGTGGATGCCACGGGCAAGATCGTAGGCATCCAGCTGGACGCCTACCCCGAAACCAAGGACTTCGGTGCTGAATATCCCACCACTTTCGTGGGTCAGGATTCCACCCTGGCTGATGTGGGTGTGGTTGCCGGCTGCACCTATTCCTCTGTGGCCTTCCGTGATGCGGTGGCTGATGGCTTCTCCGCTCTGGTGAACAACGCCATGATCTCCGCCGGCGTCAAGAGCGATGCCCAGATCCTCACCGAGCTGGCGCTCACCGCTCACACCGGCCTTGCCAACAATGTGGGTGTCGGCCAGTATGAGGAGATCGCGGGCACCGGCAACATCCAGACCATCCTGCAGGCCAAGAACGGCGTCAGCTTCGCCTACATTATGAGCAATGGCGACACCTCTGTTTTGGCCATCTGCAACGGCGAGGGCTCTGTCCGCGTATTGGATCTGGAAGGCAACGACGTGACCGCTGACAATGCCCCTCTGGCAGAGGAGGCCAAGGCCCACGCTGTGGCCAACGCCAAGGATACTGCCGAGGCCGATCTGGCCCGCCTGCAGCGTCTGCTGCCTGACACCACTGAATGCACCGAACTGGCGCTGGAGGGTGTGTTCAGCTCCGTCACCACCGGCTTCGAGATGAAGCAGGGCGACGCGGTGTACTACGGCTTCGTGGCGCGCAGCTATGCGTATGACAACATTCCCTCCGCCGTATACTATGTGCTGGATGCAAACGGCACCATCGTCGGCATGACCGCCGAGGAGCTGATCATCCACGCGGAGTACTTCTCCGGCTACACGCTGGACGAGCCCGCCTACAAGGCCGGCTTCAACGGATTGACTGCGGAAACCTTTACCGGTGAGCAGGCGCTGATCTCCGGCGCCACCATCACCTCCGAGGCTGTGAAGACCGCGACCAATGATATCTTTGCCGCCTACAAGGCGACTGTGGAGAACGGAGGTGCCAACGCATGAGCGACAACAAGAATCTGCGCAGCGTCATCGCTGAAAATCCTCTGCTGATCCTGTTCCTTGGCGCCTGCCCCGCCATGGGCGCCACCACCAGCGTGCTGGGCGCGCTGGGCATGGGCGCGGCTCTGCTGGCCGTCATGCTGCTCTCCGGCATCGTGATCGCCGCGCTGCGCAAGGCCATCCCCGACTGTGCAAGGATTCCCGCATACCTCATTATCATTGCAGGCTTCGTCTCCATCGTGCAGATGCTGATGAACGCTTTCCTGCCCGAGATCTATCAGATGCTGGGCATCTACATTGCTGTGGCTGCCGTGGATCTGGTGGTCTTCGCCAACGCCGAGGACGGCGCTGAAGGCGGCATCGGTGCCGCTGTGAAGGGTGCCGTCAAGACCGGTCTGTGCTTTATCTTCGTGGTGGTGGTCGTGGCCTTCTTCCGCGAGGTGCTGGGCAGCGCCAGTTTTGCCGGCAAGGACATTGCCGCCCTGACAAACTACCGCATCCCCGCCCTGACCAAGGCACCCGGCGGCTTCATCGTGTACAGTTTCGTGGCTGCTGTGGTCAGCAGCCTGTTCGGTAAGAAGGCCGAGGGCACCGGCGCTGCCTGCGCCGCCGCCGGCATCGGCTGCTGTGATTGCTGTAACTGCAAGAAGGAGGTCGACGAATAATGGAACATATTTTCCCGATCCTTCTGGCGGGCGTGCTGTCCAATAACTATGCGCTCCAAAACTATCTGGGCGTCAGCACCATGCTGGGCGCTTCCAAAGAGACGGTCAAGTCCGCCGTGACCGGCATTGCCGTGACGGTGGTCATGGTGATCGCCATGCTGGTGATCTGGCCGGTGCAGACCTTCGTTCTGGCCCCCTACGGTCTGGAATATCTCCAGACGCTGGTGTTCGTGACGGTCATCGTGGCCGTGGCTTCTCTGGTGGGTGCCGCTGCCAAGGCTCTGTGCAAGAAGCCTCTGGGCATTCTCTTCCCCCTTGTGGCGCTCAACGGCGCCGTGCTGGGCGTGTGCGTCAACAACGCCGCTGCCGCCTTCGGCGAAGCCCTGCTGTCCGCTCTGGCGGCCGGTCTTGGCTTCCTGCTGGCCATGCTGGTGTTCGCCGGCGTGCGCAGCCGCATTGAGGAAGCCTATGTGCCCAAGGCATTCCGCGGTCTGCCTGTTTACCTGATGGCTGCCGCCATCGTGTCCCTGGCTCTGTTCGCGTTTTGATGGACAAGGGCAGAACCCATAAGTGGGATATCCTGCTGGTGGCCGGTTTGCTGCTGATTTCCGGAATCCTCTTTCTGTTCCTGTCTTTGGGACAGGAGGAGGGCGCCGGCGTGAGCGTTTGCGTGGATGGGGTGGAGGTTGCTTCCTATTCTCTGGAACAGGAGGGCACTTACCCCCTCAACGGCGGCACGAACACGCTTGTCATCGCAGACGGCGCGGCGTGGATCAGCGAGGCTGACTGCCCGGACGATCTGTGTGTCAAGCAGGGTAAGATCCGCAGCGGCGGGCAGTGTATCACCTGCCTGCCCAACAAGCTGACCGTCACCGTCTACGGCGCGGACAGTACCGTGGATCTCATCAGCTGACGAAAGAAAAGGAGGAAGTGGCTTGAAAGCATCCAAACTGGCAGTGCTGTCACTGGCTGTGACCCTTGCCATGATCCTCTCGTTTGTGGAGAGCCAGATCCCCGCCATGGTGGCCATCCCCGGCGTTAAGGTGGGGCTTGCCAACATCGCCGTGGTGTTCATGCTGTATAAGCTGGGCTGGAAGTATGCGGCGGTGGTTTCCCTGATCCGTGTGTTTCTGGTGGGCTTGCTGTTCGGAAACGGCGTGAGTTTGCTGTACAGCATCGCCGGCGCTGTGGTGAGCTTTGTCAGCATGGTGCTGCTCAAGCGCTGCAAGGTCTTTTCCTATGTGGCGGTCAGCGTCTGCGGCGGCGTGATGCACAATATGGGACAGATCGCCATGGCCTGTTTTGTGATGGGTACAACTGTCCTGAAGTATTACATCCCGTTCCTGCTGTTCAGCGGCACGCTGGCGGGCATCGTCATCGGTTTGCTGGCCGCTGTGATGGTCAAGCGCGTCGAACTGCGTGACTGACAAAAAACGTGAAAAGAACCGCCCTGTGCCGAAAGGCACGGGGCGGTTTGTTGCGTTAAGGGGGATTATTCCTGCGGCGCTTCCGGCTCGTTGGAGGCGGAGGGTTCCTCTGCCGTGGGTTCAGCCGGTGTGGCGGCTTCTTCCGCAGCGGGGGCGGCTTCGGGCGCTGCCTCGGCGGGAGCCTCGATCTTCTGGGAGATCATGTGGACCTTTTTCGCCGCCGGTTCGATGTCCTTGGAGTGGGGCAGGGTAGAGGCATAGGGGTTTTCCACCAGAGCGGGGTCGCGGCCTTCGATGATGGCCACCATTTCGCCGCCGGTGATGGTTTCCTTCTCCATCAGGTAGGCTACCACTTTGTCCATATCCTCGCGGTTGGCCTTGAGGATCTCCACGGCGTCGGCGTAGCACTTGTCCAGAATGGCCTTCACGGCCTGATCCATCCGGGCGGCGGTATCCTGTGCGCAGTCGATGCCGTAGCCGCCGTCCAGATACTGGCTGCGCCGGGAGGCCAGCGCCATCATGCCGAACTCATCGCTCATACCGAACATGGCCACCATGTTGCGGGCCACGGCGGTGGCGTCCTGAATGTCCTGCGCGGCGCCGTTGGTCATGGTGTTCAGCACCACTTCCTCTGCGGCACGGCCACCCATGGACACGGCAATGCGGCCCATCAGTTCATCCCGGGTGCGCAGCTCGGTCTTATCCTCCTCGGGCATCAGCAGGGTGTAGCCCAGGCTGCCCTGGGTGTGGGGAACGATGGTGATCTTCTGCACGGGTTCCGCGTTTTTCTGCTTGTAGGCAACCATGGCGTGACCGACCTCGTGGTAGGCCACCAGTTTCTTTTCAAACTCGGTGAGGACGCTGCCCTTTTTCTCCGTGCCGGCGATGACCAGCTCGAAGGCGGCGAGAAGATCCTCCTGGGTCACCAGCTTGCGGCCCTTGCGCACGGCGCGCAGCGCGGCTTCGTTGACAAGGTTTGCAAGGTCGGCGCCCACGCAGCCGGCGGTGGCCAGCGCCACCTTCTTCAGATCCACGTCCTCCGCCAGACGGATGTTTCTGGTGTGGACCTGCAGCGTGGCGATACGGCCTGCCAGATTGGGACGGTCGATGGTGATGCGGCGGTCGAAACGACCGGGACGCAGCAGCGCCTGATCCAGCACCTCGGGGCGGTTGGTGGCAGCCAGCAGGATGATGCCCTTGGTGGGATCAAAGCCGTCCATTTCGGACAGCAGCTGGTTCAGCGTCTGTTCCCGCTCGTCGTTGCCGCCCAGGCGGCCGCCGTCACGGGATTTGCCGATGGTGTCGATCTCGTCGATAAAGACGATGCAGGGGGCCACCTTGGCGGCCTCCTTGAACAGGTCGCGGACACGGGAGGCGCCCACGCCCACGAACATCTCCACAAAGTCGGAGCCGGAGATGGAGAAGAAGGGGACCTTGGCCTCGCCGGCCACGGCCTTGGCCAGCAGGGTCTTGCCGGTGCCCGGGGGGCCAACCAGCAGCGCGCCCTTGGGCAGCTTGGCGCCGATCTCGGTGTATTTTCCGGGGTTGTGGAGGAAGTCGATGATCTCGGTGAGGGATTCCTTGGCCTCATCCTGACCGGCCACGTCGCGGAAGGTGACGCCGGTAGACTTCTCCATATACACTTTGGCGTTGGCTTTGCCCACGCCGCCGATGCCGCCGATGCCGCCGCCGCGCTTTGTCATGATGTTCATGAACAGGGACATGCCCAGCAGGATGACCACGAAGGGCAGCAGGCTGATCAGGAAGGAGAGGATGGGGCTCATGGGAGGCACATAGTCCTCGTTGATGCGGGTGACGCCGTGCTGGTTCAGGAAGGCCACGGTGGCGTCGTTGGATTCGATCTGGACGGTGAAGAAATGCAGGGAGGCAGTCTGATCCTTGCCGTCGATGCGGTATGCGGGAGTTCCGTCTTCATCTGTGTACTTGGTGTAGACGGTGCCGTCCTCTGCGGTATAGGCGTAGCCATCCGCGGGCGTGATGATGAGGATGGCCTCGTCGGTGTCAAAATCCACGCCCTCCACCATGCCGTCGGTCACCAGCGTCTGGTATTCGCTGTACTCCATTTCCACATTGGAGGCCTGATGTCCGGCGCTGGTCATATAGGTTCCGGCGTAGCTGATGATGGTGGTCAGCAGCAGCGTCCAGCAAAGCAGAGAGACGAGGCCTCTCCAATTTTTTCCGCCGTTTCCGCCGCCTTTTCCGTTCTTTTTGTCGTTCGGGTTCATATATTTTGCTCCTTTCAGAGAAAAAACAGTTTTAAAGCATAAGGAGTATACCATAAAAGCAGACCGCTCACAAGGAGGCAGAATGTCTTTTTCGTGAAGTTTCTGTAAATTCACACTTTATTGTATGCCGCAGATGTGATATACTGCCTATTAAGTATGGAAAAATCTTTGCCAGAGGTAAGAATAAATGGATGAACAGAGAAAAAACAGCCTGACCGCCGAGGCGGACGGCATCATCGAGGGGCGCAACGCCGTCATCGAGGCACTGCGCGCCGGTGAGCAGATCGACAAGATTTATATTTTAAAAGGCGAAACGGACAAGACGCTGGGGCACATCGCCTCCAAGGCGCGCGCCGCCGGCATCGTGGTGGTGGACGCCGATAAGCGCAAGCTGGATAACATGAGCCGCACCCACGCCCATCAGGGCGTCATTGCGCTGGCAGCGGTGCGGGAGTACGTCAGCGTGGAGAGTATTCTGGAAGCGGCTGCAGCCAAGGGGGAGAAGCCTTTGCTCGTGGTCTGCGACGAGATCACCGACCACCATAACTTGGGTGCCATCATCCGTACCGCCGAGTGCGCCGGCGCCCACGGCATCGTCATCCCCAAGCGCCGCAGCGCAGGATTGACTGCTGTGGTGGCCAAGACCTCCGCCGGCGCCGTGGCGCATATGCCGGTGGCGCGGGTGGCCAATATCCCCAGCCTGCTGAAGGATCTGAAGAAGCAGGGCGTGTGGGTCTTCGGCACGGCGGCTGACGGCAACACCACCCTGTATGATGCCGACCTCAAGGGGCCGGCGGCCATCGTCATCGGCAGCGAGGGTGAGGGCATGACCCGTCTGGCTGCGGAAAACTGTGACTTTCTTGTCAGTATCCCCATGCGGGGCAAACTGAATTCCCTGAATGCGTCCGCCGCCGCGGCGATCTTGCTGTACGAGGCGGTACGACAGAGAGGATAAACCATGGATTTCAAGGACGGGAAAACTGAATACGGTATCGTGCCGACAGTGGAGCCCGTCCTGACGGACGACTACTCCCTGGAGGAGATCCTGGCGGAGTACGGCAGCAGCCGCGAGCAGCAGATCATGCGGGATGTGGAGCGGGAAGTCATGGAGGAAACCGCGGAAGCGGAGCTGCCGAAGGACGCCGCGACCTCCGGAGAGACGGTAGAGCCTGCCGCTGCCGGCGAGGAGACCACAGCGGAGAAGCCTGCCGGCGCTGTCCCGCCGCAGAAAAAGAAGCGCGCCTCTAAAAAGATGGCCGAAGAAAAAGCGACTGCCGGGGAGAAGGAGCAGCAGACGGCACGGAGCCGACAAGAGGAGGCCCGGGATAAGCTGCTGGCGCAGGCGGTGGATCTGGAAAAGCTGGAGAAGGAATTCCCCTCTCCGCGCCCCATCACCCTGACGGATGTGGTGGGCAGCACGGTGGATGCGGTGATGGAGGAGCAGGAGGAGACGCTGCTCAAGCCCAGGCGCGGTCTGTTTTCCCGCCGGAAGCTGGAGGACACCGAGCAGCTGTATGTATCCCCGGAGCCGGAACCGGAGCCGGATCCCGAGCCCATCGGGCTGGAAAAGGAATTGAGCGTCTGCGCCGCAGACTATCGGGAGGCCTATCGCCGCCGCAAGCGCAGACTGCTGCCGGCGGTATTGGCGGCGCTGCTCCCCACGGCGGCGCTGGCGGTGGAGTACTACGGCGTGACGATCCCCTACTGGAGCGGAGACCTTCGCTTCCAGAGCATTGCGCTGCTGGTGTGCCTGTCGCTGACGGCGCTCCTGTGCAGGAGCGTCTTTGCGAGAGCGGTTTCCATGCTGTCCCAAAAGCGCTGCGTCAGCGAAGTGCTGATTTCGGCGGCGACTCTTGTTGCGGCGGGGGACTGTGTTGCCTGTCTGACGCTGGCGGAGCGGACTGCCGTGCAGCCCTATGCGGCGGTGGCCTGCTTTGCGCTGGTGTTTGCCCAGTGGGGCATTTGCCGGGAGACCCGCGGTATGTACGACACCTTCCGCACGGCGGCGGTGGATGACGAGCCACCCTATCTGGTGACGGATACCCCCCGGGGCGCCTGCAAGCAGCGGGGCTGTGTGCGCGGCTTCTATACCATTGCCAAACGGGACGACTTTTCCACCAAGGCACAGACGATCCTGCTGCCGGTGGTGCTGGCAGCGTCCCTTGTGTTTGCGGGACTTACATCTTTGGGCAAGGGGCAGGGTGCCGACTTCCTGCTTCATTGGTCGGCTACACTGCTCGCAGGCGCCACCTTTGCGCTGCCCCTTTGCTGGGGGCTGCCCTGGGCAAAACTGGCAAAGCACCTGCAAAAAGCCGGCTGTGCCGTGGCCGGCTGGTCCGGCGCGGAGAAGATCAGCCGCCGGAAAAGCATGATTCTCACGGACATGGATCTGTTCCCGCCCGGCACGGTGCGGCTCAACGGCGTGAAGGTCTACGGCGAGGAAATGCGGAAAGTGGCGTCCTACGCTGCCACCATGGCACAGGCGGCAGGCAGCGGTCTGGAGCGGCTGTTTGACCGCTTCCTCCGCGGTGAGAGCGCCCAATACGAGAACGTCCATGACTTCAACTTCTACGAAGAAGGCGGCTGGGGCGGCACGATCCGGGGCGAGTCCATCCTGATGGGCACGGCCTCCTTCGTGCGGAAGATGGATGTGCGCCTGCCCGGCGACATCAACCTGAAAACCGGCATTTTCCTGGCGGTGGATCGCCAGCTGGTGGCGGTGTTTGCCGTGAAGTACAATCCGGCGGAAAATGTGGATTTTGCCCTGCGGATGATGCGGCGCATCCATATCGTCCCTATTCTGGCGGCGCGGGATCCCAATATCACCCCCGCTCTGCTGCGGAGAAAGTTCAGCAAGGGCGTGAGGGTGGAGTATCCCAACCTCACCGGGCGCGTGGCGCTGAGCGAAGTGGAGCAGGATCGCGACCTGCCCCGGGCGCTGCTGCAGCGGGAAGGATTGCTGCCCTACGCCGAGGCAGTCGCCGGCAGCCGGAGGATGTGCAGAACCGTTCGGCGCTCGGTGGTGTTGAGTTTGGTCGGCAGCGTGGCCGGCACGCTGCTGGCGGCCTATCTGCTCTCTCTCCAGGCATTCACCCTGCTGACGCCGCTGGCGCTGGAAGTGTTTTTGCTCCTGTGGCTGCTTCCGGTGCTGCTGATGGCAGATCGAGCCAGCAGATATTGAAAAAAGACGGGGTCACGGGGTATCCGTGCCCCGTTTTTTGCATCCTTTACTAAAAAACGGGCGCGAATTTTGCCTTCCTGCCCAAAAAGCTGGCCCTGCCGAAAAATTAGTTGTATTACCCGTGGAAACGATGTATAATTCTTACATTAGGGTATTTTGGCGGTTCCGGCAGGTGATACCAAGCCCTGCGGACCCCTTGACCGCTATGACAGCATCAACATAAGGAGTGTAAAAAACATGAGCAATTCCGTACAGAACATCCGCAATGTCTGCCTGCTGGGACACAGCGGCAGCGGCAAGACCGCTCTGGCTGAAAGCCTGCTCTTCATGACGGGCGCCATCGACCGTATGGGCCGTGCCGCCTCCGGCAACACCGTCTGCGACTACGACGCCGAAGAGGTCAAGCGCCAGATCTCTCTGGGCACCTCCGTTGCTCCCGTGGATTTCACCGGCTGCCGCCTCAATGTGCTGGATACTCCGGGTGCCTTCGATTTCGCCGGCGAAGTGATGGAAGCCCTGCGCGCTTCCGACGCCGCCATCATTGTCTGCTCTGCCAAGGACGGCATTTCCGTCGGTCTGGAAAAGGCCTGGAAATACTGCGAAGAGCGCAATATGCCCCGCTTCATCTACATCTCCAAGACCGATGAAGAAAACAGCGACTACAACGCCACCTTCGAGGCGCTGCGTGAGCGCTTCGGCAACAAGATCGCTCCTCTGGTCGTGCCCATCTGGAACGCCGACAAGAAGGTCACCGGCATCATCGACGTGCTGAACAAGCGCGCCTACGAGATGCAGAACCTCAAGCGCGTGGAGATCGAGCTGCCCTCCGACAAGCAGTCCGTCGTCGAGGAGTTCAACGACGCGCTGAAGGAGTCCGTGGCCGAGACCAGCGAGGAGTTCATGGAGAAGTTCTTCGGCGGTGAGGATTTCACCTACGCCGAAATGATCCAGGGTCTGCGTCAGGGCGTCCGCGATCTGAGCATGTTCCCCGTGTTCTGCGGCAGCGCCGTCAACTGCATGGGCAGCCTGATGCTGATGGACTACATGGTCGACCTGCTGCCCAACCCCACCGAGGGCAACTATCACAAGGCCACCAAGGCCGACGGCACCACCGAGGAGTTTGTGGTTTCTCCCGGCGGCGTGCCCACCGCCTTCGTCTTCAAGACCGTTTCCGACCAGTACGGCAAGTACTCCTTCGTGAAGGTTCTCTCCGGCAGCATCACGCCCGATATGGCCATGGTCAATGCCCGTACCGGCAATACCGAGAAGCTGGGCCGCCTGTATACCATGTGCGGCAAGAAGACCACCGAGATCAAGGAACTGGGCTGCGGCGACATCGGCGTCATCGCCAAGATGGATAAGGTCAAGACCGGCGACACCCTGTGCGACGCCCGTAAGGTCGTTGAACTCAAGCAGATCCCCTTCGCAGAGCCCTGCTACTCCGTGGCCATCGTGCCCAAGACCCGCGGTCAGGAAGACAAGATCGCCCAGGGTCTGGCTCGTCTGAACGAGGAAGATCCCTCCTTCTCCGTGTACAACAACGCCGAGACCCACCAGATGGTTCTCTCCGGCGCCGGCGATATGCAGGTCGACGTTCTGGTTTCCAAGCTGAAGACCCGCTTCAACGTGGAAGCCGAGCTGAAGCCCACCCGCGTGGCCTATCGTGAGAAGATCCGCAAGGTGGTTCAGAAGCAGGGTCGCCATAAGAAGCAGACCGGCGGCTCCGGCCAGTTCGGTGACGTGTGGATCCGCTTCGAGCCCTGCGAAGAGGAAGAGATGGTCTTTGCCGAGGAAGTGTTCGGCGGCTCCGTGCCCCGCAACTTCTTCCCCGCCGTTGAAAAGGGTCTGCGTGAGGCCTGCGTCCACGGTCCTCTGGCCGGCTATCCCGTCGTGAACCTGAAGGCCGTTCTGTACGATGGCTCCTACCATCCCGTCGACTCCTCCGAAATCGCCTTCAAGACCGCCGCACAGCTGGCCTTCAAGGCCGCTCTGCCCGAGGCCAACCCCTGCCTGCTGGAGCCCGTTGGTGAGCTGAAGGTCACCGTGCCCGACAGCTACATGGGCGATGTCATCGGCGATCTGAACAAGCGCCGCGGCCGCGTCATGGGCATGGATCCCACCGGCGACGGCGATCAGGTCATCACCGCCGAAGTTCCCATGGGCGAGATGGGCTCTTACGCCATCGAACTGCGCGCCATGACCCAGTCCCGCGGCAGCTTTACCTTCAACTTTGTCCGCTACGAGGATTGCCCCCCTGCGGCACAGGAGAAGGCCATCGCCGAGGCCAAGGCTCTGGCCGAGCAGAACTAATTGCTATCCCGAAACAGCCGTCACGAAAGTGGCGGCTGTTTTTTGGGGGCAATCCTCGTCTCTTACAGGGCTCCCATTGCGACCCAGCGAAGCGGTCGCAATGGGAAAAGGAGGGGCAAGGGAGCGAAAAGAAGCTTTCCGCGTCAGCGGGAAGCGGAATGTTGCGGACTTTGCCCCGACGCGCCCCCCTGCGGCACAGGAGAAGGCCATCGCCGAGGCCAAGGCTCTGGCCGAGCAGAACTAATTGCTATCCCGAAACAGCCGTCACGAAAGTGGCGGCTGTTTTTTTGGGGGGCAATCCTCGTCTCTTACAGGGCTCCCATTGCGACCCAGCGACCACGCCCTTTCTCCCTCCGCAGTTCCGGCATAAAAAGTGTGGTATTTTCATAAAAAGCAGGCGTGCGATTGCCGTGCCATTAGGAAAAGTGATGATTTTCAAAAAAACCCACAAAAATGTAGAGTGCTGCAGCATTCTACATGATATACTGTAAAATGATAGGAAATTTTGGCGAAAATATGTGTTTTTGGAGGCCGTTTTTTATGAAAAAACTGCTGGTATTCCTTCTCTTGGGCTGTGTCCTGCTGACATCCTGCGGCAAAAAGCAAACTGCCCCCACATGGCAGGAGCAGTATGATCTGGGCGTCCGGTACTTATCCGAGGGCAAGTATGAGGAGGCCATTCTGGCCTTCGAGGCCGCCATTGAGATCGACCCCAAGCGGGAAGAGGCGTACACCAGTCTGGCAGAAGTCTATACCGCCCAGGGCGACACCGCCAAGGCGGAAGAAGTCCGCACGCAGATGCAAAAGGCTTTGGGGATTGCTGAAGAACGCAACGACGACGAAGACGGCAGCTATGTCATTGTTGCCGCCGTGACCATTGACGGCGAGGCGTATACCGCGGCCGAAGTGGGCTTCTATTATCAGGATGCTTACCTCACTTTCATGAGCACCGCTTCCCAGTATGCCCCCCTGCTCGGCATTGACACCTCCCTTTCCTTGAAGGAGCAGACTGTCAGTGAAACCGCGGGCATGTGGATGGAGATGCTGG
>SVLH01000021.1 GCA_015068025.1 Oscillospiraceae bacterium | reverse complement strand
CCACAGTCAAGCAGCATAACATTGGCATGTCCTTCGTTGGCTGATTTTCCGGAAACACGCAAGAGAGTCGGCTTGATGCCGACTCTCTTTTTTGAAAGGGGTTCATCATGGAGCGCTTTCTTCGCAATGGTAAGGCGGGAAAGAAAACCTATTACAACCCCGACGGCTCGGTGCAGTCTGTGATGGAATACTAATATTCCTTATTGCCGCCAAAATAAAAAACAATCCAGGAAAGCCGTCCGGCATGCGCCGGGCGGCTTTTCTGCCGCGTAGGGGCGGGGATATTGCCTGCCTGCGGAAAATTCCTGCCAAAAAATTTTCAAAAAAGTTTTAAAATGTTGCATAAGCGACCAACGATATTCGAATATGCTGTTATACTAAAGCCATCCCAAGAGGGAACTGAATCAACAAATTACATTTTAAATTTAAATTTCAGGAGGATACAAGTTATGAAGAAGTGGGTCTGCTCTGTTTGCGGTTATGTTCACGAGGGTGAAACTGCCCCCGAAAAGTGCCCCGTCTGCAAGGTTCCTGCCGAGAAGTTCAACGAAGTCAAGGGCGAGATGAAGCTGGCTGCCGAGCATGAGTACGGCATTTACGCCAAGACTGTCAAGAACAATCCCGACATCTCCGAGGAAGACAAGAAGTACATCTTCGACCAGCTGATGGCCAACTTCAACGGCGAGTGCTCCGAGGTCGGTATGTATCTGTGCATGGCTCGTATCGCCCACCGCGAGGGCTATCCCGAGATCGGTCTGTACTGGGAGAAGGCCGCCTGGGAAGAGGCCGAGCACGCTGCCAAGTTCGCCGAGCTGCTGGGCGAAGATCTGGAACCTATGATGAAGGCCACCACCAAGGACAACCTGAAGTGGCGTGTGGACTGCGAGTACGGCGCAACCGCCGGCAAGTTCGATCTGGCCAAGGTCGCCAAGATGAACAACCTGGACGCCATCCACGACACCGTCCATGAGATGGCCCGCGACGAGGCCCGTCACGGCAAGGCTCTGGAAGGCCTGCTGAACCGTTACTTCAAGTAAGCAAAACCAAAGATCTCTCCGGAGGGAGTCGGGAAACCGGCTCCCTCTTTTTTGAACGGGATCGATATGTCCAGCGCCTTGTTTTTCTTGCGCGGCGAGGCAGCAGGCTGCGGATTTTGACCTGTACAACCCCTGCAAAATGCGGTATGATAGGGAATCATACGAACTTATGCAGGAAGGAGGGGCTGTATGCGGTTGGATCATGGGGACGCGCTGCGCTATCTGGGTGCGGGCGAACAGGCACCGGAGGAACTGCGTCTTGCGGTGGAACGCACCGCCGCCATGCTGGAAGAATCGGTGCAGCCCTCTTTTGTTTACCGTGTGTTTGATCTGGAACGGCGAGCGGAGGGGATGTTCCTCCGGGGCGCGGAGCTTTTGCTGCCGGGGGAGATGGCACAGACCATGCTGGCGGACTGCTCCCAGGCGGCGCTGTTGGCCTGTACACTGGGCAGCCGGTTTGACGCGATGCTTCTTGCCGAACAGGCACGCGATATGGCACGGGCCGTGATCCTGGACGCCTGCGGCAGCGCGCTGGTGGAAGCGGGATGCGACGAGGCGGAGCGGCAGATCGCCGCACGCCTTCCGGAATACTTTCTGACCGACCGCTTCAGCCCCGGCTACGGGGATCTGCCGCTGGAGCTGCAAAGGGACATCTGCGCTGTGCTGGACAGTCGGCGGCGGCTGGGACTTCATGTGACCGACAGCCTGCTGCTCAACCCGGTGAAGTCCGTCACGGCGGTCATCGGCATTTCAGAGCGTCCGCAGATGGCCCGGATCAGGGGCTGTGCCTGCTGCGCCATGCGTGAACACTGCACACTTCGCAAGGGAGGAAACCATTGTGGCTTGTGATTTCTTGAAACAATTTCCCATCCTGATTCTGGATGGCGCTATGGGAACGGTCTTGCAGCAGAGGGGACTGCCCCCCGGCGGACAGCCGGAACTGCTGAACCTGACCGATCCCGCTTTGCTGGACGCCGTCTATCGGGAGTATATTGCCGCCGGCAGTCAGGTGATCTACGCCAATACCTTCGGCGCCAACGCCTTGAAGCTGCGCGCCTCCGGCCACAGCGTGGACGAGGTGGTGACTGCGGCAATTTCCATTGCAAAGCAGGCGGCAGCCGGCACGGAAACGCTGGTGGCGCTGGATGTGGGCCCCTTGGGCGAACTGCTGGAGCCTATGGGCAGTTTGCCCTTCGAACGAGCATACGAGATCTTCCGTGAGATGATGACGGCAGGCAGCCGTGCCGGCGCCGACCTCATCGTCATCGAAACCATGACGGATCTCTACGAGGCCAAGGCCGCACTGCTGGCAGCCAAGGAGAACACCGACCTTCCGGTGTTTGTCACCATGTCCTTTGAAGCAAACGGACGCACCTTCACCGGCTGCACCGTGGCCTCCATGGCGCGGACGCTGGAGGGGCTGGGGGCGGATGCCGTCGGACTCAACTGCTCTCTGGGGCCTGATTTGCTCTCTCCGCTGCTGCGGGAGTTGTGTGAAAATACCCGTCTGCCTGTGATCGCAAAGCCCAATGCCGGCCTGCCCGACCCCGTGACCGGTCGGTATGATATGGGGGCGGAAGCCTTTGCGCAGGCGCTGCTGCCCTGTCTGGAGGCCGGTGTCACCATCTTCGGTGGCTGCTGCGGCACGTCACCGGAGTATATTCGGGAACTCTGCAAGGTCATGGCGGACAAGCGCCCTGCCCGGCGCACCTATGATGCCGTCAGCTTTGCCTGCACGGCGGTGACGCCCTGCCGTGTGGACGGCGTGCGCATCATCGGCGAGCGAGTGAATCCCACCGGAAAAAAGCGGTTCCAGCAGGCGCTGCTGGAGCAGGATCTGGACTACATTTTGGATGTGGCGGTGGCGCAGGAAGATGCCGGAGCAGATATTTTAGACGTCAATGTGGGATATCCGGGCGTCGATGAAGCGGATATGCTCCCCAGAGTGGTGAAGAAGCTGCAAAGCGCCGTTTCCCTGCCTCTGCAGCTGGATTCCTCCGATCCTGCCGCATTGGAGGCGGGCTTACGGGTCTATAACGGCAAGGCCATCGTCAACTCCGTCAACGGCGAGCAGGAGGTGCTGGAGCGCATTCTGCCCATCGTCAAAAAATACGGCGCCGCCGTTGTTGGCCTGACGCTGGATAAGGGCGGCATCCCCCAGACGGCGGAGGAACGGGTGGCCATTGCCCGGCGGATCCTGGACGCGGCGCTTTCTTACGGCATCCCCAAAGAGGATGTGTTCATCGACTGTCTGACCCTTACCGTGTCCGCCCAGCAGGAGCAGGCGGCGGAGACGCTGAAGGCGGTGCGCACCGTGCGTGAGGAACTGGGACTGCAGACGGTGCTGGGCGTGTCCAACATCTCCTTCGGTCTGCCCAACCGGGGACTGGTCAGCAGCACCTTTTTGGTGCAGGCCATGTCCGCAGGGCTGACCCTGCCCATCCTCAATCCCAACCAGAAGGACATGATGGATGCTGTGGCGGCCTTCCGTGTGCTCTCGGGGGAGGATCGCGCCTGCCGTGCCTATGTGGAGCGCTTTGCGCAGGAGACAGCGCCTGTCGTTGCCGCTGCCCCGTCCGGACAGCTTACGCTGGAGGACGCCGTCATCCGCGGCTTGAAGGCCGAGGCGGCAAAGCTGGCCAAAGCGGCGCTGGAAACGGAGGGCGAACTTGCCGTGGTGGAGGGTCACCTCATTCCCGCGCTGGACGCCGTGGGCGAGGACTACGAGAAGGGACGCATGTTCCTGCCCCAGCTGCTCAGCGCGGCCCAGGCGGCGCAAGCGGTGTTCGAGGTCATCCGCACCGCATTGGCGGAACGGGGCGGCGCACCAGTGAAAAAGGGTGCGCTGGTCATTGCCACCGTACAGGGCGACATCCATGACATCGGCAAAAATATCGTGAAAACCGTACTGGAAAACTACGGATACGAAATTCTGGATCTGGGGCGTGACGTGGCGCCACAGCGCATCGCAGAGGCGGCACGCGGCGTAAAGCTGGTGGGTCTTTCCGCCCTGATGACCACCACCCTTCCTGCCATGGAGGAGACCGTGAAGCAGCTTCTGGCGCTGCCGCAGCCGCCGGTGGTGATGGTGGGCGGCGCGGTGGTGACGCCGGAATACGCCGCCGGACTGGGCGCACGCTATGCCCGCGATGCCCGTGAGGCCGTGGAGATCACAAGAGAGGTGCTGGGATGAACGACATCAGAGCCTATCTGAAACAGGGCCGTCCGCTGCTGTTTGACGGCGCTATGGGCACGCTGTTTGCGTCCCGTCCCGGCTGTGCCGAAGGCCGCTGCGAGCAGGCGGATCTGGAGTGTCCGGAAGAGATTTTGAACATCCACAAAGCCTATCTGGAGGCAGGCTGCCGTGCCATCAAGACCAATACCTTTTCCGTGGGCGTGGAAGTGGCAGAGGGACGGGAGCAGGAGGCGCAGCAGATCATCGAGGCCGCCTGCCGTCTGGCAAAGGAGGCGGCAGAACCCTATGACGCATGGGTGTTTGCCGACCTCGGCCCTGCACCGCAGGGTACGAGGCTGACGCCTGCGGAACTCTACTGCCGTCAGGCGGAGCTGTTTCTGGAACAGGGCGTGACACACTTTCTGGTGGAGACCCTGCCCACGGATGCAGGCATCGCAGAGCTGGCGGCGCATCTGAAGCAGCGCTGCCCGGAGGCGTATCTCATCGTCTCCTTTGCTGTGGGGGCGGACGGTGTGACCCGGGAGGGCCTTTCCGGAAAGGAACTGTTCCGCCGTACAGCCGCTCTGGCAGGGGTGGACGCCGTGGGCTTTAACTGCGTTTCCGGCCCGCATCATCTGCTGGAGTACATCCAAACCCTTGATCTGACGGGCGTGACGCTCTCTGTCATGCCCAACGCCGGCTATCCCACGGTGCTGGGACGGCGCACGGTGTTTGGCGGCAGCGCGGAGTATTTCGGCGAAAAACTGGCGCAGATCGCACGCAGCGGAGCGGCCATCGTGGGCGGCTGCTGCGGCACAACACCGGAGCATATCGCCTGTGCCGCCGCCGCGCTGAAGGACGGCGCTGCGCTGCAGCCGCAGCAGCGGCAGGAGAAGCCCCGCACATGGGACAGACAGCCCGGACGCAACACGCTGGCGGAAAAGCTGGATGCAGGCAAGCGGGTCATCGCCGTGGAACTGGATCCGCCCGCCGATGACGACATCGGCTTCTTCATGGAGGGCGTGCAGGCGCTGCAACAGGCCGGCGCAGATGCCATTACCATCGCGGACTGCCCGGTGGGCCGTCCCCGGGCGGACAGCAGCCTGCTTGCCTGCAAGGTGAAGCGGGAACTGGGCATCGAAGCGCTGCCCCACATGACCTGCCGTGACCGCAATCTTAACGCCACCAAGGCACTGCTGCTGGGGCTTTCCATCGAGGGCGTTCACAATGTGCTGCTGGTCACCGGCGACCCCATCCCCACGGAGCATCGGGATGCGGTGAAGACGGTGTTCAATTTCAACTCCCGCAAGCTGGCGCGCTACGTCAGCGATTTGAACGGACAGCTCTCCTCGCCGTTTCGCATCTTCGGTGCGCTGAACCTGAATGCAAAGAACTTTGCCATGCAGCTGAAAATCGCGAAAGAGAAAGAGGAAAACGGCGTGACCGGTTTCCTGACCCAGCCGGTGCTTTCGGCGGAGGCGCTGGAAAACCTGAAGCTGGCACGGCAGGAGCTGCGGGGCAAGATCCTCGGCGGCATCTTCCCGGTAGTCAGCCACCGCAACGCCTGCTTCCTGAACAACGAGATTTCGGGTATGCGCGTGTGCGACGAGATCGTGGCGCTGTACGAGGGCAAGGAGCGGGCGGAAGCGGAGGAACTGGCGGTCAGTATTTCCGCAGCCATCGCACGGGAGATCGAGCCTTATGTGGACGGCTATTACCTGATGACGCCCTTCAAGCGGGTGGAACTGATGACCCGGATCCTGCACGAGATCCGGTGAGGCGGCTTCTTTCAAGACGACTTTCCTGAAACCGAAGAGGTGACCGATGTACCGATATATTTTCTTCGATCTGGACGGCACGCTGACCGACTCGAAAGAGGGCATCCTGAACTGCGTGAAGTACGCGCTGGAAAAAATGGGGCGCCCCATCCCCGGAGAGGACGTGCTGCTGCAATTCATCGGCCCGCCGCTGCACGAGAGTTTTATGGTTCGCTGCGGCTTCACGGCTGCGGAAGCGGAGCGGGCGGTGGAGTGGTTCCGGGAGCGATACAACACCGTCGGCAAGTTTGAAAACACCGCCGCCCCGGGCATGGCGGAGCTGTGCGCGCGGCTGAAGGAACGGGGCTGCGTGCTGGCCCTGACCTCCTCGAAACCAGAGGCGCAGTGTATTCCCATCTGCGAAAGGTTCGGCTTTGCACCCTGCCTGGAAACCATCGTGGGCAGCGCCCCCGGAAAGGACTGGAAAAAAGCGGATGTCCTGCGGGAAGCCATGCGGCGGCTGCAGCTGACCGAAGCGGACAGGGCGGAGATTTTGATGGTGGGCGACCGCAAGTACGACGTGCTGGGCGCGGCGGAGTGCGGCATCGACTGCGTCGGCGTGGAATTTTTCGGCTACGCCGAGGAAAACGAATTGGCGGAGGCCGGTGCCGTGGCGGTGGTGCAGACCCCGGAGGCGCTGGAACCGTTCATTTTGCAGCATTGATCGAGAGAAAAGGACGTCCCTTTCGGGACGTCCTTTTTGTCAGCTTTTGGGGGTATTGCTTCCGCTTTCTGCGGCTTGCTGTTCGGCTTCAAGTGCCTGCTCCTGCCGGAAGAAGTCTTCCAACGACAGACCCTCTGCAGTCAGGTCGGCGCGCAGCAGGGGATCCGCAGGGGAAGCAAGGAACATGTTATTTCCCTCTGTATAGGAACCGGAGGTGACGCCGATCACATGACCGTATTCATTCAGCAGTGCGCCGCCGCTGCTGCCCTGGGAGATGTTGGCGGAGTTTACGATGTAAGGTACAGAGGCACCGGCCACGGAGCTGGCAGGGTTGTTGATGATGCCGCTGCTGACGGACAGTCCCAGCCCCAGCGGATTGCTCAGGGCATATACCGCATCGCCGGATCGGATTTCGTCGGTGCCTGCCAACTCCAGCGTGGCAAAGGCAGAGACGGTTTTTCCCTCCGTGGAGGTGCGGAAAATGCGGATGATGGCAAGGTCGGTGCCCTTGTCATAATAGAGGACCCGCTCGACGGGGTAGGCTTCGCCGGTGATGAGGGTTGCCATTCCGCAGGGATTTGTGCAGATGGAGTGGTAGTTGGTCACGGCGAGTCCGTCTGCGGTGATGAAAAAGGCGGTGGAATTGTAGGCGGTGCTTTCGGTGTTTTCGCTCATCCGGTCGTTGTAGAGAAACAGCTGCGCCATGGCGGCCATGTGGCGGTCGGCGGCCTGACGGGCGGTCAGGGACTTGTCCAACAGCGGCGCTGCGGCGGCAGGGGAACACGCCCCACGGTCTGCCAGCTGACGAATCACGCTGGTGTCCGTGCCCTTGTAGGAAAAGGTCAGTGCATCCCGCATGGACTCAAAGGCATCACCCAGCGTCAGGGTATCGGTATAATTGCGGAAGGCCAGACCGATATGTCGGGCGAACAAAGCGGCCTCATCTGCGGCAAAGTCGCCCGTCTTATCGCTGTATCCCAGCATCCGCAGCAGCATGGCAAACCATGCGTCGGCGGTGATCGGCTCGTAGGGGCGCAGCCGGGCATCTGTACGGTCCAGCCAGCCTTGCTGCACGGCATAGTTGATCTCCCCGGCGGCCCATGCAGGCGTGTCCGCAAAGGCGGAGGGAAGGGCGGCGGCAGCGGCAGCAGACTGTCTTGTGCCGGCCAGCGCAATCAGAGAAACGGCGGCCTGCGCCCGGGTGAAGGGGGCGGACATGGTGTAATCATCGCCGTCGCCGTAGATCAGTCCCAGCGCAAAGAGCGTATCGGCGCTGCGGTTTGCCTCACCCTCCAGGGCGGCGGCAGGTGCAGGCAGGATCGCGGTGGAAAGGGTCAGGGCAAGGAGCAGTGCGAGCAGTTGTTTTTTCATGTCCGACCTCCGATGGTGGATTTTTCCTCATTGTACCACGGGAGAAAGCAGGACACAAGGGACTGGACGGAGGCGTGAAAAACTGCTAAAATCATAAAAAACGGTATAAAGGAGATCGGCAATGGACGTAAAAGAGATTCTGGCAGCCTGCGACCACACCCTTCTGGCACAAAGCGCCACCTGGGAGGAGATCCGGGCGATCTGCGATGACGGCATGAAATACGGCTGCGCCAGCGTGTGCATCCCCGCCAGCTTTGTGGCACAGGCAGCGGCGTATGTGGAAGGAAAGCTGCCCATCTGCACCGTGATCGGCTTCCCCAACGGCTACGACACCACCGCCGCCAAGTGCTTCATGGCTTCGGATGCCGTGGATAACGGCGCGGACGAGGTGGATATGGTCATCAACATCGGCTGGGTCAAGGACAAGAAGTGGGATGATCTGCTTGCCGAGATCCGCGCCATCAAGACCGCCTGCAAGGGCAAACTGCTCAAGGTTATCATCGAGTGCTGTTTGCTGACGGATGAGGAGAAGATCAAGCTGTGCGAGATCGTCACCGCCTCCGGTGCGGAGTATATCAAGACCTCCACCGGCTTTGGCGGAGGCGGCGCTACCCGTGAAGATGTGGCGCTGTTTGCAAAGCATGTGGGTTCCGATGTGAAGATCAAGGCGGCGGGCGGTATCGCCACGCTGCAGGACGCCGAGGACTTTTTGAATCTGGGCGCGTCCCGGCTTGGCACCAGCCGCATCGTAAAGGCCGTCAAGGCCATGGAATAACGGAGAGCACCCTCTGCCGCAGCGGCAGAGGGTGCTTTTTTATGGCAGCGCATAGCAGGAGAGGGGCAGCGCATAGCAGGAGAGGGGCAGCGCCAGCGCGGCGGAGAGCAGCCCCTGCACCAGCTTTCCCAGAACGCAGGGGCGCAGACGCAGACCGCTGCCCTCCAGCACGGCGGCGGTCTGGCACAGCACGGACAGTCCGCCCCAGCCGCTTATGGCGGCGGCGGTCACAAAACCGAGGCGATCCGGCGTCAGCAGCGGCGTCATGGAAAACAGTTCCAGAAACCCCACAAGCAGAGGGGAAAGGCCGCCGCCCGCCTGTTTGAGGGGCGCTGCCAGCACATAGAACAGCACCACAAAGGCGCAGATGGAGAGCATCCCCTCCGCCGCGCCCCGGACGGCGCCCACAAAGGCGGAGGAGAAGGAGGCGGGCGGTTCGGCGGAAAGCGGGGGCGGCGGGCGGCGGGGGTGTTTTGTCCCTGTGTCCCGCAGCAGCAGACCGGTCAGCAGGGCGGAGAGAATGTGGATCAGCCACAGCCAAACCCCCGTCCGCACACTGCCAAAGATCCCCGCCCCCAGCACGCTGATGAGGAACACGGGGTTGGAGTTGTTGCAGAAGGTCAGCAGCCGCTCTGCCTCCTCCCGGGTCAGCGACCCTTGCCGATACAGCTGCGTGGCTGTCGACGCGCCGATGGGGTAGCCGCCCACCAGCCCCAGCACCAGCGCAGAGCCTGCACTTCCCGGCAGGCGAAACAGCGGCGTCATCAGTCCGGAAAGGCAGGGGGACAGCCACTGCCCAAAGCCCAGCGACAGCAAAAGTCTGGTCACAACCAGGAAGGGAAACATGGCGGGGATCACCGACCGGGCGCAAAGATGCAGCGCTTCACCGGCGGCGGCGCGGACGCTCTCCGCATCCGCCAAAAACCAGATCAGGATCCCGCAGAGAACCAAAAACACATCACTTCGCCATTGTTGTTTCATAACATCACCGGAAAAACTCTATGCACACGGGTGCAATTTTAGGACGCAGGGCTCATACAGTAAAGCGGGGTGAAGTATATGGAACGAAACCGAAAAGGAAGGGAAGGCGGCATCCTCTCCGCTGTGGCGGAGCTGTTTGACCTGCCGGGGGACGTGGTGGCGGGACTGCCCCATCTGGAGATGGTGGGCAGCCGTCAGCTGTATCTGGAGCATCACACCGGCATCCTGGCCTACAGCGAGGAGCAGATCGATGCCAATACCACCGCGGGAGTGCTGCGCATCCGGGGACGGAATCTGACGCTGCTGGCCATGACGGCGGAGGAGCTGCGCATCGGCGGAACCATCTTCGGGATGGAGTGGCTGGGGGCGGACGGATGCTGAAAGAGGGAGTCAACCGCCTGCGGGGACAGGTGCGTATCCGGGTGGAGTGCGCCTTTCCGGAGCGGGTGCTGAATGTGTGTGCAGCCCGGGAGCTGGCCTTCTGGGATCTGGAGTGGGAGAGTGCCGAAGCCTTTTCCTGCCGTCTGTCCCGGACGGACTGCCGTGTGCTGCGCCGCCACGCCGAAAAGCTGGACTGCCGCATCACGGTGCTGCGGCGGGAGGGCGCGCCCTACTTTCTGCGCCGCTTCCGATACCGACCCGCGCTGGTCACGGGGCTGGTGGGGTGCGTTCTGGCGCTGTTTCTGGGCTCGTTTTTCGTGTGGGATTTTCAGGTGACGGGGAACGAGACCGTGCCCACCGAGCGGATTTTGCGTGCGCTGGAGCAGCAAGGTGTGGGGCTGGGCAGTTTTGGCTTTTCGCTGGATGGGGAGGAGATCCGCAACCATGTGCTGCTGGAGATCCCGGAGCTGAGCTGGATCACGGTGAATGTTTCCGGCTGCCGGGCCACGGTGCAGGTGCGGGAACGGGTTGTTCCTCCGACGCCGGTGAATGAGAAAGCGCCCACCAATGTGGTGGCGCGGCGGGCGGGGCTGGTGCTGGAGATGCGCGCGCTCAACGGCGTGGCCTGCGTGCTGAAAGGTGCGTCGGTGACGGAGGGGCAGCTCCTGATCTCCGGGGTGTCGGACACCGGCACCTTCGGCGCGCGGATGCTGCCGGGCATGGGCAGCGTCCAGGCGAGGACATGGCACACTCTTGCCACCAACATTCCGCTGACGGCGGCGGAAAAGCGCTACACGGGCGAGAAGAAAACGGCGGTTTCCCTGATTCTCGGAAAACAGCGGGTAAAATTCTTTGCAAATAGTAGCATCGAAGCGGGGAAATATGATAAAATAACCAAAAGGACGCCGTGGCGTCTGTTTGGCATGCCGCTGCCGGTGACGCTGGTGACGGAGACCTGCCGGTTTTACGAAACCGAACCGGTGACACGGGATCGCCTGCAGGCCGAACGGCTGGGCGAGCAGATCCTGACGCAGCAGCTGGAGACCATGGTATCGCCTTACGGCACCATCCGCAGCACCCTCTGCTCCGCAAGGGAGCGAAACGGTGTGCTGGAAGTGACGCTGACGGCAGAGTGCGTGGAGGAGATCGGGAAAACCGTCCCCATCTATACAGAGGAAACTGCGGGCGCGTGACGCCCGGGAAATCATAGGAGTGATTGTTTGGAACAGAGGATCAGCATTGAACGGCTGGAACTGGCCGTGAACATCTTTGGCTCATTTGATGAGAACATCCGCTTGCTGGAGCAGGAGTTTTCCGTCACGGTGGTGAACCGTGACGGCGAGCTGCGTGTGGACGGCGAAGCGGAGAATGTCATGCTGGCGGTGAAAGCCATCAACGCGCTGCTGACGCTCTCCTCCCGCGGGGAGAGCATCGGCGAGCAGAACGTGCGCTATGTCATCGGTCTGGTGCGCACCGGGAGGGAGGAGCAGATCACGGAGCTGACCGGCGACGTGCTGTGCATCTCCGCCAAGGGCCGCCCCGTCAAGCCCAAAACCATCGGCCAGAAGGAATATATCAAGTCCGTGCTGAATAACACCATCACCATCGGCGTCGGCCCGGCAGGCACCGGCAAGACCTACCTTGCCGTGGCTGCCGCCGTGCAGGCGTTTCGGGACAAGCAGGTCAACCGCATCATCCTCACCCGTCCCGCGGTGGAGGCCGGTGAGAGGCTGGGCTTTTTACCCGGCGACTTGCAGAGCAAGGTAGACCCCTATCTGCGCCCGCTGTACGACGCCCTGTTTGACATGCTGGGCGCCGAGACCTACCAGAAGTATCTGGAACGGGGCAACATCGAGGTGGCGCCTCTGGCCTATATGCGCGGCCGCACGCTGGATGACAGCTTCATCATTCTGGACGAGGCGCAGAACACCTCCCGGGAGCAGATGAAGATGTTCCTGACCCGTCTGGGCTTCGGCTCCAAGATCGTCATCACCGGCGACGTGACCCAGATCGATCTGCCCGCCGACAAGACCTCCGGCTTGAAGGAGGCCATGCGGGTGCTGCAGGATGTGGAGGGCATCGGCATCTGCCGCCTCACCAACGCCGACGTGGTGCGCCACGCGCTGGTGCAGCGCATCGTGCAGGCCTATGAGGACTATGAAAACAGCCGTCAGGAGGAGAAACCTTTCGAGAAAAGCGACAAGCACGCGGACAAGCGCGGCGGCAAGCCCTATGATAAAAATGGGGATAAAAGGAGAAAATAATGGCCAAAAAGCACTATATACCGGTCACTTCTGATGTGCCCGGCGCTGACAGCAAGACAAATTGTGCCTTCATCCGCAAGTTGATCCGGACGGCGCTGGAGGCAGAGGGCGTCACCGCCGCCTGCGAGGTGGACGTGCTGCTGACCAATGACGAGGGCATCCACGCCATCAATCTGGATATGCGGGGCGTGGACCGTCCAACGGATGTGTTGAGCTTTCCGGAGTTTGAATTGAGCCCCGGCGAAGTGCCGGACGAGATGGATGCCGACCCCGGCACCGGACTGGTGCCGCTGGGAGACATGGTGATCTCCATGGAGCATGTGGCGGCACAGGCTGAAGAATTTGGTCACTCCCGCCAGCGGGAGCTGGCCTATCTGGTGACTCACTCCGTGCTGCACCTGCTGGGCTACGACCATCTGGACGAAGGCGTGCAGAAAAAGCAGATGCGTGCCAGAGAGGAAGCCATTCTGGCGCAGCTGGGCATCACCCGGGAGGAGTAAGAGGAGGATACACATGCTGCTGTTTGCGATTTGCTTCGTTGCCTGTTTCGCGCTGGTGTGGTTCGCGGGTGCGCTGCTGTATGAAACCGGCAATCTTTGGCTGGCGGTGGTTCTGGGCGTTGCCCTGATCCTGACTTTGCTCATTTACATTCTGGTAAAGCTGCGGACGATCGAGAAAAAGCTGGACAAGCAGGCGGAGGAGAAGGACTTCTCCGCCCAATAACCCGGACAACCCCTTGCACATACACTGTCCTGAGGTGATTTGGGATGGTATTGCTGCAAGACGGATTGCTTGCATTTCTCTCTGCTGTGGGGTTGACCACGGTGGTCTGGATCACGGCCGGCCTTGTGTGCTGCACGGGGCGGGGGAAGGTGCCGGGGCTGCTGCTGGTGCTTCCGCTGCGGGGTGAGGCACCCGCCATGGAGGCGGATGTGCGGGAACTGCGCCGCATACAGGGACAGCTGCCGGGGGCGAAGATCGTTTTGGCGGACTGCGGCCTCACGGAGGAGGCTCGCGGGCTGGCGCAGTATCTGGCCACCCGGGAGAAGAATGCCGACTTTGTGGATGGCAAGGAGATTCAACTTACATAAAGGAACCGAAACATGGAAGAACTGATGGCCTTTGAAGGCACTGTACACAGCGTGATCTTTCAAAACGCCGAAAACGGCTATACGGTCCTCCGCCTTCTCACCGAGGAGGGGGAGGTCGTTACCGTTGTGGGCTGCGTGCCCTGCGCCGCGCCCGGTGAGCATCTGTCTGTCACCGGCGTGTGGGAGCAGCATCCCCAGCACGGGGAGCAGCTGCGCATCACGGAGCTGGAACGCAGCCTGCCGGAGGATGAGGAGGAGATCTTCAGCTATCTGGCCTCCGGCATCTGTAAAGGTGTTGGACCTGCCACTGCCCGCCGCATCGTGGATCGCTTCGGCGCGGACACGCTGGATGTGCTGGAAAGAGAACCGGAGCGTTTGAGCCTCATCAAGGGCATTACGGCGAAAAAGGCACAGGAGATCGCGGCGGCCTTCCGTCTGGCGCTGGGACTGCGGCGGCTGATGGCCTTTCTGGCAAAGTATCAGCTTTCGCCGGTGCTGGCCATGCGGCTGCGCCAGCTGTACGGCGATGCCGCGCTGGAGATGGTGCAGAAAAATCCCTATCTGCTGTCTGTGGACCAGTGCGGTGTGGAGTTCTCCGTGACAGACGGCATCGCCCTCTCCATGGGCTTTGAGGAGTTCTGCGACGAGCGGCTGCAGGCTGCTTTGATTTTCGAATTGAATCATAATGAGAACAACGGCCACGTGTTTCTGCCCCGGGACAAGCTGGTGGCGGCGACCTGCCAGCTGCTGGACTGCGGCAGCGAACGGATCGAGCAGGCGCTGGACGACCTCATTCAGCGCCGGGCTGTGGTGCAGGAACAGGTGGCCAACGTGGAGGCCTGCTACCTCCTCCGTCTGTGGGAGGCGGAGGTGTCCGCCTGCGCCCGGCTGAATGCGCTCCTTGCCGCCCAAAGCGACGAGAGCCGGCAGGCGGCGCGCACCGTCAGCGAGATCGAGGCAGCGGCGGGCATCACCTATGCGCCGCGGCAGCGGCAGGCGGTGGAGCTTGCCGCCCGAAACGGTGTGGTTCTTCTGACCGGCGGCCCCGGCACGGGCAAGACCACCACGGTGCGGGGCATCGTGGCGCTGTTTCGCAAAATGGGACTGGACATCGTGCTGGCGGCGCCTACCGGCCGCGCCGCCCAACGCATGAGCGAAGTGACCGGTATGGAGGCCCAGACCATCCACCGTCTGCTGGGCATGAAGTGGGATGAGGCCACCCAGCAGGTGACCTTCCAGCGGACGGAGAAAGAGCCTCTGGAGGCAGACGCCGTCATCGTGGACGAGATGAGCATGGTGGATCTGACGCTGTTTTCCGCCCTGCTGCGCGCCCTGCGGCCGGGTACCCGGCTGGTGCTGGTGGGCGATGCGGATCAGCTGCCCTCCGTGGCGGCGGGCAACGTGTTCTCCGATCTGATCCGCAGTAAGCGGGTGGAAACGGTCTTTTTGCGTGAGGTGTTCCGTCAGGCGGAGAAGTCTGCCATCATCCGCAATGCCCATGCTGTGAATCTGGGCGAACCGCCCCAGCTTTCCAACAGTCAGGGGGAGGACTGTTTCTTCCTCTGCCGGCGGGACGGCGAGCGCGCTGTTTCCACCGTGGTGGATCTTTGCGGTCAGCGCCTGCCCGAGAAGATGGGTATCCCTGCCGATCAGATCCAGGTGCTGACGCCTACCCGAAAGGGCGCAACCGGCACCATGAACCTGAACCGCTGTCTGCAAGCGGCGCTGAATCCGTCCCGGGAAGATCGGAGGGAGATCCTCTGGGGCGATCGGGTATTCCGCGAGGGTGACCGCATCATGCAGACGCGCAACGATTACGACGTGGTGTGGGGAAAAGAGGACGGCACCATCGGCACCGGCATTTTCAACGGTGATGTGGGCAAGATCCTCCAGATCGATCCGTCGGGCGAGTGGCTGACGCTGGACTTCGACGGCCGCACCGCCACCTACGCGCTGGATATGCTCAACGAGGTGGAGCTGGCCTATGCCCAGACCATCCACAAGGCACAGGGCAGCGAATATCGCTGCGTGGTGCTGGCGGCCATGCCCGCCGCGCCCTCGCTGATGGTGCGGGGCGTGCTGTATACGGCCCTGACCCGTGCCCGGGAACTGCTGGTCATTGTGGGCGATGACGCGGCCATCCGCGCCATGGCGGCCAATGACAGGCAGCAGAGGAGATATTCCGGATTGAAATGGCGCTTGGCGCACAGCGAGGGGTAAAGTCTGCGCAGTTGCGCCGATGCTCCGGCGCAGGAGATGATGAACCCCCATTTTCTTTTCGAGGCATCGAAATTCAGGGGGAGATGTCTTTGGCGCAAAGACACCTCAAAGACGCACCCCCCATTTTCTTTGCTTGCGCCAAAGAAAACGGGCCGTGCACGGTCCAAAAGAAAGCGCTGAAAGCCCCAACGGTTTGCGTTGGGGCTTCTTTACGGGGGCTCGGGAAAGAGACCGCTCAAAAAATTCTGGTGTCAGCGTTGGGCGCGAGCAGAGCGGGTGCAGGGCATAAGCGGTTGCCGCGCGAACCGGAATTGCGAGAGCGGGCAAAACCTGACTTGTCCTGCTTCTATTTCCGCGCTTTCCACTTCGTTAAGCGCTGCCGGGTGCGAACTTTGGGGTGGGGAATCCAAAGGGGAAACAGGCGAAGCGCCGCCGGTGGCGGAAAAAGCGAGCCTGTTTCGAGGAAGCGGCACGATTGGCGGCCACAAAGTGGCCGGGAATCGCAATGCCGCAACGGTGTTCGGGGCCGCAGCCCATCCCCTTTGTGTCGGTTCAAGGGGGTGTGGGGGGAAATCGAAATCCCCCCACGTTTCTGGAGGGGCATGGGGAGGGGTCTTTGCGCCAAAGACCTCTCCCCGTATGCTTGCCGGTGGAGATGGCTAAATAATGGCCATATTGTATATGGCCAAAAAGGGACATAATGGATGTAGCAAAGGGGGCGTGGAAATGATTTGCTATGACCCGTTATGGAAAACGATGCAGGCGCAGCGTGCAACCACTTATACGTTGCGGGTGAAGTACAATATAAGCCACGCAACGGTGCAGCGGCTGCAAAAGAACGAACCTGTGTCCACCCACACGCTGGACAAACTGTGCAAAGTTTTGGACTGCCGCTTGCAGGATGTTGCGGAATACATTCCGGATGGAGAATAAGGGCAGATGCGCAAGACAGGCATCTGTCCTTTTAATGTGAAATGAAACTTTCAGAGAAACTTTTAAACCTCTTTTTCCCGCCGAAATGCCCCTTCTGTGTAAGGGTGCAGGACTCGGTGGGAATTTGTGTTATCTGTGAAAAGGAGCTGCCCTGGACAAAGGAGGGCGAGACCCTTTGGGAGGGGACAGGCGGCGTTCGCTGCGTGGCACCCCTGTGGTATGAGGAAAAGGCACGCGACGGTCTGCTGCGCCTGAAATTTCAGGGGGTGTCTGCGGCGGCAAAACCCATCGGCGCTCTGATTGCCCGCTGCGCGGCGGAACACTTTTCCGGTGAGTTTGACACCGTGACATGGGTGCCTGTCAGCCGCAAGCGGCTGCGGAAGCGGGGCTACGATCAGGCGGAGCTGCTGACGCGCTCGGCCTGCTGCCTCTGGGAAACGGAGCCGCTGCGGCTGCTGGTCAAGGTGGTGGACAATCCGGCACAGTCCGGACTGACCGATGCAGCCGCCCGCCGCGCCAATGTGCTGGGTGTCTACGAGATCGCAAGGGGTGGAGAGGTCACCGGAAAGCGCATCCTGCTCGTCGACGACATCTGTACCACCGGCGCTACGCTGGCGGAATGCGTCCGTGTGCTGCGGGATGCAGGGGCGTCAGACGTGGTCTGCGCGGTGGCGGCAAGGGCGCGGGAGAGGAAAAAAGTTCATAAAATCGAGAGGGAATGGGCTTGAAATCGTTTCGTGCAGACGATATAATGTACAATGTATGAATACGCGCGGAAAAACCGCTCATCATAACGAAACTATGGATAATGAGGTGGATGTATGCCAATCGCAAAGGATATCGGTATTGACCTGGGCACGGCATCGGTGCTGGTTTATGTAAAAGGAAAGGGCGTTGTGCTCAACGAGCCCTCCGTGGTGGCGATGGACAGAAACACCGGCAAGCTGCTGAAAGTCGGTACGGACGCAGAGGCCATGCTGGGTCGTACTCCGGGAAACATCGTTGCCATTCGCCCTCTGCGGGAAGGCGTGATCTCCGACTATGACATGACCGAGCGGATGCTTCGGGAGTTCATCCACAAGGCTGTGGGATTCTCTTTCTTCAAGCCCCGGGTCATGATCTGCGTGCCCTCCGGCATCACGGAGGTCGAGGAGCGTGCCGTCATCGACGCCGGTATTCAGGCCGGCGCACGCAAGGTGTTTTTGATCGAGGAACCCGTTGCCGCCGCCATCGGCGCCGGCATCGACATTGCCAAGCCCGATGGCCACATGGTGGTGGACATCGGCGGCGGCACGGCGGACATCGCCGTAATCTCCTTGAGCGGCGTGGTGGAGAGCTCCTCCATCAAGATCGCCGGCGACCAGCTCAACGAGGCTGTGGTGAAGTATATGCGCCGCACCCACAACCTGCTCATCGGCGAGCGCACCGCAGAGGAAATGAAGAAGAAGATCGGCTGTGTCTTCCCCAAGGACGAGGAGGAGACCATGGACGTCAAGGGTCGCTGCCTGCTCACGGGTCTTCCCAAGGTGGTCACCGTCAGCTCCACCGAGATGCTGGACGCCTTTGAGGAGCCTGTGGAGCGCATCATGGAGACCATCCACTCCGTGCTGGAGCGGACACCCCCCGAACTGGTGGCGGACATCTCCACCAACGGCATTATGATGACCGGCGGCGGCAGTCTGGTTTCCGGCTTTGACAAGCTGGTCACCGCCCGTACCGGCATCACCACCGTCATCGCCGAGGACGCCATCGGCTGCGTGGCCCTGGGCACCGGCAAGAGCCTGGAATCCCTCAACGCCATGCAGGACGGCACCATGAACCTCTCCCGCCGCAAGCAGATGAACTAAACAGAAAAGAGAAGGCAGTTTTGCCTTCTCTTTTTTCTTGTCTATTTCAGGATTGGCGTATAGTGGAATGGTGCTTGCGGCAAACACAACTCCACGCCGGAGGGATGGCTGCTATGACTTTGGACAGGCTAAAAGAAGCGGCGCAGCCCGCAGGCTGCGCCGTCGTCTGTGTGCTTTAGAAAATTCCCAGATACAGGAAGGTGTCGATTTGGCCCACCAGAATCAGGATCATGCCCAGAGGTACGATGTACTTTATGCAGATGGAGAAGAACAGATCCAGCTTGCTGCTGCCGCCCTGATGGATCTCGTCCAGCAGGGTCTTGGGCTTGATTTCCCAGCCAACCATCAGGCTCATGAGCAGAGCGCCCAGAGGCATTGCCAGACCCTCGGACAGGAAGTCCATGAAGTCCAGCCAGCAGTCGTTGAACTCACCGATAATGCCGGTTTCGCTCAAACCGATGGACTGGAAGAGGTTCTGGAAGGGAACCCAGAAGCCGTTGGCACCCAGACCGTCGATGGCCACGATGGAAGCCTCCACCATGATGGCGATGCAGACCCAGAACACGATCTTGGGGCGGTTGCCCTGTTTGCCCTTTTCGGCCGCACGGTCCATGAAGTAGGTGGAAATAACCTCGATCAGGGAGATGGCGGAGGAAATGGCAGCGATCAGAACCAGCAGATAGAAGATCACGCCGAACAGGGGCCCGATAGCGCCCATGGAGTGGAACACATCCTGCAGGGTGATGAACAGCAGCTTGGGTCCGCTCAAGGTTGCGCTGGGACCATAGGTGGCCACGGCGGCGGGGATAACGGCCAGACCGGCCATGGTAGCAACAATGGTATCAGCCACGACGATAATGGCGGAGTTTTTGATTAGATTTTCTTCTTTCTTCAGATAGGAGCCGTAAGTAATCATGGCACCCATGGCCAGAGACAGGGAGAAGAACATCTGGCCGCCGGCGGTAGCCAGCACGGTCAGGAATTTGGGAGCTTCTTCGATAAAGCCTGCCTCCACGGCATAGCCGGGAACAAACATGAACTTCAGGCCTTCCACGGCACCGGGCAGAGTCAGGGAGCGGATGATGATGATCACCAGCATGACGAACAGCGCGGGCATGCCGACATTATTGAACTTCTCAATGCCGCCGGATACGCCACCGCGGTTGATGAGATAGCAGATGACCATGAACAGCACGGTGAACACCCATGCGCCGAACGGATTGGTCAGCATTGCTACGAACAGGTCAGCGCCGGTCATGACTTCAGCACCGGCGAAGGCCAGATTGCTCAGGTTCAGAGCCAGATATTCAATGCAGTAGGCGCCCAGCACGGAATAGAAGCTCATGATGACAAAGGGGGAGAACACGGCCAGCCAGCCCACCCACTTGAACTTCTTGGACAGGGTGTGGTAGGCGCCGATGGTGCCCTTGCCGGTTTTGCGGCCCATGGCCAGCTCACCCATCATGATGACGAAGCCGACGAAAACGGCCAGCAGCAGATAGACGAGCAGGAAGGTAAAGCCGCCGGACTTACCCATTTTATAGGGGAAGCCCCAGATGTTGCCCAGACCAACGGCAGAGCCGATGGCGGCCAGCAGGAAGCCGATATTGCTTCCCCAGGTGCCTCTGTTTTGTTCCATAAAAATCTCCTTGTCTCAATATAGTTTTTGCGTTGCACATTTTCTTTCTGCATACGTGCGGATTACAGATAGAATACTATACTTTGGGGTGGCGGTCAAGTTTTGATATTCTGCTAACAATGTGGCAAAAACGATTGCAAAGTCGTTAAAACGGTGTAACAATAGCAGACAACAGAAAATGAATCGGAACAAAGGATGGAAGTATGGATCGATTTCAACCGGTAAAGCAGCGCCACGCGGCAAAACTGCGGGAGTATTATGAACATTGTGATTACGGCCTGTGCGAATACTCCGTGGGCACGCGGCTGATGTGGCGCTCGGTGCTGCATTCCGAATGGACGGAAGTCGCCGGATGTCTTGTGATGCGCAGCGAGCATAAGGGGCAGAAGATGTACGATTACCCCGTGGCCGGGCCGGAGGGCGACGAGGAAGCGGCGCTGGAGGCCATGGAGCGGGACTGTCTGGAGAAGGGACAACCCCTGATCTTTTCTGTGGTGCCGGAGTGCCGCATTGCCCGGTTGGTGTCCCGCTACCCCTGCCTCTCCATCTGCGATGACCGCACCTGGCGGGACTATATTTACTACCGCCAGGACCTGCAGCTGTTTGCGGGGCGGCGGTATTCCGGGCAGCGCAATCACATCAAAAAGTTCCGCACCCTCTGGCCGGATGCGGAGTTTCGGGAGCTGTCCGGGGCGGACACGGCGCTGATCGAGGCGTTCTGGAAGGATTACGAGGCGGAGTTTCCCAAGGGAGACAACGAAAAGGCGAAGGACGAGCTGAAGCTGGCGCGGCAGATGCTGCGGCTGGTGGGCAAGCCCTTCTTCCTTGCAGGCGGCATCGTGGCGGAGGGAAGACTGGTGGCGCTGTCGCTGGCAGAGAAGTGCGGCGACACCCTTATCATACACATCGAAAAGGCATTGTATTCCTACACGGGCGTGTACCCCACGCTGGTGCAGGAGTTTGTGTCGTATTTCGGAGACGGCTGCCAGTGGGTGAACCGGGAGGACGACGCGGCGGATCGCGGTCTGCGTACCTCCAAACTGCAGTACGGCCCGGCGAAGCTGGCGTCCAAGTTTACGGTCAAGGTGCGCAACGCATTGATGACGCGGGGCGACGGAACCGTCCCCACGCTGACCACGCAGCGGCTGACCCTCACCGGATTGCGGGAGGAGGACATCCCCGCCTACAACGCGCTGGTGCTGGACGAAAACCGCAACCGCTGGTGGGGCTATGACGATGTGGGAGGCCTCGGCGCGCCGGTGGAGGAGCGCAGCTTCTTCGAGGTGGCGCAGCGGGACTTTGCAGCGCAGCAGGCGGTGAATTTTGCCGTCCGGCTGGATGGGGCGTTCATCGGCGAGGTGGTGCTCTACCGCTTCGACTGCCGCGGCGGCGCGGAACTGGGCTGCCGCATTGCGCCTGAATTTGCCGGACATGGCTACGGCACAGAGGCCTTTGCCGCCGTGGCGGACTGGGCGCTGTATGAGCTCCATCTGGATCGGGTGGTGGCCAAGTGCTTCAAGGAAAACGAGGCGTCTTTCAAAATGCTCTCGGCCTGCATGCGCAAAACCGGCGAGGACGAAACATTCTTCTACTTCGAGAAGCTGGTTTGACGCCTGCATCGGCGCTGCGGCAGCGGCACTGCCTTGCTGCGGGGCGTGATGTGATTTGAAAATAACGGAAAAAACCGACCTGTTGATACAGGTCGGTTCTGCTTTGTGTTCAGTTGTTTGAGAGGAACTCCGGGCCAAAGCTGTGGGGCAGGAGCTGCTCCAGCGTAAAGGCCTTTTCCTCACCTGCGCCGTTGAGGCAGATGATCTCCAGATCGGGAGCGAACTCCCGCATCACCTGACGGCACATGCCGCAGGGGACACAGAAATCCTCGCTCTTTCCGGCGATCACGATGCGGCGGAAGCGGGTGTGTCCCTCCGCCACGGCGTGGGAGATGGCGCTGCGCTCGGCGCAGATGCCGGCGGGATAGGCCGCGTTTTCCACGTTGCAGCCGGTGTAAACCGTGCCGTCTTCACACTCCAGCGCCGCACCTACGGGGAAGTGGGAATAGGGACAGTAGGCACGCTCCAGCATGGAGCGGGCGGCAGCTTTCAGCGCTTCGTGCTTCATGCGGCGTCTCCTGCGGCGGGTTCAGTCTGCTCGGTGACGGGGGTTTCGGCGGGGGGTTCCTCGGCGGGGGCGTTCCCCTCGGGAGCAGGCTCGGCAGGGGCGGGTTCCGCGGGAGCAACAGGCTCGGCGGGAGTCTCCTCTGCGGGGGTGTTCCCCTCGGGCATCACCTCAATGGGAGCGTCCGTGCCGGGGGCGGGGGCTTCGGAAGCGCCGGCATCGGGGGTGCTGCCTTCAGGGACCTCGGGAACCGCGGGAGTTTCAGGCACCACAGGAGTGACGGGGGGGTCGGGCACCACAGGAGTTTCAGGAACCGCAGGGGTCTCGGGCACAACGGGGGTCTCGGGCACAACGGGGGTCTCGGGCACAACGGGAGTCACGGGCTTGGCAGGCTCGGCGGGTTTCAGCCAGCCCACTTCACGCTCCGGGCGGACATCCAGATCGATGATGTCCTTGGCATCGTAGAACTTCATGTAGCGGTTGCGGCCGCTGTTGGTGCGCAGGGTGGTGCCGTCGGGATGCAGACGGTCGCAGATCACGGCGACGGCGTCTTTTTTGATCTTGGAGTAGGACTCCACGCCCACGGAGCAGAAGATGCGGAAGCCCTGCTCGATCATCCACTGCATGGCGGGGCCGGACTGGTTCACATCGTCGCCGTCCAGACGGGCGCCGAAGGGATAGAACAGCACGGAAACATCGCCAACGAGAGAGCCGACCTCGTCCAGCCAGCGGGTCATGTCGGCCTGTGCGTATTCCAGAGAGGCCTCGCTCAGGCGGATGTGGCCGAAGGTGTGGCTGCCGAAGGTCCAGCCGGTGCGCTTGAGCTCGGCCACGATGGGCTTGACCTTCTCGATCTCCTTCTGGCGGTTGGCCTCCTTGGCGTCCGTCCAGCCCTCCTTGTCGGTGTGGGTGCGGTAGCCGAGGATGCCCTCATAGCCGGTGATGCTCAAACAGCCCTTGGCGCCGAAGGGGGAGAAGTCGGGATGCTCCTCCACGAACTTGTCCAGAATGGTGATGGCGTCCAGATCGCGGCTGACCACTTCCTTGCCGGCGGGGTCCAGACCCCAGGACCACAGCTTGCCGTCCTCGCCGAAGATCAGCTTGTATGTAAAGCCGTCGCCCAGGGTGTAGTAGTTGTAGTTCACGTCATCGTAGGAGATGATGAGGGGTTTTTTGCCCTCGGGCAGGTAGAGGGTGTTCTTCACCATCTTGGGGTTGCCGGCCTCGTCGGTGGTTTCGCTCCAGCAGTCCATAATGTCTACAAGAATGTAACCCTTTTCGTACACGCTCTGCAGGATCTTGTTGTACTCGTCCACGGTGACCATCCAGTCGTCGTAGCCGTTGGCCATGCTGTCGCCGTCAAAGGCCTGCTCGGGATAGGCGATGACGGGGTGGAAGAACAGGTGCTCCACCACGCCCTTGTAGGCTTTGTACTTTACGCCGTTTCGCTCGCCGCCCTCGGGCATGACGGTGGGATCGAGGATCTCATAGGGCTCTGGGTTGGGGTTGGGCTTGCCCTCGGGGATGGAGGGCTGCTGCTCCGTACCCTGCTCGGGGGTGGAGGGCACGGTGGGATCGGTGGGTTCTTCCGTTCCGGTGGAGGGGGATTCGGGGGTGGGCTTGTCGGCGTTGCCGCAGGCCGAAAGGGAGAAGATCAGAACAAGACAAAGGATAAAACTGGTGATGCGGCGCATAAGATCGTTCCTTTCTGTGGGGGATTCGGGCAGTGAGGCGCTCACCGCCATTATAAACTGTAATGATTATAGCAGAGAATTCGACAAAAAAGAAGAACAAAACAATGACAAATCAGTAAAAAAAGAGTCCCCTGTTCCGGGGGGAACAGGGGAGGAAGGAATACGGTGCATCAGCGCTTTTCGCCCGCCTTGAATACCAGCGCCATCAGCACGCCGAAGACCACGGCGGCGGTGATGCCGCCGGCAGTGGCGGTGAGGCCGCCGGTGAGCACGCCCAGCCAGCCCTTTTCCGCCACGGCCTTTTCCACGCCTTTTGCCAGCGCGTGGCCGAAGCCGGTCAGGGGCACGGTAGCGCCTGCGCCGCCCCAGTCGGCGATGGGCTGGTATAGACCCAGCGCGCTGAGCAGCACACCCGCCACCACATAGCCCGTCAGGATGCGGGCGGGGGTCAGGCGGGTCTTGTCGATGAGAATTTGTCCGATGGCGCAGAGGATGCCGCCGCAGACAAAGGCTTTCAGATAGTCCATAGTGACCTCCTATTTTGTCGTGGAAATGCACACGGCGTGGCAGATGCCGGGGATGCTCTCACCCTGAAAGCTGGACGTGGGGGAGAGCAGAGCACCGGTGGGGGCAAAGAGGATGCGCTTCCACTTCCCCTCCAGCATGCCGCCCAGCAGGTAGCCGTTCAGCACGGAGGCCGAGCAGCCGCAGCCGGAGGCGCCGGCGTGCATATCCTGCTTTTCCCGGTTATAGAGCAGCAATCCGCAGTCGAGAAAGTTGTCGCCCAGCGTGACGCCGTCCTTTTCAAAGAAGTCCCGCACGATGGCGTGGCCCAGTTCCCCCAGATCGCCGGTGATGACGAGATCGTAGTCGGCGGGTGTGGTCTCCGTGTCCCGGAAGAAGGCGGCGAGGGTATCGTAGGCGGCGGGTGCCATGGCGGCGCCCATATTGTTGCCGTCGGTGATGCCCCGATCCACGATCTTGCCGCAGGTGACGTGGGTGATATAGGGTCCCTTCCCCTCGGCGTCGAGAATGGTGCAGCCGGCGGCGGTGGCGGTCCACTGGGCGGTGGGGGGACGCTGGCTGCCGTAGGGCACGGGCATGCGGTACTGCCGCTCCGCCGTGCAGAAGTGGGAGGAGGTCATGGCGGCGCAGCGGCGGGCATAGCCGCCGTCGATGAGCAGGGCGGCAAGGGACAGGGACTCGCCCATGGTGGAGCAGGCGCCGTAGAGCCCGTAGAAGGGGATGTTGAACTCCCGCAGACCGAAGGAGGAGCCGATGCACTGATTCAGCAGGTCGCCGGCGAAGATATAGTCCAGGTCCTTGGGCTTGAGCCGTGCCTTGTCCAGCGCCCGCTGCAGCGCCTTCTTCTGCATGGCGGACTCGGCCTTCTCCCAGGTCTTTTCACCGAAGAAGGAATCGTCGCCGGTTTCGTCAAAGAATTTGCCCAGCGGGCCCTCTTTTTCCTGCTTGCCGCCGATGTTGGCGAAGGAGATCACGGAGGGGGGATGGGAGAGGGCGACGGTGCGCCGTCCAACACGCTTGTTGTTCATGGAAACCACCTCGCTTGACGGATTTTTCGTAGTATTTCCATGGCGGGAAAAAATATGAGCGGCAGAAAGGGGCACACAGGGGAGGACAGGGCGTGCCCGCGCAAAAGAAAGGATCGCCGCAAAATTGCGGCGATCCCAAAGCGGATCGTGGCGTTGTGCCGGGCGGGTGGGTCAGCCCTCCAACTCGTGGCAGAAAAGCAGACACGCCGGCTCACCGTTCCAGCGGATCCTGGAAGCGCTGGCCCGGACGCGCGTTCCGAAGCAACTGTCGTTGATGACGGCAGAGGCTTTTTGGACTTGGAGGATGTCTACGGCGGGGCAGTCCTCGCAGCGCTTGTCGTGGTTTCGGAAGGCCTTGTAGCAGGGGAGCTTGGTGCTGCCGGAGATGCTGCTGCGCACCTTTTCGTTTATGAACTTCAATTCGCAGGTCTCGGGGTCGATGACATAGAGCCAGATGTCCTGCCGATCCAGCAGACCGCGGAAATCCGCCGCCTGCTCGGCGACCTTGTCCTGTATCCGCTTTTTGATCAGGAAGATGGCCAGCGCCTCTGACAGGAATTGAAGCAGGTTGATCTGATCCTGCGTCCAGAGGCGGTGGATGGAGCACTCGTCAAAGCCCACGTAGCCGCGGAAAACGCCGTTGTCCATAATGGCGCATTGGAGCATACTCTTGATGCCCTGGGGTTCCAGGATCGCACGGAAATGAGGAGCGAGGGAGGTGATGTCCGTGCAGTAGAAAAGTCCCTGCTCGTTGAACACGTCGGGCCAGCCCGCGATGTCGGAAATGTAACTGATGTTCTGCAAATTGTCGATTTCGGGGGAGATTCCTTCGTTGCACCATTCAAAGGTGTTGCTGCAAGCGGTGTTATTCTCGTTGTTTTCAAAGATGTATACACGGCTGACGTTGAGTTGTTCGCCCACGTGGGCAAGCAGTTCGTTGAAGGTTTTGATGATGTCGTTGCTCTCGTACAGGCGGCGGAACACAAACTGAACGAAGGAGGCATCCGCCAGACCGGGCTGGGTCTCGGAGTCGATGCGGGTGGGCACGCGGGCGCCGTCCAGCAGCATATTTGCGGCCTTCTGCGGGTCGTAGAGGGTGTAGGTGTTCTTGCCCTGACTCTTGGACAGGTAGAGCGCCTCGTCCGCTCTGCGGAACAGATCGTTGAAGCCCGTGCCGTGGGAGGGGACCATAGCAACGCCGATGGAGCAGGACACGTTCAGTCCGGGGGCGAGTTGTTCCAGAAGGGTGCGGAAGGTGGTCAGGATCAGTTCGCAGCGATTGAACGTCAATTCCTCGCTGGGAATGTCTTGCAGGAAGATTATGAACTCGTCGCCGCCGATGCGCCCGATCACGTCGTTGCTGCGGAACAGTTGTTTCAGGGTGGAGCCGATCTGGGACAAAACCGAGTCGCCGTAGAGATGTCCGTAGCGGTCGTTGATCGCCTTGAAGTTGTCCAGATCCAGCACCAGCATCGCGGCGAGGGCGTGGGGGTCCCGCTCGGCCAGATATTCGCTGATGAGCGTCTGGGAGGACTCCTTGTTGAACAGTTTGGTCAGGGAGTCCTTTTCGGCGCGCTCCCGGAGGGTAAACTCTGCCTGCTTCAACGCCTCGATGTCCTGCAGCAGACCGATGATGCGGGAGAGCTGCCCCTGTTCGTTCAGATACGCCGTGGCGGTGATGCGGGTCCAGAGATACTTTGCGTCGGCATCTGCGATGCGCACATCGATGCAGACCGTGCCGCGGCTGGCTTTGATCTCCTCAATGGCATTGCGGATCGTGGGCAGGTCGTCGGGGTGGAAGTGGGTGGCGATGCCCATCTGTTTGCCGTAGTTCTTCGACACGGGATTATAGCCGAAGTGTTCCTTCCACTTGGGGGAGCAGTACATCGTGTCCGTATCCATCGACCATTCAAACACGATGCCGTCCGACTGGTCGATGATGGTCTGGTTCCGCTCGATGCGCGCTTGCAGGTCCTGTTCAACGGCCTTTGCCCGGCTGTTGTCCTGCATGGCGAAATAGAAATATTCCTGCCCGTTTTCTTCCAGATGGAGGCGGCTCTTTGCCAGCACCCAGACGCTCTCGCCGCTCTTGTGCAGTATGCGGAATTCGGCCTCTGCCGCGCCGCCCTGGACGATCTGGGTTTCCAGGGCGGAAAGAAGAACGGGGCGGTCCTGGGGGAGGACCAGTTGAAGCAGTTTGCCGGCAAACGTCTCCGTGATCTCCCGGTGGTTGAAGCCCGTCAGGGGGAAGAGATCCTGCGCGCCCGCGTCGATGGTCAGTTCCCGGTCGTTGCAGCAGCGCAGCGCCGTGCTGCACAGGCCGAACAGCGCGGGGGAGGTGTGGAGGGCGTCGGGCGCGGCCTGGCACAGGGGGACTTCGCTCTGCTTGCGCCAGATG
The DNA here is from genome assembly GCA_015068025.1 of Oscillospiraceae bacterium. Classification (GTDB taxonomy): domain Bacteria; phylum Bacillota; class Clostridia; order Oscillospirales; family Oscillospiraceae; genus Oscillibacter. The sequence continues at coordinate 1,448 of SVLH01000021.1, read as the reverse complement.
ACGGTGGCGATGTGCTGTGCCTCGTCGCCTGTGTGCAGCCGCAGGAACACCAGTTCGCTGGGCTGGTACTGCTGTGTGATGGGGTTGAACATACGGAAGGAGAAGGCGCGGCGCCGCAGGTTCAGATGGATAAAGTCCTCGGTGACGAAGCGGTACAGCGCCTCCACCGTGGGACGGTCTTCGGGGTGGGTGTTGGAGTCGAGCAGTTTCCGGACGATGTCGCGGAAGGAAGCGGAGGGCAGCAGATGCTCCAACTCGGGATAGGGGTTATAGACCAGGTGGTACAGGTCGTGGATCAGATCCACTTGCAGCACTGCGTTGTCGATGTAGTGCAGCAGCGCCTGATACTTGATCTGGGACAGTTCCAGCGTATCCAGTGCGGACTGCTTCCGCACGGGGCCGGGCAGCGGCAGCGTGATGGCGTCGTTTTTGGGAGAGTAGCCGTCCGCGTATTGAAGGGCAAGTTCTATGAATTGCGTCCGCGCATTCTTGAAGCATTCCAGCAGTTTCGGGGAGAAGGTGCCGCATTCGCCGTTGAGGATCATATTGATGGCCTGTTCAAAGGGAAAAGCCGGCTTGTAGACGCGCGGCGTTGTCAGCGCGTCAAATACATCGGCGATACCAACGACCTGCGCGCAGATGGGGATCTCGTCTCCTGCCAGACCGCAGGGGTAGCCGTTGCCGTCCCAGCGCTCGTGGTGATACAGGGCGATGTTGTAGGCGTAGCGCAGGTATTCGGTGTCGCCCATATCGTTCAGATGCAGGATCAGTTCGCTGCCCACGGAGGTGTGGGTCTTTATCGTTTCGAATTCGGCGGGGGTCAGCTTGCCCGGCTTGTTGAGAATGGCGTCGGGGATGGAGACCTTGCCGATGTCGTGCAGGGCGGCGGCGCTGGCGATGATGTCGATGGTCTCGCGGGTCAGGCCGTACTCGGGACAGTTCTGCGCCACGTCCAGCAGCAGGATCTTGGTGAAGCGGCGGATGCGCAGAACGTGGTTGCCGCTTTCGGTGCTTCTGTGCTCGATGATGGCAGAGAGCGCATCCAGCACAACCTGATTGGTGTTGCGGATGGTTTGCCGCTGTTCTCTGACCAGCGTTTGCAGGCTCCACTTGTGCATATAGAGGTCAATGAGCAGCTGCACGCGGCGGCGGATGGCCACGGGCGTGTAGGGTTTATGGATCACGTCGCTGGCTCCGCGGGAGAAGGCGAGTTCCTCCTGTGTGCCGTCCCCTGTGAAATGCACCAGCGCAAGGACAGGGATCTCGGCGTCGCTGCCGTGGTGCGCCGCCTGATTGATCAGGTCCGCATCCTTGCCGCCGATCTGCGCCAGATCCAGCAGGACGGCGGCGATGCAGTCGTCATTCTGTTTCAGCAGCAGCGCTGCCTGCGGAATGTTTTCCGCTTCCAGCAGGTTGTAGGAGTCCTTGAAGATCTCCCGCAGCGCAAG
>SVLH01000020.1 GCA_015068025.1 Oscillospiraceae bacterium | reverse complement strand
TTATTTAGGGGGCGTGGTTCGGCGGCTCCTCGGGACGCGAGAGGGGGGCGGACTGCGCCGCCCCCCTCTGGAGGCTGGCAATATATCACACTTCTCCGGGAAAGACCATAGGCTGTAAGGAAAAAGGAGGGGATGTCATGCCCATTATTTACCTCAGTCCGTCCACGCAGGATTGGAATAGTTATGTGACCGGCAGCGGCAGCGAGGAGTACAACATGAATCTTCTGGCCGACGCGCTGGTTCCCTATCTGGTGTCCAACGCCATCCAGTACCGCCGCAACCGGCCGGAGATGACGGCGGCTTCCTCGATCCGGGAGGCCAATTCCGGCTATTACGACTTGTACCTTGCGCTCCACTCCAACGCCGCGCCGGAAGGGCGCTATGGAGAGGAGCGGGGCATCATCGTGTTTTACTATCCGGGCAGCGCAGAGGGGCAGCGGGCGGCGGAGCTGATCGCGCAGGAACTGCGGCAGATCTATCCGCTGCCGGCGCAGGTGACTACCCGTCCCACCACCTCGCTGGGGGAGGTGCGGCTGCCCCGATTCCCGTCGGTACTGGTGGAGATCGGCTATCACGACAACTATGCCGACGCTGTCTGGGTGGAGACGCACATGGATGCCATCGCCCGGCAGCTGGCTCGGGCGCTGACGGAGTTTTTCGGACTGCCGTTTATTTATCCCATGGACCCGGAGGACGGCACGGTGTCGGTGAATTACGGCACGCTGAACCTGCGGAGCTATCCGTCCTCCACGGCCACGGTTCTGGCCAATATGCCCAACGGCGCGGAGGTCAGGGTATACGGAGAATGGCAGGGCTGGTATGTGGTGCATTATCAGGGCTATGTGGGCTACGCTGCGGCGGCGTATATCGACACATAAAGCCGCCAAACCGGGGAAAACGATTTTTCGGCAAAAGCGCGGGACGATCTGCGGCGTTTGCTTCGACATGTTGTGGAAAAATTTTTTGCAGGCTACCAGATATTTATTCGGTTTTTCTTGACACTGGACTGGCAAACGATTAAACTAGATAAGGATAATTATCAGGGGGCAAAGGGGTGCCCGCTGGTCGTTTTCTATATCGCATACGAAATTGTTGAAAATAGGAGGAACGCAAATCGTGGGACCCATGACCATCGCAGCAGCCCTGATCGGGCTTTTGGTCGGCGGTGTGATTTGCTTCCCTCTGGGTATTCGCTATCGGAAGAACGTTTCCGAGAAAGAGATCTCCAGCGCAGAAGATGAAGCAAAGCGCATTATCAACGAAGCCATCAAGAGCGCAGAATCCAAGAAGCGCGAAGCCTTGCTGGAAGCCAAGGAGGAAATCTTAAAGAGCCGCAGCGAGTACGAGAAGGAAGAAAAGTCACGCAGAGCCGATCTGCAGCGGCAGGAAAACCGCCTGCAGCAGAAGGAAGAAAGTCTGGAACGCAAAGTGGAAGCCATGGAGAAGAAGGAAGAATCCCTGGCGCAGAAGCATGCCGCTCTGGACAAGGAAAACGAAGAGATCAAGATCATCAAGCGCAGCCAGACCGAAATGCTGGAGCGCATTTCCGGCTTTACCGCCGAAGAGGCAAAGCAGTACCTGATCGATCAGGTGGAATCTGAAGTGACCCACGAAACGGCACTGAAGATCAAGGAAGTCGAATCCCGGATGAAAGAGGAGTGCGAGGCACGCGCCCGCGAAGTGGTGGCACAGGCCATCCAGCGCTGCGCAGCCGACTCTGTGGCCGAAATGACCGTCAGCGTGGTTCCCCTGCCCAATGACGAGATGAAGGGCCGCATCATCGGCCGCGAGGGTCGCAACATCCGCACCATCGAGACTCTGACCGGCGTCGACCTGATTATCGACGATACGCCGGAAGCCATCACGGTTTCCTGCTTCGAGCCCGTCCGTCGTGAGATCGCCAGACTGGCGCTGGAAAAGCTCATTGCCGACGGCCGCATCCATCCCACCCACATCGAGGAGATGGTGGAAAAGGCGCGCCGTGAGGTGGACGCCACCATCAAGGCCGAGGGTGAGCGCGTGGTGTTCGAGTGCGGCATTCGCTCTCTGCATCCCGAACTGGTGAAGATGCTGGGCCGCCTGCATTACCGCACCAGTTACGGCCAGAACGTTCTGCAGCACTCCGTGGAAGTCTCCCACATCGCCGGTATGATGGCCGCCGAGCTGGGCGCCGACGTGATGGCCGCCAAGCGTGCCGGCCTGCTGCACGATCTGGGCAAGTCCGTCGACCACGAGCTGGAAGGCACTCACGTGGCGCTGGGCGTGGAATTTGCCCGCAAGTACAAGGAGCGCGAGGATATCATCCACGCCATCGAGGCACACCACAACGACGTGGAGCCCAAGACCATCATCGCCTGTCTGGTGCAGGCTGCGGATGCGATCTCTGCCGCCCGTCCCGGTGCCCGCCGTGAGAATCTGGAGAACTACATCAAGCGTCTGGAGCAGCTGGAGACCATCACCGGCTCTCATCCCGGCGTTGACAAAGCCTTTGCCATTCAGGCTGGCCGCGAAGTCCGCGTGATGGTGAAGCCCGAGCAGGTCAGCGAGGATCAGATGGTTATTCTGGCCCGCGATCTCGCCAAGAAGATCGAGGAAGAAATGGAGTATCCCGGCCAGATCAAGGTTCACGTGCTGCGTGAGACCAAGGTCGTGGAATACGCGAAGTAAAGCAAAAGCGGAGTGCATAACGCACTCCGCTTTTTTCGTAAAAGGAAAGGGGGAGCGGCCGCTCCCCCTTTGCGCTTATTTACTTTCCGGTTCGTTAAAATCGAAGACGAACAGGTCGTTGGGCGTACATTCCAATACCTGACACAGGGTTTCCAGAGTTTCGAAGCGGATTGCCGTGGTTTCGCCGTTTGCGATGCGATTAAAGTTCTGGTAACTCATACCGCCCATTTGCTTATAAAGCCAATATTTTGTTTTCCTGCGTTTTTCCAACAGGGTTATAATATCCAATCGAACCATATGACATCTCCCCATTGTATAATGTATATATGTCATATTTTATGAGTAGTATTTTCTTGCTATATAGGCGCAGACATTATATAATGTACACATAAGCTTGCGGGGGGGGATACTATGCCAAATTGGAAAGAAATGTATCTAATGCTGATGCGGGACACGGAGCGGGCAATCCGGATTTTGGAAGAAGCCCAGCAAAAATGCGAAGAACTGTATTTACAGGAAGAAGCACCGGCTCTGATTGTATTGGACTGCGTAAAAAAAGACGGACAGTCATAACGACTGTCCGTCTGCTTTGTTATGCAAGGAAGCCCTTGAGGATGCAGTCCTCGGCTTCTTCCTCTGTCAGACCCAGCGTCTGCAGCTTCAGCAGCTGGTCGCCGGCGATCTTGCCGATGGCCGCCTCGTGGACCAGCTGCGCCTCGGTGCAGTTGGCGGTGATGGCGGGAATGGACTTGATCTTCGCGTCACCCATGATGATGGAGTCACACTGCACATGGCCGAAGCAGGCGGCATTGCCCACCATGCGGGGATAGAACACCTGGCTGGACTCGTCCTGCGCCACAGAGCGGGAGATGACCCGACCCTTGGCGTTTTCGCCGTCCAGCACGATCTCCATGTCGCTCTCGGCGATCTGGTCGCCGTGGGTCAGGAGCCGCTCGGTGATGATGGCCTCTGCGTCCTTGCCGCAGACGATCTTGGTGTCGCGCTTGGTGGAGTCGACGCCACGGATCTGGGTGGTGTCCATCTGGATGGTGGCGCCCTCCTCCAGATACACCACGGTCTGGGGATTCATGATACGGCCGCCGCGGCCGTCACCGTCGCCGTAGTGCTTTTCGGTGTACTTCACGCGGGAGTTTTTTCCCACGTAGAAGGTGTGGATGCCGTCGTGGCGGGAATCCTGCTCGCCGCAGTTGTGGATGCCGCAGCCGGCCACAATGTCCACATCGCAGTCCTCGCCGATGAAAAAGTCGTTGTAGACCATCTCATTGATACCGGACTGGGTGATGATAACCGGGATATAGCAGGTTTCGCCCCTGGTGCCCGCCTTGATGCGGATGTCGATGCCGGGCTTGCCCTCTTTGCCGGTGATCTCAATGTTTTCAGTGGACTGGCGGCCGTCGCAGCCGCAGTCCTTTCGGATGTTGAATGCGCCCACGGGCTTGCCGACGAGGTCGGCGATCTTTTCCAGAAGCTCGCGGTCAACCTGATGCTCCATCATTGTGCAGCACCTCCTTTGGTCAGAACGGGGCAGCCGCTGAGGGTATCGGCCAGGATCTGGGGCAGGATCTCCTCTGCGGTGCCGCGATGGCGGATCGTACCGTCGCCCACCACGATGACCTCATCCGCCAGAGAGATGATACGCTCCTGATGGGAGATGATAATCATGGTGGCGCTGCCGGCGGCGTGGATCTGCTCAAAGGTCTCCGTCAGCCGGGCGAAGGACCACAGATCGATGCCGGCCTCCGGCTCGTCGAAGATCATCAGTCCGCTGTCGCGGGCGAGAATAGAGGCGATCTCGATGCGCTTGACCTCACCGCCGGAGAGGGACACATCCACCTCGCGATCCAGATAGTCGTTGGCGCACAGACCCACCTTTGTCAGGTACTGGCAGCACTTGTCCTTGGACAGCTTCTGGTTGCCGGAGGCAAGTGTCAGCAGATCCTTGACCGTCAGGCCCTTGAAGCGGGGCGGCTGCTGGAAGCCGTAGCTGATGCCCAGCTTGGCACGCTCGGTGATGCCCAGATCGGTAATGTCCTGTCCGTTCCAGAGGATCTGGCCGGAGGTGGGCTTTACCAGACCCATAACGACCTTGGCCAGCGTGGTCTTGCCGCCGCCGTTGGGGCCGGTGAACACCACCAGCTTGTGATCGTCAATGGTGAGAGAGATATTGTCCAAAATGACCAGCTCGTCGTCCTCCTCGTGGACGACATAGCGAATATTTTTCAGTTCCAGCATGAAAATCGGAACCTCCTTTCATGGGAGAAGCTCACAGTTTGTCTATTTTACCAGAATCTGCCGCAAATTGCAACGGAAGCATCTGGTTTTTCAAGAGTATTTTACCCCTGTTTTTCCAATGTATCTGTTGCGGGCGCAACAGTATCAAAAAAATGCGGCACCGCATAAACTGGAGGGAAAAGGAGGGACCACGATGGAACAGACTACAAAAACCACGGAGGGATACGATTACCGGCAATATGACCGCATCTGGCAGCGGGTGGCGCCTGCGCTGGAGCCCTATCCTGCCGGACGGAGCGGGGTGGGATTGTCGGCACAGACAGGGATGGAGCTGTCCCCGGCGCAGCTTCGCCAGGAGAGCCAGCTGCCCGGTGCGGAGGTAGATCCCTGCTGTATGGGCAGCGCGGCCATGGATATGCTGGAGGTGCTGACGGGCTTTGCGGAAGAGGAACTGATGGAGTGCCGTTTCGGCCGGGCGTTGAGCCGGCAGGCGCCGGTCTGGGCACGGCAGCGACTGCAGGAGATGGCGGCGCGGCAGGGGGAGAGCGCCCGGCGGCTGATGGCGGTGTACTATCTCGTCACAGGGGAGTGCTACCGGCCGACCGTCGGCTGTGACCGGGTCTGCGTGGGGCGCTGGTGCCCGGCGCTGCGGGAGCGATACCACGCCAGAGCCTGCAGCGGGCTGAATTACGCCAGAGCGGCGGAGGGAACCACCGATCCCTGTCTGCGCAAACTGCTGAACGAATTGAGCGAAACGGCCTATTGTCAGGCCGAAACCCTGCTGCGTCTGCTGGAACGGAGTCTGGATCGGTAAGGGCAGCCATCCGGTTTGGGCGAAAGGCGGCGGGATCTGTCGGGAAATCATGGCAAGGCTGTTGTATCCGGGGCAGAACTGTGATACAATCAGACCAAAGACGCGGCGGGATGCGGCGTGGGAACGGAGGTTACAAAGGATGAAGAAGATCATTACCATCAGCCGTGAATACGGCGCCGGCGGCCACTCTATCGGCAAGAAGGTGGCAGAAGTCCTTGGAGTTCCTTTCTATGACAGAGATATCGTGCGGGAAACGGTGAAGGCCAGCGGCTTTGATCCGGAATTGATCGAGAACGAAAGCGAAGAGATCTCCAGAAGTGATTCTCTCTGGAAGAACCTTGCCAGCTTCTCCGGTGCTTACTATAAGGATACCCAGAGTGCCATCCGGGATGTGCAGGCGGCGGTCATTCTCCGCTTTGCGCAGGAAGGCCCCTGCGTGATCCTGGGCCGCTGCGCCGACGAGGTTCTGCGGGAGGCGGACATTGACAGCGTCAATGTGTTCATCCATGCCGACGATGTCCACCGTGCCATGCGCTTGAGTGCGCTGACCGGTAGTACCGACGCCACAGAGCTGAAGAAGATGATGGAGAAGAAGGACGCCGCCCGCCACAATTATTACCAGCGCTATACGGGCAAAAAGTGGGGCGACAGCCACAACTATCACCTGACGCTGGACAGCGGCGCACTGGGCGATGAAGCCTGTGTCAGGCTGATCGTTGCAGCGGCGCAGGATGCGGAATAAACCAAAAGCGGCTCGGATTCCGAGCCGCTTTTTTCTTGCTGAAAACGAGTGTTTTGTGCTATACTGAATCCACAATCTGTCGTGTCTTGGAGGAGTCATGTTTACCGGATTTACAGACGAAACCGTAGCGTTCATGTGGGGCATCCGCTTCAACAATGAACGCGGCTGGTTTGAGGCAAATAAGGTGTGCTACCAGACCCAGTTCTATCAGCCCATGCGCGAATTGGGTACAGAACTCTACGAATATGTGCGGAGCAGGCGGCCTGACAGTGGTTTAATCTGTAAAGTGTCCCGCATTTACAGAGATGCCCGCCGCCTGCATGGGCGCGGACCCTACAAGGACAACCTGTGGTTTACCATCGAGCAGCCGGCGGAGCCGGGGGCGGACAGGCCTGCTCTCTGGTTTGAGCTGACGCCGGACGGCTGGAGCTACGGCATGGGCTATTGGGTCTCCCGTCCGGTTACCATGGCGAAGCTGCGCGCCCGGATCGACCGCGACCCCGAAACCATGGAGCGCCTGACACGGCGGCTGAACGCGCAGACGGAGTTCTCCCTGAACACCGCGGAATACAAAAAACCACGGTCTCCTGCGCCCTCGGCACTTCTGGAGCCATGGTACCGGGCGAAGTATTTTTCCATCGGCCACGAGGAGAAGCTGACGGAGGAACTGTTCAGCCGCGATATCGTGGAGCGCCTCAAGACCGGCTATGACTTTCTGCTGCCCTATTACGATTATTTTGCCACCCTGAACGGCGATCCCGAACCGGCGGCAAAGAACGAGGGATAACGTGGGGGATAACGGTGCGAAAGATACTGCTGCAATGGTGTAAAGTGATAAACATATACAGGGACCAGCCAACGGCCGGTCCCTGTTTTTGTTGAGGGATGGGTCAGATGCCGAGGATTTTTTCGATCTCGGCGGTTGTTGCCTCAATGGTAGGCTGGTTCGCTACGGAAGCCAGAACGCCGCGCTGGGCATAGAAGGTTTTCAGCGGCTCGGTCTTTTCGTGGTAGATGTCCAGACGTGCCTTCACGGTCTCCGGCTCATCGTCCGGGCGGCGAACCAGCTTGCCCTGGCATGCGTCGCAGATGCCGGCGGTCTTGGGCGGCATGGAGGTGGCGTGATAGGGGTGTCCGCAGTGTTCGCAGACGAGACGGCCGCTCATGCGGTCGATGATCTCCTGATCCGAGATCTCGATGGAGAGCACCTTGTCAAAGTGGATGCCGGCGGCCTCAAGAGCCTCTGCCTGTGCGATGGTGCGGGGACAGCCGTCCAGAATATACCCGTTGGCGCAGTCGGCTTCCTGCAAGCGTTTCAGAATGATGTCGATGACGAGCGCATCAGGAACCAGATTGCCGGACTGCATATAGACCGTGATCTCTTTACCGATGGGAGTGCCATCCTTCATGGCGGCGCGCAGGATATTGCCTGTGGAGATGGTGGGGATGTTCAGCTTGCGGCTCAACAGTCCTGCCTGCGTGCCTTTGCCGGCGCCGGGGGCGCCCAGAAAAATCAGATTCATATCGATCCCCCTTTTCGGAAATTTGCAAAATGGGAAGATTGATCCGCGCAGGGAGCGGATGCTGCGTTTGGGGCGCTATACAGTCTATGATGCCCCGCACTTCGTGGTTATTCCATGCTGATGATATAGTAATAAACGGGCTGCCCGCCGGCGAGAACCACGGTCTCTGCGTCGGGGCAGGTGGCTTCGAAGAAAGCGGCGGCTTTCTGCGCGTCCTCCTCGGTCACATCCTCGCCGTAGTACAGGGAGATGAAGGAGGCGCCGCGTTCCAGTGCATCGGTGGCCAGCTTTTCCAGCAGAACGTCCAGAGAACTGTCCGTTCCGAAGAGCTTGCCTTCCTCCAGCGCCAGATAGTCGCCTTCCTTGATGTCGAAGCCGTCGAAATCGGAGTTGCGGGCGGCATAGGTGATCTGTGCCGTGGTGACGGTGGAGATGCTGTCCGTCATGGCGGCGGTGATGGACTCGGCGGTCTCGGCGTCGAAGTCCACGTTCATCATGGCGGTGATGCCTTGGGGAACGGTCTTGGTGGGGATCACGATGACGGTTTTCTCCGTCAGTGCATCGCACTGCTGGGCAGCCATGATGATGTTGCTGTTGTTGGGCAGCACAAACACGGTCTCGGCGGGGATCTTATCCACGCCTTCCAGAATACTCTCGGTGGAGGGATTCATGGTCTGTCCGCCGGAGACGACACCGTCGGCGCCCAGATCGCGGAACACGGCGGCAAGGCCTTCGCCTGCGCAGACAGCCAGGAAGCCGTATTTTTTCTCGGGAGCCGCCACGATGTGACCGGTTTGCCCCTCGCGGGCGGGAGGAGCGGCATTTTCGGCGGCCATCTCCAGATCGTCCACGCTCTGGGCTTTGCGGCCGGCGGCCATGTCCTCGTACTGGGTACGCATATTTTCAATTTTTGCCAGCTCCAGAATGCCGTACTTCTGACCCTCGTTCAGGGCGTTGCCGGGGATGTCGGTGTGGACATGCACCTTGAAGGCCTCGTCGTCCTCGCCGATGACCAGACTGTCGCCGATGCTGTTCAGGTACTTGCGCAGTGGTTCCAAATCCACATTGGGATTGGCCTTGCGGACGATGAACACGGTATCGAAGGTGAAGGTGATCTCCTCATCGGACAGGGCGGCGAAGTCTGCCTTGTCCTGTGTCTGGCTGTCCTCGGCCAGTTCGGGCATGGGTTCACCGCGCAGCTCTGCCAGCATACCCTCCAGGATCAGGAGATAGCCCTTGCCGCCGGCGTCTACCACGCCGGCCTTTTTCAACACGGGGTTCATCTCGGTGGTCTGTGCCAGCGCGTTATAGCCTTCGGCCAGGGCGGCTTCCAGAACCTTTTCAATATCGGTTTCGGCGGCAGCGGTCTCTGCGGCGGCCTTGGAGGCCAGACGGGATACGGTAAGCACGGTGCCCTCGGCAGGCTTCATCACAGCCTTGTAGGCGGCGGAAACGCCTTCCTGCATGGCGGCGGCAAAGGCGACGGTGTCAGCAGTCTCGCAGCCCTTAAAGGCCTTGGAGATGCCGCGGAACAGCAGAGAGAGGATCACGCCGGAGTTGCCGCGGGCACCACGCAGCAGTGCGGAGGCGGTGATGGATGCGGCCTGCTCCACGGTGGCAGGAGTGGTCTTGTGCAGCTCCGTCACGGCGGCGGCGATGGTCATGGACATATTGGTGCCGGTGTCGCCGTCGGGGACGGGGAACACGTTCAGGTCGTTGATGGCCTGTTTTTGCGCGGTAATAGCGGCAGCGCCGTGCAGGATCATCTGCTTGAACAGCGCACCGGTGATTTGGTTATTCATTTTGCTTTGCTCCTCCTCACAGGGTCATGGAATCGACGCAGACGTCCACGGCCTTGACGGGCACGCCGGTGTTTTTGGTGACCACATAGCGGACCTCGTTCATAATAGAACGACAGACTGCGGGGATATTCACGCCGTTTTCCACAATGATGTGAAGCTCGATCGAAATGGAATTGTCGCCGTGGTAGGTGATGTCAACGCCTTTGCTCATGGCTTCGCGGCGCAGCAGATGCACCAGACCGTCGGTCATGGAGCGGTATGCCATGCCCTTGACGCCGAAGCAGTTGGTGGCAGCCATGCCGGTGATGTTGGAAAACACCGCGCTGTTGACGAAAACATCGCCTCGTTCAGAATGAAAATGGATCATGAAAACGTCCTTTCTTTACATGAGGTTCATGGAAGAAACATCAGACTTTGAAAAAATTGCAGACTTTTAGATTTTTATTATATACGATTCTTTCGTAAAGTACAAGAGCAAAAAAGAAATCACCGCCGCGGGGCGAAACCCTATTGAAAAGAACGGATCTTTGCCGTAAAATGAAACAAATAGTCCGGGAAACCCGGCATGGCAGGAAAAGGGAGGCTGTGTATGCGCGTGATCACCGGCTCTGCCCGTGGGCGGAGGCTGAAGGAATTGGAGGGGATGGAGACCCGTCCCACCACCGATCGGGTGAAGGAGGGGCTGTTCAACGTCCTGCAATTCGATATCGAGGGGCGCTGCGTGCTGGATCTGTTCGCGGGAACGGGGCAGCTGGGGATCGAGTGCCTTTCCAGAGGTGCTGCCTCTGCGGTGTTTGTAGACCGCAGGAGCGATGCTGTCCGGCTCATCCGGGAAAATCTGAAGATCACGGGGCTGGAGGAAAACGCCCGGGTGGTCTCCGGAGATTCTATGGAATATCTGAAAGGGCTGAAGGAGAAATTTGACATCATCCTGCTGGACCCTCCCTACGGAACGGGACTGGTACAAGCTGCCGTTTCTCATATTGCAGGATTTGACATTCTGTCACCGCATGGTATAATTGTGGCAGAGCATCCGGTGGAGGAGGCTGTGCCGGCGCTGAACGCGCCTTACCGACTCCACCGTACCTACCGTTACGGCAAGATCGCCCTGACGGTGTACCGCCGCGGCGGAAATGAAGAGAGCGGGGAATCGATTTCATGAGAACAGCAGTCTGCTCCGGCAGTTTTGATCCCATCACGCTGGGACATCTGGACGTGATCCGGCGCGCCGCGCAGTGCTTTGATCTGGTTTGGGTCTGCGTCAGCCCCAATGCGGAGAAGCGCAACCAGATGTTTACCCCCGAGCAAAAGCTTCAGCTGGTGCAGAAGGCAGTGGCGGATATTCCCAATGTGCGCGCGGAGATGTGGCCCGGTCTGCTGGCGGATTTTGCGGCAGAGCATCAGGCAAGTGTGATCGTGCGGGGCGTCCGCAACGCCACCGACTACGATGCGGAAGCCCAGCTGGCGCACATCAATCGCGGGATCTATCCGCAGCTGGAGACCCTTTTGCTTCCCGCCAGCGGAGAATATCAGTACTTCAGTTCGTCTATGGCGCGGGAGATGATCCGGTATCATCAACCCCTTGAAAAGTATTTACCAGCATCCATCATCCCGCTGGTGCGGGAATGGGCTGAGCAGAGAGGAGAATGACTCATGGCCAATGACATCAACAACATCAATCGTTTGCTGGACATGCTGCACGAGCGGATCGAGGACGCAAAGGCTCCGGCGCTCAAGCCCAACATGAGCATGGTGGATCGGGATGAGATGCTGGATCTGCTGGACGAGGTGCGTGCTGCGCTGCCCATCGAGCTCAAGCGCGCCCAGGAACTGCTGGCCGCCCGCGAAAAGTTCGTGGAGGATGCAAAGCGCGACGTGGATCGCATGATGCGTCAGGCGGAACTGGAGGCCAAGACCAAGGTCTCCGACAGCGAGGTCCTGTATGCCGCCAAGGAACAGGCGCGCCAGATCGTGGCCCGCGCTGAGGAGCGCGCCCGTCACCTGTATCAGGTGACCAACGAATACTCCGAGGATGCCCTGGCTCGCACGGAGGAAGCGGTGCAGGCTGCGCTGGACGAAGTGAAGCAGCAGCGCCTGCGTTTCCGTACCGCCTCCCATGCAAAAATGCAGGAGCAGCGTGAGAAACTGGGCGACGGGGCCGAGAGTTCTGCCTTTGCGGAAGAAGTCTGATCGGCTTTTAAAGAACCTGAAAATTTTGTCGGAATGCACAAAAATTTGACGAAAGACCTGTGAGTTTTAACGACTAAAATACATATTGTGGCCAAGAGCCCTCTCGACACAAGATGTTGTGTCGAGAGGGCTCTTTTTTACGTAAACTTGGACAACCATGCAGGCACGTTCGTTCTATTTCGGGGGAAATGGCCTCAAAGTACTGGAAAATGGGGCTTTTTGCCACTTTTTTCTTTGAAAAAAACCCTTGCATTTCCAGAAGTAATCTCGTATACTCTAATTACGGAGTGGGGAAAAGTGGGTGCTTTGGGTAGCGAAGTGACACAAAATCCCCGGCTTATCCCAAAAAGAGGGGAAAGGAGGCGGCGCTTGCATGGCAAGACTGATGGGAAAATCCAATAACAGCATCGACACCAAGGGCCGTCTGGTGATTCCCTCCGGCATGCGGGAAGCTCTGGGCGAGAAGTTCTACATCACCATCGGACAGGGCTGCCTGACCATCTATCCCGAGGCCAAGTGGGAGCAGATGTCCGACGCGATGGACGAGCTGTCCTACACCGAGGCGCGGGCGCTGACCCTGTTGTACGCCAACGCCGTTCCCTGCGAACCGGACGGACAGGGCAGAGTTTTGATCCCTGCAACGCTCCGCAAACACGCCGGATTGAAAAAGACGGCGACCATCGTGGGTCTGAACACCTTCGCCGAGATCTGGGACGAAAAGACCTGGGACGATCGCGAACGGCAGATGCTGGCAGAGGACGATATGGCGGCCGCCATGGACGCTCTGGCCCGTGCCCGCCGGAATCGTGGGTAAGGCGATGGAATACACCCACAAACCCGTCCTGCTGGACGAATGTATCGAAGCACTGAACATCCGACCTGAAGGCACTTATGTAGACGGTACACTGGGACGTGCAGGGCACTCAAGAGAGGTTGCCCAAAGGCTTACCACCGGCCGCCTCATCTGTATCGACCGGGACATGGCTGCCATCGACGCGGCACGCGAGCGACTGGCGCCGTGGATGGACCGGGTGACGCTGGTCCATAGTAATTTCTCCGAGTTGGCTGACGTCCTGCGTCAGGCGGGAGTGGCCGGCGCCGATGGGATGTTATTTGATCTGGGCGTGTCCTCCCCACAGCTGGACGACGCCGCCCGCGGCTTCTCCTACATGCAGGACGCGCCGCTGGATATGCGAATGGACGCGTCGGCGCCGCTGACCGCCCGTGAAGTGGTCAACGAGTGGAGCTATGAAGAGCTCCGACGGATCCTGTTTGAATACGGCGAGGAGCGCTATGCCCCTGCCATTGCAAAAGCCATCGTCAAGGCAAGAGAGAACGCGCCGGTGGAAACCACACTGGAACTGGTGGATATTATCAAAGGTGCCATGCCGGCGGCGGCGCTGCGGGAAAAGCAGCACCCTGCCAAGCGCAGCTTTCAGGCGATCCGCATCGCGGTGAACGGAGAACTGGACGCTCTGCCTCCCATGCTGAACGCGGCGGTGGAAAACCTGAATCCCGGCGGACGGCTGGCGGTCATCACCTTCCACTCGCTGGAAGACCGGATCGTCAAGCGGGCCATGACGGATATGGCGAAGGGCTGCACCTGCCCTCCGGAATTTCCGGTGTGCGTGTGCGGCAAGAAACCGAAAATCAAAGTGCTGACCCGGAAGCCCATTGTTTCCGGCTCAGCGGAATTGGAAGATAACGCCCGCGCCCGCAGCGCAAAGCTGCGTGTGGCGGAAAAATGCACCTGATCCCGAAGGGGACAGGCTTTGAAGTACGACAGGAAGAAAGAAGGGGAACTTGATGGCGTCTGCGGCTCGTGATCTGCGCTACCGTGACTATCAGGGTAGCTTTGTGGACGGCAGTCTGGCCTATGATCTGGATTGGGCTGTTCGGGAACGGGAACTGCGTCATGCCGGCGAGATGCCCCGTCATCAGGAACAGACTGTTACCCGCAAGAGAGCAAAGGAAGAAGAAAAGGTCCACGTACGTGTGCGTGAACGCCAGCGTGTGTCTGCCTTCGCTCTGGTCGGTTTCGGCGCTGCCATCGTCATGGCAGTCATGGTGCTGATGGGCTACATCCAGCTCACGGTTCTGGCCGCCGAAACGGTGGAACTGAAAACCCAGCTGGAGACCTTGAACACCGAAAACGTGCGCCTGACCGCCCGGTACGAGCAGTTGTTTGATCTGTCTGCCGTGAAGGAAGCGGCGGAGGCCGCTGGCATGGGGAAGCCCTCTGCCAGCCAGATCGGATACATCGATCTTTCCGACGGCGACTGTGCGGTGGTGTATCAGAAAGAGGATGTCAGCATGCTTGGGCGCATGGCCTCCTCCGTGAACACCGGCGTCTATGCGGTGATGGAATATTTTGACTGATCTCTCACTATAATGAACCGATCGGCGGGGAGCGAGAAAACCTTCTCGCTCCCCGTTTCCATCTTGTTGAAGAACAACGTGTATCCCAAGGAGGAGTACCATGGCCACCAAGCCCCGCAGAAAAAGTGATGCCGCCCGCCGGGCGAATCAGGTCATTCGCAGCCGCACCCTGCTGGTTATGGTGCTGCTGGGAGTGGTTACATTCGGATTGCTGTTTTACAAGCTGTACGATCTGCAGATCAGACAGCACGAGGCAATGCAGGAGAAGGCTGTGGGACAGCAGACGCTGAAAGCAGTCATCAGCGCATCGCGCGGTACCATTCTGGATCGCAACGGTGTGGCGCTGGCGGTGTCTGCTACGGCGGAAACGCTGAACATCTCCCCCAAGGACATTGCTGCCTACGTGAAGCAGCAGCAACAAGACCAGCAGGAAGCCGCGGAAAAGGCGGCTGAAAAGGGAGAGGTCTATACAGCGCCGGCGCTGCGCGATCAGGCCTATATTGCCAGAGGCCTGGGCCGCATCATCGGCATGGATCCCGCGACCATTGAAAAGAAGATGGAGAACACCAACTCCCAGTTCGTATACATTCAAAAGAAGATGGAACGGGAGATGGCCGACGAGATCCGCCGCTTCATCAACGGCTACATCGACGACGAGGGCAACGAGCTGACCTTTGTCAATGCCGAGGGCAAGACGGTTTTGAAAGCGGATCCGAAGAAGGGGCCCAGCAAGATCCGCGGCGTCTGGATCCAGCCGGACACCAAGCGCTATTATCCGTACAGCAGCCTTGCCGCCAATGTGGTGGGCTTTGTCAATGCCGACAATGAGGGCGGCGTTGGTTTGGAAGCGAAATATGACACGGAACTGGAGGGCGCCTCCGGTCTGACGGTCTCGGCGAAGAACGCGGCGGGCACGCCGATGCTGTACCAGTATGAGCAGTATTATGATGCCGAGAACGGAAACGATCTGGTGCTGACGCTGGATGTGACTGTGCAGTCCTATCTGGAAAAAGGCATCGAGGCCATGGTGGAAAAGTTCGGCGCGAAAAACGGCGGAACGGGCATCATCATGGATGTAAACTCCGGCGCCATCATCGGCATGGCCTCCTATCCCAATTATGACCCGGGCCAGTACGGCACGATCCTGGATGCGACCTTGCAGGAGAAACTGGATAAGACGCTGGCGGAAATGGAGCGGAACAAGAGCAAGTACGGTGACGAGGAGACCTATCAGGCGGCGGTCAGCGCTGCCAGAAGCGCCGCCGTGCAGACCCAATGGCGCAACAAGTGCGTGGACTCCACTTATGAGCCCGGTTCTACCTTCAAGCCGCTTACGCTGGCGGCTGCGTTGGAGGAAAATGTGGTGTCCATGAGCTCCACCTTCAACTGCACAGGTTCCGTCAAGGTCGGTATCTGGACCATGGGCTGCTCCAACCGGAACGGCCACGGTGTGCAGACGTTGCAGGAGGCCGTGGGCAATTCCTGCAACCCCGCTTTCATCAATATCGGCCAGCGGGTGGGCGCGGATACCTATTACGAGTATTTGAAGGCCTTCGGCCTTATGGAAAACACCGGCGTAGACATGATCGGCGAGGTGGCGGGCATCTTCACGGATAAGGAAACCTTCACCACCGATGTGGCGGCGCTGGCCTCCTATTCCTTCGGCCAGACCTTCAATGTCACGCCGCTGGGTCTGATCCGGGCGCAGGCGGCCTGCATCAACGGCGGCTACCTCTATACGCCCTATGTGGTGGAACAGGTGCTGGACGAGGAGGGCAACATTCTCCGCCAGCACGACAAAACGCCCGTGCGGCAGGTCATCAGCGAGGAGACCTCCGCGAAGGTGCGGGAATGTCTGGAATATGTGGTGGCCTCCGGCACCGGCCGGAACGGTCAGGTGGCGGGCTACCGCATCGGCGGCAAGACCGGTACCGCGGATAAGACCGGTACGAAAACGGACGATAACCCTCAAGGCGACATCGTGGTGTCCTTCATGTGCTTTGCACCGGCAGACGATCCCCAGTACATCATGCTGCTGACGCTGGACACCCCCCGCCGCGACACCGGGACCTACCCCTCCGGCGGCAACATGGTGGCGCCGACAGCCAGCAGCATCATGGCAGAGATCCTGCCCTATCTGGGCATTGAGCCGGAATACACCGCCGAGGAGCTGGTGGGTGCGGACGTGGCAGTGCCCAATGTGCTTGGAAAGACTGCGGCAGAGGCAAAGCTGGTTCTGGAGGAGGCGGGCTTCAGCTGCCGTTTGGAGGGTGATGGAGAGACCGTTACCGACCAGACGCCGGCAGGCGGCGCCATCGTGCCCAACAATGCGACCATCATCCTGTATCTGGGCGCGGAAAAGCCGGATGAACTGTGCGTGATGCCCGACGTGGTGGGCAAGAGCGCGGCGGAAGCCAACAAGGCCATTACCGATGCCGGACTGATTATGAAGGTGTCGGGTGCGACCAACACCACCTCCGGCAATGTGTTTGCCATTGCGCAGGAGACAGAAGCCGGACTGCTGCTGGATGCCGGCACGGTGGTCACCGTGCAGTTCGGCAGCCATAGTGCCAGTGCCGACTGACGCGCGCCCCATCCGTGATGGTATGGATCGGGGGGATCCCTGTTTATAATGAGAGGGATCGGATGTTGAAAGGAGTAACCGCTGTATGAAGCTGAAATCTCTGCTGGAAGGGATCGAGATCCTGTCTGCAACGGCGGATCTGGAGCAGGAGATCGCCTGCGTGAGTTACGATTCCCGCCAGACACAGCCCGGTGATCTGTTCGTTGCCATGACGGGCTTTGCCGTGGATGGGCACGACTATATCGGTCGGGCGGCTGCCGCAGGCGCCGCCGCGGTGCTGTGCGAGAAGATCCCTGCCGAGGAGATCCCCTATGTGCAGGTGGCGGATTCCCGCCGCGCACTGGCAGTGGTGGGCACCAACTACTTCGGCCGCCCGGCGGAGGGCATGACCATGGTTGCCGTCACGGGTACCAACGGCAAGACCACCACCACCTATCTGCTCAAATCCATTCTGGAACAGGCGCTGGGCGCCAAAGTGGGTCTCATTGGCACCAACCAGAACATGATCGGCGACGAGATCCTTCCCACGGAGCGAACCACGCCGGAATCCTTTGAAGTGCAGAAACTGTTTGCCCAGATGCGTGATGCCGGCTGCACCCATGTGGTGATGGAGGCGTCCTCCCACGCGCTGGTGCTGGATCGCGTCTACGGTGTGCATTATGCAGTGGGTATTTTCACGAACCTGACCCAGGATCATCTGGACTTCCATGAGACCATGGAGGCTTACTGCGACGCCAAGGGGCTGCTGTTTGGCCGCTGTGACACCGGCGTGTGCAATGCCGATGATCCGTGGACGGAGCGGCTGCTGCGTGATGCCACCTGCAAGGTGCTGACTTACGGAAAGAATGCCGCTGATCTGCGGGCGGAGGACATCGTTCTGGCATCCGACCACATCGCCTTCACGGCGGTGACGGCGGAGGAACGGGTGCCCATCCGTGTCCATATTCCCGGCGGCTTCATGGTGTACAATACGCTGGATGTGCTGGGCGCCGCGCTGGCGCTGGGCATTTCTCTGGAACGAAGCGCCGCGGTTCTGGCGCAGGTCTCCCCGGTAAAGGGACGGGTGGAAGTCGTTCCCACGCCGGGCAAGGACTACACCATTCTGATCGACTATGCCCACAGCCCCGACGGACTGGTGAATGTGCTCTCCTCCGTGCAGGGCTTCGCCAAGGGACGCACCGTGGCGCTTTTTGGCTGCGGCGGCGACCGCGACCGCACCAAGCGGCCCAAGATGGGCAGGGCGGCGGCAGAGCATGCCGACTTTCTGATCGTGACCACCGACAACCCCAGAACGGAGCGCCCGGCTGACATCATCGCCGACATCCTGCCCGGTCTGGAGGGAATGAATGTGCCCTATGTGGTCATCGAGGATCGGGTGGAGGCCATCCACTGGGCCATGGATCACGCACAGGCGGGGGATGTGATCGTCCTGTGCGGAAAGGGACACGAAACCTATCAGGAGATCGACCACGTGAAGCACCACATGGATGAACGGGAGATCGTGGCGGAGCATCTGTCTGCCGCAAACTGATGCCGGAGTACGTCGGACGTGACCGACGGAGAAAAGGGAGAGAAGCGTATGATGCTGTGGCTTGCCGCCGTGGCGGCCTTTGTGCTGACGCTGGTCATCGGGAAAAAGGTGATCGCGGAGCTGAAAAAACTGAAAGCGGGGCAGGAGATCCGGAAGGAAGGCCCCAGCTGGCATTCCGGCAAGGCCGGAACCCCCACCATGGGCGGCATTATGTTCATTCTGGGTGTTGGCGTGGTCGTGTTTGCGCTGGGCTGGAAGGAAATGCTCACGGGGGAATTTTCCCATCTGTATGTCTATCTGCTGGCGCTGTGCTTTGGCATGATCGGCTTTGTGGATGACTACCGCAAGGTGCGCCAGCACCAGAACGAGGGTCTCACCGCCCGACAGAAATTTCTGCTGCAGCTGTTGGCGGCGGTGGTATTTCTGTGCCTGATGCGGTACGAGGGGCTGCTGACCAACCGTCTGTATGTGCCGTTTTTTCAGGTTACATTCACGGTCAACTGGATCGTATATCTGGCCTTTGCGGCCTTCGTGATCGTGGGTGCAGTGAATGCGGTCAATCTGACCGACGGCGTGGACGGCCTTGCCACCGGCGTCACCTTCGTGGTCATGGTGTTCTTTGCCGTGACCGCCTTCCTGTGGGAATTGAATGTGCTGGCGCTGTTTCCTGCAGCGCTGGCGGGCGGCCTGGCGGCCTTCTTCGTCTACAACCGCCATCCTGCCAAGGTGTTTATGGGCGATACCGGCAGTTTGTTTCTTGGCGGCGCGGTGGCGGCGCTGGGATTTGCCATGGATATGCCGCTGGTGCTGATCCTCGTGGGTATCATTTACATTGCGGAGACGGCCTCGGTGATTCTGCAGGTGGGCTATTTCAAGCTGACCCACGGAAAGCGGCTGTTTAAGATGTCCCCGCTGCACCATCATTTTGAACTGTCCGGCTGGAGCGAAAACAAGCTGGTGGCCGTGTTCTCCGGCATCACGCTGGTGTGCTGTCTGCTGGCATGGCTGGGCATTCAGGGAAGATATTGAATTTGAAATCAAAACCGAAAGAGAGGGGGGAGCATATGGCAAAGCGACGGGTAGACCCGTGGCCTGCATCCAAAGAAGAAGCACAGGCGCGGCGTGAATACCGCCAGCGGCAGCAGGAACACCGCAAGCTTCAGCAGGAAAAGCGGCAGGAGAGCCGGGAACTGGCCCGCGGCCCCATTGACCTTCCGTTCTGTCTTCTGGTACTGCTGCTGACGGCTATTGGTCTTGTCATGCTGCTCTCTGCCAGCTTTCCGTCGGCCTATTACGAAACAAAAAACAACGACCCCACCTATTACTTTGTGCGGCAGGGTGTCTTTGCCGCGCTGGGCGTGGCGGCGATGTTTTTCGTTGGAAAGATCAACTACCAGCGCTTCCGTGGTATCGCAAAGTTTTTGATGTTTGCGGCCGTCGTGCTGCTGGTGCTGGTCATTATTCCGGGGAACCCTATTGCCATCACCCGCAACAACGCCACCCGCTGGCTGGGTGTGGGCGATCTGTTCACCTTCCAGCCCTCGGAGATCGCCAAGGTGGCGGTGGTCATCTATTTTTCCGACAGCATCTCCCGGAAAAAAGATAAAATGCGAACCTTCCGCTACGGCGTTGCACCCTACATCATCTGGATGGGCATCATCGCTGTTTTGATGCTGAAAGAACCGCATCTGTCCGGCACCATTCTGATCCTGGGCGCAGGCGCGGTGCTGATGCTGGTGGGCGGCATCAACTGGGGCTGGGTGCTTGCGGCTCTTGGCGTTGCCGGCGGCGGAGCAGCGCTGCTGCTTTCCGGCATGATCAACTATGGCCAGTCCCGTATTGAAATGTGGCAGAATCCCTTCATCGACCCGCTGGGCGACGGCTACCAGCTCTCCCAGAGCCTGATCTCCATCGGCTCCGGCGGACTGCTGGGCGTGGGCCTTGGAAAGAGCCGGCAGAAGTTTTTGTATCTGCCGGAGGAACACAACGACTTTATTTTCGCTATCGTGTGCGAGGAACTGGGCCTGATCGGTGCCGGCATCATCATGCTGCTCTTTGCGGCTCTGGTGCTGCGGGGATACTGGATCGCCCTCCATGCCCGCGACCGCTTCGGCAGTCTGCTGGTGGTGGGCGTGACCACGCTGCTGGCCATGCAGGTGTTTTTGAACATCGCCGTGGTGACGGGACTGCTGCCCACAACGGGCATCTCTCTGCCGTTCTTCAGTTACGGCGGCACGGCTCTGACCATCCAGCTTGCGGAAATGGGCATCGTTTTGTCTGTGTCGAGGCAGATGAAACCGACCAAAGCCGGGTGAAGCCCTTAACCCTATTTTGCAATTAGAACGAAAGGCGGTGCCGCGCATGGGTAAAAACAAGTTAAAACGGGTCGTCTTTACCTGCGGCGGAACGGCAGGCCATGTGAATCCCGCCATCGCGCTGGCGCAGAAGATCGCGGAGGAGTCACCGGATGCGGCGTTCCTGTTTGTGGGCGCGGAGCGCGGTTTGGAGCGCGATCTGGTCACCAAGGCCGGATATGCCTTTGAAAGCGTCCATATTTCCAGTTTTTACCGTTCCTTTAAGCCATCCGCCATGAAGCATAACCTTGTTTCTGTCTGCAATCTGGTGCGTGGTCCCCGGGAGGCAAAGGCCATCCTGCGGGACTTTGCGCCCGATGTGGTCATCGGCACTGGCGGCTATGCCAGCTATCCGGTGGTGAAGGCCGCGGCGGGGATGGGGATCCCTACGGCGGTGCATGAGTCCAATATCGTCCCCGGTCTTACCACGAAACTGCTGGAACCGCTGGCAGACCGCATCATGGTGGGATTTGAGGCCTGCCGCCAGCACTACCGCCACCCGGAAAAGGTGCTGGTCACCGGTACGCCGGTGCGGAGCGACTTTTTCGCCCTCACCAAGTCGCAGGCCAGAGAAAAATTGGGCCTGGCCGACGGACGGCCGCTGGTGGTGTCTTTCTGGGGGTCGCTGGGCGCGTCCGGTATGAACCGCCACATGGTGGACTTTCTGGCGCTGGAGACCGGGAAGGAGTCGTTCCACCACATCCACGCCGCCGGCAAGAGCGGCTATGGCGTGATGCGGCAGTTGCTTGCGGAAAAGGGCGTCGACCTGAATGGGTATGATTCCATCGACCTGCGGGAATATATCTATGATATGGCGGCCGTAATGCGGGCGGCGGATCTGGTCATCTGCCGTGCCGGAGCATCCACGGTCAGCGAGCTGACGGCGCTGGGCGTACCGGCGCTGATGGTGCCCTCTCCCTATGTGACCAACAACCATCAGGAGAAGAATGCCCGTGCGCTGGAGCGCTCCGGCGGCGCGGTGGTACTGACGGAGGCGGAAGCCTCCGGAGAAAAACTGTTCCGATGTACCTGCGACATCCTGCGGGATAAGCAGGCGCGGACGAATATGGCAAAAGCGATGGCGACCCTTGGGATTCGGGACGCCACAGAGCGTATTTATCAGGTAATTCAGGAAATTTGCCGGTAACCCCTTTGCCCTCTGTGCCATAGGATGGACTGTTGAACCATCTGGGTTTGGAGGGAAGACTATGAGCCAGCTATTGATCCGCGGCGGCAGACCGCTGCGGGGCGAGGTGACCATTCAGGGGGCAAAAAACAGCGTGCTGCCCATTCTGGCGGCCACGCTGCTGACAGGGGGACAGGTGCGGCTGCAAAACTGTCCCCGCCTGCGGGATGTGGATGCCTCCATCCGTATCCTCCGTGCGCTGGGCTGCAGCGCCGAATGGGAAGGGGACTGCCTGCTGGTGGATGCGGCGGTCTTGAACAGTTGCAGCATTTCTGATATACTAATGCGGGAAATGCGCTCCTCCGCTATCTTCCTCGGTGCGATCCTGGCACGGTGCGGGCAGGCGGAGTTGAGCTATCCGGGCGGATGTGAGCTGGGGCCGCGCCCCATCGATCTGCACCTGTCCGGACTACGAAAGCTGGGCGCAGAGATCGACGAGGCCGGCGGACTTCTCCGCTGCGCGGCAAAGAGACTGGTAGGACAGGAGATCGTCTTGAGCCTGCCCTCTGTGGGCGCCACGGAGAATCTGATGCTGGCAGGGTGCGGCGCGGAGGGCGTGACAGTCATTTCCAATGCTGCCCGGGAGCCGGAGATCGTGGATTTGCAGGAGTTTTTGAAAGCCTGCGGCGCAGAGGTTTGCGGCGCGGGAACCTCCACGGTGACCGTGAGGGGCGGACGGCCGCTCCACGGCTGCACCTACGCCATCATGCCGGATCGCATCGTGGCGGCCACTTACCTCGGCGCCATCGCGTCTGCCGGGGGAGAAGGTTTTTTGCGAAACGCCAGAGAAGAACACCTGTCCACCGTTACCGCTGTGCTGCGCGGAGCAGGCTGCGAGATCCGGGTGGAGGAGGCGGGCATTGCCTGTTGCTGCCGGGAGCGGCTGCGCGCGGTTCGTCCGGTGCGGACAGCACCCTATCCGGGATTTCCAACGGACGCGCAGGCTGTTTTGATGGCGGCGCTGCTATGCAGCCGGGGCGCCACGGTGTTTGAAGAACATATTTTTGAAAACCGCTACCGCCATGTGGATGAGCTGATCCGCATGGGTGCGGACATTCGGGTGTCCGGGCGCGTGGCGGTGGTATCCGGCGTGGAGGCACTTCACGGTGCGGCTGTGCGCTGCACAGATCTCCGCGGCGGTGCGGCGCTTTGCGTGGCGGCGCTGGCGGCGGAGGGGGAGACCTCCGTTTCCGAGATCGAACATATCGACCGCGGCTATGCGTGTATGGAACAAGACCTTGGGATGCTGCAGGCAGACATCCGCAGGGTGGAAACAGAGAGATAACAGGAGAAACAAGATGGCGAAACGCAGAAAATCCAGCAGACGGCGGAGAAGGGGAGGCTTTAGCGTCCTCTATAAGCTGCTGTCCCTGCTGCTGATCTGCATTTGCCTGATCGTGGCCTTAACGCTGTTTTTCCGCATCGAGCATATCGTTGTTACCGGACAGCAGCGGTACACCGCAGAGGAGGTCACCGCGGCCTCCGGCGTGGAGATCGGCGACAACCTGTATCTTTTAAACAAACCCACGGTGGTATCCAATATTCTGGAAAACCTGCCCTATATCGAGCGGGTCAAGCGTGTGAACCGTGAACTGCCCGACACCCTGACCATCGAGGTGGAGGAAAGCGGCCGTCCCGTTGCACTGGTGCAGGATGGCGGTGTGTGGCTGATCAGCTCCGCCGGAAAGATCGTGGAGCGGATCGAGGGGGAAGATCCCGGCAGCTATGCCGCCATCACCGGATTGCGGCTGCTGGCCCCGGCGGTAGGCTCGCCTATTGTTGTCGCCATTGAGGATGCGGCGCTGGAGGAGAGTTTGCTGTCGCTGCTGGAGGCGCTGGAGTCGGCCGGGATGCTGGAAAACGTCATGGGCATCCGCATGGACGACCCGGACTATCTGGCCATGGACTATACGGAGCGGTTTACAGTGCGCATCCCCTATGGTGCGGACTATCCCTATAAGCTGCGGTTTTTGCAGGCGGTGCTGGCTGACGAGAAGATCCAGGACAATATGACCGGCACGTTTGATATGTGCAGCGACGACGGAAGAACCAATTTTATCCAGAATGTGCGCTGAATGGAGGACTCAGGTATGAGTTCCTCCATTTTTTTTGGAAAAATACAGCGAAAAGTTCGAGGAGTACTTGACCGCGGAGAGAAAGTGTCATACAATAGGTTAAACACAGGATATTGCGTTAACAGGCGGACTTTTTTGCCTGATTCCACAAAAGATAGCAGGAGGCACCAATATGGCATTTGGTTTGGAAACTGGTCCCGATAACGTTGTGAACATCAAAGTCATCGGCGTTGGCGGCGGCGGCAATAATGTAGTCAACCGCATGGTTCGTACCGGCACCAAGGGTGTGGATTTTGTGGCTGTCAATACGGATAAGCAGGCGCTGAACGTTTCCAGCGCTACCTATAAGATCCAGATCGGTGAAAAGCTGACCCACGGCAAGGGTGCCGGCGCCGATCCTGATATTGGCCGCAAGGCTGCGGAGGAAAGCCGCAACCAGATCGCCAAGGCGCTGGAGGACACTGACATGGTGTTTATCGCTGCCGGCATGGGCGGCGGCACCGGTACCGGCGGCGCGCCCATCGTGGCGGAGATCGCCAAGGAACTGGGCATCCTCACCGTCGGTGTGGTCACCAAGCCCTTCGGCTTTGAAGGCCCCCGTCGTATGCGCGCTGCGGAAAGCGGCATCAATGAACTCAAGGACAAGGTGGACTCTCTGGTTATCATCCCTAACGAGCGCCTGAAATACGCCACCGACCAGAAGATCACCTTTGCAAACGCATTCGAGATCGCCGACGATGTGCTGCGCCAGGCCGTGCAGTCCATCTCCGACCTGATCCGTGACACCGGCTTCATCAACCTGGACTTTGCCGACGTCACCGCCATCATGCAGAATGCCGGCATGGCCCACATGGGCGTTGGCCGCGCAGCCGGCAAGGGCAAGGCCGAGGAAGCTGCCCGCATGGCCATTTCCAGCCCTCTGCTGGAGACCTCCATCGAGGGTGCCAAGGGCGTGCTCATCAACATCACCGGCTCCATGGACATCGGTCTGGAAGAAGTGGAACAGGCCGCCTCTCTGGTGCAGCAGGCCGTCCATCCCGACGCCCTCACCATCTTCGGCGCCACCTTCGACGATACGTTGGATGACGAGATCCGCGTGACGGTCATTGCCACCGGCTTCGACAAGCAGACTGCCGCTCCCGCACAGCCCGTCATCCCCACCGTGCAGCCGACTACCCCCATCGCCCAGCCTGCCCCCGAGATCCAGCCCCTGCAGGAAGAGGACGTGCCCAAGGTCGAGGAGCCCAAGGAAGATCCCTTCGACGACATCTTCAAGATCTTCAGCCGCCGCGATTAAACTACATAACAGCCACCCCGCAGGATTTTTCCTGCGGGGTGTTTTTTATGGATCTTGTGGCTGCGATAAAACAACTGCCTGCCACCTGCGCCGGGCAGAGCCTTTCCGGCGCTGTGCAGGAAACGCAAACGAGAAAGGTGCTTGACATTAACGATATTCGATATTATACTGAAAACAGAATAACGATATTCGATATAAGGGGGTAGACGGGTGGCGCGGGAAAAGTTTCAGACCTTGACGGAGCAGATGTTTTATATTCTGCTCTGTCTGCGGCAGGAGTGCTGCGGCACGGATATCATGGCACAGGTGAGCGAGCTGACCGGAGGCCGTGTCAGCGTCGGGCCGGGGACGCTCTATAACCTGCTGGAAAGCTTTCTGGAAGCGGGCATGATCGCCGGAACGAAGGTAGAGGGGCGCAGGCGCAGCTACATCATCACGACGGCCGGACGTCACGCGCTGGAGGAGGAATACCACCGGCTGCTGGTGCTGGCGGCAGATTACGAATCTCATATAGCCAAAGGAGGGGAGGACAAGTGAAGCAGAAAAAACGGGAGTATTTTCCGCTGTATGCGTGCTATGACCGCAGCGGGATTGTCAGGCATCTGGAAAAGATGGCCGCAAAGGGCTGGATGCTGGAAAAACTGAACGGATTCTGCTGGCAGTATCGCCGTATCGAGCCGGCAGAACTGCGGTTTGCGGTGACATATTTTCCGAAAGCTGCACGCTATCAACCGGCACCTGCCGACGGGCTGGAAACCTTCCGGGAACTCTGTGCGGAGGCCGGCTGGCAGCTTGCGGCAGACAATGAACAGCTTCAAATTTTTTATCATACGGATGCGGATGCGGTTCCGTTGGAGACCGATCCGGCATCTGATCTTGAAAATATCCACCGCGCCATGAAAAAGGGCTTCCTTTCCAGCTATTGGTATGTGCTGTTTTTGCTGCTGTTTCAGGTGGTACTTCATGGTGGCAGGCTGCTGGAAGACCCGATCAAACAGTTTTCCAGCACCATTACGCTGGGGACAGTGACTGCACTCATCCCTCTGATAGCCATTATCGTGACAGAATTGAGTCGTTATTACCGCTGGCGCCGTCGGGCGCGTAAGGCGGTGGAACTGGGGGAAACCCTGCCGGAACTGGGAAGTTCTCGCTGGCTGCAGCTGTCGGCCTGGCTCCTGGTGGCGGTGGAATTTGCAGTTTTGCTGCTTTCCTCCGTAAATGGTTCCCGCGGTATGGTATTCACGATGCTGTTTATGCTGGTGTTTATCTGTCTGGTCGTCGTTTTGGCCAACGGTGCCCGAACCGCCATGCAGAAGATTCGCGTTCATCCGTGGGTCAATCTGGGAGTGACCATCGGTATCGTGATCGCCATGACCGTGGCCATGATGACGGGTCTGCTGGTGTGGATCATCAGGGGAAATTCGGGCTGGTTCAGCCCCTCGGACGTGGTGGAAACCTATGAATACCGCGGCATGACCTGGGAGATCTATGCCGATCCCATTCCCCTGATGATCCAGGACCTGGTGGAAACGGATTATGCGGACTGGTCCACGCGGCTGACACGAAACAGTTCTCCGCTGCTGACCCATATCGAAGCGGAGCAGCGTCCCCGCATGGATGCATTGGAGCAGCCTGATCTGGAATATGAAGTGGTTATCGTGAAAGCGGACTTCCTGTACGACCTGTGCAAGAATGAATATATCGATTGGCTGGAGCGGGATCATGATAAGAGACCGGAAGAATTCCGCGAAGAATACCGACCCGTGGATCCCACGCCGTGGGGCGCTTTGGAGGTCTATCAGCGCTATGGCTCCGGAGAGCCGGTCAATCAGTTTCTTATTTGCTGGCCGGATCGAATCGCGGAAATAAGGCTTGATTGGGACTGGACGGTAACGGAAGAAATGATGACAGTGATCGCAGACGGCCTGACCGCGGCAGAAAGAGAATGAAAATGCTCCCTGCCAACCGGCGTTTCCGGATGGCAGGGAGTGTTTCTTGCAGATAAGGGGGATAGAGGGGTGTGCCGTCAGTTGCGGGAAAAGCGCTTGCCCGACGGACTCGTCACATGGACATCCGTCTGCCGTGCTTGCGTTCCAGCACCAGACGGTCTGCGATCATCGCGATGAATTCGCTGTTGGTGGGCTTGCCCTTGGCGTTGGAAACCGTGTAGCCAAAGTACTTCTGCAGCGTCTCCAGATCGCCTCTGTCCCATGCCACCTCGATGGCATGGCGGATGGCGCGCTCCACCCGGGAGGGCGTGGTGGCAAACCGCTTGGCAACGGCGGGATACAGCACCTTGGTCACGGCGTTGATGACCTCCATGTCGTCCACAGCGATCATGATAGCCTCCCGCAGATACTGATAGCCCTTGATGTGGGCGGGGACGCCGATCTCGTGGATCACAGAGGTGACCAGATTCTTCAGAACCACCGCCTGTTCCTCGGGTGTGGCGGGCTGGCTGAACGCGCCGGTCATCCGATCCAGCAGTGCCTTGGCGTCGCAGGGCTTGGGCAGGAAATAACTGACGCCCAGCGCCAGCGCCTCGCCCACCACCTGATCGGAGCAGAACACAGAGGTAATGATGACTTTCGGCGTCGCGGAGCCGCGCTCTTTCAGCTGGCGAAGCAGCGACAGACCGTCCAGCCCGGGCAGCACGGTATCCATGACCACAATGTCAGGCTGGTTGCGCTCGATCAGCGCCAGCGCTTCCTGTCCGTCACCGACAGAAGCGGCTACCCTGAAATGCTCCGATGTTCCGATGACCTCCTGCAGCAGGGTGCGAAAAGTCTCGTTGGCGTCTGCCAGCAATACTGTTTTCCTAGTATTCATGTTTTCCTGTCCTTTATCCAGAATTTCGGTTTGCGACGAATTCGTGAAGCTTCAAATCTCGTTTTCTATAAACTAGCACGAATTGACCTGTTTTGCAAGGTGGAACTGTAAATTATTTCCAATAATCGTTCGACATATTTTTCGGGACTTTTCAAAAAAGTGATGTTCAACAAAGGGACGATTCCTTTTTGCTCCGCGATGTGCTATAATGGACTTGTATCGAAGGAAGGAGCGCGGCATGGAACTGTTGCGGAAAATTGAGCAATATCGCCCGTGGAACGAGCAGGAAGCGCGGGACAGGGAGGCGCTGCTGCTGCGCCTTCGCCGCGGGGAGGCGCTGTTTACCCGCGAAAACACGCAGGCGCATTGGACAGCCTCTGCATGGGTGACAGACCCGAAGCGGGAACAGGTTTTGATGGCGTATCATAAGCTGTACGATTCCTGGGCGTGGCTGGGCGGCCATGCCGACGGCGAGACCGATCTGCTGGCAGTTGCCATCCGGGAGGTGCGGGAGGAAAGCGGACTGGAACGGGTGCGGCCTGTGACAGAGGAGATCTATTCTCTGGAGATCCTTTCCGTCAGCGGCCACGAGAAAAAGGGTATGTATGTGCCGCCGCACCTGCACTTGAATCTCACCTTCCTGCTGGAAGCAGACCCTGCCGCGCCGCTGCGGGCGAAAGAAGATGAAAACAGCGCCGTGGCGTGGTTTGCTCCGGAGGAGGCAGTGGCGGCGTCCACCGAACCGTGGATCCGCGAGAACATCTACGCCAAGCTGAACGCAAAACTGCGGGACTTCAAAAAGAAAACCGAGGAACAGTGAGCTATAAAAGGCAGGGGCAATGCCCCTGCCTTTTCTTGATCACGATTCTTCAATGATCCTGATGCCCGTCAGGCGGCGTTCGGTTTTGGCACTGTATCGCAGGGTATAAGTTGGGATCCCTTGCGAAATTGCTTGATGGATCGCTTCGATTTCTTTCGAGACAAGTTCCTGATTGGCATACCAGCCCAGAAATGTGGTTGGCTCACCCCAGAAAGAAGAGCCGCCGCTGCTGACGCCGAACAACGCATATTGAGGCGATTTTTTGCCGCCTCGCATTTTTCCGGATGCCATCACTTTATAACAGGCTGTGGTGACGTTCTCGTGGAGAGAGGTAATCCGGATCGAACCTGTTCCGGTGGTACTGTCTGATGCGGCGCTGCGGGCGATCTCGGAAGACATGAGCGCATCCAGCGAAACATTCAGTTTTCCGGAAAGCAGCATCAGTTTTTCTGCTTCCGGGTAGCCCTGCCCCTGTTCCCATTTGGAAACAGCCTGTCGGCTGACGTTCAGTAATTCTGCCAGTTCTTCCTGCGATAAATGATGGCCTTTTCTGATTTGCTTCAGGTTTTCCGCAAAACTCATGCAAGCACCTCCCTTGATGCCTTTATGATAGGACGAGGAACCAACGAAAGCAACCAACCTGCTTTTGCATTTTCGCAACCTGGAGTTGCAAATTGATCGTACCATAAACCAAGAACAAAAGACAGGGGCAAATGCCCCTGTCCGGTGTTATTTGATGATACTGTCTACGATCTGGTGCATTTCCTGTTCGCTGCTGGCGTTATGAGCCTTGTCCAGAATGGCCTGTTTCTCTGCTTCGGTCATGGCAGAATAGGCGTTGAGGGCGTTGGGGTTCATAGACAATGCCATGCCGAAGCCAAGGGGAACTTTGTAGAAATCCATGGGTTCGCCTCCTTTATCCTGCCGCGTTCAGCATAGTTTCGATGGAAATTCCATATCCTTTACACGGATCGTTCAGCAAAACATAGGTAAAGTGATGATACCTACACCCCAAAAGTCCTCACACTCAACTGTATAAAGCGAAAAAAGCCTATATTTCGGTAGATTTGAGAGCGAATTGACCTGTTCAGTTCGCTCTCTTTCTAT
>SVLH01000019.1 GCA_015068025.1 Oscillospiraceae bacterium | reverse complement strand
CTGCCTGTGCTTCCCCACCTCCAAGATCATTGCCTATTTCGAAAGGAGAATGAGCCGTGGCAGCAAGAGATGATAGCCTGATCCGGGTCACAGACCTGAAAAAGCATTACAACAAGGGCGCCATCCGCGCGCTGGACGGTGTCACCGTGGACATCAACCGCGGCGATGTGATCGTGGTCATCGGTCCCTCCGGCTCCGGTAAGTCCACCTTCCTGCGAAGCCTGAACCTGATGGAGGAGCCCACCGGCGGCTCCATCGTGTTCGACGGTGTGGACATCACCAAAAAGAAGATCCCCAACCAGCAGGGTACGCTGGTGAAGCTGGATATCGACAAGCACCGCCGCAAGATGGGCATGGTGTTCCAGCACTTCAACCTCTTCCCCCATATGACCGTTCTGGAAAACATGACGCTGGCCCCCATTCAGGTCCGCGGTCTGTCCAAGGCGGAAGCGGAGGAGAAGGCTATGGCGCTGCTGGAGCGTGTCGGTCTTGCCGACCGTGCCAGTGCCTATCCCATCCAGCTCTCCGGCGGTCAGAAGCAGCGCGTGGCCATTGTTCGTGCGTTGGCCATGGAACCCGAGGTCATGCTCTTTGATGAGCCCACCTCTGCCCTCGACCCTGAAATGGTGGGCGAGGTGCTGGAAGTCATGAAGCAGCTGGCAAACGAGGGCATGACCATGGTGGTGGTCACCCACGAGATGGGCTTTGCCCGGGAAGTGGGAAACCGCGTCCTGTTCATGGCAGACGGCCTGCTGCTGGAAGAAGGCACGCCCGAGGAACTCTTCGGCAGCCCCAGGCACCCCAGACTGCAGGACTTCCTCAGCAAGGTGCTGTAAGAATTGCAAAGGAATGAGAAGCCCGCACACCGTGCGGGCTTCTTTTTGCGCCGTTAAAGGGCAGACCGCGCCCCTATCCGCTTCTGGACAGACCTCCCTGCGAATGGTATGATGAAAAAAACAAACCACAACAGGGGAACAGGAGAGAAGGCATGAAGTATTCGGTCAATATTGAAACGGTTTATCGGGAACTGCCCTTTGAAGCGCGTTTTGCGGCGGCAAAGCGGGACGGCTTTGACTATGTGGAGATCTGGGACTGGACGGTGAAAGACCCCGACGAACTCGCTGTTCTCTGCCGGGAATATGGCGTGGAGATCTCCTGCATGGGCGGCGATGGGCCGTTTTCTCTGTGTGATCCTGCCCACGGGGAGGAATATCTGGACTTCCTGCGGAATTCGCTGCAGATGGCGCAGAAGCTCGGCTGCAAGCGGCTGGCCGTCCACTCCAATGAGCTGCTGCCGGAGCCCCACCCCTACGCCGCCGACCTCTTTTTGCAGTACAGCGACGCGGAAAAGACCGCGGCCATGATCCGAACCCTGACGGCGATTGCACCGGAAGCGGAGGCGGCCGGCGTGACGCTGTGTCTGGAAGCGCTGAACGTGCAAGTGGAGCATATCGGCAACTTCCTGAAATATACGAAAGATGCCGCAGAGATTGTAAGTGCGGTGAACTCCCCGGCGATAAAAATTCTGTATGATGCGTATCACATGTACCTCAACGAGGGCAAAATAATGGAAACGCTTCGCAGCTATCTTCCCCTGATCGGCTGCATCCACATTGCCGACGCACCGGGACGGGGCGAGCCCGGCACCGGCGCCATCGACTACCGCGCGGTGCTGCAGGAACTCCAAACCCTCGGCTATGACGGAATAATCGCCTTCGAACTATTTCCGAAAACGGACTCCGCCGCAGCAGTTGCCGCGATCAATGCGGTGCGCGCGGGATTTTAACGCAAAACGAACAACAGCCGTGCCATTTTTTGTTGACAAACAAAGCGGCAGAGGGTATGATAAACAAAAGTGGTTTTCAAAACCAGATTACGAGGAGTATGAAATGATTTGGAATATAGTCAGTGACAGCAGCTGCGACCTTCGCACCTGTGATTTCAACAGCGAGAGCATTCGGTTCCAGCTGGTTTCTCTGCGCATACAGGTGGGCGAGCGCGAATTTATGGACAACGATGACCTGTGTGTGCCGGAGATGCTCGCGGCCATGAGTCAGGAGAGCAGCGCGGCATCCTCGGCCTGCCCCTCTCCCGGCGATTTCGCAAAGGCCTTTGAAGCGGGTGACTGCACGCTGTGCTTCACAATTTCCGCAAACCTTTCCGGCACCTATAATGCCGCCGTTATGGCGCGGGAGATGGTGCTGGAGGAGCATCCGGAAAAGAAGATCTGCATCATTGACTCCAAGGCGACCGCCGGTGCGATGGTTCTGCTGATCCGGAAAACCAAGGAGATCATCGAGGCCAACCCGGAAGTGGACTTCGAGGAACTGTGCGGCATGCTGCGGATTTATCAGGCGTCCCTGCGCACCTGCTTTACATTGGAAAGCTTTGACAACCTGATTAAGAATGGGCGGATGCGTCCTCTGGTTGGCACGCTGCTGCACTCTCTGGGCATCCATGTTACGGCTGTGGCCTCTCCCCAGGGCACCATTCAGGTGGTGGGCAAGGCGCGGGGTGAGGTGAAAACCTATAAGGCGCTGGCCAAGATCATGGCGGAGAGCAAGGACTGCACCGGCGCAGAGGTGGTGATCTCCCACTGTGAGAACGCCACCGGCGCCCAGAAACTGAAGGAGCAGATTCTGGAGACTCTGCCGGTCAGGAGCGTGGACATCCTCTCCTGCCGTGGCCTGACCAGTTTCTACGCCATGGAAAAAGGTCTGATTATCGGCTATTAAACAACAAACCCCCGACGGCGAAAGCCGTCGGGGTTCTTTTTGGCCTTTTGTCAGCGCACGGTGTTTCGCAGGGTGCCGATGCCTTCGATGCTGCACTCCACGGTGTCGCCGGCTTTCAGGAACTTGGGCGGATCAAAGCCCATGCCCACGCCGGCGGGTGTGCCGGTGGCGATGATGGTGCCGGGCAGCAGGGTCATGCCGGAGGACAGCTCCGCAATGATGTCGGCAATGCCGGTGATGAGGAGATCCGTGGTGGAATCCTGCCGCAGCTCGCCGTTGATGCGGGCGGAGATGCCCAGCACCGGGGGGAAGGCGATCTCGTCAGCGGTGGTGATGCAGGGACCCATGGGGGTGAAGCCGTCCAGACTCTTGCCGAAATACCACTGTTTGTGGGCGGTCTGCAGCACGCGGGCGGAAACATCGTTGAGTACGGTGTAGCCAAAGATGTAGTCGGCGGCGTCTGCGGCACTGACGTTTCTGGCGGTCTTGCCGATGATGACGGCCAGCTCTGCCTCATAGTCCAGCCGCTCCACCAGCCCGGGATGGCTCTCGATGAAGCCGTCGGGCGCCACCGCCTCGGTCACGCGCTTGGAAAAGTAGATGGGAATGGGACGCTCCTTGGTAAAGGATTCGGCGCTGTACCGCTCCGCCTCCTCGGCGTGGGCCTTGTAGTTGATGCCCAGGCAGATCACATCCTGCCGGGGGCGGGGGATGGGCGCACACAGAGAAACGGCGGAAAGGGGGATGGCGGCAGCCTCATCGTATGCACCGATGCGGGAGGGATCTTCGATCAGCGCCTGCATATCGGGGTAAGGCAGCGGGGCAACGGCGGTGCCGTCTGCGACGAGAATCCCGGGGCGTTCCGCGCCGTTTTCCAGATAAGTGACCAGTTTCATAGGAAACTCCTTTGTGTTTGATAGTTTCAGGGTATCTTTTCCCCTGTAAAAAGTCAACCATCATTTTGCGTCCTGCCGAAATTCCGCTTTTTCTGCGGCGTAAAGTCTTTGACGAAAACAGGTGCGTCTGCTACACTGAAACCATCCTGTATGGGAAAGAGGATTTGTATGAACCATTTTGATCAAATTTCCGCCATTCTGGAGGAGAACGGTCTGGACGCCGTACTTCTGACGGGCGAGGCCAATCGGTTTTACGCCTCCGGCTTCCATTCTCCGGGAGAAGATGGCGTAGCGCTGGTGACGCGGAACAAGGCGCACTTTTTCACGGACTCCCGTTATACGGAGGCGGCGGAGCGCTGCCTGCAAAACGCGGAATTGCGGGAGATCGGCCGCGGCCGGGGCTATGCCGCGCTCATCAAAGAGGCGGTGGAGGAGAAGGCTGTCCGCCGTCTGGGGTTTGAAGACGGCTGCATGACGGTGCGCTCCCACGCCCATTACAGCAAGGCGCTGCCCTGCGAACTGATCCCGGCGACGGATCTTCTGCACCGCCTGCGCACGGTGAAAGAACCGGAGGAACTGGCGTGCATGGAAGCGGCGCAGCGCATCGCGGAACGGGCGCTGGAGGATATTCTGAAGGAGATTCGTCCGGGTGTCACGGAAAAGGAGATCGCCGCCA
Organism: Oscillospiraceae bacterium; assembly: GCA_015068025.1. Classification (GTDB taxonomy): domain Bacteria; phylum Bacillota; class Clostridia; order Oscillospirales; family Oscillospiraceae; genus Oscillibacter. Next base: position 28,771 of record SVLH01000019.1, on the reverse strand, counting down.
GACTGCAATACCTGATGCTGCACTACGGCGCAGAGGATATGTCCTTTGATCCGGTGGTGGTCTCCGGCCCCAACGGCAGCCTGCCCCACGGCGTTCCTTCCGAGCGGCAGATCCAAACCGGCGAATTCGTCACCATGGACTTTGGCTGCGTGTACCGCGGCTACTGCTCCGACATGACCCGCACGGTGGCGGTGGGATATGTGACGGAAGAAATGCGTACTATATACGATACCGTCCTCACCGCCCAACTGGCGGGTATCGCCGCCGCAAGGGGCGGCGCCACAGGGCAGGAAGTGGACGGCGCAGCCCGGGCTGTCATCGAGGCGGCGGGCTACGGCGCCTGTTTCGGCCACAGCTTCGGTCATGGCGTGGGCATCGAGGTGCATGAAGCGCCCAATGCGTCCCCTGCCAATCCTGCCCCCCTGCCCGTGGGTGCCGTGATCTCGGCGGAGCCGGGCATCTACCTGCCGGGCAGACTGGGCGTGCGCATCGAGGATGTGATCGTCCTGACAGAGGACGGCTGCCGCAACCTCACCAAGGCGCCCAAGGAACTGCTGATCCTGTAAGGAAAAACTGCCCGCAAAGGGGCGGCTTTGTGTGCTTCTTAACGGAAAGAGCCGTTGACAAAGGGTTGCGGCGGAAGCATAATAAAGAAAAATAACCGACCCCTGGGGCAGAGAAGGAGATTTGCATGGATACTGGAATGGATACCGTATATATCACGGGCCACCGGAACCCGGATACCGACTCGATCGTATCCGCCATGGCCTATGCGGCGCTGAAGCAGGCGCTGGGACAGCGGCAGTATCAGGCCGCCCGTCTGGGTCAGATCAGCGATGAGACCCAGATCGTGCTGGATCGCTTCGGCTTCCAGCCGCCCCAGAAGATCAGCAACGTGCGGACGCAGGTTCGCGATCTGGATTACGATACGCCGCCCACGCTTTCTGCTGCCGCAACGCTCAGCCGCGCGTGGCAGGTGATGCAGGCGGAGCGCATTTCCGTCCTGCCCGTAGCCAACGAGGACGGCTCGCTCTACGGTATGCTGTCCGCAGGCGACGTGGCGAACTATGACATGACCTCCGTGGAAAACCCCACGGTGAATCAGGTGCCGGTGTACAACCTGCTCTCCGTGCTGGAGGGGCGCATCCTCAACGCCGGCGGCGAACTGCGGGACGAGATCTCCGGTGAGATCACGGTGGCGCTGCCCACCGGACGGGAGACGCTGCTGTTTGCCGCGGAGGAAACGGTTCTCATCTGCGGCGACCAGCCGGACATGATCCGCCGCGCGCTGGAGCTGAATGTGAACTGCGTTATCGTCTGCCAGGCAGAGGTGCAGCAGGAACTGCTGGACATGGAAACCAGGACCTGCCTCATTGCCACGCCCTACGACGCCTATCGTGCCGTGCGGCTGATCAATCAGGCGCTGCCCATCGAGCGTGTCTGCAAGAGCGAAAATCTGGTGTGCTTCCATCTGGACGATTATATCGACGATGTGCAGGACACCGTGCTGGAAAGCCGCTTCCGCGCCTACCCCATTCTGGATGAGGAGGAGCGTGTGGTGGGCACCCTGTCCCGCTACCATCTGCTGCGTCCCCGGCGCAAACAGGTGGTGCTGGTGGACCACAACGAAAAAGCGCAGTCCGTGATGGGTCTGGATCAGGCGGACATTCTGGAGATCGTGGATCACCACCGCCTTGCGGACATCCAGACGAAAAACCCCATCTATGTGCGCAACGAGCCTGTGGGCAGCACCACCACCATCGTGGCGGGCATGTATCAGGAAAAGGGTCTCATGCCCACGGCGAAAATGGCGGGACTCATGGCAGCGGCCATCGTGTCCGACACCGTCATGTTCAAGTCCCCCACCTGCACCCAGCGGGACATCGACATTGCCAACCGCATGGCACGCATTGCCAACATCTCTCTGGATGAGCTGGGCAAGGCCATCTTCTCCGCCACCTGCGGCGAGGATAAGTCTGTGGAGACCATGCTGAAAACGGACTACAAGGAGTTCCATATTGCCGGCCACGATCTGGCGGTCAGCCAGATCACCTGCATGGATTCCGACCGTCTGATGGAACGGAAAGAGGAGTTCCTGAACGCCATGCGTGAGATCCGGAAGGAGAAGCGATTCAATACCGTGATCCTGATGATCACGGATGTGCTGCTGGATGGTACCCAGCTTCTCTATGTGGGCGACGAGGAGACCATCCGTCAGGCGTTTAACATCAAGGACGAGGGGAACTGCGCCTTCCTGCCCAGGATCATGTCCCGCAAGAAGCAGGTCATTCCCACGCTGTCCGCCCTGTGGGGCTGATTGGCGAAGCGCCGCAAAAAATCGCATACCAAAGGAGGAGGCGGCTGCCTTCTCCTTTTTTTGCACAAAGTATAGGAATATGAATTGCGTTGTGCTATACTGAATTGTTAAGAAAATGCGGGAGGACAGGCTTTGGAACGGATCAGCGGTGCAAACAACTGGAAACTGGTCATCCGCCGGGAGGCGGAGCAGGTGACGATTCTGCAGGCGCTGACCTGCGATAGCCGCGCTGCGCTGCCGGAGGAGCTGTTTGGCCTGCCGGTCACCGTTCTGGGCGACCACGCCCTCACGTCCAACCGCACCCCGCCGGAGGGGGAGGCGGTGCTGGTCACCTGCGGCATCCCGCCGGAAGATGGCTGGGACAACCGCAGCCTGACAGAACTGAAACTGCCGGACAGTCTGCGCAGAGTCGAGAACTATGCCCTGTTCAACTGTACCGGACTGAAAACGCTGATCCTGCAGGACACGGCTGCCCACTGGGGCGGCGGCTCGCTGATGAACTGCCGCGCGCTGGACACCTTCCGCATCACCTGCACGGGGCAGGAGGGTGTGCTGCTGGCCTATCTGTGCGACGAGCTGATCCGGGAACTGGATGTGACGCTGTATCGCAGGGACGGCACCACGGCACGCCTGATCTTCCCCTCCTACACGGAGGAGCATGAGGAGAACATTCCCCACCACCAGTTTGATTTCCGCATCAGCGGCGGCGGCTATGCCTACCACCATTGTTTTTACGAAAAGAAATTTTCGCTGAAGGATTACGACGACCTCTGGAAGCCCTTTCTGGGCGTGGGTCATGACCCGGCGGGCGCGCTGCGTCTGGCTTGGCGGCGGCTGATTTGCCCCGTGGAGCTGACGCACGAGGCGGAGGAGCAGTACCTCGCCTACATCCGCGCCCACGCTGAAGCGCTGGCCCATTGGCTGCTGGCCGAGGGGGATGCTTCCGGCCTGCGCGCGCTGCTGCACAAAACGGCGTGGGACAGCGCAGGACTGTCGGCGCTCAGCGAGGAGGCCCGGCGGCAGGGGAAAACGGAACTGATGGCCATCCTGATGGAGGAGCGGCACCGAAACGCCCCTGCGGGACTGCAAAAGTCCTTTGATTTATAAGGGGTAAAACAGGAAAGGAGGGCAGGCGCATGGATGGACAGAAAAAAGATTTTTCCGCCATTGGGCAGGAGATTCTGTACACAGCGCGCAACCGGCTGTATATGAACCTGCCCTATCTGGATGCGGCGCTGTGTGCCCTTGCGTTCCAGCCCGGCGGCGGTGTGACGGCGTCCCTTGCCACCAACGGCGACACGCTGTATTATGACGGCGCCTTTCTGGCGGAGCGGTATCTGCGCAGCGAGATCCATGTAAACCGGGCCTACCTCCATGTGATTCTCCATTGCATGCTGCGGCATCTGGCGAAGAAGCGGGGCAAGGCACCGGAACTGTGGGATCTGGCCTGCGACGCGGCGGTGGAGAGCATTCTGGACGGACTGGATTACCCCTGTCTGGAGGATGTCACCTCTCCGGCAAAGAGGAAGTTTTACGGCGAATGCCGGCAGGAGATGCCGGTGCTGACGGCGGAGGGTATCTATCGCCGATTGCTGAAGCTGGACTTGGAACCCTATCGGGTGGCGCAGCTGCAAAAGCTGTTTCTGGTGGATGACCACGGATTGTGGGATCCGGAGCAGAAGGAACAGCAGGAACAGTCCCAGCAGCAGGACGAAAAGTGGCAGAGCATGGCGGAAAAGACCCAGACCTCCATGGAGACCGTGCTGGCCGATCAGGCCACCGGCGGCGAGGCCGTGCTGGAACGCCTGCGGGTGGCCAACCGCAACGATGTGGACTACCGCGCCTTCCTGCGCCGGTTCGCCGCCCCCCGTGAGGTCATGGAGGTGGATGGCGACGCCTTCGACTATACCTTCTACACCTACGGATTACAGCTTTACGGCAATATGCCGCTGGTAGAGCCGCCGGAAACGAAAGAGGACAAGCGCATCGAGGATTTTGTCATTGCCGTGGACACCTCCATGTCCACCTCCGGCGAACTGGTGCGGCAGTTTCTGGCCTGCACCTATGCCATTTTGCGCAGCACGGAGACCTTTACCCGCAAGGTGAACATCCGTATCCTACAATGCGACGATCAGATCCGCTCCGACACGGTGATCCGTGATCTGGAGGAACTGAAAAACTACATGGAAAACTTCACGCTCTGCGGCGGCAGCGCCACGGACTTCCGCCCCGTGTTCGAACATGTGGATCGGCTGCGGAAAGAGGGGGCATTCACCTCTCTGCGGGGGCTGGTGTACTTTACGGACGGCATGGGCTTCTACCCCAAAAAGCGTCCGCCTTACGACGCGGCTTTTGTGCTGCTGGAAGAGCCCCCGCTGTCCTTTGAAATGCCGCCGTGGGCCATCCGGCTGGTGCTGGATGTGCCGGGACTGGAACGCGCGGCGCGGGAAACGGCAGAAGAATACGGGATCGAGCTGGACGAACTGCCCCAGCTGTGAGGAGATAATAGTATGAACATCAAACAGGCAAAACAGGAAATTACCAATACGCTCAAAGCATACCTGACCCGGGACGCTCTGGGCAATTACCTGATCCCGTCGGTGCGCCAGCGCCCGGTGCTGCTGATGGGCCCTCCGGGCATCGGCAAGACCCAGATTATGGAGCAGATCGCGGCGGAGACCGGCGTGGGACTGGTGGCCTACACCATCACCCACCATACCCGCCAGAGCGCCGTGGGTCTGCCCTTCATTGAAAAGCGCACTTATGACGGCGCGGAATTTTCCGTCACCGAATACACCATGAGCGAGATTTTGGCATCCGTCTATCAGCTGATGGAGCGCACGGGAATCAAAGAGGGCATACTCTTCCTCGACGAGATCAACTGCGTGTCCGAAACGCTCTCTCCCATGATGCTGCAGTTCCTCCAGTGCAAGACCTTCGGCAATCAGAGCCTGCCCGAGGGCTGGCTCATCGTGGCGGCGGGCAATCCCCCCGAGTACAACAAGTCCGTCCGGGACTTTGATATGGTCACGCTGGATCGCGTCAAGCGCATCGACGTGGAGGAGAACTTTGCCGTGTGGAAGGAATACGCCCTTCGCAAGGGCGTCCACGGTGCGGTGGTGTCCTATCTGGATATTAAGAAAGACCACTTCTACCGGGTGGAGACCACGGTGGATGGCCTGCAGTTTGCCACCGCCCGCGGCTGGGAGGATTTGAGCGAACTGATCTTCGCCTACGAAAAACTGGGCTTGCGGGTAGATCGCGGCGTGGTGGAGCAGTATATCCAGCTGCCCCGCATTGCCAAGGACTTTGCCAACTATCTGGAACTGTATTATAAGTACCAGAAAACCTACCATGTGGAGGACATCCTGCAGGGCACTTGGCAGCGCGTCACGATGCTGGAGCTGCGCGCCGCGCCCTTTGATGAGAAGCTCTCCGTCATGAGCCTGATCTTCTCCCGCCTGACGGAACTGGCGCGCCAGACCCGCCGGCAGGATGCGCTGACCGCGGCGCTGCACGAAACGCTGCTGGACTTCCGCGGCAAAATCGCGGAGGCCGACCCTGTTGCTGTGCTCTCGCAGCTGGTGTGGCAGCGGCAGGAAAAATTGAAGCAGGCCAAAGAAGCCGGCCAGCTGGAAAAGGAAACGCGCGACCTGTGGCTGCGTGAGATCAACGCGCTGGAGGACTACCGCCTGCGCCTGCAGAGCGAGAGCGTGAGCGAAGCCGACACCGCCATGGACGCTGTGCGTGGCTGGTTCGGCGCAGAGGTGGAGCGCCGCAGCACGCTGGCAGGTGAAACGGGCGCTGCCTTCGACAATGCCTTCCGCTTTCTCGAGGAGGCGCTGGAGCAGAGTCAGGAGATGGTGCTCTTTGTTACGGAGGTCACCTCCGGCTATGATGCCAGCTGGTTTGTGGAGAATTTCGGCTGCGATGCCTACTTCCGCCACAACAAGGAACTGCTCTTTGACGATACCCGCCGCCGCATCCGCGACGATATTGCCGCCGCCAGAGCGGCGCAACAGGAGGAACTGACCCATGAATGAAGATATCAAGCGCATTGAAGCCGTGCTGGACGAGAAGGTGCGTCCCGTGCTGCGCGCCCACGGCGGCGAGATCAGCATCGACCGTCTGGAGAATAAGGTGCTGTATGTGAAGATGCTGGGGCATTGCGCCGGCTGCCCCTCCGCCGACCTGACCAACGAAACCGTAGTGGAAGCCGAAGTGGTGCAGGCACTGCCCGATCTGGTGGAGCGCGCCGTCATCGTGCAGGAAGTCAGCGACGAACTGTGGGACATGGCCAAGAAACTCCTCCGGGATCATCATCTGTAACAAAAAACCGCCGCCCTGACCGAAGTTGGGGCGGCGGTTCTTTTTAGGGTGGTTATTGCAGCAGACCCATACCAGCGCGGTGTAGCCGCCGGGAATAAATGACCTTTTTGTAAATTTGGAGGCCGCGGTGCTTGCCAGAAGCACTGTGGTTGAGTACAATAGGGGCAGCGAACAAACGCAAATAAGGAGCGAGAGTATGCTTTATAAATTCAGATGCGCCCTAGCGCGATTTATGTACGGCCGCAACGGAGCAGACCAGCTGAACCGTGCCCTGATCTGGGGATATCTGATCCTCTGGGGCGTGGAGCTGATCTTTGCCCTGCTGAAGGTGCAGGTGATGGTGTCGCTGCTGAATGTGCTGATTTATGCGCTGCTGATTTTGGTGCTGTTTCGCACCTTTTCCAGGAATCTGCCCAAGCGGCGGGCGGAAAATCAGAAGTGGGTGAATTGGTGGCAGGCGCGGAAAAACGCCGTCGCCGGTGCAAAGGCCCGTCACGCGGACACGGCGCATAAGTATTTCACCTGCAAAACCTGCAAGACCATTTGCCGCGTGCCGGTGGGCAAGGGAAAGATCGAGATCACCTGCCCGAAATGCGGCGGAAAGATCATCGCAAAAACATAAGCGGAGATGTGTGTGATGGAGAGTGTGCTGAATTTCAGCTGCGAACTGGGACGGCAGCTGATGCAAAACGGCGGCGAGATCTGCCGCGTGGAAGAGTCGGTGGAGCGTGTGCTGGCCGCCTACGGCTGCCCTGCGCCGGAGGTGTTCGCCATCCCGTCCTGTGTGATCGTCAATATCCGCACGGAGGAGCGCAACTACACCAAGGCGGTGCGGGTCAAGCCCGCGGCGGTCAATTTGAACCGCCTGCGCCGGCTCAATTCCCTGTGTCGTGAGATCTGCGCCGCGCCCCCTGCGGTGGCCGCGGCGGAGGAGAACCTGCGGGAGATTTTGAACAGCCCCCTGTACCCCCGTTGGGCGGACTATCTGTCCTTCGGCGTGGTGGCGGCGTTTTTCACGCTGTTCTGGGGCGGCTGCGCCACGGACGCCGTGGCGGCATTCTTCTCCGGGTTGCTGGTGCGGCGGGCAGTGAGCTTTCTGCACGGCGTGCAGGCCAACGGTTTTTTCAGAAATCTGATCGCCGCCATGCTGGCCACGGTCATCCCGGTCGTTTTGCAGACCCTCAACGGCTCCGTGCACGCGGATAAGGCCACCATCGGCACGATTATGCTGCTGGTGCCGGGTCTGGCCATTACCAATATGATGCGGGACGTGCTGGCGGGCGACTATCTGGCGGCGGTGAGCCGCACGGCGGAGGTGCTGCTGGTGGCGCTGGGCATCACCATCGGCGTGGCCATTACGCTGACGTCGGTGCCCTGGCTGTTTGGCGCACTGGGCGTGTAAGGAGGGGCAAATGGAACAGATCATTCTTCCCTGCCTGTACGCCTTCGTGGGCTGCGCGGCCTTTTGCTTCGTGTTTCAACTGCGCAAGTGGCAGCATATCGTGTGCGCGGCGCTTTCCGGTGCCGGTGGCTGGCTGGTGTACCTGCTGCTGGAGGGCAGCAGCATCGTCCTGCGCGGCCTGCTGGCGACGGTGGTGGTGGCGGTGCTGTCGGAGATCTTCGCCCGGGTGTTCAAATCCCCGGCGGCGGTGTTTCTGCTCATCGGCATCATCCCGCTGGTGCCCGGCGGCGGTATCTATTACACGCTGGAGGCGCTGATCAACAGCGATATGGACCTTTTCGTGGAAAAGGGCATGGAGACGGTTGCTCTTGCCGGCGCCATCGCGGTGGGCTGCTCACTGGTGGCATCCGTGGTGCGCATCATTTCCAAGAGCCGCCAAAGACGGACGAAATAAAAAGAACCGGAGGAACTTCCTCCGGTTCTTTCTTATTGAAACGATCAGCCCTGGCAGACGGGAACGATCCAGCCCTTTTCGTCGGCCACCTTGCCCCACTGGATGCCGGTCATCACGTCATACAGCTTCTGGGTGACGGGGCCGATGACGCCGCCGCCGATGAAGGCGGACTCGTCCTTCCAGCACAGCTCCTTGACGGGGGAGATGACGGCGGCGGTGCCGGTGCCGAAGACCTCCTCCAGCTTGCCGTTGCGGCTGGCTTCCATGATGTCGGCGATGGCCAGCTTGCCCTCGATGACCTCGTAGCCCCAGTCGCGCAGCAGCTCGATGCAGCTGCGGCGGGTGACGCCGGGCAGCACGGTGCCGGTGCAGGCGGCGGTGTAGACCTTGCCGTCGATCTTGAAGAAGATGTTCATCGCGCCGACTTCTTCCACATACTTGCGCTCCACGCCGTCCAGCCACAGCACCTGGGCGAAGCCCTTCTGGGCGGCCACTTCGCCGGCCTTGATGGAGGCAGCGTAGTTGCCGCCGCACTTGGTGTAGCCGGTCAGGCCGGGAGCGGCACGGATGTACTCATCCTCGACGTAGATGCGCACGGGATTGATGCCCTCGGCATAGTAGGCGCCGGAGGGGAAGGCGATGATGCAGAAGGTATAGGTGTGGCTGGCGTGGACGCCCATGCCAACGTCGGTGGCGATGACGAAGGGACGGATGTACAGGGAAGCGCCGTAGGTGTAGGGCACCCAGTCCTTTTCCACTTCCACCAGAGCCTTCACGGCCTGCACATAGTCCTCCACGGGGATGGTGGGGATGCACAGACGCTCGGAGGAGTCCTGCATGCGCTGGGCGTTGCACTCGGGACGGAATAGCTGGATCTTGTTGTCTTCGGTGCGGTAGGCCTTCATGCCCTCAAACAACTCCTGTGCATAGTGGAACACCACGCAGGCGGGGTCCAGCTGGAAGGGGGCGTAGGGGACGATGCGGGGATCGTGCCAGCCCTGTTCCACGCTGTAATCCATCAGGAACATGTGGTCGGAGGAGATCTTACCGAAGCCCAGCTTGGTTTCGTCGGCGGGCTTGGTCTTGGGGGTGGTCGTTCTGACGATCTTGATGTCCAGCATTGTAAATTTCTCCTTTATACGAGTGATGTTCGGAAACGAAAACAAAAAAGACTTTCGCGCAGTCCCGTTTCGCAGGGAGAGGCGAAAGTCACACATCCGTGGCGCGTCTGCTTTCGTTCCGACAATTCGCCAATCTTACTTCCTTTTATACGCTGATTGTGTGGCAAAGTCAAGGGGAATCGCACCGCGGAACGAGGAAGCCGCGGGCCGGCGGCATGGTGCGGCCCGCGGCGGGGAAAGCGTTATTTCACGCAGGCCATTCCGCGGCGGAAGGCCTCGATGTTCAGGGGGATGAACTTCGCCTTGGCGCCGGCAAACATCTCTGCGATCATGGCCTCGATGGTCTCCGGTTTCAGCACGCCGGTGGCGGCCACGTAGGCGCCCAGCATGACCATGTTGGCGACCTTGCTGTTGCCGATCTCCTCGGCGATCTGGCCGCAGGGGATGTAGTAAGCGGTCAGGTCGTCCCGGGAGACCCTGTCGGTGACCACGGAGGAGTTGACGAACACGGTTCCGCCGGGCAGAACGCCGGCTTCGAATTTTGCCAGAGAAGGCTCATTGAGGGCGATCAGCTCGGTGGAGTGGTTGAACACGGGAGAGCCGACGGGCTTGTCGGAGAGGACGACGGAGCAGTTGGCGGTGCCGCCGCGCATTTCGGGGCCGTAGGAAGGCGCCCAGGTCACGTTCAGCCCCTCGGCCAGACCGGCTTCCACCAGATTCTTGCCGATGGCCAGACCGCCCTGTCCGCCAAAACCGGAAATGATGACTTCTTTCTTCATGTTACTTCACCTCCGCAGTGTTGTCCTTGATCACGCCCAGAGGATAGTAGGCCGCCATCTCGGTTTTCAGCCACTCGTTGGCCTTCAGCGGCGTCATGCCCCAGTTGGTGGGGCAGGTGGACAGGACTTCGATGAAGGTGAAGCCCTCACCGGCCATCTGCTTCTCAAAGGCCTTCTTGATAGCGCGCTTGGCCTTGTTCAGGTTGGCGATGTCGGTAACGCACACGCGCTCGGCGTAGACGCAGCCGTCCAGCGTGGAGAGCATCTCCGCCACGCGGATGGGCATACCGGCCTGCGCGGCGTCACGGCCGCCGGGGCAGGTGGTGGCCTTCTGACCGATCAGGGTGGTGGGCGCCATCTGACCGCCGGTCATGCCGTAAATGGCGTTGTTGACGAAGATGGTGGTGAACTTTTCGCCGCGCATCGCGGCGTGAACGATCTCGCCCGCACCGATGGAGGCCAGATCGCCGTCGCCCTGATAGGTAAAGACGGCCTGATTGGGATGGGTGCGCTTGATGCCGGTGGCAACGGCAGGGGCACGGCCGTGGGCGGCCTCCTGCATATCGCAGTTGAAGTAATTGAAGGCCAGAACGGAGCAGCCCACGGGACACACGCCGATGGCCTCGTCCAGCAGACCCAGCTCCACCAGAGATTCCGCCACCAGCTTGTGGATGATGCCGTGGTGGCAGCCGGGGCAGTAGTGCAATTCGGCGTCGGTCAGGCCGCGGGACTTTTCATATACGATTGCCATATTACTGCACCTCCTTCAATGCCTTTCGGGCTGCTTCGACCATGTCCTCCACGGTGGGGATCAGGCCGCCGGCGCAGCCCAGATAGGAAATGGGCTTCTTGCCCAGAACAGACAGGCGAACGTCGTCGATCATCTGGCCGGTGGTACTCATCTCCACGTCCAGGAATGCCTTCACATGCCCGCTTGCAGCCAGATCGCGCAACGCCTTCTCGGGGAAGGGCCACAGGGTAATGGGACGGAACAGGCCCACCTTATAGCCCTCACTGCGCAGGATGTCGATGGCGGTGAGGGCGATGCGGGCGGGGGTGCCGTATGCGGTGATGACCAGCTCGGCATCGTCGCACTGGACTTCCTCCCAGCGGACTTCGTTCTTCTCCATCTCGGCCAGTTTTGCGGTCAGCCGCACATTGTGCGCGTTGCAGATCTCGGCGTCGAGGAACAGGGAGTTGATGATGTTGGTGTGTGCCCGGTCTCGCCGGCCGGTGGTGGCCCACTCGTCCTTGGAGGGCAGCTTGCGCTTGGGGATCTCACGCCATTCGATGGGCTCCATCATCTGGCCGATGAGGCCGTCCATCACCACCAGAACGGGGTTGCGGTACTGGTCGGCGATGTCGAAGGCCTCCTGCACGAAGTCCACGGCCTCCTGAATGTTGGAGGGAGAGAGAACCACCGTGCGGTAGTCACCGTTGCCGCCGCCGCGGGTCGCCTGATAGTAGTCACCCTGACCGGGCTGGATGGTACCCAGACCCGGGCCGCCGCGCATGCAGTTGACGATGACGGCGGGAACTTCAGCGCCTGCCAGATAGGTGATGCCCTCCTGCTTCAGGCTGATGCCGGGGGAGGAAGAGGAGGTCATCGCACGCTTGCCGGAGCCGCCGGCGCCGTACACCATGTTGATGGCGGCCAGCTCGGATTCGGCCTGCACAAACACGCCGCCCGCCTTGGGCAGGTGGGTGGACATATACTCGGGGACTTCGCTCTGGGGGGTGATGGGGTAGCCGAAGAAGCAGTCACAGCCGGCGCGGATGGCGGCTTCTGCAATGGCTTCATTGCCTTTCCACAGTTCTTTTGCCACGATACACAACCTCCTTTCAGAATTTTTCCACGGTGATGATGGAGTCGGGACAGATCCTGGCGCAGCTGGCGCAGCCGATGCACGCGTCCATGTCTGTCACGGTAGCGGGATGATAGCCCTTGCGGTTGACCACATTGCTGTCGATCACAACAATGTGCTTGGGGCATACGGTGGTGCACAGTTCGCACCCCTTGCAGCGGTCGGAGTTGAATGTAACTTTTGCAGCCATAATGATGCGGCCCTCCTTCTCTGTGGTCATTCCCACGGTTTTTTCATTTTAATGGTAATGGGAAATACCGGCTCCGGCAGATCGGCCAGTGTGTCCGCCAGCGGCTCCACCGCCACGTGGCACAGCACGGGGATGCCGGTTTTTTCGGATACGGCGGCGGAGAGCGCCGCGCCGCGGCGGATGTCGGCCTCTGTGGTCTCGCCGCACAGGTGGGTGTTGTTGATGATGCCGGTGCAGGTGAGGCCGGTGACGGCTTCAATGTTTCGAAGATATTCGATGGCGTGTTCCGCCTCCCGCACCTCCGGCCGGTTGGCATTGAGGACGTAGATCAGCTGGCTGTCCTCCTGCACGATCTTGGGCTGGAACCGTGCCAGCACTCTGGCACCCACGGGGTCGCCGCCGATATCCAGAATGCCGGTGAGCCCACGGTTTTCCAGAACGGAAAGCAGCTCCGCCGGCAGAGCGGGCAGGTCGGCATTGCTGCAGGACTGGGAGGAGGAGATCAGCCGCACGCCGGCATCCTCCAGCAGCGCCTTGCGCTCCCGGGAACGGAAATAGGGATTCACGATGTCCAGATCGGCGATCATGACCCGCTTTCCCTCGCCGGCCAGCGCCAGAGCCAGATTGACGGCGAACTCCGTTTTCCCGGTGCCGTAGTGGCCTGTGATGATGGAAATGCGGTGGGAGCAAATGGTCGAGGCAGTCAAACACCCCACCTCCTCTGTGTTGTATTACCGCTGTTTGTATTGTATGATGTCATTGTACACAAGTTGAGAAATGATGTCAACAAATTTTCGTGCAATCATACAAATGTGTTTGCATTGGGGCCGGGTGTTCGGTATAATAAGGAGCATAGCAGAAAGCAGGGGCGGAAGGAGCGATCGTGTGCCGGATATGAAAAAGGCAAAGCTGTCGGAGCAGACAGCCAACCGCCTGTATGAAATGATCGTGGACGAGCATCTCTACGAGGCGGGCAGCAAGCTGCCCAACGAAAATGAACTCAGCGCTGCGCTGGACGTCAGCCGCACGACGCTGCGGGAGGCGATCTCGTTTCTGGCGGTGCAGGGGGTGCTGGAGATCCGGCGGGGCAAGGGCACCTTCGTGGCGGAGGAACTGCCTACCGCCGGCGTGGATCTGACGGAGCTGTCTGAATTGCATTCCCGTGTCCGGGCGAAGGATCTCTTTGAAATGCGATTGATCTTCGAGCCTGCCACGGCGGCCATGGCCTGTCAGCGCGCAACGGACGAAGAATTGCAGCAGATCCGCAAGAAAGCGGAGCGCATGGAGGAGATCTCCAGACAGGGCGGCGACTGGCCGCTGGCGGATCAGGAGTTCCATCTGGCCATCATCAAGGCGTCGCACAACGAGTATATGCGGCGGCTGTATCCCATTATCAACAGCGCGGTGAATGAGATCATGCAGATCTCCCAGAACCGCCGGCATATGCAGGATATTGCCATTCAGGACAATCGGCTGATCCTGGAATTCCTGATGAAGCGGGACGAGGTGGGTGCGCGTCATGCCATGAGCATTCACATGAAGCATCTGGTGAATACCTTGCAGGAATGACCTGCGAAAGAACGTCTGGGAAGCGGCGGTGCAACGGCACCGCCGCTTTTTTGCCGGGTAGTAAACTTCATACATAGGGAACGATCCGACCGACAGAAAATGTTAAGGAACGCAGACGGCGACCTCGGAGAAATTGGCAAAAAATTATTGAAATATGCCAATTTATTAACGGAAAATTTACAATAATGCACAAAAATATAGATACCCTCTTAACAAGAAACGGCAAAACGTGTATAATGACTAACATCAATGGGGCCTTATGCCTTTATAAGGCCAAGCAGCGTTGGGAGGCGGTAGTGAACCTATGGAAATGACCCGGCAGGAGCGGCTGGAAAAGCTCCTGGAAGCCTATTCTCACCACTATAACGTGGCGCGCTCTGTGCGCACGGAGAGCGGTGCTGAATACCCCGCCACAGCCACATTCTTCATGCGGGACGAAAACTATGCCTTCAGCAAGAAGGTGGTCATCAGCGCCTACGAGCAGTATGACTACACCTTCTTCTTCCTGGCGGACCATCTGGATGCGGCGACCGCCAAGACCCAGATCGATCTGGCATTGAAGGAAGGCATGGCGCAGATCCGCCCCCACAAGGAGCACAAGTCCTCCTACGTCACGCTGGTGATCCTGGCGGACACCATTGATCCGGAAGCGAAAAAACTGATCCAGAAGACCCGCTTCCAGAAAAACTTTCGACTGGCACTCCATGGCTGGATGGAGTATCATATTGCTGCAATGGAAATATCCACGCAAAGCTTCCTTTCTAATCCAGCCGGAAAGGGAGCAAAGAAGACCCTGGAGGCGAACTTCGCCCCCAAGGCAAAATAAAGAAGGGAGAGAACCAATATGCAATTTGCCCATATGTACGTCAACATGCCCGGTTTGCTGCTGACCGTCATTGGCGCCGCTCTGCTGCTCCTCGGCTATATCTTCTATGGCCGCTGGCTGTGCAAGCAGTGGGGTGTCGGTGAAGGCGGCGAAACCCCCGCTCATACCATGCAGGATGGTATCGACTATGTCCCCGCAAAGGCCCCCGTTCTGATGGGCCACCACTTCTCCTCCATCGCCGGTGCCGGCCCCATTACCGGCCCCATCAGCGCTGCCGGCGCTGGCTTCGGCTGGCTGGCCTGCACCCTGTGGATCGTCATCGGCGGTATCTTCTTCGGCGGTGTGCATGACTTCGGCGCCCTGTTCGCGTCCGTGCGTCACGGCGGCAAGTCCATCGGCGAGATCATCTCCGCCAACATGTCCGTCCGCGCCAAGCGCCTGTTCGTCATCTTCTCTTATCTGACCCTGATCCTGGTCGTGGCTGCGTTCGCATCCATCGTTGCTGGTACCTTCAGAGCCACCTATGTTGGTGCGGACGGCAAGGCCTCCTTTGTCAAGACTGATGTTCTGGATAAGGTTGCCTCCACCGCCAACGCACAGGTCGCCATGGTTTCCCTGCTGTTCATCCTGATCGCCATCATCTTCGGCTTCGTCGTGTACCGCAAGGGCGCTCCCGTGGGCATCGCCTCTGTCGTCGGCGTCCTCGCCATTGCTGCGATCATCTTCATTGGCCTGAACTTCCATCCCATCTATCTGTCTGAGAAAGCCTGGATGTGGATCGTGGGCGGTTACATCCTGGTCGCCTCTGTCACTCCCGTGTGGATCCTGCTGCAGCCCCGTGACTATCTGTCCTCCTTCCTGCTGTACGCCATGCTGGCTCTGGCCGTCATCGCTGTTGTGGTCAAGAACCCCTCCATGGAGACCATGCCCCTCCTGAATGTTTCTGCTGAAAAGGCTGCTGAATTGGGCATTTCCCGTACCGCTGTGTTCCCCGTCCTGTTCACCACCATCGCCTGCGGTGCCATCTCCGGCTTCCATTCTCTGGTCGGCTCCGGCACCACCTCCAAGCAGCTGGATAAGGAAAAGGATGCCAAGCCCATCGCTTACGGCGGTATGCTGATCGAGTGCGTCCTGGCCATCCTGACCCTGTGCGCCGTCGCTCATGCTTATTCCTTCAGAGGCACCGAGCAGGCCTTCAGCGGCGCCACCGCGATCTTCGGCGGCGGTATCGCTTCCATGATTGATCCCTCCCGCGAAGGTTTGTATCCCATTCTGTACACCCTGCTGGTTCTGACCTACTCCACCTTCTGCCTGACCTCTCTGGACACTGCTACCCGTCTGGGCCGCTTCATGTTCCAGGAGTTCTGGATCGATGCGTCCAAGGGCGAGACTCCCGAGAACGTCACCGGCTACAAGAAGGTTCTGTCCAACCCCTATGTCGCCACCATCATCACCGTGGTGCTGGGCATCACTCTGGGCATGAACGGTTACGACAAGATCTGGGCTCTGTTCGGCTCTGCCAACCAGCTGCTGGCCGCTCTGGCTCTGCTGGCTCTGGCTGCATGGCTGGGCAACATCGGCAAGAAGAGCGCCATGTGCTGGATCCCCATGTTCTTCATGCTGGCTGTCACCATCGCTTCTCTGATCATCAACACCAAGAAGCAGATCGGCCTGATTACCGCCGGCGGCGCCGACTGGGGTCCCTGGGTCCAGGCCATCGTTGGTGCTCTGCTGGTCGTTCTGGCCATCGTTCTGGCCATCGAGGGTATCATCACCATCTTCGGCAAGAAGAAGGCTGCGAAGTAATTCGCCCCTCTTTACAAAGGAAAGCGGAGTTTTGCCAGTCTCCGTTCAAAAAAGGACTGCCGCGGTTGCGGCAGTCCTTTCCTTTTTGCATCATGACGCAAAGAAAGGCAGGAGCAACCGCTCCTGCCTTTTTGTTCGTTTACCGGCTGCACAGCAGCTCCAGCGCTTCCAGATACCCGTTCAGGCCGTGTCCGCGGATGGTGCCCACGCAGGCGGCGCGGATGTAGGATACGTGGCGGAACTCCTCCCGGCTGTCGGGATCGGAGACATGCACCTCCACCGTGGGAATGCCCACCGCCTTCACGGCGTCCAGCAGCGCCACGCTGGTGTGGGTGTAGGCGGCCGGGTTGATGATGATGCCGTCGATCTTGTCAAAGTAGGCCTGCTGGATGGCGTCCACCAGCGCACCCTCGTGGTTGGACTGGAAGAAGGCGACCTCTACGCCCAGCGCATCGGCTTTGGTCCGGATCATGTCCAGCAGGTCGTTGTAGGTGGCCTTGCCGTAGATCTCCGGCTGGCGGATGCCCAGCATGTTCATGTTGGGCCCGTTAAGCACCAGAATTTTCACAAAAATCCCTCCAGATGGCTGCGGCGGTTTCCTCCACCGAGCCGTTGTTGTCGATCACTTCGTCACGGAACGCTTCGTACATTGCTTTGCGCTCTTCCCACAGGGCGGAGAGCGCCGTGGTCTGGGACAGGGGCCGCCCGGCGGTGGGCAGGGCATCCAAATCCCGCATGAGATGGTAAATGCGGCCGTTCTGGTGGAGCGGAGCGTAGTTGCGCGGATCTTTTACCACGCCGCCGCCGGTGAGGATGATCTTGCCGGACAGCTTGCCGATCTCTGCGGTCACGTCCCGTTCCAGCGCCCGGAAAGCGGCCTCGCCGTCCCGGACAAAAATGTCGGGAATGGAGCAGCCTGCCTTCTCCACGATGCACGCATCCAGATCAATGGCCTCCCGTCCCGTCAGCCGCGCAAGCGCCTGCCCCACCGTGGTCTTGCCGCAGCCGGGCATGCCGATGAGTACAATGTTGGTCATTTCCTTGCGCAGCATGGCGAGAATGCGCTCATTTTCGCTGTCAGGAATGGGTTTGTCGAAAAAGAACTCCTCGGCGGCTTTGGCCTGCGCCACCAGCATGGGCAGTCCGTCGCTGCAGGGGATGCCCAGCCGCTCTGCCTGCAGCAGCAATGCGGTGCGGCGGGGGTTGTAAACAACGTCCAGCACGCCCCGGCAGGCGGGAAAGGCGGTGAGATCCACAGGCGCTTCGCCGGTGTGGGGGAACATGCCCACCGGCGTGGTGTTCACGATGATGTCGGCGTCGGCGTGGCGGTCAAGATTTTCGTAGTTGTCCTCCCCGGAGCGGGAAACGACAACCACAGCCCTTGCCCCCTGCGTGCGGGCCACGGCCTGCGCCGTCAGGGAGGCGCCGCCGCTGCCGAGGATGATAACCTTCCTGCCCTGAAAGGTGATGCCTGCCCGCTTTGCCATCCAGAGCAGACCGATGGCGTCGGTGTTCCACGCATACAGCTTGCCGTCGCTGCGGCGGGCGAGGGTGTTGACGCTGCCGATGGCGCGGGCAGCGTCATCGATCACATCGCAGTACGCCATCACATCCCGCTTGTAGGGGATGGTGACGTTCAATCCGCCGATGTCGCTGCGGGAGAGAAATGCTTCCAGCTCCTCCGGCTCCAGTTCGATGAGCCGGTAGCCCTCGCAGCCCAGAGCGGCGTGGATGGGGGCAGACCAGCTGTGCCCCAGCTTGCGGCCCAGCAGGCCGTAAATTTTGTTCTCCATATCAGATCTCTGCGTAAGCGCCCAGATACTGGAAGCCGCTGCAGTTGCGCTCCAGCTCCTGCAGCATGGCCATCACGCTGGGCTCCTGTACGGAGGCCTCGATCTCAAGGAAGAAGATGAACTCAAAGTTCCGGCCCGTTACGGGGCAGGATTCCAGCTTGGTCATGTTGATGCCCAGAGCCGCCAGCTTGGAGAGGATCTCGTAAAGGGCGCCGGGCTTGTTGTCCGTGGACACGATGAGGCTGATGCGGTTGGCACCGGAGTAAATGACGGGGTCTTTGGACACGCAGATGAAGCGGGTGTAGTTGTTGTCGCTGTCCTGAATGGAGTCGTTGATGCACTCCAGACCGTACAGAGCGGCGCAGGGGTGAGAGGAGATGGCGGCGGCGTGGCGGTTGCCGGCGTCTGCCACCATTTTAGCGGCCATGGCGGTGTTGTCGCAGGGGATGACATGGACGCCGTTGAGGCTGTTCAGGAATTTGCTGCACTGGCCGATGGCCTGCTGGTGGGAGTAAATTTCGGTAATGTCCTCCATCTTCACGCCGGGCAGAGAGAGCAGTTCGTGGCGGATGCACAGCCGGGTGGAGCGGACGATGGACAGCTTGTGATCCTGCAGCAGTTCGTACACGGCGCGGACGGAGCCGTTGGAGCTGTTTTCGATGGGCAGCACGCCGAATTTGCACAAACCGGACTCCACGGCGGACACCACGGCGTCAAAGGTCTTGACGAATACGATGTTGCCCCGGGGCAGCAGACGGTCGCAGGCCACCTGTGAGTTGGCGCCCTCCACACCCTGACAGGCCACCAGACCCGTCTGGGGGAAGATATCGCTGCCGGCGGCGAGGGAGGCCTTCACCTGCGCCGCCACACGGGTGGGCGCGGAGATCAGTTCCGCCTGCCGGGAGCGGGCCAGCTCGAACAGGGTGGAATAGAGGTGGTAGGCGTAGCGCTCCTTGTCACCGGCCTTTTCCGTGACTTTGGCAAGCACTTCCCGTTCCCGCTGCTTGTTCAGGATGGGGAGGTGGTGTTCGTTTTTGTATGCGGCCACTTCCTCGGCCAGCGCCATGCGTTCCAGAAACAGCTGCAGCAGCTGATCGTCCACGGCGTCGATTTTGGTGCGAATTTCAGAAAGATCCATGATTACCCTCCAATAAGATGTCTAACAGTACGGCGGCCGTGACCGCCTCCACAACGGGGACGGCGCGGTGTGCGATGCAGGGATCGTGCCGCCCGCCAATGACCAGTTCGGTGTTTTCGCCGTCGGCCAGATTTACGGTGCGCTGCGTCTGCCCGATGGACGGCGTGGGCTTGATGGCCACACGCAGCGTCACCGGCATTCCGGTGGTGATGCCGCCGAGGATGCCGCCTGCGCGGTTGGTTTCGGCGGTGACGGCGCTGTTTTCCATGCGGAAAGCATCGTTGTTTTCGCTGCCCCGCAAAAGTGCCGAGCCAAAGCCCAGACCGAACTCCACGCCCTTGACGGCCGGGATGCCGAACAGGGCGGCGGCAAGGCGATTTTCGATGCCGTCAAACATAGGGTCGCCAAGACCTGCGGGCAGGCCGATGGCAGCGCACTCGATGACGCCGCCCACGGAGTCCAGATTCTGCCGGGCGTCCAGAATCACCTGCTGCATCCGCTCGCCTGCGGCGTCATCCAGCACGGGGAAGGGCTTGGCGGCCACAGCGTCAAACAGTTCTGCTGTGGGATGCAGGGGGAAGGCGGCGTCCTGCTCCGCGCCCACGGAGGCCAGGTGCGCGCCAACATAAATGCTGCGGCGGGCAAGGATCTGCTTGGCGATGCCGCCTGCGATGCAAAGCGGTGCGGTAAGCCGGCCGGAGAAGTGTCCGCCGCCCCGCATATCCGCCTGTCCGCCCCACTTGACCCATGCGGTGTAGTCTGCATGGGAGGGGCGGGGTGTGTCGGCCAGTTTGGCGTAGTCGCCGGAGTGCTGGTCGCTGTTTTCAATGATGGCGCACAGCGGTGCGCCGCAGGTCACGCCGTTTTCCACGCCGGAGAGGAAAATGGGCAGATCCGTCTCCTTCCGGGCGGTGGAGAGGGGATTGCCGCCGGGCTTTCTGCGGCTCATAAAGGCATACAACGCCTCGGTGTCGATGGCTTCACCTGCAGGCAGACCGTCGATGTTCACGCCAATGGCCTTGCCGTGAGACTGACCGAAGACAGCGATGCGCAGCAGTTTTCCAAATTCAGAGGACATGGAGGACACCTCCCAGCTTTTTGTAGTCTTCCCAGAACGTGGGATAGGATTTTTTAACAGCCTCCGCCCCCAGAACGGTGACAGGTGCGGTGCAGGCCGTGGCGGCAATGGCTGCCGCCATCACGATGCGGTGGTCGTTGGCGCCATCCACGGTGCCGCCTGTGAGGGGGATTCCTCCGTGAACGGTCAGCGCATCGGGGAACTCCTCCACGAAGCCGCCAAGCGCCGTCAGCATGGCGCTTACCGTGGCAAGGCGGTCGCTCTCTTTGATGCGCAGGCGGGCGGCGCCGGTGAACCGGGTCATCCCATTGCGCACGGCGGCCATGACAGAGAGCGGCGGCAGCAGATCGGGACAGTCGGAGATGTCGACCTCGATGTCGCCGGGTCTTGCGAGTTTCCAGTACAGGTCAGAAACTACCATGTCGCCCTGCACGGAGCGGGGGTTCATCCCCTGTACCGTCACGGGGTTGTCCAGAAAGGCGGCGGCATACCAGAAACCGGCCTGCGACCAGTCGGCTTCCACGGTGACGTCCGTGCCCTGATAGACCTGATTGCCGCCGATGCGGAAACGGGCATATTCTTCGTGTTCCACCCGGATGCCGAACTGCTTCAAAGTATCCAGCGTCATATCCACGTACCCCCGGGACTCCAGCGGCGAGGTCATCACAATCTCGGAATCGCCGTCAAGCAGCGGCAGGGCGTAGAGCAGGCCGGTGACGAACTGGCTGGACACGTTGCCGGGCAGACGGTAGATGCCGGGGGTAAGCTGTCCGCGGACGGTAAGGATACCGTCCTTTTGTTCGTAATGGATGCCTTTTTCCTCAAAAATATCGAAGTAGGGCTTCTGGGGGCGCTCCATGAGCCGTCCCCGACCGGTGAATACGCCGCCGCCCGCCACCGCCAGCGCGATGGGGATGAGAAAGCGGAGGGTAGAGCCGGACTCGCCGCAGTCAAAATGAAGGAGACCGTCGGGAATGCCGGCCTGTGGGATCGAGTGGCCGAGACCGTGAATGCGGAGCGTGCGGTCGCCCACATGTTCGATCCCGGTGCCCATAGCCGCCATGCAGCGGAGCGTGGCCTCGATGTCTTGAGAGGAGGCTGCGTTGGCGATGGTGCAGATGCCGCCGCCCAGAGCCGCGGCGATAATGAGGCGGTGCGCCATGGATTTGCTGGCCGGCGGCGTGACTGCGCCGGAGAGGGTGTGGGGTGTGATGCGGATGTCCATATCAGCCCTCCAATCCTGCGGCGATGATGGGCAGCAGCTCCGTTACCGGGACTTTTTTCAGTTCACAGCAGCCAATTTTTTTCGGGATGACCAGTGTGATGTCGCTGCCGGCGCGCTTTTTGTCGGCGGAGGCGGCGTGGGCGAGGTCTTGTGCGGAATAGTCGGTGGAGGTGGGCAGACCGTTTTTGGCAAGGCAGGCAGTGATGCGGGCCGCAACGGGCTCGTCGGTCCAGCCCAGCGCTTCCGCACTGCGTGCCATGATGGCAAGGCCTGCCGCCACGGCGTGGCCGTGGGGGATGGCGTAGCCGCTGCACTTTTCAATGGCGTGGCCCACAGTGTGACCCAGATTCAGCAAGCGGCGCTCGTTTTGCTCCTTTTCGTCCCGTTCCACCACGCCGGCCTTGTAGGCCACGCACCGGGCGATGATCTCTGCCGGGTCGGCAGTCAGTGTGCCGTCCTCAAAGAGGGTGAACAGGCTCTCATCACAGAGGATGCCGGTCTTGATGGCCTCGGCGGCGCCGTCGGCAAAGACCTCGGCGGGCAGGGAGGCGAGGCAGTCCGTGTCGCACAGCACGGCGGCGGGCTGCAAAAAGGCACCGGCCAGATTCTTGCCGGCCTTCAGGTCAATGGCGGTCTTGCCGCCCACGGAGGAGTCCACGGCGGAGAGCAGGGTGGTGGGCAGCTGCACACAGCGAATGCCCCGCAGATAGGCGGCGGCGGCAAAGCCTGCCATGTCGCCCACCACGCCGCCGCCCAGAGCGGCAATGCAGTCGGTGCGGGTCAGGCGCTGCTCCGCCAGAAACTCCAGAATGGCGGCGAAGGTGCCGATGTGCTTGTGCTGTTCTCCGGCGGGGAATACATAGGAGCTGACGGCAAAGCCTGCGCTGCGCAGGCTGCCGCACACGGTGTCCAGATACAAAGGTGCCACGGTGCTGTCGGTAATGACGGCAACGTGGCAGGGAGCCAGCACCTGAGCGAGGTGCTGGCCGCAGGTATGGAGCAGACCGCCGCCGATGGAAACTTCATAGGCGGGGACGGTGTGTACTTGAATGGTTCGGATGGAGTTCTTCATGGGGATACTCCTTAATTTTAATTTCCTCCGGCCGTAGCCTTTTTCTCCCGGCCGTCTTTCAGCAGCTTGTGCAGCGCCTCGGCATCTCCGGCTTTCAGGGCGGCGGAGTATTCGGACAGGTGGCCGATGAGGATATCCAGTTCTTTCGTCAGATAGTCCGCGTCGGCGAGGAACAGCTCCGTCCACATATCCTCGTCCAGACGGGCCACACGGGTCATATCCTTAAAGCTGCCGGCGGAAAAACCGCGTCGGCGCTGGGCTTCGGGGGACTTGACGTAGGCGCTGGAGGTGATGTGCGCCAGCTGGGAGGTAAAGGCGATGATGCGGTCGTGTTCCTCGGGGTCGGAGAAGGTGAGGGTGGCAAAGCCGATGTCGAGGAAGAAATGCTTCAGAGTCTCCAGCAGCAGCATATCCGTGCGCTTGTCCGGGGTGAGGATCATGGATGCGCCCACGTACAGGCTGTCGGAAGCGGCGGTGAAACCGCCGATCTCCTTACCGGCCATGGGGTGTCCGCCGATGTAGGCGAAGCCGCGTGCTTCTGCTATGGGGGTGATGGCCGCCACCACCGTGCGCTTCACGCCGCACAGGTCCACCACAATGGCGGTGGGGGAAATGCGCTCACTGTTTTTCCGCACCCACTCCACGGCGGCGCCGGGGCGGATGGCCACAAGGATCAGATCGCACAGGGGGAGATTTTCCTCCGTCAGGGGTGCGTCGATGGCACCGCACATGCGGGCCATCATCATGGTCTCCTGATCCAGATCGATGCCCCAGACGGTGTGGGCGGTGCGGGACTTGGTGCTTTTTGCCATAGAGCCGCCGATCAGGCCCAGGCCGACGATGCCGATATTCATCGTATCAATCCTCCAGCGTGCGGATCATGTTGTGCAGCTTGAGCAGCTTCTTGGCCAGAGGGTCGAAATCCTCGGGCTTGAGGGACTGGGGGCCGTCGCACAGGGCGCGGGCGGGGTCGTTGTGGACTTCGATCTGCAGACCGTCCGCACCGGTGGCTACGGCGCCCATGGAAAGAGGCTCTACCAGCCAGCTTTTGCCGGTGGCGTGGCTGGGGTCGATGATGATGGGCAGATGGGTCAGCTTCTTCATCACGGGGATGGCGGCCAGATCCAGCGTGTTGCGGGTCTGGGTCTCAAAGGTGCGGATGCCGCGCTCGCAGAGGATGACGTTTTCGTTGCCGCCGGCCATGACGTACTCGGCGCTCATGAGCCACTCCTCGTAGGTGGCGGACATACCGCGCTTGATCATCACGGGCTTGTCCTGATGGCCCACGGCCTTGAGCAGGTCAAAGTTCTGCATGTTGCGCGCGCCGATCTGGATCACGTCCACATCCTTGAACAGGGGCAGCTGGCTCAAATCCATCAGTTCGGTGACGATGGGCAGACCGGTCTCCTGACGGGCGACCTTCAGGTACTCCAGACCCAGCGCGCCCAGACCCTGGAAGGAGTAGGGGGAGGTGCGGGGCTTGAAGGCGCCGCCGCGCAGCATGGTGGCGCCGCTGGCCTTGACGGCCTTGGCGATGGCCACCACCTGCTCCTCGGACTCCACGGAGCAGGGGCCTGCCATGATGGTCAGGGTGCCGCCGCCGATCTGGGTGTTGCCCACCTTGACCACGGTGTCCTCGGGATGGAACTTGCGGTTGGCGTTTTTGTAAGGCTCCTGCACGCGCTTGACGTCCTCCACGATGTCCAGCGCGGCGATGAGGTCGATGTCCAGCTTGGAGGTGTCGCCCACCAGACCGAGAATGGTGTGCGCCTCGCCGATGCTGGTGTGAATGATGATGCCTTTCTCCTGCAGCCAGGAGATCAGGCTTTTGAGCTGATCCTGATTGGGGTTGTGTTTCAGAATGACGATCATAATAGGTCCCTCCGGCAAATCACATTAGAATAAAAGACCCGCAGCCGGTCTGGCTGCGGGTCTGCATGTACGAACAGTTTCAATGAAACCTGACCTTACACCCCGGTGCTTTCAGCCAAACCGAAATAAGCCTTACCATAAAAATAGGTAAAGCCAAAATAACGGTATGCAAAAGAGTGAGCGGCAGACTTCATGGATACGGATCCTTTCGGACTTTAGATGCTTAAAGAATAACACCTTGCGGGTCAAATGGGAACTGTCAATTTTCACAAAATGCTAGGCTGAAAACCAAACAAAATAAACGGAATTTAACGAGAAACGGGAGGGACAGGCGGGCAGGCGCTCATCAGGAGTGCCGTGGAGCGCAGGATGTAGGCAATGTCCCGCTGAATGTGAGGTTCCCCGGCCAGATACTGCTTGTGGAGGGCATCCACGGCGGCGGTGGGGAGCGGGCAGCCGCGCACCGGCGGCAAGGGGCATTGGGGGTGGGCAAGGGCGGCGGTCAGTCGGTGGCGCAGTTCGCTTTCATAGCGATGGTGGGCGGTCGGCCCGCCGGAAAAGGTTTGGTTGTGGGGGCAGGTAAAAGCGTCGGAGAGGTAGTGGGTCAGCTTGCCCAGGATGTAGTAGTGCCGAAGCGACCATCGCCGGCGCTGTTTGAGCCGCTCCATGCGGGAGAAGATGTAGGGGCGTGCGTTGGAAAAGCTGTGCCCCTGCAGGCAGCGGGCGGACAGCGAGCCTTTCAGGTAGGTCAGGGGGTTGCAGTCCGGCTGGATGGAACCAAGCAGGAATGCCGCCCTGTGCCGGCGGCGGTCAAAGCCTTCTGTGCCTTGCAGCAGCGCTTTGGCAAGGTGGATATGACTTCGTTTTTGCAAGGGGAACACCTCCGCCGAGCAGTATAACACGTGGGCTGCGGCCGCTCAATGAAAAAACGGACTTTTTGCACATGAAAGTTATGGAAAACGATAAAAAATACGGAAAAGAGCAACAAAAAGGAAGCGCGGGGTATCCCGCGCTTCCTGTGCGATACGGTTTATACGCTGAAAAGGAGGTCGCTGTATACGGGGAAGGGCCAGGCTTCGGCGGCGGTGATAGCCTCCAGCCGATCTGCGGTGGCGCGGGCGGCGTCCATGTCGGGGATCAGGACGTTGTGGCAGTAGACCATGGCGTCCATGGTGTCGCCGGGAATGGCGGACAGGTCAGATTCCAGTCGGTCACAGGCCTTTGCCAGCGCGTCCGTCAGCCGACCCAGCTCTCTGGCGGTGGAAGTTTCGTACCGGCAGGACACCTGCATGGCCTCCTTGTGGAAGGCGCGCTGGCAGAGTTGGTCGGCGAAGCCGGAAACGGCAGGCAGGATCTCGTGGCGGATCATGTCCACCATGGTTCTGGCCTCGATGATGGACACGGTGGAGTAGTTCTCCATGTGGATCTCCGCACGAGCCTCCAGCTCCTCGCGGGTGTAGATGCCGTGCTTGACAAACAGTGCCACATTCTTCTCGGAGAAGTACATGGGCAGTGCGTCGGCGGTGGAGACAAGGTTGCTCAGTCCCCGGCGCTCCGCCTCGGCGATCCAGGCATCGTCGTAGCCGTTGCCGTTGAACAGAATGCGCTGATAGTCGGTAAACACCCGCTTGATGAGAGCGTGCAGATCCGCCTGGAAGTCGGTGGACTGCTCCAGCTCGTCGGCAAACTGGCCCAGCTCCTCGGCCATGATGGTGTTCAGCGCCACGTTGGGGCCGGAGATGGACTGGGAGGAGCCCAGCATACGGAACTCAAACTTGTTGCCGGTAAAGGCCATGGGAGAGGTGCGGTTGCGGTCGGTGGTGTCCTGGGGGATGGGGGGCAGCACGTCCACGCCGATTTTCAGCGTGCGTTTGTCGGCCTCCTTGTATTCGGTGCCCTTGATGATGGATTCCACCACGGCGTTCAGCTCGTCGCCCAGATAGATGGAGATGACGGCGGGCGGCGCCTCCTGCGCGCCCAGACGGTGGTCGTTGCCGGGAGAGGCCACAGTGGCGCGGAGGAAGTCCTGATAGTCGTCCACGCCCTTGATGAAGGCGGCGAGGAACAGCAGAAACTGGGCGTTCTGGCTGGGGGTGGAGCCGGGCTTGAAGAGGTTGCGTCCGGTGTCGGTGCCCAGAGACCAGTTGTTGTGCTTGCCGGAGCCGTTGACGCCGGCAAAGGGCTTTTCGTGGAGCAGACACACCAGATCGTGGCGGTCGGCCACCTTTTTCATCATCTCCATGGTCAGCTGGTTGTGATCGCAGGAGGTGTTGACGTCGGCGTAAATGGGGGCCATCTCGTGCTGGGAGGGGGCCACCTCGTTGTGCTTGGTCTTGGACAGCACGCCCAGCGCCCACAAAGTTTCGTCCAGATCCTTCATGTAGGCGGCAACACGGGGCTTGATGGCGCCGTAGTAGTGGTCGTCCAGCTCCTGACCGCGGGCAGGCTTGGCGCCAAACAGGGTGCGGCCGGTCATGCGCAGGTCGCGGCGGCGGTTGTAGAGCGCCTTGTCGATGAGGAAGTATTCCTGCTCGGGGCCGACCTGGGGCGTGACCCGCTTCGTTTCCGTGTCGCCGAACAGCCGCAGGATGCGGATGGCCTGACGGGACACCTCCTCGATGGAGCGCAGCAGGGGCGTCTTCTTATCCAGCGCGTGGCCGGAATAGGAGCAGAAAATGGTGGGGATGCAGAGGGAGTTTTCCTTGATGAAGGCAAAGGAGGTGGGATCCCAGGCGGTGTAGCCTCGGGCCTCGAAGGTGGCGCGCAGGCCGCCGGAGGGGAAGGAGGAGGCGTCAGACTCGCCCCGTACCAGCTCGCTGCCGGAAAACTCCATAATGATCTTGCCGCCGCCGGCGGGAGAGATGAAGCTGTCGTGCTTTTCGGCGGTGTAGCCGGTCATGGGCTGGAACCAGTGGGTGTAGTGGGTGGCGCCCTTCTCGATGGCCCACAGCTTCATGGCGTCGGCGATCTCGTTGGCGGTGGCGAGGTCCAGAGATGTTCCTTCCGTGATGCACTTTTTCCACGCGGCATAGGATGCGGCGGAGAGGCGCTCTTTCATGGCCTCCTCGTTAAAGACCAGGCTGCCAAAGGATTCGGGGAGTTTTCCGGATGTATTCATAAGGCGTATCCTCCTGTTTTGCTGGAACTTTATCATATCAGCAAACCGGAGGGAACACAAGAGGCAAAGTGTTGGTTTTTGGCAAAATTTCGGTGAAAGTGGGGGCAAAAAGCAAAAAAATGACGGCAGATAGCGCCTTTGTGGCAAAGAGAAGGCGGACACCCCGGGGTGTCCGCCCACTGTCAGGACTCCATGTGCTTGCCGAGGAAGGCGGCGATGGTCTGTGCCAGTTTGTACTCCGCATCGCCGGTGACGTCGCCGGGGGCGGAGCCGACGAACAGCACCAGACCCAGCAGATCGCCCTCTGCCAGGATGGGGGCGGCCACATTGGCCACCAGCTTGTCGGTGCTGTCGGAAACGGGCAGGGCCTGCCCCTCGCCGGTGTACTGATAGATGCGGCGGTTCTCCATGATCTGCTCCAACTCGGGGGTAATGCGCTTGCCCATCAGCTCCCGCTTGCCGCCGCCGGCCACGGCGATGACGGTGTCGCGGTCGGTCACGGCGCAGATGCTGCCGGCGGAGCGGCTCATGGTCTCGCACAGCTGGGCGGCGAAATCCTCCAGCCCGCCCATCAGGGAGTATTTTTTGAAGATGACCTCGCCATCCCGGCTGGTGTAGATCTCCAGCGGGTCGCCTTCGCGGATGCGCATCGTGCGGCGAATTTCCTTGGGGATCACCACCCGCCCCAGATCATCTCAACGTGTCAAGGGAGAAGCAAAAAAATTAACACTTTGGTCAAAACCCTTGATTTTCCAAGGGCTTTGACCGTTTTTGACAGCGTTCGACAATCTCGGTCGCATAGGGAGTGCTCGTGTAA
>SVLH01000039.1 GCA_015068025.1 Oscillospiraceae bacterium | reverse complement strand
CCCTCATCGGCTCCGTGTGCCGCAAAAGCGTCAGCACCACGGTGTATACTTACCTTGTCTACTGCATGGCCTTTGTGACGGTGCTGGTGCTGACGACGGTCAGCGGCACGCCGGTGCTGGGCTACGGGTGGGAGAACTATGCCGCGGCGCTGGGCATGGCGGTGTTCTGCACCCTCATGGGCCACAGCATGTTCTCACTGGTACTGAAATATCTGCCTGCGCCGCTGGTGTCCACGGTGCAGCTGCTGGACTGCGTATGTGCCTTCGGCTGGGGCGTGGTGCTCTTTTCCGAGTATCCCGGCTGGGTGGCTATTGCAGGCGGCGTGATGGTGGTGGCAGGAGTTATCCTTTACAGCCGCCTTGCCGCAAAGGAAGAAGAATAAGGAGAAAACGATATGAGCGATCAAATGCATGTGCGGATCGTACCCATGACCGCTGACCATCTGGACGAGGTGGCGGAGCTGGAGCGCATCTGCTTTTCCGCCCCGTGGTCACGGAACATGCTGGCTGAGGAGCTGAACAATGCGCTCTCTGCCATGCTGGTGGCGCTGGATGACAGCGGCCGGGTGGTGGGCTACGCCGGTGTACAGGTGATCCTGGACGAGGGCTACATCACCAACGTGGCGGTGCGTCCCGAGTGCCGCCGTCAGGGCATCGCCGGCAAGCTGCTGGATGTGTTCCTGAACTTTGCACAGGGCAATCAGTTGGCATTCCTGACGCTGGAGGTGCGCGCCTCCAACGAGGCGGCCATCATCCTGTACGGACGCCACGGCTTCCGGGGCGTGGGCCGTCGGCGGAACTACTACGAGCATCCTCGTGAGGATGCCATCATCATGACAAGGGAGTTTACCTATGGAACTGCGGATAGCGACGCTTGATGAGCTACGGATGGTGTTCCGTCGGGACATGCTGGCGGCATTTCCCGAAGCGGAGCTAAAGCCTCTTGCCGCCATGGAACGGCTGTGGGCGGAGGGCTGGTACAAGCCCTACTGTCTATTTGACGGAGACGAGATCGTGGGCGAGGCCTTTTTGTGGCTGGGTCATCCCGGCTGGGCCATTGTGGATTACCTGTGCGTCAGCGCCCACCGGCGCAACGACGGACTGGGCGGGGAGATCCTGCGGCTTTTGCAGCAGGCGGAGCCGGGCACGGTGCTGTTCGGCGAGGCGGAAGCGCCGGAGCATGCCCCCGATCCTGCCATGGCGCAGCGTCGGCTGGGGTTCTATGCCCGCTGTGGCCTGCGCACCGCCGGATACGATACCGCCATGTTCGGCGTCCACTACAAGACACTGTACCTCTTTGACGGGGACGTGGACGAGGCGCAGCTGATGCGGGAGCATACCTTTATCTATCAGAACACCTTTGATCCCGAGAAGTTTAAGCAGTATGTCCGCATCCCCTACAACGGGGAACCCCTGGCCAAGGTGGCCTGGGATCAATGAGAGAAAGAAGGGACTTTGCCCTATGAAGATCCTTGCCTTTGAATCCTCCTGCGACGAAACTGCTGTTGCGGTGGTGGAGGACGGACGCCGCGTGCTGTCGGACGTCATCGCATCGCAGGTGGCCACCCACGCGGAGTTCGGCGGCGTGGTGCCGGAGATCGCTTCCCGGAAGCACATTGAATGCATCGCCGCACTGACGGAGGAATCGCTGCGGCAGGCGGGCTGCACACGAAAGGACATCGACGCCGTGGCGGTCACCTATGCGCCGGGTCTCATCGGCGCGGTGCTGGTGGGCCTCAATTTTGCCAAATCTGTGGCCTACGGTCTGGGTGTGCCGCTGATCCCGGTGCATCACATCCGGGGCCACATCGCCGCCAATTACATCGCCTTCCCGGAGCTGGAGCCGCCCTTTCTGGCGCTGGCCATCTCCGGCGGCAACACCATGATCGTGGATGTGCGCAGCTATACGGAGATGCACATTCTGGGTGCCACCCGTGACGACGCGGCAGGCGAGTGCTTTGACAAGGCGGCCCGTGTGCTGGGCCTGCCCTATCCCGGCGGACGGCCCATGGACGAGCTGGCGCAGAAGTCGAAGGGCGGCGTCTACAAGCTGCCCCACGCCCATGTGGAGGGCGCGGAGCTGGATATGAGCTTTTCCGGCCTGAAGACGGCGGTGGTGAATCTGGCCCACCATGCCCGGCAGGTGGGTGAGCCGCTGGACGAGGCGGCGCTGGCACGGGATTTCACCGAGGCGGTGAGCGGTGCGCTGGTGCCCCGTGTGGTGCGTGCGCTGGAGCTGACCGGCCATACCAAGGTGGCCGCAGCCGGCGGCGTGGCAGCCAACTCCTTCATCCGTGCCGATCTGGAACGTGCCTGCGCAGAGCGTGGCTGCGCGCTGTATCTGCCGCCGCTGAAGCTCTGCGGCGACAACGGCGCCATGATCGGCGCACAGGGCTATTATGAGTATCTGGCAGGCAACACGGCGGGCATGGAGCTCAACGCCTATGCCACCCGTGACATCGACGAATAATACAATCAGCATACAGCGGGGATGGAAGTTCGGCTTCCATCCCCGCTGCCGTTTTGCGGTTTTCATGTATGTGCAGGGAAATGCAGACGGGTGTAAAGGGGCGGGACTTACTTTTTTGAAAGTAGGAAGCGGTGCATATTCAAAAAAAGCATTATTTTCGCAGATTAGAAAAAACGAATTGTGTTTTCGGCGAGAGAAGCGGAATTATGTAAATTAAATAACCAAAAAAAGTTTTCCTCAAAATGCGATTGCGGGTTTTCCAAAAATCGACCAAAAACAAAGGAATCCATTGCGGCGCAAGGGATTAAAAGCTGTGGAAAAGTGTGTGGAAAATGTGCATAACTCTTTGTAGCGAATAATATTCGAAAAATTATGTCAAAAATAAGGGAAACTGTAAAATCGGTCTTGACTCATGGAAAACCTTGAAATGGCGCGGGGGCTTCCTGACGTAAATGGAAGAAAATGACAGCGAAAGGAATTTTCTGGAAGTTGTCTGCGGCGCGGTAAAGTGAAAGTGTGCAGGAAAACCTGCAATTATACAGATCGTAATATCCGCGGCGATTGCATACGGATGAAATCCTGCGTACAGCTGTGTTGCGCCGGCGGACAGAGTGTGGTAAAATCCCAACAGAAGCAGGGAAGGGAGCGGACTCATGACATGGGAAACCTACTATGATAAGTTTTACGACTGGGCGGAGAGTACGGCGGTGTCACACCTTTCCCGTTTGACGGATTTCGGTCCGTCCGCCGAGGTCTGCGAGATCGCGCAGATGTTTTCGGAGGAGGCGGCGGCCAATCGACTGATTCGCAAGGCACTGGCTTCCGGTGTCCGGTTCACTGCTGAGGAGATCGGAGAACTGGACGGTGTGGTGGCGAAAAGCCTGATGCCGCAGCTGGTTCAGACCACCTCTACGCCGCTGACGGCAGAGGTACTGGATGAACTCTCCGACTGGCTGAACGGCGATCAGCTGCGGACGATTGCCCGGCAGAACGGAATCACTGTGGATGCATACGGTCAGGTGGTGCTGCCGCCCACGGAAGAGGAGAAGCAGCAGAAGCGGGACTGGGAGGAGCTGGGACGGACGCTGGATGCGCTGGCGCAGGAGCGTGCGCGGAAGCAGAAGGAGGAGCTGCTCCTTGCCCGGGTGATCCTTGCTGTGCGCAGCATACACCGCCGGGAGCGCCGAGAAAAGCGCCGCAAAGAGCAGGAGGGGAAATGACTGCCGCAGGCGGAAATTTTCTTTCTTGACGGACGGGGGAAAGTATGGTATAGTATATTGGCTGTACCGGATGCAGTGTGCCCGGAGAAAACAGAATATGCTGGTGTAGCTCAGCTGGTATGCCCGCCCGCAGGCGGGTATGCAGAGCGCAACCGCCGCGCAGCGGCGGCACTTAGCGCGGAGCAGAGCAACTGATTCGTAATTTCTATATCACCCCGCATACAATTTCATAAGCTGGTATAGCTCAGTCGGTAGAGCAGCTGATTCGTAATCAGCAGGTCGCAGGTTCGAGTCCCGTTACCAGCTCCAAAAACGCTCAAAAACTACGGTTTTTGGGCGTTTTTAGTTCTAAATTGTTCTAATTGCTTGACCCGCATTTTTGACGTTTGACCCACAAAGCACTGATTACGAATCGGTTCTTCGAAAAAGAATTCGTCTGAGGTAAAAGCTCATGACTCACTTTTGACCCACACGGGAACACAAAGCGGAAAGCACCGGAGATCATCCGGTGCTTTCGTTTCTATCAAAAAGAAGCCACTCGCTATGTGGTCTTGACTATTGATTTCAGCAGCGCAGAATATAGCCACTATTACTCTGTTACTCCCACTCCACTGTGGCGGGAGGCTTACTCGTAATATCGTAAACGATGCGGTTGATACCACGCACCTCATTTACTATGCGAACGGAGATGCGGTCCAAAACTTCATAGGGGATGCGCGCCCAGTCTGCGGTCATGAAGTCATCGGTGGTGACAGCACGGAGTGCCAGTGTGTAGTCATAAGTTCTGCCGTCGCCCATAACGCCGACGCTGCGGGTGTTGGTCAGGACAGCAAAATATTGACTGAGGCACTGATCCTGTTTTGCCTTGGCGATCTCTTCCCGGAAAATG
Source organism: Oscillospiraceae bacterium (assembly GCA_015068025.1). GTDB lineage: Bacteria > Bacillota > Clostridia > Oscillospirales > Oscillospiraceae > Oscillibacter. The sequence continues at coordinate 1 of SVLH01000039.1, read as the reverse complement.
A
>SVLH01000018.1 GCA_015068025.1 Oscillospiraceae bacterium | reverse complement strand
AGTCTGGAAGTTTGGTGACATCTTCGATGAGGCAGAAAACAGCAAGGTCGTTCCATAAGGATGAGTAAAGAGTCCGCAGTTCTTGAACAAACTGTGGACTCTTTGCAAAAAATCCTTATATTTTTTTGTTCCTACTTGACACAAGAAGACCTGTCTCGTTTGGGCCGTGATATGCGGGAGGCCAGCTACTACGCGGAGCAGTTCTTCCCAGAGCACGGCATCCACTATATTGCCATCTCGGACAACTTCGACACCGAGCGGGAGAACATCATGGCCCCCTTCCTCTTCGCCATGAACGAGGTCTACCTGCGGGACGGCTCACGCAAGGTCAAGGATGTGCTGCGCAGCAAGCGGGAGAATGGCCAGTATTGTGCCTGCCCTCCCTACGGCTACCGGAAGGACACCCAGGACAAGCACCGACTGGCTCCTGATGAGATGACAGCTCCCGTGGTGCTGCGCATTTTTGAGCAGGCGGCCAAGGGAGATTCTTCCCGAAAGATCGCTCTGGACCTCAACGAGGACGGCGTTATTCCGCCCTTGAAGTATCGGGTACTGTACCGGGATGAGTTCAGCGAGGAAGGAGCGGCCCGGGCATCAGATCTGTGGAACTATACGACGGTCAAGCGCATTTTGAAAAACCCGGTCTATCTGGGTCATACCCTTCTGGGAAAGAGTAAGAAGGTCAGCGTCAAGTCCAAGAAAAAAGTCCCGGTTCCCCGGGAGGATTGGGCGGTGACGGAAAATACCCATCCGCCGTTGGTGTCCAACGCTCTTTACGGGCGGGCACAGGCCAATCTTGGACGTGGCTCTCGGGATTACCGGGCCTACGACCATGTGCGCAAGAGCATCTTCTCCGGCATCGCTGTCTGCTCCAAGTGCGGCTATTCCCTGTGTTCCTGCGGGACAGTCTACAAGGGGGAGCGGGAGAAATACTGGTATCTTTCCTGCACCCATCAGCGGCAGGATATCGCCGATCCCTGCACCGGCGTCCGGGTGCGGTACGCCGACTTATTGGAGATCGTGCGGCAGGAATTGAACAGTCTGTTGGTGCTGACAGATAAGCAGGTGGAAGCTCTGGTCAAAGAGGCTTTGCGGCGGGCAGGCGCCAACGAAAACCCGAAGGTGCTGCGGCAGAAGCGGGAGAAGATCGAAGCTCGGATCGGCACTATCGACAAGATCGTCACCAAACTCTACACCGACAATGCAGCGGGCGATCTGGACGATGACCGGCTGCGGCGCATGGTGGCGGATTTGGAAAAGGAGTCCGCCGGTCTGCAGGCCGCATTGGATTCGCTGACCATTTCAAGGTCGGCGGAGGAGATTGAGTCCAGCTATGCCAACTTCTTTTCTCTGGCCCGGGAGTACACGCAAATTCAGGAGTTGGATCGTGAGACCCTGCTGACCTTTGTGGAGCGTATTGAGATCGGTCCCAAGAAATATCCCGAAGGAACGGTCAAGGCAACACACCGGAATCAGCCCTATCGGCAGAGCATCCGCATCGTCTACAAGTTCATCGGAGAGGTGGCTGAGGAGCCTGTTCGGGAGCTTCCAGCGATGTCCGGGAACGAGGCAAATGATACGCCAGCCTGAGTTGTTAGAAAATTTCGTTCCCGCAAACCCTTGCGGCGCAAGGGTTTCAAAATCGTAAGATGGAGAAGGAACATCAAGGGAAGTCGGCGTCAACCTGAAGGAAGGCTACAACGGTCACCTGACCTCCCGCGAGGCCGGCTCTGTCGGCGGCCAGATGGTCAAGAAGATGATCGAGTCCTACGAGAAGAACCTGTAACTTCCCGCTGGAACCGGAGGAGGGGCGGCTCATGTGAGCCGTCCCTCCTTTTGCTACGGTTTCTCCGCCGCACTTTCATCGCAGAAAAAAGCAGACTGCGCAATCGCCCGTTCATGAATAAACCGCCAAATGCGGCAAATACTGCTGCAATGGGAGGGACTGACGATGATGACTGCTTTTGTGCGCACCGTGATTCTTTATTTTCTCATTATGGTGGGGCTTCGCCTGATGGGAAAACGCCAGATCGGCGAACTGGAACCCAGCGAACTGGTGCTTACTCTGATGCTCTCCGACCTCGCCACCGTCCCTATGCAGAATTTCGGGACTCCGCTGCTGGCGGGGGTCATCCCCATCCTGACGCTGCTGGCGCTGTCGATGCTGCTCAGTCAGATCTCCCTTTCCAGTCTGCGGTTCCGTGCGCTGGTATGCGGGACACCTTCTGTGCTGATCCGTAACGGCGTCCTTCAGCAATCCGCTATGCGGAAAAACCGCTATACACTGGACGAACTGCTGGAGGAGCTGCGTGAACAGGGATATTTCAGCATTCAAGACGTAAAATATGCCATTCTGGAAAACTCCGGCCATCTGTCCGTTCTGCCGTGGAGCCGCTGTCAGCCTCCCACCGCCGAAGCGCTGAATCTGGAGATCCAGGATACCGCCGTTCTGCCTACCGTACTGGTCAATGACGGCAGAGTTTTAAAACAAAACCTGACCGACTGTGGCAAGGACATGGCATGGCTGCAAAAGACCCTCGCCAAGCAAAAGCTCTCCTCTCCCCGCGAGGCGTTTCTGCTCACGTTGGACGGACAAGGGAACATCCTGTGCATCAAAAAGGAGGAACAGCCATGAGCAAGACGCTTCTCCCTCCGCTGGCGGTTTTGCTCGCCATGTTCGCTTTTGCCCTCCAAAACGGCCGCTATATGGGCGCGGAAACCGACCGCTGGCAGACACAACTGCACAAGGCGGAAGTCTTTGCCTGGGCGGAGGACTGGGAGTCCGCCGCAGAAACACTGCAAGATTCCTACCGGGACTGGACTTCCCGGCAGGTCTACCTGCACATTGTCACAGAACATGATGTCGTGGATGACGCGGAATCCATGTACCAACGGGCCATGGCTTTTGCCGCCGTGCAGGAGGACAGCGAGTTCCGCGCCGAGCTGGCCGACCTCCGCACGCAGCTGCAGCTTCTGGCGGAAATGGAACGGTTTTCTCTGAAAAACATTCTTTGAGGATTCTTCCGTTCACCTCTCAATGTATCTCCCCGCTCTTTAATGATAAAAAGAGTGCGTTGGTCTGCACCAACGCACTTCTTTTTTCGGGAATCCCCGCTTATTTCTCTTTCAGCAGCTTATTCAGCTCTGCCATGAAGGTATCGATGTCCTTGAACTGGCGGTAAACGGAGGCAAAACGGACATACGCCACCTGATCCACCGTGCGCAGACGATCCATCACGCGCTCGCCGATGGCTTCCGTGCTGATTTCGCGTTCCATGGAGTTTTGCAGATCCTGCTCGATCTCCTCGGCAATGCGCTCCAGATCTGCCAGCGCCACAGGCCGCTTCTCACAGGCGCGGATCATACCGCCCAGAACCTTCCGCCGGTCGAAGCTCTGACGGCTGCCGTCCTTTTTCACCACCACCATGGGCAGGCTTTCCACCGTTTCATAGGTAGTGAAGCGCTTTGCGCAGGAAAGGCACTCTCTCCGGCGGCGGATGCTGGTTCCCTCCTCTGCGGGACGGGAGTCGATGACCTTGCTTTCGCTGTAACCACAAAACGGGCATTTCATAACCTGGGTCCTCCTACTGTCTGCCGCACAACATGGCAGCATTCTCTTTTGTGCGGATGGCGGCACACACCCGCCGATCCCCATGGGCAGGACAATTTATCCTCCTGCTCCAGTTCTTGTGTGCATTATAACACACAAACGCTAGATTTGGTATACAAAAAATACAAGTTTTTTAATTTTTTTCGGGCATCACGGGCCACTCGCCGGCATCGAAGCAATAAACGGCATACTGTTTGCTCCCGATGCGGCAGATCTTCGCAAAGCAAAACATGGCCGCCAGCGGAAAGGGACGTCGGGGGTCGTAGGGGATGGCCAGCCGGCAGGATTCCGCCCGGTTGCAAAGGACACCCTGCATGCCGCGCAGCTGCCGGCACAGCCACGGCGTCCGGAACAGGCGTTCAGGCTGACAGAGGGGCTTCCACTCCGATTCCGCCGTCTCTCCCACCGCCCGTACCTCTCCCCGCAGGATCCGCCCGATGGGAGCGGTCAACCGCCCGGAAAAGCGGCGGCAAAGCACAAGGTTCCCGTCGGCGGGCACAAGGACGCCCAGCCGAAGTTCTCCTCGCTCGCCGACTGCCCAGGCACACCACAGCCCCTCCGCACTCTCCCGGCAGCTGACAGAAAAGCAGGTATACAGCGCCTCCCGTTCCACCGTCAGTTCTCCGGCCGCGCTGCCGTTTCGCAGCAGCGGAAACTTGTCCACACCATCGCCTCCTCACAAAAAAACTGCCTGTGCCACTCTATGCACAGGCAGTTTGCAATATGCAGTTCAGTCGATGGTGTAGGTGCCGCGCACCAGCAGCACGGCATTGTCCGCCGCAGAGGTCACGGCACGGCCCGCAACGGTCATCATATACAGATGGTTCACCACCAGCGCGCCGCCGTTGCCCAGCACCTCGGAGGTGGTCTGATCCACCAGACCGGGATAGGAATCGGCAACGCAGGTCACATCTCCGCCGCGCAGCAGCACCTCGCACCCCATATCACCGGTGAGGGTTTGTCCCTGATTCAGCCGAACCACGGCAAAGGTGCCGTTGGAGGTAACATTCCCTTCCAGTTCCGACTTTTCGTTCAGTTTCTGAACGACCTGGTCGTTGCGCTGGGCGATCTTTTCGTCCACGCGGCCAAGCAGTTCGTTCATGAAGTTCTGGGAAAGGTAACTCAACGTCACCAGCGGATCCTGATCCGTGCCGGGCGCTGCAGCTACGGACACCGTCAGCGTCATCACAGCGGAAACCAGCAGTAAACCCACCATCCGCAGCAGCCATCTATTCTTTTTCATGTATGTACCTCCGTCGTCTTTCGTACTCTGGGAAACCGCCCTTTCGGAAAGGAGACCGCTCCTTTCCGAAAGGCACGCTCATCACACCAACTGGTCGTGGGGCAAGCCAAAGCTGACCGCTATGGCCAGATCCACCTTGTTCATCACATGCTCTTCCACGTGTCCCATCCGCTCCCGCAGCCGCTTTTTGTCCAGCGTCCGCACCTGTTCCAGCAGGACGATGGAATCCCGGCTCAATCCGCAGCTTTGATCCACCGGAAGGTCAATATGTGTCGGCAGCCTGGCCTTGCCCGTCTGGGAGGTTATGGCCGCCGCGATCACGGTGGGGCTGTAACGGTTGCCGGTGTCATTCTGGATAATCAGAACCGGCCGGACACCGCCCTGCTCGCTTCCCACCACCGGGGAGAGATCGGCATAGTAAATATCGCCGCGCTTGACACTCGTATCCACAAAGTTCACACTCCGCCGAAAGAAGTACCCGCCACCGAAGACATTTCGGTGAGGCCACTTTCATTCTCCCACGCAGTTTCGGAATTTATACGCCTGCCCAACAGGCACGCTGATAAAATTCCGGCGTCCCTGCCCGCGCTATCCTATGCCCGGATCAGGGGAAGTGTGCTTGTTTCAAGGTGATTGCAGCAGCCGCAGGCTGCGCTCGATCACCGCTCCGCCTTCCAGATATTCTCTCGGGACCCGCTTGCTCACTGCACAAAACAGTTCATAGGGGATCGTACCCAGCATTTCCGCCAGCAAATCCGCCGGCTGATCGGGGCCAAACAGCTCCACGGCGTCGCCCACATGGACATCCGGCAAATCCGTGAGATCCACGATGGTCATATCCATGCAGATCCGCCCCCTGATCGGTGCAGGGCCAAAGTCCGTCTGCACGGACATCCGTCCGGACAGGCCGCGGAACAGCCCGTCCGCATAGCCGATGGGCAGCACGCCCACCCGGGTCTTGTCCGCCGTGCGGTACGTCCTTCCGTAACTCAAATCCGTTCCGGGGTCAAAGACCTTGATGGTGGAAACGCAGGAGCGCAGCGCCATCACAGGCCGCAGCCCCAGCCGGTCCCGGTCTGCTCCTGCGCCGTAAAGCGCAATGCCGGGACGGATCATATCCAGATACATCTCCGGGTAGCGGGCCAGCGCACCGCTGTTGGCACAGTGCCGGACAGAGAACCGCACACCGGCCGCCTCCAATCGTTCCAGCACCGCGGTAAACAGGGCAAACTGCTCCCGGGTATAGGCTTCGCTTTCGTCATCGTCCTCGTCGGCGGCAGAAAAGTGGGTGAAGATGCCCTCCGCCTTCAAATTGGGCAAGCCGCAAGACCTGTATATCGCCTGCACACCGCCTTCGAAATGGCGTCCGGCCACCAGAAAGCCAAGCCGCGACATTCCGGTGTCCACTTTGATATGGACTTTCAGTACGCCGCCGGCCGCTGCTGCCGCGGCGTCGTACTCCTCGGCTTTTGCAAGAGCGGAAACGGTCTGGGTAATGTCATAGCGCAGCAGCTGCGGCACCATCTCCGGCGGGGTATGCCCCAAAATCAGAATGGGCGCACGGATGCCGCCGCAGCGCAGCTCCCGTGCCTCGTCCAGACTGGACACCGCCAGATAATCGGCGCCCAGCTCCTCCAGCTTGCGGGAGATCTGCAGCGCGCCGTGGCCGTACGCATCCGCTTTGACCACGCCCAGATATTTCACATCCGGCCCCGCCAGTCGGCGAACCTGATGATAGTTGTGCGCCAGCGCGTCCAGGTCGATCTCCGCCCAGGTCCGCCGCAGGATGCCTTCTTCCATCGTACTGTCTCCTTTGCCGGGAAACGATCTACTGAATCATTTTATCATAAAATTCAAAACTCGTAAACTCCGCAGTTAAAATTATTTCATCCTCCACCGCAATCTCACCCCGCAGAGGCGTTCCGTCCTCCGCCCGCAGCCAAAGGGTAGAGAGGATCTTGCCGCCCCGGCTTCCGCTTTGATCCACGGTAAGGCGCAGACAGGGAACGTCTTGCCAGTTCTCTGCGTTCTCCTCCAGCAGCCAGCCGCCGCGCAGCGCCTCCATCAGTCGGATCAGACAGACCGCGGGACTGATCTCCTCCCCGCCCAGCGTTCCGGCGTTCAGGATCGCCCCTTCGTATTCAAGGCTCTGCTCTGTGCCGCGGAATACCGCCTTGACGCCCGCGATGCTCTCCGGAGATAATACCTCTACCGTGCAGTCGCCGTCGGGGATGTATTCACACCGCAGCTCCGCCGTCCATTCAGCGCCGGATTGGTCACAAGTGACCTGCGCCTCCATCACGCAGCCGGACATCTCCTGATAGGGTCTGCGCAGCTGCGCCGCGGTCATTGGTTCCTCCGCGCTGCCGCAGCCTGTCAGCAGCACACAGAGGGCTATCATTGGTACGCACATCCATCTGCGCACCGAAACACCTCCGAATCATCAGGAGTTTTGCAGGGAGAGAAACGCCTCGCCCAGCGCCGCCGTCACATCCTCGGGCGTGGCGGCATAGGCGCTCAACCGCCGGGCAGCCAGATCCCCCGCACGTCCGTGGAGCCACACACCCAGCGCCGCCGCCTGCACAGGAGCAGCCCCCTGCGCCAGCAAGGACGCAATCACGCCGGTGAGCACATCGCCGCTGCCGCCCTTGGCAAGGGTGCTGCTGCCGGTGGTATTCACCAGAATCGTTCCCTCCGGTGTGGCAGTGATGGTGCGGTATCCTTTCAGCACCAGGATGCAGCCGTGTTCCACGGCAAAGTCCCGTGCCGCACGGATACGGTCTCCGTGGGACAGATCTCCGCCAAGGCGGGCAAATTCCACGTCATGGGGCGTGAGGATCGTGATCCGATCCCGCCGCCGGTCCAACACATCTATATGCCCGGCCAGCGCGTTTATGCCGTCGGCATCCAGCACCACCGCCTTTTCTGTCTCCAGCAGACGGCAAACCAACTGTTCCGTTTCCGGGCTGCGGCCAAGGCCGGGACCCAGCGCCAGCACATCGCAGGCAGAAAGCTTCTTTTCAATTTCCGGCAGGGCATCGAGATTCAGCATCCCGCCGGTATCCGGCAAAGGAAAGGGCATAGCGGAAACACATTTCACCGCCTCCACCGCCCAGATGGCACGGGGCACGCCCAGAGAAACCAGTCCGCAACCGCTGCGCACCGCAGCAAGCGCCGTCAGATACGGTGCGCCGGTATAGCCCACCGCGCCGCCAACGATCAGCACCTTGCCGAAGTCGCCCTTATGTCCGTCCGCTTTCCGGGGCGGCAGCGCATCTCGCGCAAATGCCTCATCCACAGTATGCAGATGCGAGCGCACGCCCTGTTTCAGGTCGGTGGGGATTCCAATGTCCCAGACCCGCACCTCTCCGGAGCAAAGCGCGCCGTCTCCCACTGCCTGCCCCGCCTTCGCAAATGTAAAGGTAACCGTCTTGTCAGCCTTTACAGCGCAGCCAAGAACGCGCCCGCTGTCCGCCTCTACGCCGCTGGCAATGTCCGCCGCCACCACAGGTGCGGCACACCCGTTCATCAGCCGGATGGCGGCAGCATAACGGGACGCCGGATCGATGGGGCGGGACAATCCCACGCCGAACAGGGCATCGATCAGTACGTGGCAAGTCCGGATCCAGTCGGTCTGCCCGGCATTTTCGGGGTCAAATCGCTCCATCTCCACACCGCACTCGGCCAGGCGGCGTGTCTCCTCCTGTGCATCCGGCGTCAGCTTTTCCTTGCTGCCGGCCAGAAACACCCGGACATTCACCCCTTTGCAGTGCAGCAGACGTGCCGCGGCGATGCCGTCGCCGCCGTTGTTTCCGCTGCCGCAAAACACCGCCACCCGGCATTCGGCCGGATCCTCCGGCAGCAGCTCCAGCGCGGCTGCCGCCACGCCCTCTGCCGCCCGCTCCATCAATTCGATGGAAGGGATGCCCCGTTCTTCTATGGCCTGCCTGTCAAGTTCTTTCATCTGTGCCGCCGTGGCCAGCTTCATATTCTCTCCTCCTTCGCCGCCCGGGGAAGTGTTTTCAGCAGCGCCAGCGCGTACAAAATCGACACCGCTGTGAGGATCATTGCCGTCACGATCTCCGTTTTTGCCGTTCTGCCTGCTTCATCAGCAAAGACGCTGGCGGCATTGATCGCACTGTGAACGACAATACAGGGCAGCAGGCTGCCGCCTCTGTAAAACAGGATCACAAACAAAAAGCCGGCCGCCGTGGCATAGCACACCTGACAAAGATTTGCAATCAGTCCCATCCCGCTGCCGTTGAGCAGATTCACGATGTGCCCGAACCCAAAAGTAACGGAGGAAACTACAATAGCGCTCAGCATACCGTCCCGGCACATCGCCCGGAACAGGAAGCCACGGAAAATGAGTTCTTCCAGAAAGCCCACGCAGAGCATACTGCCCACATACAGGGCAGTCTCCGCCGGGGACAGATTCATCCGCACGCCATACCAGAAGTTGCAGGTAACCGGCACCAGCAGCGGGAGATAATACATAAATTTCACAGGCGGGATCTCCGTGGGGCAGAGTCCGTATTTTCGAAGCAAATTGTTCTTCCTCACCCAACCCAGAGTCAGCAGGCTCAACAGCAGCAGGAACGGGAAGGAAAACACCTTTTCTGTGCCCGCCATCTCCGAAAGACGGTCGGCAAGACTGGTACCTGCCACGTAAACTCCGATCCACGCCAGTGCAAAGCCCAGTTCGCTTTTCTGATAAAGTTTCTGCATACGCACCCGCCTTTCCTTTTGGTTCAGTATACCATACGCGGCTTTTGTTGGCAACGGCTGCCCTCCCCTGCTTTTTGCCGCCGGAAAACGCGATTTCCTCTTGCTTTTGTGCGTTTTTTGTGTTATATATGTATCCGTTATCGGCTATGAAGGAGAAAATAACCGTGAAACACCGCCAAGAGAGGTCTGGTCACCGGCTGAAAGCCAGACTGCGGAACGCCCGGTTTGGTTCGCTCCGGAGCCGTCATGGAGACATGACCGACTGCCCTCCGTTACAGGGGCTGCAAGTGCGTGCCGCAAGGCGCGAATTTGGGTGGTACCGCGGAAGGACACAGCCTTTCGTCCCAAGTGTTGGGACGGGAGGGTTTTTTATTTTTTCCGGATGTTTTTACCATGGAGGCAAGGCAATGAAAAAAGCTGTCGTGAGTCTGCTCCTGATACTGGTTCTGGTACTGAGCGGATGCGGCGCACAACAATTTGATAGCGTCACGACTTCACCGGAGCAGGATCACGTTTCGAAAGAGGACACAAAGCCGGAAAGCCCCCCCGCCTCCGAATCCGGGCAGCCCGAGGCGGAATCCCCCGCGGATCCTGTCCCGCAGCCTGAGCCCGAACCCGAACCGGAGCCTGAGCCCGAACCCGAACCGGAGCCTGAGCCTGAGCCTGAGCCCAAACCGGAACCGACGCCGGAGCCTGAGCCCGAACCCGAACCGGAGCCTGAGCCTGAGCCTGAGCCCGAACCGGAGCCTGAGCCGGAGCCAGAGAAAAGTTTCGCTGCGCTCCCCATCCTGATGTATCACCATGTGGTACCGGACGGCACGGCGTGCAACGACATGACCATCACCGTCAGCAAACTGGAATCGGATCTGCAGTGGCTCGCCGACCACGGCTACACCGCGGTTCTGCCGCGGGATCTGGCCGCCGGCACACCGCTTCCGGAGCGGCCCATTCTCGTCACCTTTGACGACGGTTACCGCAGCAACTACGAGCTGGCCTATCCGCTGCTGCAGAAGTATCAGACCAAGGCCGTCATCTCCATCATGGTCTTTATGCAGCAGGTGAACGCCTCCTCCTTTTTGAGCTGGGAGATGTGCCGCGAGATGTCCGATTCCGGTCTGGTGGAGATCGGTTCTCATACCTGCCGCCTGCATAATCTGGACGATCGGAACGGCGGCTTTACGCCGGGCGGTATCAACGGAATCCAGCGCAAGCCCGAGGAATCCGACGCCGACTTCCAGACCCGTGTGCTGGGCGATATCCGGAGCAGCCACGAGCTGCTGGAGGAAAAGCTGGAACGGGAAGTCACCTTCTTTGCCTATCCCTTCGGCATTCGGGAACCGGACGCCGAACCCCTGATCGAAGAGCTGTTCCCCGTCACCGTGGTGACCCTCGCCGGAACGGCGGACCTTTCCAACGGCGTGAAAAATATGCCCCGCTGGACCGTCACCATGAATACGCACCTCTCCTCCATTCTGAAAAGTTAACCCCATCAGCCGGCTCTGCCGGGCTATGCGTTTCATCATCTATTATCCAAGTAAAGGAGTTACAAGCATATGAAAGCACAACTGGAAGCAATTCGCTCCGCTGCGTTGGAGGCCATCAACGCCTCCGCAAACGGCAGCGAACTGGACGCCGTGCGCGTGCAGTATCTGGGCAAGAAGGGTGAACTGACCGCCGTCCTCAAACAGATGGGCAAACTGTCTGCCGAGGAGCGCCCCATTATGGGTCAGATGGCCAACGACGTCCGCGCAGCGCTGGAAGCCGCCATTGAGGCACAGTCCGCCGTTCTGGCCGAAAAGGCGCTGACCGACCGCCTGGCCGCCGAAACGCTGGACGTGACCATCCCCGGCAAGGATGTCAAGATCGGCCACAAGCACCCCATGTATCTGGCGCTGGACGAGATCAAGGACATCTTCGTAGGCATGGGCTTCACCATTCTGGACGGCCCCGAAGTCGAACTGGCGGAGAATAACTTCGACCGCCTGAACGCCGAGGAAGGCCACCCCTCCCGTGACTGGTCCGACACCTTCTACTTCGATGAGGACAGCCGCGTGATGCTGCGCTCCCAGACCAGCCCCATGCAGGTGCGCGCCATGGACTCCATGGAACTGCCCATCCGCATTCTGGCTCCCGGCCGCGTCTACCGCAAGGACGAGGTGGATGCCACCCACTCCCCCATGTTCCATCAGGTGGAGGGTATGGTCATTGACAAGCATGTTACCATGGCCGATCTGAAGGGCACTCTGAACACCGTGGTGGAGCAGCTCTACGGCGAGGGCACCAAGACCCGCTTCCGTCCCCACCACTTCCCCTTCACCGAGCCTTCCTGCGAGATGGACGTTCAGTGCCACAAGTGCGGCGGCGTGGGCTGCCCCACCTGCAAGGGCGAAGGCTGGATCGAGCTGCTGGGTGCCGGCATGATCCATCCCCGCGTGCTGGAAATGGCCGGCATCGATCCCGAGGTCTACTCCGGCTGGGCTTTCGGCATGGGTCTGGAGCGTACCGCTATGCGCCGCTTCAAGATCTCCGACCTGCGGCTCATTTTTGAGAACGATGTCCGCTTCCTCGAACAGTTCTGATAGGAGGAGAAATAACTATGAATTTAAGCAGAAAGTGGCTCAACGAGTTTGTGACCGTTGAGGCGAATGATAAAGACTTCGCAGAAGCAATGACCCTGTCCGGCTCCAAGGTGGAAGTCACCGAGGATCTGGGCGCCGAAATCGTCAATGTCGTCGTGGGCAAGGTACTGTCTCTGGAGCGCCACCCCGACTCCGACCATATGTGGGTATGCAAAATCTGCGTGGGCAACCCCGACGAGCCCATCCAGATCGTCACCGGCGCATGGAACGTCCATGTGGGCGATATGGTGCCCGTGGCAAAGCACAAATCCGTCCTGCCCGGCGGCAAGAAAATCGAAAAAGGCAAACTGCGCGGCGTGGAGTCCAACGGTATGCTGTGCGGTCTTTCCGAACTGGGTCTGGACGAGCGTGACTTCCCCTACGCCGTGATCTCCGCCGCCGCCATCCTGGGCGACTACAAGGCCATCGACCCCGAAAAGCCCTCCATCCCCGCCGACATCGCCGCCGGTGACAAGATCTACGGTCCCGTGGTGGCTGCCAAGGTCACCGCTGTGGAAAACGCCGGCGTCAACCTGTGGAAGATCACGCTGGACGGCAAGACCGAGGTCATCACCCCCTGCCAGAACCTCCACGAGGGCGATCTGGTGGCTTACAACACCAAGACCAACACCATCTGCACCCTGGCTGACCTCCATGCTGAGCAGCGCGAGTTCCCCCACTGCATCCCCGACGGCATCTTCATCCTCCACGAGGATGGCATTGCCTGCGGCGACGACATCAAACCCATTATCGGCGCCGATGACAGCGTGGTGGAGTTTGAGATTACCCCCAACCGCCCCGACTGCCTGTCCGTCATCGGTCTGGCCCGTGAGGCTGCCGCCACCTTCAACGCCGAACTGCGGCTCCACGAGCCCGTGGTCAAGGGCGGCGCAGATGGCAACCTGATGGAACTGCTGGATGTGGAGACTCCCGCCGAGGACCTCTGCCCCCGCTACACCGCCCGTATGGTGCGCAACGTGAAGATCGCTCCCTCCCCCAAGTGGATGCGTGAGCGCCTGCGCGCCATGGGTGTGCGCCCCATCAACAACATCGTTGACATCACCAACTATGTCATGCTGGAATACGGTCAGCCCATGCACGCCTTCGACTACCGCTATGTCAAGGGCGGAAAGATCATCGTCCGCCGTGCCGAGGAGGGCGAAGAACTGACCACGCTGGACGGCAACGTCCGCAAGCTGACCCGTGACCATCTGGTCATCGCCGACGACACCCGTGCCGTGGGCCTTGCCGGCATCATGGGCGGACTGAACTCCGAAATCGTTGAAGATACCGTGGACGTGGTCTTTGAGTCCGCCAACTTCAACGGCACCTGCATCCGCAAGGGCGCGCTGGCTCTGGGTATGCGCACCGAGGCTTCCGCCAAGTTCGAAAAGGGTCTGGATATTCTCAACACCCTGCCCGCCGTCAACCGTGCCTGCGAGCTGGTGGAGCTGCTGGGCGCCGGCGAAGTGGTGGATGGCGTCATTGATATCCTCAACTATGTGCCCCAGCCCACTACCCTGACGCTGGAACCTGAAAAGATCAACGATCTGCTGGGTACCGACGTTCCCGCCGATGAGATGGTGCGCATCCTCAAGAGCGTGGGCTTCACCGTGGACGGCGATCAGGTGGGCGTTCCCTCCTGGCGCGGCGACGTGCTGCGGATGGCAGACCTTGCCGAGGAAGTGGCACGTTTCTACGGCTACAACAACATCCCCTGCACGCTGGTTTCCGGCGAGACCACCCGCGGCGGTTACTCTCCCGCACAGAAGCTGGAGCAGCTGCTGGGCAGTGTGTGCCGCACCTGCGGCTGTGATGAGATCATCACCTACTCCTTCATCTCCCCCACCTATTACGACAAGATCCGCTGGGCAGAGAACGATCCCCGCCGCGAATCTTTCAAGATCCTGAATCCTCTGGGCGAGGACACCTCCATCATGCGCACCACCGTGCTGCCCTCCATGCTGGAGATCCTGACCCGCAACTACAACTACCGCAACAAGGCCGCCCGCCTGTATGAAATTGGCCGCACCTATGCCATGGGCGGGGAGGACGGTCTGGCCGTGGAGTCCAAGGTTCTGTCTCTGGGTATTTACGGCGCTGACTGTGACTTCTTCACCCTCAAGGGCATTGTGGAGGCAGCGCTCTCCGAGATCCGTGCCGCCGATGTGCGCTTTGCTCCCTGCAGCGACAACCCCTCCTACCATCCCGGCCGCTGCGCCACCGTGTGGAGCGGTGACACCTGCATCGGTGTGTTCGGTCAGATTCATCCTCTGGTGGCCCAGAACTACGGCGTGGACGCAGAGTTCTACTGCGCTGAGCTGTCCTTTGACGCGCTGTTCGCCGTCCGCGGTGCCGATCCCGTCTACCAGCCCCTGCCCAAGTTCCCTGCCGTTACCCGCGACATCGCCGTGGTGTGCGACAAGACCATCACCGTGGGCGCACTGGAGGACTGCATCCGCCGCGGCGCCAAGGGTCTGCTGAAAGATGTTTCCCTGTTCGACATCTACACCGGCACCGGCATCCCCGAGGGCAAGAAGAGCGTGGCCTTCAACCTGACCCTCCGCGCCGACGACCGCAGCCTGACCGCCGAAGAGGCCGATGCCGATGTGAAGAGCATTCTGGCACTGCTGGAGTCCGAGCTCAACGCCACTCTGCGCTGATCGGAGACGGAAGCCGTTTTCCTGCCCTTGCAAAAAATCGAGGCAAGAAAACGCAAATCTTTCATGAATTTTCCATGGAAGCTCTTTACAGCGTTTTAAAAACCGAGTATACTATTCCCAACATGAATCCGGAACACGAAAAGGTGGTGTCTGTATGGACGATTTTACCCGCAAATTCAGTATTGCCAGGGATAAGGACGCAGAGATCCATCTCATTCTGACGACCGTTTATCAGGCGCTGGAAGAGAAGGGCTACAACCCCATCAACCAGATCGTGGGTTATATCCTGTCTGAAGATCCCACCTATATCACCAACCACAACAATGCACGCACTCTGATCCGCAAGATCGATCGGGACGAGCTGCTGCAGGTTCTGGTGCGCCGGTATCTGGGACAATAAACGGTTTCCCCCCGCCCTGCGGACTTGCGTCCGCAGGGCGCTTTCTATTTTGACCGGAAGGATTTGGCAGTCCGTTCAAGGGCTGCCGCCGTTGACAACACTTGAAAAAGCTGTTACAATCTGGGTACAGTTTTTCAAAGGAGTGTTTTCATGGCAGAGAAAAAACCGGAAGGTCTGATTTACAAAGGCCACCCTCTTCGCCGGATCGATAATCTGATCTATTATGGCACGATGGCTGAAAAATACATCATCATGATGCAGATTCTGGAAACCAAAAAAGAGCAGGATCTGGATGTCGCCACCAAGGTCTCCGTGCAGCTTCAGCTGACCGACCCCAACCTGAAATCCCGGGATCGCGTGGTCAAAAAGAGCGAAAAATCCAGTCTGTATGCCGCGATGGACGTGGCAGCCATCTGGCTGGAGCGTGCTTTGGCAGGCAAGTAAATCCCCTTTCCACCCCTTGCGCCACATACGAAAGGACTATCTCTATGGCACACCACTTCGCAGGCAGGGCGGTCAAGCCTTTGGTCATGCTCTTCGTGACCATTGCGCTTTTGACCGTCTTTGCTTTTGCCGCGCAGCCCCCGCTGACCACCGCGGCAGGCATTACCACAGGCTCCTCCCTGCGGCTGCGGGAGGCACCCTCCACTTCTTCCGGCATTGTGACACATCTGGACAAGAATGTGTATACCGCCGTCCTCGGCAAGAGCGGCGACTGGTATCACATCTCCGTCGGTGGAAAGACCGGCTATGTTTCCTCCGCCTATCTGCGGCTGGACGAAGACGGCATTTTTGAGACCGCAGGCCGCGTAAACGCAAGCTGTGTCCCTGTCCGTTCCGGTGCATCGGTGGACGCTCCGATGCTGGCACTTCTGAACACCGGCACAGAGGTCACCATCACCGGCCTGACCAACGGCTGGTACGCCGTGACCTGCCGGTACGGCACCAAAGGCTACATCCGCAGCGATTTTCTGGATATGACCGGCACGCGTTCCTCCACTTCCGGCAGCGGCATCGCCGCCACCGCAAGATCGTATCTGGGCGTCCGCTATGTCTGGGGCGGCGCATCCCCCAGCGGCTTCGACTGCTCCGGCTTTACCCAGTATGTTTACCGCCGGCACGGTTACTCCCTCTCCCACTCTGCCTCTGCCCAGTGGCTCTACGGGCCGGGCAGCAAAGTATGGAGCATCGGCGCCCTGCAAAGCGGCGATCTGGTCTTTTTCAACGACCCCAGCCGCAACAACGGCAAGGCCTGTTCCCATGCGGGCATTTACATCGGAAACGGACAGTTTATCCACGCATCCTCCGCCAAGGAGGGCGTGATCGTCAGTTCTCTGACCTCCGGCTATTACAACCGCTACTTCATCGGCGGCCGCCACGTCTGACAGGCAAAGGTTCGGTACACCCTGTGTACCGAACCTTTTTGCATCCTTTTTCCGTATTTGCTTGCCTATTTGCCCCAAGAGTGCTATAATTCCCCCTTGTGTAAGAAATACAGCAAGGGAGAACCACATGGAATTGAACACGATGTACGAGCAGCTGGGCGTCAGCCGGGCTGTGTATGAATTCGGAGAAAACGTTCTGCGGGATCTGCGGGAACGATTCGACGAGATCGACCGAAAGGCGGAGTATAATCAGGGCAAGGTGCTTTCCGCCATGCAGAAAAACAGAGTGAATGCCACCCACTTCGCCGCCACCACCGGCTATGGCTACGATGACGAAGGCCGTGACAATCTGGAGCGCGTCTATGCCGACGTGTTCCATACCGAGGCGGCGCTGGTGCGGCCCCAGATCACCTGCGGCACCCATGCGCTGGCCGTGGCCCTCTCCGCCAATCTCCTGCCCGGGGACGAGCTGCTCTCCCCTGTGGGCGCGCCCTACGACACGCTGGAGGAGGTCATCGGCATCCGGGAGAGCAAATGCTCCCTGAAAGAATACGGCGTGACCTACGCGCAGGCCGATCTGAAAGCCGACGGCACCTTCGACTATGACGCCATCCGCGCCGCCATTAACGAGCGCACCAAGCTCATCACCATCCAGCGCTCCAAGGGCTATGCCACCCGCCCTTCCTTCTCTGTGCAGCAGATCGGTGAACTGATCGCCTTCTGCAAGGGCGTGAAGCCGGATGTGAAGGTCATGGTGGACAACTGCTACGGCGAGTTCGTGGAAACGCTGGAACCTTCTGATGTGGGTGCCGACATGGTAGTAGGCAGTCTCATCAAGAATCCCGGCGGCGGGCTTGCTCCCATCGGCGGCTACATCTGCGGCACAAAGGAATGCGTGGAGCGCTGCGCCTACCGGCTCTCCGCCCCCGGTCTGGGGCAGGAGGTTGGCGCGAATCTGGGATTGATGCCCGCCCTGTATCAGGGTCTGTTCCTCTCCCCCACCGTGGTTTCCGGCGCCCTGAAAGGCGCTGTGTTCGCCGCCAATATTTATGAAAAACTGGGCTTTGCCTGCGTCCCCACCGCCACGGAAAGCCGCCACGACATCATTCAGGCCGTGACGCTGGGCAGCCGGGAAAAGATGGTGGCCTTCTGCCGGGGCATTCAGGCTGCCGCCCCTGTGGACAGCTATGTGACCCCCGAGCCCTGGGCTATGCCTGGCTATGATTCTGATGTCATCATGGCCGCCGGTGCTTTCGTGCAGGGCAGCAGCATCGAACTGTCCGCCGATGGCCCCATCCGCGAGCCCTATGCCGTCTATTTTCAGGGCGGCCTGACCTGGTATCACGCCAAACTGGGTATCCTGATGAGCCTGCAAAAGCTGGTGGAGGCCGGTCTGGTGACCCTTCCCGCATAAGAAAAAGCGCTCTGCTTGGCAGAGCGCTTTCTTTTTACACCTTCGTATCCAGCTTTGCCAGCAGGAACGCCAGCAGAAAGCCGCCTGCGCAGCACAGCGCCGACCAGAGCGCCTCTCCCTGCGCATATTGGGTGGGAATGATGACCACGGTGGATGCCAGCACGATGCCCAGGATCCCGTGAAAGGCCACGGCATAGTATCGCCGGAAAAACCAGTTTACCAGCCGCGCCAGCAGCAGAACCGTCAGCACCAGTCCCGGGATACTGGCGGACAGAACAAGGAAATCCAGATCGGCCAGACCCTCCAGCAGCGGCTGGTAGAGCCCCAGCGCCATCAGCACCGAGGAGGATGTCATGCCCGGAATGACCACGCTCATCCCCCACAGGACACCGCAGAAATTATACCACCAGAAGTTCGGCGTAACGGAAACATCTGCGATGCGGCTGACATAGAACAGCCCGGAAAACACCGCGGCAGCGCACAGTGCCAAACTGATCCACGCCCGCTTTCCGCGGCCTTCCTTCCCTGCCTCCCGGAACAGAGAAGGCAGCGTTCCCACGATCAAGCCCACAAACAGCCATGTGGTGATGGTATCGGAAAGGCGGATGGCCGCAGCGATCCCCTTGGCAAAGCCGAGAAAGCCCGCCGCCCAGCCGATGGCAATGGGCGGGAACCAGATCCAGTACTTCGGGATCGCGGTACGGGGGCTGGTCAGCACCTCCATCATAGGGCGGTAAATGTCGAACACCACCGCCAGCACGCCGCCGGACACGCCGGGCAGAATGGCGCCCGCGCCGATCAGGATGCCGCACAGCAGATCCCGCAGCCAGCGCAGCGCAAAGTTCCGGTCTTTTGGCAAGCTCACGCCAACCGCTCCTTTCTTTGAAATGGGCAACGGTAGCAGTCTTTCCCGCCCCACAGAATTCGATACTTTCAATTTAAGGCGGTCAGCACCGCTTTTTCCTGCGAGCGAAGCTTTCCCCAAAAAAGTCCCCGCCTTTTTGCAAACTTTTGGGGCAAAGGGCTATTGAAACCAACACGTTCCGGTGCTACATTGTCAATAGCAACCGTCAGTTTCAGAAAATGCGGGAGGGTCTTGCGCGATGAGAAGCCGTTATGAAATCGATATGTGCAGCGGGACGATCCTGTCCAAACTGCTGCGTTTTGCGTTTCCCCTAATGCTTTCCAGCATCCTGCAGCTGCTGTTCAACGCGGCGGATGTGGTCGTTGTCGGCCGCTTTGCCGGCGACACCGCTCTGGCCGCCGTTGGCTCCAACACCAACCTGATCTCCCTGCTTACCAACCTGTTCATGGGCTGTTCCGTGGGTTCCAACATTCTGGCTGCCCGCTTTTACGGGGCACAGGAGCAGGATCGCCTGCACCAGCTCGTCCATACCTCCATGCTGGTGAGTATGATCGGCGGTCTTATGTTAAGTGTGGTGGGCTGCTTCGGGGCAAAAACGATCCTTATCTGGATGAACTGCCCGGACAACATTCTGGATCTGGCCGCCCTGTATCTCCGGATCTATTTCCTCGGTATGCCCGCCACGATGCTCTATAACTTCGGCGCCGCACTGCTGCGCGCCACAGGCGACACCAAACGTCCCATGTACTTCCTCACACTGGCAGGCGTTGTGAATGTGCTGCTGAATCTGTATTTCGTCATCGTGCTGGATATGAGCGTGGCCGGTGTTGCCCTCGCCACCATCATTTCCCAGTACATTTCCGCCGCACTGGTCGTGCGGTGTATGACCCGCAATTCCGGCGCCATCCATCTGGATCTGAACGCGCTGCGGCTCTACAAGGGCTATCTGAAGCAGATCCTTCAGGTGGGTCTCCCCGCCGGTCTGCAGGGCGTGCTGTTCTCCATCTCCAACGTTCTGATCCAGTCCTCCGTCAATACCTTCGGCGACGTGGTGATGGCAGGAAACGCCGCAGCGGTCAACATCGAGCATTTTATCTACGTTTCCATGAACGCGTTCTATCAGGCAAATATGACTTTCGTCAGCCAGAATTACGGCGCGGGACGCTTTGAGCGCATCCGCCCCATCATCCTGCGCGCCTTGTGCTGTGTGCTGGTCGTAGGCACGGGACTTGGTAATCTTACCGTATTGTTCGGAAAAGCGCTTCTGGGTATTTATTCCAGCAGCCCCGACGTCATTGCCGCCGGTATGGATCGGCTGACCATCGTCTGCGCGTTTTACGCCCTCTGCGGCATGATGGACTGCATGATGGGCGCACTCCGCGGATTGGGCTACATCACGCTGCCCATGCTGGTGTCCCTGTTCGGTGCCTGCGGTCTGCGGCTTCTGTGGCTGGCGACGATCTTCCAGATCCCCTCGCTCCACTCGATCCGGACGCTTTACTGGTCTTACCCGATCTCCTGGCTCATCACCTTTGCGATCCAGACCTGCTTCTGCATCTGGGCAATGAAACGGCTGAAGCGCCACCTGGAAACCGGAACACCGCTGCACACCTTTTGAGGTGTGCAGCTTCTTTTTTACAGACCCAGCGCCACCTTGAAGCCCGCCGCCGCGCAGGCGATAAGCAGCAGCGTCAGCGCACCGGAACCCCAGAGGAGATTATAGCTGACCGCCTCCTTGTCCTTCTGCCGCAGTTCTCCCGCACAAACACAGGTCCAGCCCGCAATGACGGTTCCCGCCGCAGCAATGATGCCTGCTACAGCAGCCCATTGCAGCGCCATGGCTGCCAGATACAGCAGAAAGCATGCGGCGCCGATGCCGGAGCCCTTGTTCAGCCGCTTCGCTGTCACAGGGCGATGAGGTTTCTTATTTTCTTCCATGGGATACCCTCTCTTTCCCGTTTGATCTACTCCGCAGTATAGCACGATTTCCCTCTTGTGTACAGGCTTGAAGGCACCATCCGGAATGTGGCGGGAAAATCATCGAAATTCCTGAATAATACTTGACCAAAAGTCAAAAATCCATTACAATATATGTTTGTGTATTATGCTTAAAATGCGATGATTCTGTCATCAAACTCATATACGAAAGGCCGATCGATACCATGAAACATCCCTACAAAACCCGGGAAGGCGGCGCCACGGTCACGGTTTTCGTGCCCTACGACTGCAACAACCACTGCCCCTTCTGCGTCAACAAGGGCGAATACGCCGATTTGACGGGGTTCTCTCTGGAAAAGATCTGCGAAAGCATTCGCCGCATGGATGCCATCACCCCATACTGCGACTTTGTCTTCACCGGCGGCGAGCCCTTTGCTGACATTGAAAAACTGCAGATCATGCTGGATCAGGTTCCGACCACCCACAAGGTCTATATCAATACCACCCTCCCCGTTTCCAAGAACCAGACCGAGGAGGACATCCTTGCCTTTGCAGAGCGGAACAAGCACAAGATCACCTGCATCAACGTTTCCCGCCACATGCAGAAGTACGTGGTGGAATCCAACGATGACCTGCTCTCCCGCCTGCCCGTCCCCTTCCGCATCAACTGCGTGCTGTACAAGAACTATCCCGCGGAAAACATCCCCGCATTTCTGGAGCGCTTCCTGAAAGTCCCCGGCGCTTCCATCCAGTTCCGCTTCGACTATACCGCCACCACCCCGGAAAACCTCTATCAGGAGAAGGGTGACAGGATCCTCTCCGACCTGAAGAAGATCGCCCGCTACACCGGTCTGGACGGCTGCCGGATGCGAAACGGCTTCCATTTCGATTACAAGGGCATGGAGCTGACCTACCACAAAACGCTGCCCTACTCCACCATCGTTGAGACCGACCCCGTTGACGGCGTGACCTACGACATTCTGTACGATATCCTCATCAAGCAGAACGGTGATATCCATTCCGACTGGACCGGCGTTATGATGGATGTAGATGCCTACGAGAAGGTCGTGTTCGAGCCCTATGACCTGAAGTGGCTGGAGCGTGTCTGAACCCTCAAAGGCGACAGGGAGTCTCCCTGCCGCCTTTCATTTTCAATTAGGAGTGAATACCATGAAACCCATCAAAACCGTCGGCATCATCGGGCTGGGCGCGCTGGGCGTCCTGTATGCACAGCTGCTGACAAAGGGTCACGGCCGGGAAAACACCCTCGTTCTGGCGGACAAGGATCGTATCAGCCGCTATCAGAGCCAGCACTTCACCTTCAACGGCGAGACCTGCGATTTCCACTATGCGGACGCTGCCGAGGTGACAGAGCCGGTGGATCTGCTGCTGTTCGCCGTCAAGTTCGGCGGGCTGCCGGGTGCCATCGAGACCTGCCGTCATCTGGTGGGGCCGGAGACCACGCTGATCGCCGTTCTCAACGGCGTCGCCAGCGAGCCCATGCTTGCCGAAGCGTTCTCGCCAAAGCAGGTGGTCTGGTGCGTGGCGCAGAAGATGTCCGCCGTCAAAAAGAACACCGACGTTTGGGTAGAGCCTTACGGCGACCTGGCGCTGGGCGTTCCTGTCGGTGCGGACGATGCCCATCTGCGCCGTCTGACCGCGTTCTTTGAGAGCGTGAACTTCCCGTATTCCCTGCCTGCTGACATCCGCACCCATATGTGGGGCAAACTGCTGTGCAACACCGGCTGCAATCAGACCGCCATGGTCTATGAGTGCGGCTACGGCCTGCTCCACCAGAACGGTCCCGCAAGAGATACCATGCAGGGCGCCATGCGAGAGGTAGTCGCAGTAGCCAACGCCGAGGGAATTCCCCTGTCGGAAGAGGATGTGCGGAGCTGGACGGCCATCATCGACACCCTCCCCGCCGACGGCGAGCCCTCCATGCGGCAGGACGCCCGCGCCCACCGCAAAAGCGAAGTGGAACTGTTTGCCGGCACCATCCGGACGCTGGCACAAAAGCACGGCATTTCCGTCCCCGTCAACGACTGGCTCTATGCGCAGGTACAAAAGATGGAATCGGCTTACTGAAAGCAAACACCCCCGACTCATAAGCGGTGTTCATAAAACAGTTAAACCGACCTATGGTTTTGTTCATAGGTCGGTTTTTGCAATATGTGTAAGCATCGGAAAGACTCACTTCATACAAGGGTTTTGGAGCAGCGAAGTGCTGTGCGCCGCACAATACGCCTAGTGGCGTATAGAAGTGCGCTCTTTTTCCTTTTTGACAAATTTTAAATTTATCGTCTCGCTTCTTTGGCGTGTTGTAGCCCAATTGTTCGGCGCCTCAACACACGAGAACAATCGTTAAGAAAAATCTCTATATTCTATATGGTATAGTCACCTTTGCAAATCAACTGATAGTATCAGAAAATTTTTTTGCATTTTATGCACATCAGTTTCGTTACTACGAGAAAACGCCCGCTTTGCTTGGTAACTTGAATTTGATCTGAACCACAGGCTGGACATCGTTTCCCTTCTGTAATCATCAAATCGCGGTACTCTTCCGTGTGCGGCTTCTGATTTGAAACAAATATATTTGCCGGTTCATTGATGCAACGGTTTTCTCGTTTAACTACGCGTTGCCTCCATTTTTCTCTATCAAATTTATCACATGTATAACAATGTTCGACTAATAGTTCGCGCCTTTTTTTCTTGCGGTCTTTTGGAGAAAGCCCATCCCAGAATATGCCTGTAATATCTAATGCTGTAATTTGTGATGAATTACAGCATTCACATGAAATAGGATTTCCTTTATATAGACAACCACAAATTTGACAGATTGACATGTTGCGCGCGTTAAGTTTTTCTTGTTGAGTTCTTTTTTGCTCTTCTGCGCTTTGCTGTTGCTCAAATTCCAATTTCACTCGCCTGTCCCAAAGCTCTTGAGAGAAGAAAGGGCTGTCTTTGACATATTTCTTTTCTATCTCTTCAACTGTTAGTGTTTCTTTATCTTTCTTCAATGGCGCAAAAGCTACACTGAAGAAATTGTATTCTAGGCCAATAAGTTTAAACTGACAATATGGACAATTTATTTTGTTACCAAAAATATCTTTAAACCCACAACGCGGGCAGACTTTCCATTTGTTCTCAGCCTTATTATCCATGCACTGCCTCCTTTTCCTTATTTTCCAATAGGTTCGATGGACAGCCGCCTTATCAAAAACCTTTTTAAAACTATCATATTATACACTACAATTCAACAGGCTCCGTCTTCTAAAGTTGATTTTGGATAAAGGCATTTGAAATATGAGCCTACACCTTTTGCCGGTCGCGCGGCAAAACTGAATATACAAGAACAGGCACAGCGTATTAAATAAAGGTGCCGTGCCTGTTAACTGTCTTATGAACACCCGCCACATCGGGGGTGTTCTTTTTATCGCAGAAAGATCCGCTTTCCGCCTTGATACTCCCGCACCGTGCCGATACACTGGGCGCTGGGCACGCAGCCCTTCAACTCCTCCAACAGGGTATCGGCATCCGCAGGATCCACTGCCATCAGCAAACCACCGGCCGTCTGTGGATCGTAGAGAATATCTTGTTTACATAACTCCGTATCTCCCGCATCCACACCGGGTTCCGCAAAGGTGCGGTTGCGGTACATTCCCTCGGGCAGGATGCCCATTCGCGCCAGTTCCAGCGCCTCGGGAATGAAATCAATGCCATCCACGGCAATTTCCAGTTCCACATCGCTGCCCTGTGCCATCTCAAAGGCGTGACCCAGCAGGCCAAAGCCCGTCACATCCGTGCAGGCGTGGACACGATACTTCACCATGGCATCTCTTGCTGTCCGGTTCAGCGTGGTCATCAGGCGGTACGCCAGCTCCATGCTCTCGTCGGACACCATGTCCGCTCTGGCGGCGGTGGTCAGCACGCCGATGCCCAGCGGCTTGGTCAGCAGCAGCACGTCACCGGGCTTTGCGCCGGAGTTTGTCAGCACCCGGTCAGGATGGACGAAACCAGTCACCGCAAGACCGTATTTCGGTTCTTCGTCCAGAATACTGTGCCCGCCTGTGATGAGAGCGCCCGCTTCGTAGACCTTGTCGTATCCGCCTTTGAGCAGCTGATGCACCGCTTCCTTCTGCATATCCGCCGGGATCGCCATGATGTTCAGGCATAGCTTCGGCTCACCGCCCATGGCATATACATCCGACAGCGCGTTGGTGGCTGCGATCTGCCCGAACAGATACGGATCATCGGCAATGGGCGGAAAGAAATCCACCGTCTGCACCAACGCCAGATCCTCGGAGAGCTGATACACCGAGGCATCGTCGCTCTTGTCAAAGCCCACCAGCAATTTGGGATCGTGGTGAACCTTAATATCTTCCAGCAGTTGCGCCAGCACACCGGCGCCGACCTTTGCACCGCAGCCGGCGCACTTGGCCAGTTTGGTCAGTTTTACATCCTGTTCCATGGTCAAGCCTCCTCCAACACGCCGCTCAGGCTCAAAATGGCTTCCAGCACACCGCCGCCGACGGCAAGCGCTTTATCTGAGGCGGTGTAACAGTGTTCCACTTTACAGCGCGGGTCAATATCGCCTGCCTTCATCCCCTTGAAAACCGGCGTTCCGTCGGCCAGAATCCCCCGTAGCACACCATCCAGCGTGCAAACCATGGGAACACCGTCCACCGTGGCGGCCACATCTCCGACCTTCACCGCCGTACCGATCTCCAACAGTTGATGGAACACGCCGTCAGCCGGTGCGCGGAGAACACGCTCTCCCGCAAAGCCGCCGATCAGACCGGGGATCCCCGTATTGGGGATGGCACTTCCCTGTCGGATCACACGCCCCAGCGTATGTCCCCGCATGGTTTCCACCACGGCGTGACAATCCACGCCGGCCGTAAAACCGGGGCCAACACCAATGACGATAGGCGCCATGGTGATCTCCGTTCCCAGATTCCGCTTGGCAAGAATAGCATCCACCACCGCATCGGGTTTCAACTGCGCAATACACGTCCCTTCCGGGTCTGCCAGTACCGGGATCCATCCCTGTGCCAGAACGGTTCTTGCCTCATTGGCATCATGGGCCAAGCGGGCGGTCACATCCTCTACGGTTGCCTCGCCGTAAACAACAGCCTGCGAAAAACATACCGTCCGCCGAATAGCAGTCGGTCGTTCCACGTCTGTCATCACCACTTGAATGTGGGCGCGCCACAGCCGCAAAGCAATACCAGACGCCAGATCACCGGCGCCACGAATCAAAACGAGCACGGAAAATACTCCCCCCTTTGCAAACTGCCTGCCACCAGCGGCGTATGAAGCAATGCTGCAAGCGCTTTCGCATCCGCCAGCTCCGACAGCGTTTCCACTTGGTTTACATAAATCTTTTCATGCAGTCCCTCCGCACGCAGCACCGCCGCCTCCGTTTCCACGGTGGCATCCGCCTGCACCGTGATCCCCGCCAGAGCCGCATAGCGCTCCGGTCGGTGCGCCGCCTCTGCAATCGGTCGGCCAAAACCGGATGCGCCCACCACACAGATGGTCTGCTGCGTCTCCGAAGGGATCACCGGCTCATGGGGGGCATGTGCCTTCAGCGGACGCTGTGCTGAACCGTCCGCCTCCACCAGCACATAGTCAAACTTCTCTGCCAACTCTGCCATGGAACATTCCGGCGCCGTCAGCTTGCCGTTTTCCAGCGGCGTTCCGCCGCACAGCAGCCGGTGCTGCTGCCGCAGCCGTTCCAGTTCCTCCCTGCTGCGGGCACAGGGCAAGCCGGGGAACGGATAGATTTTTGTCGTGGTGCAAAGCAGCACGGTGTGCCGCACAGACAGTTCTTGACCCAGCCGCAGCAGCAGAGAAGTCTTCCCTCCGCCGCCGATCACCGCGGTGACGCCCGGCTTGATCTCCAGCAGGTTCGCAAGGACCAAATCGATCCCCTCCCCCCGTTCTTTTTTTCATAGAATAACACTTCTGCAAGGATACCGTCAAGTGCGGCACATTCCCTGTCCTCCTTGACTTTCCGACAAAGAATGGTATAATACAGACAGCGTTAACCTCAATTGAGTATCACGGTCGAAAGGGTGGTTTCATGCAGGATCTCTGCGGACGGAATATTGATTATCTGCGCTTGTCTGTCACAGACCTGTGCAACTACCGCTGCCGCTATTGCATGCCGGAGGACGGCATCTGCAAGCGCCCTCATCACGAGATTTTGACCATTGAGGATTGCATCGAGGTCGCCGAAGTCGCCGTTGGTCTGGGTGTAAAAAAGATTCGGCTCACCGGCGGAGAACCGCTGGTACGCCGCGGCATCGTGGACATCTGCCGTGCGCTGCGCGCCATCCCCGGTCTGGAGGAGCTGTGCCTGACCACCAACGGCAGTTTGCTGCCGGAACTGGCAAAGCCCCTCCGGGAAGCCGGCGTGGATCGACTGAATATCAGTCTGGACACCCTGCGCCCCGACCGCTTCCGGGACATCACCCGCATCGGCTCGCTGGACGCGGTGCTTGCCGGCATCCGCGCCGCAGAAGAAGCCGGTTTTCAAAGACTGAAGCTGGACACGGTGTACATCGGCGGTTTCAACGATGATGAGGTGGGCGACTTCCTCACCCTGACGAAAGAACACAACTGGGAAGTCCGCTTTATTGAACTGATGCCCATGGGCCCCTGCGCCGAATGGGATCGGAGCTGCTTCCTGCCGGTAGGAACAATTCTGGAGCAGTTCCCAGACCTGGAAGAAATCGAACCCAACGGCGTGGCACGGCGCTATCGCCTGCCCGGCGCTCCGGGCACAGTGGGACTGATCTCCCCCATCAGCCATGACTTCTGTGACCGCTGCCGCCGCATCCGTGTGACGGCGGACGGAAAACTGAAAGGCTGCCTGCACAGCCGGCAGGAGATCTCCCTCAAGGGTCTCCACGGCGAGGACTTGGTGGAGGCCTTCCGACAGGGCATTTTGCAAAAGCCGGCACGGCATTATCTGGCAGAGCGTCCCAGCGACACCCCAAGAAATATGAATCAGATCGGAGGCTGAAGACATGTCTTCGTTTACCCACTTCAATGAACAGGGTCGCGCCAAAATGGTGGATGTGACCGAAAAAGCCGTAACGCATCGGCAGGCCACCGCCGCCGGTGAGATCCGCATGGCAGCGGAAACGCTGGAAATGATCCGCAGCGGAACCATGAAAAAAGGGGATGTTCTGGCTGTGGCACAGGTGGCCGGCATTCAGGCCGCCAAGCACAACTGGGAGCTGATCCCCATGTGCCATCCCCTTCCCCTCACCGGCGTGGATATCCGCTTTGCTCTGAATGACGCCCCCTGCATGGTGAAGATCTCCGCCACGGTGTCCTGCACCGGCGTCACCGGTGTGGAGATGGAGGCGCTGACCGCCGTTTCCGTGGCGGCGCTGACCATCTATGATATGTGCAAGGCCGTTCAGAAAGATATGCAGATCACCAACATCCGCCTGTTGAAAAAGTCGGGCGGAAAAAGCGGTGACTATCAGGCGGAGGAAATCGTATGAAACTGATCCAAACCACAGAGGCCGTGGGACATGTGCTGTGCCACGACATGACACAGATCATCAAAGGAGAATATAAGGACGCCCGCTTCCGCAAGGGACACGTGGTGCGCGAGGAAGACATCCCCGTGCTGCTCAGCATGGGCAAGGAGCACCTCTACGTCTGGGAAATGACCCCCGGCATGCTCCACGAAAACGAAGCGGCCGAGCGGCTCTATGCCCTGTGTGCCGCCGACCACATGGGGCGCAGCGAAGTCAAAGAGGGCAAGATCGAGCTGACTGCCGCCTGTGACGGCCTGTTTCGGGTGAACTCCGAAAAGCTCATTGCCGTCAACACTACGGATGACATCATGATCGCCACCCGCCACGGCAACACCGCCGTGCGAAAGGGCGACAAGCTGGCCGGCATGCGGGTCATCCCCCTCATCATCGAGGAGGAAAAGCTGCTTGCGGCAGAAAAAGCAGCCGGCGGCGAAGCGCTGCTGGAGCTGCTGCCCTATGTGAAAAAGACCGCCGCCATCATCGCCACCGGCAGCGAAGTGAAAAAGGGCCTCATTCAGGACACCTTTACCCCCGTGGTCAAGGACAAACTGGCCACCTACGGCATCGAAACTCTATCCGTGACCTATTCCGGCGACGGCGTAGAAAATGTGGCCAACGCAGTAGCGGAGGCTCGCAAGACCGGTGCGGACATCATTCTCTGCACCGGCGGCATGAGCGTCGATCCGGACGACAATACTCCCGGCGGGATCAAGGCCGCCGGCGCCCGCATCGTGACCTACGGTGCGCCTGTCCTGCCCGGTGCCATGTTCCTGCTGGGCTACTTTGAGGACGGCACCGCCGTCATGGGGCTGCCCGGCTGCGTGATGTATGCCGGCGCCACTGTATTCGATCTGGTGCTGCCCCGTGTGGCGGCAGGCGTGGAGGTCACCAAAAAGGATCTGGTCATGCTGGGTGAAGGCGGATTGTGCCTTGGCTGCAAGCCCTGCCATTGGCCCAACTGCCCCTTTGGAAAATAAAGATACGCGCCGGATACCCGGCGCGGTCTTTCGTCAACCGTTAACCTCAATCGAGTATCACGACCTTTCCTCCTTGCGGAGTCAAGATAAATATTGTATATTGAAAGGACAAATCACGATGAAAAAACTGTTTACGGTGCTGACAGTGCTTTCGCTGACCTTCTCCCTGTCTGCCTGCGGTGAGAAACAAGATCCCACCGGGCAAAGTACGGAAATCCTCGTCTTTGCCGCCGCCTCCATGCAGGAATCTCTCAACGCCGCCATCGAGGGCTACAAGTCCGTCGCCCCCGATGTGACCGTGACGGCTACCTATGACTCCTCCGGCACGCTGAAAACGCAAATTCAGGAGGGCGCACCCTGCGACATCTTCATCTCTGCCGCCCCCAGACAGATGAATGCGCTGGACGGCGCTTTGCAGGACGATACCGACAAGAACCCCGACGGTCTGGACTTCGTCGTACAGGGCAGCCGGATCGACCTGCTGGAAAACAAGGTGACGCTGGCCGTTCCTGCCGGCAATCCTGCCGGCATCGAGAGTTTTGACCAACTGGCTGATCTGCTGAAAAACGGTGAAGTGATGCTGGCTATGGGCAACAGCGACGTGCCGGTGGGACAGTATACACAGAAGATCTTCACCTATTACAGCATTGACGAAGCCTCCATTGCCGCCAACCTTACCTACGGCTCCAACGCCAAGGAGGTCGCCACGCAGGTTTCCGAAGGCACGGTAGATTGCGGCATCATCTACGGCACAGACGCCCATTCCGCCGGCCTGACGGTGGCGGACAGCGCCACGGCAGACATGTGCGGACAGGTCATCTATCCCGCCGCCGTCATCAACAGCGGCAGCCAGCCCAAGGCCGCACAGGCATTTCTGGACTACCTTTCCTCCGCAGAGGCCACAGCCTGCTTTGAGGCGGTCGGCTTCTCTCCCCTCGCCTGAATATAATCTCGACGGGTGCGTACCCCTCCGGTGCGCCCCCATTTCCCGATTGTGAGGTATCCCTATGGATTGGTTTCCTCTTTACAACTCACTGCGCATTGCGGCCATTTCCACAGTGATCGTCTTTTTCCTCGGCATCTTTGCCGCCCATTCCATCGCCAAACTGCCCCGCCTGATCAAAGGCGTGCTGGATGTGGTGCTGACGCTGCCGCTGGTTCTCCCTCCTACCGTGGTGGGCTGGCTACTGTTAATGCTGCTGGGGCCCCGGCGCCCCCTCGGTGCATGGGCTCTGGAGACCTTTGACATACGGCTGGTGATGACCTGGTGGTCTGCCATCTTTGCCACGGTGGTGGTGGCCTTTCCCCTGATGTACCGCACGGCACGGGGCGCGTTCGAAAGTTTCGACCAAACGCTGGCAGATGCAGGCCGGACACTTGGAAAATCCAATGCGTGGGTCTTCTGGCGGGTGCAGATGCCCGTGTGTAAACAGGGAATTCTCGCCGGCACAGTACTGGCCTTTGCCCGGGCACTGGGTGAATACGGTGCCACCTCCATGATCGCCGGCTATACCCCCGGCCGTACCGCCACCATCTCCACCACCGTCTATCAGCTCTGGCGCACCAACGACGACGCAGGCGCTATGAAGTGGGTGCTGGTGAATCTGGCCATTTCCGCCGTATTTTTGCTGGCGGTGAATCTGCTGGAATCCAGGAAGCAGAAAGGAGGCGCACACTGATGGCACTTTCTGTGAATATTCGAAAGAAACTGGGTAACTTCCAGTTGGATGTTCGGTTCGACGCCGAAAATGAGGTCATGGCGCTGCTGGGCGCTTCCGGCTGCGGAAAATCCATGACGCTGCGGTGCATTGCAGGGATCCTGACGCCGGACGAGGGAAAAATCGTTTTGGACGGCGTGACCCTGTTCGACAGCAAAGCAAACATCGATCTTCCGCCGCAAAAGCGGCAGATCGGCTATCTTTTCCAACAGTACGCCCTGTTTCCCAACATGACTGTGCGGCAGAACATTGCCGCCGGCGTGCGGAATCGGGGACAGCGGAACGACATCACAGCGCAGCTCCTGCGCCGCTTCCGTCTGGAGGATGTGGCAGACCTTCGCCCTGCCCAGATCTCCGGCGGGCAGCAGCAGCGAACGGCGCTGGCGCGCATCCTTGCGTCCGAGCCTAAAACCATTCTTTTGGATGAGCCCTTTTCCGCACTGGACAGCTATCTGCAGCACCAGCTGGAACTGGAGCTTGCAGAAACACTGGAGCAATTCCCCGGCACCGTCCTCTGGGTCTCCCATGACCGGGGTGAGGTGTTCCGCAACTGCAAGCGAGTCTGCGTGCTGAACAGCGGCCATTCCGAGGGCGTCTTTACCCTGCGTGAACTGTTCCACGAACCGAAAACCGAGGCCGCCGCGCGGCTTTCCGGCTGCAAAAATTATGCTGAAGCCATTTTTGACGGTAATCATATCATCCTTCCCGCTCTGGGGCTTACTCTCCTCTGCGGAAAGGCCGTCCCCGATGGCGCACGGTGCATTGGCATCCGCGCAAACCACATTTCCCTCTGTGACGCAACCGCTGTAAACGCATTTACCTGTACAGTTGTTCGTGTCATACAGGATGTATTTACCACCATTGTTCTCCTGCGTCCGGAGGGTGCTGCCCCCGATACGCCCCCTCTGCGCATGGAGCTTTCCCGGGAGGTATGGTACGCCGTCCCCGACAAGACCCGTGTGACCGTGGCCATACAGCCGCGGGACATTCTGCCGCTGAAATAAGGAGGAAACGTCATGTATCGAGCCGCTGTTTTGACCGTAAGCGACCGTAGTTTCCGGGGTGAACGCCCGGACGCCGGCGGCCCGCTGGTAGCAGAAATTCTGAAACAGGCCGGGTACGAGGTGGCCTGCACCGCCATCGTGCCGGACGAACAACCGCAGATCGAAGCCGCCCTGTGCCGCATTGCAGATGCAACGGACGTGCAGCTGCTGGTAACCACCGGCGGCACCGGCTTTGCCCCCAGAGATGTAACGCCGGAGGCCACCATCGCCGTCTGCGACCGCCTGACCCCCGGCATCCCCGAAGCCATGCGCTATGCCTCCATGCAGGTGACGAACAGGGCGATGCTGTCCCGGGCGCAGGCAGGCATCCGCAAGGGCACGCTGATCATCAACCTGCCCGGCTCGCCCAAGGCAGCACGGGAAAATCTGGAAGCCGTTCTGCCCGCCATTTCCCACGGATTGGAGATGCTCTCCGGCGTTCCTGCCGACTGCGCTTCCCTTTCCAAGTGAAGAAAAAACAAGCCGCCGGAAACACTCCATTTCCGGCGGCTTTGCCTTGTGCTTATTTTGTTTTCCGTCAGTCGAAGGCACCCCACTCGTCCTCATAGAACGGCTCGTCCGGCTCGGAAATTTCGGGGTCTTCCGGCTCCGTGATCACAGGCGCCTCGGGATCTGTCTCCTCCGGCTCTGGATGCTCGGGATCCGTAATCTCAGGATCCTGTAGCTCCGGTTCCTCCGGTTCTTCGATCTCCGCTTCGGGCGGCTTTTCATCCTCCATCCAGATAACCTCGGAGTGGGCGGGACAGCCGACGCCGTTGGGATAGCTCTTTGTGCCGTCCGCCTTGATGGTGGGCCGCAGGCCGATCTGCTTTTCGCGGTAGACGAGGGTATAGGCGTCATCCGTGGCCGTAATCTTGTAGCCGTTCTCATTATAATAGTCCGGCCGGTCCACGTCCATGAACGCCACCTGCTTCACCGCTTCGGCGGGGCAATCCGCAGTGGCCAGGCACTTGCCCTCGGTGCAGTAATCTTTCATCACATGCACATCGCAGGTCTCCGTGGGGATCAGGTTGGCCGGAACGGTCACGGTGATCGCCCGGGAGCCGCGCATATCAGAAGCACAGACTCCGGTGTGGAGCAGGCCGCTGTCCCTGCAGACCGTCACTTCCGTCAATCCCGTGGCCGGAACGGCAAACTTTTTATTGGGCAGGTTTTCGTGAACTTCCTCCATGACCAGCTTCCACATGGTGATGGCGGGGTTTCCGCTGTAAGAGATTTTTTCGTTGGTGCGATAACCCGTCCACACCGCAGCGCAGTAATAGGGCGTATAGCCCACGAAATAGCGGGCGCGGTTATCGGTGGTAGTACCGGTCTTCCCAGCCACCGTCATGTTCTTCAGCTGCGCGGCGGTACCTGTACCGTACTGAACAGCCTTGGTCAGCATATCGTTGATGAAGTAGGCCGTGGTCTCCTTCATGGCGATGTGGCTTTCTCCGTCGTTGGTCAGGATCGTGTTGCCGCTGGCATCCCTGACCTCCAGATACATCACAGGCTCCGTATAGATGCCCTCGTTGACGAATGCGGAGTACGCCGCCGTCATCTCCACAGTACTCAAACCGTAGGTAAGACCACCCATGGCCAGAGGGCTGGCATCCATGTCCGCATTCACAAGGCTCAAATGCAGATTCTCCGTGGCAAAGGCGTAAGCATCCTCATAGCCCAGCGTTTCCAGCGTCTGCACGGCAACGGTGTTGATGGAGTTCTGAACGCCGGTGCTGACCATCGTGCGGCCCGTATAGGTGTTGGGCGAGTTCTTGGGCCACGGTGTTTCGTTCAGCAGCCGGACGGGATAGTTGTCAAACACCGTGGCAGGCGTGATGGTACCCGCATCCAGCGTGGGCGCGTAGCAGGTCAGGGGCTTGATGGAGGAGCCCACCTGGAACTGCTCCGTTGCGTAGTTCGTCCAGAGGTTGCCCTCCTTGGGACCCACACAGCCTACCATGGCAACGATGTGGCCCGTTCCGGGATCCATGATGGTGATGCCGGATTGCAGCGGTTCTCCGCCGGCACTCGTTACATCCAGATTGGCGCGATTTTCATAGGCCTTCTCCGCGATCTTCTGGATCTCGTAATCCATGGTGGTATAGATCTGATAGCCGCCGTTGTTCAGCATTCTCTGGGCGGCATTGACGGAAACACCTCTGGCCTCCGCCAGATCACGGGCGACCTCCTTGATGACCTGCTCCACGAACCAGTCATTCACCGTCGTGGAATTGTTCGCGGCGGCGACGATCTCGTCCACGTCTGCGCTGCCGTCGGTGAAGGGCAGCTCATAGGCCTTGGCCGCGGCGGCTTCTTCGGCGGTCAGGAAGGGTTCGTGTCCGTCCTTCGCCTCGCCGTCCGCACCCACTTCACTCATTTTTGTCAGGATCATTTCCTGACGCTGCTTGTTCAGTTCCCGGGGCGTGCGGATCTCCTTGGTTCCGTCCTCCAGCGTGACGGTGATCTCAATCTCGTTCATGGGGCCGTAGCGGGAGGGGTTGTTGGTAATGGCGATCAGACTGGCGCATTCCGCAGCATTCAGCTCGGAAACTTCCTTGCCAAAATAGTATTCCGCCGCCGTTTCCACGCCGTAGCAGCCAGCACCCAGATAGATGTTGTTGAGGTACAGCTCCAGGATCTCCCACTTGGTGTAGTTCTTTTCAAATTCCAGCGCGCGGAAGATCTCACGCACCTTTCTGTTCACATACGGATCGTCGTCTTCCGTGATGTTTTTCAGCGTCTGCTGGGTGATGGTAGAGCCGCCGAAGGTGTTTTTCATGCCCACAAACATATTCACCACCGCGCCGCCGGTGCGCCACCAGTCCACGCCCTCATGCAGGAAGAACCGCTCATCCTCGATGGCCACGGCAGCCTGCCACATTTCCTCGGGCATGTCCTGAATATCCACCCAGATGCGGTCTTCCGTACCGTGAACTCTCTGCAGTTCCTTCCATGCCCCGGTGTCGCTGTCCCGGTAATAGATCATGGAACTCAGGTTCATGGTATAGTCATTCGCGTCCACCTGCAAAACAGGCTTCAGCGATTCCACATACTGCATAAAAATAACGAACAGCATCACAGTCGTACACACGCCAATCAACAGCAGCGTACCAAAAATACCGGCCATAATACCGGCCACTCTGCGCCCCTGTTTTTTCTTTTTGAAATGGCGAGGTGGCCTGGATGCCGGCCGCTCTCTTCTCTTGTTTTCCAAAAGGATCCCTCCTGCTTAAGAAAATCCAAAATGCCTTGCCCTGCATTTCCCTGCACAGCAAAAGCCTAAAATACACCATGATATGTACTATTGTACCATCCTTGTCAACATTCAAAATGTCGCTTTTTCCCGAGAAAAAATCATTATTTTGTATATTTTTTTTGGAATTGCGCAATATATAGATGCCAAATCGTTCTTGCTTTTCGTCTTTTTTACCTTTGCTTCTCTTGCAATCCGTCCAGCATTCAGGTAAAATGGATGCCATCAAGAACAAAGGAGAATCGTTATGAGCGAAGATTTCGGCCCTACTTTTATCACCATCACCGATGAGGACGACAACGAGATCGTTCTGGAATTTGTGGATGCGTTGGAACATAACGGCCAGGTCTATCAGGCCTTCTTCCCCGCCGCCGTGGAAGGCGAAGAGGAAAACGAGGACGATATGGGTCTGATCATCCTGAAAGTCATCCATGTGGATGGCGAGGATATGCTCTCCACGCTGGACTCCGAGGAGGAAATGGACGCGGTCTATGACCTGTTCATGGAACTGCTTCTGGAGGACGAGGAGTAAGCCTCTCCGCCAATTTTGCAAACTGTTGATACCCTGCGGGGTTCGTGATAGGTCTTTTTTTAACCCACATTTCGTTATATGGGATGCCGGATCGGTTCGTGGTTCGCAGGCCTCCCGGCTGCCGTCTGCGGCTGGATGTTGGAAGCGGTAAAGCAAACCGGAGGCGACCCACCTGTGCTTTGGGTGCAGGTTATAACGAGATCTACACGGCCATCGCGGGGTTTCCTTGCGCGCAAAACCGCAGGAGATTTCTCCGCCTTTCGAGGTGGTTTTCAGGTAATTTTCAGGAACGGCACCTATAATAATTATACTTGCACTATGCCCCGTTTTTCGGTATAATAGTCGAGTGCGTTATACTGTACATTTTTATGCATTTGAATACTTGAGAGGACTGAACAACAAATGAGCGCATCTAGAGAAAAGAAGAACCGTCAGGAGCTGGCCAACTCCGGCCACATCGATCCCAAGTCTGTTCGCGAAGCCGAACAGCGCGCCAAGGAAAAGCGCAGCCGCATTCTGTACGGCGTGATTGCCGCCGCATTCGTAGTGGCTCTCGCCGCCACCGTGGTTTGGCGATCCAACATCATCCAGAAAAAAGCCACCGCCGTGACCATTGACGGCGAGGCGTATACCGCGGCCGAAGTGGGCTTCTATTACCAGGATGCTTACCTCACTTTCATGAGCACCGCTTCCCAGTATGCCCCCCTGCTCGGCATTGACACCTCCCTTTCCTTGAAGGAGCAGACTGTCAGTGAAACCGCGGGCATGTGGATGGAGATGCTGG
>SVLH01000017.1 GCA_015068025.1 Oscillospiraceae bacterium | reverse complement strand
AGGATACAAAAAGGAAGCCAACGGACAGATAGAAATTGACCTCTATCCCCGGCTTCCAAAAATTTAAGGCTATGTAGGTATCATCAGGTTACCTACATAGCTGTAGGTATCATCAATTCACACACACATGGGTCACGGCACCCACCAGTTTGCCATCCTGAATGATAGGGGAGCCGCTCATGCCCTGCACGATGCCGCCGGTGGCGGCGATCAATTCCGGGTCTTTGACGCGCAAAACCAGATCCCGATGATCCTTTGCCCCGGAGATCACTTTCAAAATTTCGATGTCATATTCCTCCACCCGGTCACCCTCCACGTTGGAACGGATGACGGCGGCGCCGGGGCTTGCCGTTCCGGTGGGGATGGCTTCGGCCTGTGCGGGCTGGTAGTCCGCCTTGTTCAGTGTGCCGAAAATGCCGCAGCCGGAATTGGCGTGCAGTGTACCCAGCTCCGTGGTCAGGTCGAAGTTGCCCCGCAGTTCGCCGGCATCACCGGCTTTGCCCTGTTTTACCGCCTTTACGGTGGAGGGCAAGATGCTGCCGTTGCCGAAGGGCATCAGCAGCGCGGTGTCCACATCGGTGATGCCGTGTCCCAGCGCGCCGAAGGCGCCGGTCGCCGGGTCATAATAGGTCATGGTGCCGATGCCGGCCATGCTGTCACGGATCCACGCACCGATGCAGTAGACGCCCTGCTCGTTCTGCTCCGGTTCCACGGAAAGCGTCACGCTGCTGCCGTCCCGTCGGATCTGCAGCTCCATCGTGTCGCCCCCGTTTTGCTGCAGCAGAGACTGGAACTGCTCGGAACTGCTGATGCTGCTGGTGCCGCATTTGACGATGACATCCCCGGTTTGCAGACCGCAGGATTTGGCAGGTGTTCCGCCGGGGGAGAGCTTCACCACCATGACGCCCCGGGAAAACAGCTTGATGCCCACGGTGTGTCCTACCGGGACCAGCATCCGGACGGAGGCCGGGCTGTCACTTCCGTTCAGCCCGGCGGCCATGGCTGTGGGAGATGCGAGGAGCACCAGCATTGCAAGAAGCGCCGCGCCGAAGCGCAGCACCCGCCGCGTCTCTTGAAAAAAATCATACAACGAATACCACTCCTTTCCAGAAAATCGCCGGTTCGTGCCGGCGCTCTTATCATCTGCCGCGGCTGCAAAATCACGCCCAGAAAATTGCGGAAGCACACCCATGATTGCCGCACAGAAGACGGAATGCAGGGAAAAAAGTGCGTGCCGGCCAGAAGTTTTCGGATGCGGAAGAAAAAGCAAACGAGAGCGTGGGACAGCAAAATTTTTAAAAGTGTTTTTTGTTACTGATCGTACATACGGAAGGCGCCGTACCCCTGCCTGCTTGCCTTTTTCAAAACCTTGTGGTATCCTGAACAGCGAACAAGACCAAGCGGCAAAGGAGAGAGAACATGACTTACACATTCCGCCCCAGAGGTGTATGCTCGCAGGAGATGCGGGTGGAGATCGACGAACAGGGCACGATTTTGGATCTGCAGGTGTACGGCGGGTGCAGCGGCAATCTGCAGGGCATTTCCGCTCTGGTGAAGGGAATGCCTGCACAGGAGGCTGTAGACCGGCTGCGGGGCATCCGCTGCGGCTTCAAGGATACCTCCTGCCCGGATCAGCTGGCCAGAAATCTGGAAAAGCTTCTGGCACAGGAAAAGGGCTGAATACAGAACCAAAAGAGCCAGTCGCCGGAGTCACCGGCGACCGGCTTTTTGCATATCCTGAAACAGTACCCCCGGTGGGCGGCGAGACGGAGGTCTGGCCGCTGCGCCTGTCGGGGGCAGCTGAGGAGGAGTGAACGATGGCTTTTTCCGACCGGGAACTGTTGGCGCGGCTGATCCAGTGCGAGGCAGGCGGCGAAGGCGACAACGGGATGAAAGCGGTGGCCGGCGTGGTGATGAACCGCGTCCACGCCAAGGGCGGAGAATATGCCCGGGTCGGGCAGGGAAGCATCCGCAACATTATTTTTCAACCCTACCAGTTCGTTTGTGCCAGCGAAACAGAGGGCGGCGCCTATAACCCGCAGAATATCTACAATATGCGGCCGGAGCAGATCCACTACGACATTGCCGACTGGGCCATTGCCGGCAACCGGCTGCCGGATGTAGCCGAATCGCTTTGGTTCTACAATCCCTTCGGGCCACAGTGCCGATCCCGCTTTCCGTCGGATGTGGGATACTGGCAGACGCGGATCGGCGATCATTGTTTTTATAACCCGACGAATGCTTATTACAAGACTTGAGAGGTGTCACGATGGCAGCGATGCAGAATATGTACACATCCGACACGATGATGAGAAACGGCCGGACAGACTGGTCCGGAGAGATCACCCCCACGCCTTCGCCGCAGATGCAGAACCGCCCCATGTCCGACACGGGGATCGGCGGCATGAGCGGCAGCGGCGCCGGGCAGGGAAACGGCATGATGAACATGACAAGACCCATGCCGGGTATGGGGATGCAAGGCATGTGGATGCAGGAGATGCCGCCTGTGCTGGATATGCACCACGGGCAGGGTGGAGACATCATCGAATCTCCCACCGACCTGCGGGAGGCGTATTTGGGCAGCCTGAAGGCGATGCTGGTGCAGAACAAGGGGAATTATGTGGTCGCCACATTCCTTATCGGCACCCAGGGCACCACCTCCTGGGAGGGCGTGCTGTATGAGGTGGGCAATGACTTTGTGACCATCTATCAGCCGGGGCGTGACCGGTATATCGTCTGCGATATTTACTCCCTGAAATATATCGAGTTCTACGATACCCAGAGGCGGGAACTGTGCGACAGGCTGATTATGGAGAGCGGCCGGCCGATGCCCCTGCCCATGCGGTAAAAAAGTCGTTGCGGGACAGGGAAAAGCATGGTAAGATTGGCCCATAAAGAGAAAAAGGAGCCGATCAGATATGGATTTTGTCACTCTGTCCGCGGAGCGGTATTCGCTCCGCAAGTTCAGCGACCGCGGTGTTGAGCAGGAAAAACTGGATGTCATTCTGGAAGCGGGACGCAGCGCGCCCACGGCACACAATCTGCAGCCCCAGCGGATCTTCGTGATCCAAAGTGCGGAGGCGGCGGAAAAGCTGGAGGGCTGCATCCACGCCCATTTCCATCCCCCTGTCCATCTGGTAGTGGCCTATGATCCCGCAGAGGCATGGAAGCGGGAGGATGACGGCAAGAACCACGGCGAGATCGATGCGGCCATTGCCGTCACGCAGATGATGCTGCAGGCGGCGGATCTGGGGCTGGGAAGCACCTATGTGGGCATGTTCGACCCCGAGAAGCTGCTGGCCGCGTTCCCTGAAATGGCGGGGCTGATCCCCGTTGCGGTGCTGCCGCTGGGCTATCCGGCAGAGGGCGCCCGCCCCTCCAGACTGCACGCCAGCCGCAAGGAAATGGAGCAGCTGGTCAAATATCTGTAAATGCGCAAAAAAGAGACCGCCGTACAGCGGTCTCTTTATCTTTGTATCAGCGGCGTTTGCGGCCACGGTAGCCTCCGTGTCTGCCGTGCATGGAACTGCGTCCGTAGCGGCGTCTGCGGCGGCTGGATGTTACGACCAGCAGGATGACCAGCAGGATGAAAAGGACGGTGGCAACGGCGGCGATGTGGACGGTGCGGTTGGACAGGAATGCCTGCACATCACGGTAGAAGATCAGCTTCTGGGAGGCCTCCACATTGTGGGATGCCAGCAGATCCACCGTGCCGTATTCCACGCCGTCATAGTGGAGCGTCAGCGTGCCCAACACATCGCCCTCGGATACGGGGGCTTCCACCGGGTCTGCGTAAAGGGTCACTGTGCGCTCCAGATGTTCCGGCTCCAGCCCCTTGGGGATGAGGACTTCGATGCTGCGGGCGGGGTGGACGGTGACATGATCCATCTCGGAAAGGGAAACGGCGATCTCGCGGATGGGTTCGTCCTTTTCCAGGATGGTCTTGTAGGTAAAGTTGTCAAAGCCGTAGTTGAACAGCCGGGTGGTTTCGGAAAAGCTGCGGATGTTGCCCACGCCGTTTTCCTCCACGCGCTCGGCGCCCAGGATCACAGAGAGGAAATGCAGACTGCCGCGCTTGGCAGAGGAGACCAGACAGTAGCCCGCGTCGCTGGTGGAGCCGGTTTTGATGCCCATGGCTTCACGGTTGCGATAGCCGATCACGCGCCATGTGGCCAGCAGGTGGTTGGTGGTCCAGTAGTTGCGCTGCCCGGACAGGTTGGTGGCGGGAATGACCACATTGGCGGTGTTGCAGATGGTCATGAAGTCCGGATGCTTCAGAGCCTCCTGGGTGATGAGGTAGACGTCCCAGGCAGAGGTGTAATGCTGGGGATCGTGGAGTCCGTTGGTGTTGATGAAGTGGGTGTTCACGCAGCCCAACTCTGCGGCGCGGAGGTTCATTTTCTCCACAAAGGCGTCGATGGAGCCGGAGACCGCCTCTGCCAGAATGTTGCAGGCTTCGTTGGCGGAGATCACCAGCATACAGTACAGCAGGTTCCGTACCGACATGATCTCGCCTGCCTTGATGCCGGCATTGCTGCCGTCGTATGGGAGACCGGAGAGGGCGGAGGAGGACGCGGTCAGTTCCTGCTCCATGGTCAGAGTTCCCGCGTCGACGGCTTCCAGCACCAGCAGGGCGGTCATGATCTTTGTCAGACTGGCGGGATACAGTTCCTGATGTTCGTTTTTCGCATAGGCCACGGCACCGGTTTCCAGATCGATCAGGAGTGCCGCCTTGGCAAGAATGTCAGGATCCTCCGGAAGCACCGCTTCGGAGGCTGCGGCGGGGACGCACAGCGTCATCGACAGAACCAGCATTAAAAAAAACGAGAAAAAGCGTTTGGTTTTCATGTCCAACTCCTGTAAAGTATGTTATAATAAGCACCGGGACGGTACAAACCGCGTGTTGCGGAACGGACGGAAACCGTCCGGATTCGACACAAAGTCAGTATATCAAAAAAACAGCAGGAGTTCAAGAACCATGCAGACAGGAAAAATTACTAAAAGCGAGTGGCTTTTATTGGGCATAACGGCTGTGTTTCTGTGCGGATTGCTGCTGCTCAAACCGCAGACGCCGCAGGAGCGGCCGGCCGGTGTGACCGTGGAAACGGAAAACACCGTTTCGCAGGAGGAAGTTCTGCCCGACCTGTCTCCGCTGAACCTGAATGCGGCCACGGCGGAGGAACTGACAGAACTCCCGGGGATCGGCGAGGCGCTGGCGCAGCGGATCGTGCAGTACCGGGAAGAGCATGGGCCGTTTCAAAGTGTGGAAGAACTCATGAACGTATCCGGCATCGGACAGGGAAAGTTTGATGCGCTGAAAGAGCAGATCACTGTGGAGGGAACGGAATGAAGATCCTGGTCGTGGACGATGAGCGCACGCTGGTCAAGGGAATGAAATTCAATCTGGAGAACGAAGGCTATGAGGTGGAGTGCGCCTACGACGGTGTTGCCGCCGTGGAGCTGGCGCGGAACGGCAAATACGATCTGCTGATCCTGGATGTGATGATGCCGGAACTGGACGGGCTGGAGGCCTGTATGCAGATCCGGGAGTTTTCCAACGTCCC
Organism: Oscillospiraceae bacterium; assembly: GCA_015068025.1. Taxonomy (GTDB): domain Bacteria; phylum Bacillota; class Clostridia; order Oscillospirales; family Oscillospiraceae; genus Oscillibacter. The sequence continues at coordinate 33,617 of SVLH01000017.1, read as the reverse complement.
CATCATTATGCTGACGGCGAAAAGCGAGGATGCCGACAAGCTGATGGGCTTTGAGTGCGGCGCGGACGACTATCTGACCAAGCCCTTCAACATCCTGGAGCTGAAAGCCCGCGTCCGGGCACTGCTGCGGCGTGCCGTGGGCGTGCAGCGCAGCCGCGGTGCTGTGCTGACGGTGGGCGGCATCTCTCTGAACACGGAGGAACGGGTCGCCATGCGGGACGGCTTGGTCGTGGATCTGACGGCAAAGGAGTACGACCTGATCGAACTTCTGATGCGCAATCCCCGCCGGGTATACAGCCGCGAGAACCTCATGAATGTGGTGTGGGGATACCAGTACGCCGGCGACTACCGCACCGTGGATGTGCATATCCGCCGTCTGCGGGAGAAATTGGAGCAGAACCCGGCAGAGCCGGATCACATTATGACCAAGTGGGGAGTGGGGTACTATTTCAAAGGATAAACATACATTCTTTGGCGGCCTGCAGCTCCGCTTCAGCCTGAGCTATATCCTTATTATTGCGGCGGTGCTGGTGCTGCTGAACTCCTATCCTCTGCTGGTTTCGGAGGACATGGTGTTCCGCTCCAAGCAGGCCACGATGCAAAACAGCATTTCCGTCATGGTCTATTCCCTCTCTGGTCTGGATCGGCTGACGGAGGAAAATGTTTCCACGGCTATGGCGGTGGTGGAAGACACGGAGCTTTCACGCATTCTGGTGACCAACAGCGCCGGAAAGGTGCTGTACGACACCCGCGAGACCGGAAGCGCGGTGGGAAGCTATGTGCTGTATACGGAGATCGTGCAGGCGCTGACGGGCAGCGATGCGTTCTCCTGTGCCTACCATAACGGCGCGTTCCGCAGCCGCGGGTCGTCGCCGGTGCTGTACCACAACCAGATCATCGGTGCGGTATACGCCTATGAATACGACACGGAGCAGGCGGCGCTGCTGGATGGCTTGCAGGAAAATCTGCTGCGCTTGTCCGGCATGATCGGCGTTGCGGTGCTGGTGCTGAGCATGATGCTCTCCCGCGTATTGACGCAGAAGATCAGCAAGCTGCTCAACGCCATCCGCCAGGTGCGGGAGGGTGCGTACAGCCACCGCACCCGGATCGCCGGCCGGGATGAGATCGCCCAGTTGGGCGAGGAATTCAACAGCCTGACGGATCGGCTGCAGAAAACGGAGGACGCCCGGCGGCGGTTCGTGTCGGATGCGTCCCACGAGCTGAAGACCCCGCTGGCAGCCATCCGTCTGCTGACGGACTCGATTCTGCAGACGGACGATATCGATCCGGTGACGACCCGGGAATTCGTGGCGGATATCGGACGGGAGGCAGAACGGCTCAGCCGCATCACGGAGGATCTGCTGCGCCTGACCCGTCTGGACAGCGGCGTGCTGGAGCGTGCTGCTGTGGTGGATGTGCTCCCGGTTTTGGAGCAGGTTCTGCGTATGATGAGCTTGGTGGCACAGGAAAAAGGAGCGGAACTGACCTACGAGGCGGCAGAGGGCTGCTTCGTGATGGCCACGCGGGACGAGATCCATCAGGTGATCTACAATCTGGTGGACAACGCCATCAAGCACTCCGGCGGCGCTGCCGTGCAGGTGGAGCTGTCCATGGAAGACGGCGCGGTGGTGCTGTCTGTGTCGGACAACGGCCCCGGCATCCCGGAGGACGATATCTCCCGCATTTTCGAGCGCTTTTATCGTGTGGACAAGGCACGCTCCCGGGCAGCGGGCGGGACCGGTCTGGGTCTGGCCATCGTCAGGGACACCGTGGAGCGCCGTGGCGGCACGGTGCAGGCGGCCAATCGCTCCGGCGGCGGTGCTGTGTTCACGGTGCGTTGGCGCGCAGTGACGGAGGAGGGTGACGTGGTATGAAAAAACTGCTGATGCTCCTTCTGTGTGCCGCACTGACCGTGGCGGCGGGCTGCGCCCCAAAAGCGGAAAGCGGGGAGGGCGAGACCTATGCGCTCTATTTCCGGGAAGCGGAACTGGACGGAGCCCCCGGCAAGAGTGCGCTCCGCGCGGAAACGCTGGCTTTGCCGGAGAATGTGGCGGAAGAAGACGCGCAGCAGCTGGCGGAGTATCTTCTCAAACGCCTGCTGAAAGGGCCGACGGACGAGACCCTGCAAAGTCCGTTCCCGGCGGGGACGACGCTGCTGTCGCTGAAAATCATTGGCTCCCGGGCGGAGGTGGATCTGTCTGCGGAATATGAACGGTTGTCCGGTGTCGCGCTGACGCTGGCGGACTACGCCGTGACGCTGACTTTGACCCAGCTGCCCCGGATCATGTCCGTGAAGATCACGGTGCAGGGGCGCGAACTTGCCTATCGGGACACGCAGATCTTTACGGCGCAGAATGTCCTGCTGGCGCCGGAGGGTGATGTGCTGGGCAGCGTTGCGGTGCGGCTCTATTATCCGGATTCCGAGGGACAACTGCGCTTTGAGGAACGGGAACTGGACCTATATGAGGGCGATACCCAGGCTTCGGCTGTGGTGCGGGCGCTGGAGAAAGCGCCGGAGGACAAGACACTCCTTCCCGCGTTCCCCGAAGGCTTCCGCATCGGCAAGGTCTGGGTGGAGGAGGATGTGTGTTATGTCAACCTACCCTCTGCGCTGTTGGATACAATGGAGGATACCGCCCGGATCTCCGTGACACTGCGCGCGCTGGGCAGTTCTCTCTGCTCGCTGGATGCGGTGGAGGAGGTGCGCTATCTGGTGGATGGCGAGGCGGCGAACCGGTACGGATTTGTGGATATTTCGGAGCCTTATACGGAACCGTAAGAAAAAACGGCGGGGATCGATCCCCGCCGTTTTTTATGTACCGAAAAAGATGCGGACGGCCAGAGCGGAGGCCAGAAAGCCGGTCAGATCCGCTATCAGCGCGGAAGGAATTGTGTGGCGGGTTTTGATGATGCCGGCAGAGCCGAAATAGACGGCGATGGTGTAGAAGGTGGTCTCCGTGCTTCCCAGCATCACGGCGGCCACGCGGCCTGCATAGCTGTCCGCTCCCTGGGTGGTGATGATGTCGCTTGCCACGGCCAGTGCGCCGCTGCCGGATACAGGCCGGATCAGCATTAAGGGCATCAGTTCTGACGGGATGCCCAGACGCTCCAGCAGGGGAGCGCACAGCCCGGACAGCCATTCCATGGCTCCGGAGGCGCGAAACATGCTGACTGCTGTCAAAAGTCCCACCAGCGCCGGAATAATGTGCAGCAGGACGGACAGTCCATCCTCCGCGCCGTGGGTCAGGGCGGCGTAGACATTGACGCGCCGACCCATGCCGTAAACGGCTACCGTGGCCAGCAGAACGGGTATGACAAAAGAACTGAGATTCATCGCGCCCACCCGGAAAATACACGGGCGGCCAGAAGCCCGGCGGAGACAGACAGGATGGAGGCCACCCACACGGCGGGGAGAATATCAAAGGGTGTGCCGCACCCCGCCGCGGCCCGCACCGAGGCGATGGTAGCGGGCAGAAGCTGGATGGAGGCTGTATTCAGCACCACCAGAAGACACAGCTCGTTGCTGGCAATGCCGCCGCAGCCACGAGCCATGCGGCGGGCGGCCTGAATGCCCAGAGGCGTGGCGGCATTCCCCAGCCCCAGCAGATTGGCGGAAACGTTGGCGGAGACCGCAGCCAGCGTTTCCGGATCACGGCTTGCGTTGGGAAGCAGCCGCCGAAGCAGGGGGCGGAACAGCCGGGCGAGGCTGTCGGAGATGCCGCAGACCTTCATGATCTCCATGACGCCGCTCCAAAGACACAGGATGCCCGCCATGGAAAGGCTCAGTTCCACGGCGGAGGACGCGCCTTCCATAGCAGCGTTTGCCACCGCGTCCAGATTGCCGGTGGCGATGCCGAACAGCAGGGAGAGGACTACCATTCCGCTCCAGATCCAGGCCATTGCCATGAAAATTCCTCCTGTTTTTTACAAAATGTGAACGATTTCTTAATTTTTTGGGCGGAATTGACAAGCCGCAGGGGATGTGATACTTTCTAATTGACAAGGGGATTTTTCGGAAAGGTGCGTGAGCGTATGAAATCGACCGGTATCGTAAGAAGAGTGGATGAACTGGGACGCATCGTGCTGCCCATCGAGATGCGCCGAACGCTTGACATTGGGGAAAAGGATGCACTGGAAATCTATGTGGAGGGTTCCTCTGTTATTCTGAAAAAGTACAAGCCCAGCTGCATTTTCTGCGATGCAGCGAAGGATATTTCCGAGTTCAAGGGAAAGAACATCTGTCCCAAATGCCTGAAAGAATTGAAAGAACGGTAAAACGGAAAAAACCGCCCCTATAGGGCGGTTTTTGTTGTCCTTATTGCTCCAGCGCGGCGGCGTAGAGTTCGTTTTTGGAGAGCCCGGTATGCTCGGAAACCTCCCGGGCGGCGTCCTTGAGCCGGACGCCCTGCTCTTTCAGCGCCAGCACTTGAGCGACGGCGTCTTCCAGCGTGACGGCAGTTTCCTCCTGCGGTTCTGCACCGGCCACCACCAGCACGAATTCGCCCTTGGGTGTATTTTCCGCGTAGTATGCCACGGCTTCGCCCAGCGTGCAGCGGCGGGTCTCCTCGTGCAGCTTGGTCAGCTCCCGGCACAGGGCAATTTTACGGTCATCGCCGAATGCGGCGGCCAGATCCTCCAGCGTGGTGCGCAGCTTGTGGGGCGCTTCGTGGAAGATCATGGTGCGATCTTCGTTTTTCAGGGATGCCAGATGTTCCCGGCGGCTTTTCTTATTCACGGTGAGGAATCCTTCAAAGGTGAAGCGGCCGGTGGGCAGACCGCTGACAGCCAGCGCATTCACCGCCGCGCAGCAGCCGGGGATGGAGAGCACCTCCACGCCCTGCTCGGCGCACAGACGCACCAGCGCCTCGCCGGGATCGGAGATGGCGGGCGTGCCGGCATCCGTCACCAGCGCGCAGGATTCACCGGACAGCAGACGGGCAAGGATACTCTGGCCTGCAGTGACATGGTTGTGCTCGTGATAGCTGACCAGCGGTTTTTTGATATTGAAATGGTTCAGCAGCTTCACGGATACGCGGGTATCCTCCGCTGCGATAAAATCCACGGTTTCCAATGTCTCCACCGCACGGGGCGAGAAGTCCCCCAGATTTCCGATGGGCGTGGCGACCAGATAGAGCGTGCCGCTCATGGCATGTCCTCCTGTTGTCTGAAATAAATGGCGTCCACCTCGGCGGTGGGAGTGCCATCGGCGTTTTGCAGGATCAGAGGGGCTTCCACGGAAAGTCCCGGCTTTCCACCCCGGCGGCTCTCCATCAAAAGCAAAGAGGGCGCCGCATCGGCGGTTTTGCACACGAAGCGCAGTCGCTTGGGTTCCAGAGCGTGCTGGCGCAGGGCGCAACACAGATCCGTCAGCCGCTCCGGTTTGTGAACCAGACAGAAGCTGCCGCCCCAGCGCAGCAGATAGGCTGCTGTCCGGCATACCTCTTCCAGAGAACAGTCCACCTCCGACCGGGCGGTGCGGATGGCATCCTCCTCCGCCATATATCCGCTGCGGGGCGGATAGTAGGGGGGATTGCAGACTGCCAGATCAAAGCTGCCTGCAGGCAGGATGCCCTTCGGCCGGCGCAGGTCGGCGGTGAGGAAGGTCAGCCGATCGGTCAGACCGTTGGCCTCGGCGGCAGCGCAGGCGAGTTCAACAGCGCGGGGCTGGATGTCAATGCCGGTGACGGAAAGGCTGTGCTGCCGCTGCAGCAGCAGAAGTGCCAGCAGACCCGTGCCGCAGCCCAGGTCACAGACTTTCATGCCTGCTTTCAGCCGCGGCAGGGAGGAGAGAAGAAAGGTGTCCGTTCCCGGTGGAAACAGGGCATCGTCATAGACAAAGCGATAGCCGCCCCTGCACAGAAACTCCCAGTGTTCCAAACCCTCACCTCCCGGATGGGCGAAAGCCGCCCGACGAGACCATTATAGTGCAAAACAAAAAACACCGCAAGCATCGCTTGCGGTGTTTTTATGTATCCCTGTCAGATTAATCCTCGGGGCTGATGGCGCCGGTGGGGCAGGTGTCGGCGCAGGAACCGCAGTCCAGGCAAGCGGCGGCGTCGATCACGTACTGATCATCACCCTGGCTGATAGCGCCGGCGGGGCAGGCGTCTGCGCAGGAACCGCAGCTAACGCAAGCAGAAGAAATCTTATATGCCATGAGTAGCACCTCCATAAAAAATGTAAGCCCATTGTAGCACAGAAAAAGAAAAAAGCAAGGGCTCGGTCCCCGGAATCTGCAGGAAATTTCAAAAAAAACAGAAAATTTAAAGGCAAAAGTCGGTTTGTGAAAACTAACTGTTCACAAAAAGTTTGCAGAATGGTCAAAGAAAGTCAAAAAACAGCCCTTGACTTTTGGACGGCGCTTGCTATACTAAAAACAGAAAGTCAAAGAAAGTCAAAGTCAAATGCGCTTTGCGAAAGGATGGTCACCTATGGGTATTTCTGATTTGATCGCAAGTTTTTTGCAGGATGGACTGGAAATGTCGGAGGACGGTGTGCTGGAAGTGCAGCGCAGCGATCTGGCGCAGCGCTTTAACTGCGTGCCCAGTCAGATCAATTATGTGATGAGTACACGCTTTTCTCCGGAACGCGGCTATATCGTGGAGAGCCGTCGGGGCGGGAACGGGTATATCCGCATCACGCGGGTGCAGGTGGATCGCCAGACGCTGATGATGCATGTCATCAATTCTCTGGGCGGCCGGGTGGATCTGCCTTCTGCCAGAGCGATCTTGAGCAATCTGGTGCATACCGGTGCGCTGTCCGAGGCGGTGGGAAGCGCGCTGCTGGCGGCGGTCACCGACAAGGCACTGGCTGCCGTGCCCAGAGAACTGCGGGACAGTGTCCGCGCAGACATCATGAAGCAGGTGCTGATCCTGCAGGCATGAAAATACGGAAATCAGGAGGTTTTTGATTATGAAATGTGAACATTGCGGCAAGAATGAAATTGCCTTTGTGTATCGGAGCAACATCAACGGCCACGTTGAGGAGAGGCATCTGTGCGGCGAGTGCGCCGAAAAGCTGGGGTACAGCGGGCATCTGGAAGCCCAAAGCCGGCGGATGATGCGGAACTTGTTTGCCGGCAGTCTGTTTGACGACCGCTTTATGGAGGATTTCTTCGCTCCTGTGACCGGCGCCGCAGCGCGTCGGAGATGGCTGCTGGAAGATCCCTTTGAGGACTTCTTCCGGGAGATGCCGGTCTTGCAGACGGCGGAGAAGGCCGCGGAGCAGGCCCCGGCACAGGAAGAATTGCTGGAGCAGGCGGAGCGGGATCGTTTTTCCCGCATACGTCGGCTCAACGCCTTGCGGCTGGAACAGAAAAAGGCTGTCCGGGAGGAAAATTTCGAGCGGGCGGCGGAACTGCGGGATGAGATCAAAGCGTTGGAATCGGAAGACAGCGGAGACAAAGAGAGCGCGTGACTTTCCGGGAAAGGAAGGTATGAACCATGAATGAAAACAAGTTTACGCCGGGTGCCGAGGAGGCACTGCGGCTTGCACAGGAGGCGGCCGGTGAGCTGGGTCACGGTTATGTGGGCACGGAGCATCTGCTGCTGGGACTGATGCGGGAGGATGATGGCCTTGCCCATACGGTGCTGCTGGAGGCAGGCCTGACCGACGACATCATCGTGGCCATCATGAAAAAGAGCGTGGGTGCGGGACTGCCCGGCAGCAATCCTGCCCAGGGGCTCACGCCCCGCGCCAGACGCGCGGTGGAACTGGCGGTTGAGGACGCCGTCCGGGGCGGCTACGCCAATGTAGGCACGGAGCATCTGTTGGCAGGTGTGCTTCGGGAAGGGAACAACATGGCTGTCCGCATTCTGCGGACGGCGGGCGTGGACGGCAAGCAGCTGTACACCGCCCTGATGCAGAAGCTCAACGACATTCCCAGAGCCAAGCCGGGCAAGAATGTCCCTCCGGTGAAGGAGGAGACCGGCAGCAAGAACAAGACCCTCCGGGAATTTACCAGAGATCTGACCGCCGATGCCAGAGCGGGGCGGCTGGATCCTGTCATCGGCCGGGATCAGGAGATCCAGCGGGTCATCCAGATCCTCTCCCGCCGCACCAAGAACAACCCCTGCCTCATCGGTGAGCCAGGTGTGGGCAAGACCGCCATCGCCGAGGGGCTTGCGCGGAAGATCGCCTTGGGCGATGTGCCGGACGAACTGCTGGACAAGAAAATCCTGTCGCTGGATCTCTCCGGTATGGTGGCCGGCACCAAGTACCGCGGTGAATTTGAGGAGCGGATCAAAAAGGTGCTGGAGGAGGTCAAAAAATCCGGCGACATTATCCTCTTTATCGACGAGCTGCACACCATTGTGGGCGCCGGAAGTGCCGAGGGCGCGGTGGACGCCGCCAATATCATCAAGCCGGCACTGGGACGCGGGGAGATCCGCGTGGTGGGCGCCACCACCCTGAATGAGTATCGCAAGCACATTGAAAAGGATGCTGCGCTGGAGCGCCGCTTCCAGCCGGTGCAGGTGGGTGAGCCTGCGGCGGAGGCTGCGCTGGAGATCCTGCGGGGGCTGCGGGAGCGGTATGAAAAGCACCACAAGCTCCAGATCACCGATGAGGCGCTGGAGGCGGCGGTGAGCCTGTCCGTCCGCTATATCCACGACCGCTTCCTGCCTGACAAGGCAATCGACTTAATGGATGAAGCAGCCTCCCGCGTCCGCATGGAGGAGGACGAGATCACCCCGGAGCTGAAAAGCTTGGAGGAGAAGATCGCGGCATTGAGCAAGGACAAGACGGCGGCCATCGACAACCAGGACTACGAAACCGCCGCCCAGCTGCGGGACATTGAGCAGAATTACCGGGAACAGATGGAGATGGAGCGGAATAAGCGCCGCAAAGGCGGTAGTCACCGCCCGGTCAACGCCGAGGATATCGCTGCGGTGGTCGGCGGCTGGACGGGGATCCCCGTTGCCCGCTTGACGGAGGACGAGAGCAGCCGCCTGCTGCACATGGAGGAAACCCTGCACCAGCGGGTCGTGGGGCAGGAGGAGGCCGTCCGCGCCGTGGCCCGTGCCATCCGCCGCGGCCGCGTGGGGCTGAAAGACCCCAAGCGCCCCATCGGCAGTTTCCTGTTCCTGGGGCCCACCGGTGTGGGTAAGACGGAACTTTGCAAGGCGCTGGCGGAGGCGATGTTCGGTGATGAGTCCGCCATGATCCGCATCGATATGTCCGAGTATATGGAGCGCCATACGGTCTCCCGCCTGATCGGCTCGCCTCCGGGTTATGTGGGGCATGAGGAAGGCGGTCAGCTGACGGAAAAGGTGCGGCGCAAGCCCTACTCCGTGGTGTTGTTCGACGAGATCGAAAAGGCACATGAGGATGTGTGGAATGTGCTGCTGCAGCTGCTGGATGACGGCCGCATCACAGACGCACAGGGCCGCACCGTGGACTTTAAGAACACGGTCATCGTCATGACCAGCAACATCGGTGCAAAGAGCCTGACCGTGGCAGGCGCCCGGCTTGGCTTCTCCGCAGAGGGATCCGGCGAAGCGGACGCGGAAAAGCAGTTTGAACGGGCGAAGGAAACGGTGATGGCCGAGCTGCGCCAGACCTTCCGTCCGGAGTTTTTAAACCGCATTGACGACACCATCGTGTTCCGGGCTCTGACCCGGGAGGACATCTGCGAGGTGGCTCGCCGGATGCTCCGGCAGGTGAGCGAGCGGATGGAGTCCAGAGGCATCCGCCTGGATGCCGGCGAAGATGCCATCGCGGAGCTGGCCAGAGTGGGCTTTGACCCCAAGTACGGAGCCCGGCCGCTGCGCCGTGCCATCCAGAGTCGGGTGGAGGACGCCGTGGCAGAAAAGCTGCTGGACGGCACGCTGCACCCCGGCGACACCGCCCTCCTGACCGTGGAGGGAGACCGGCTGCTGGTCAGTAAGTGAGAATGCAGGCGGGAGACGGAAATTGCCGCCTCCCGCTTTCTTCGCAATACTTGATTTGTTCACATTTATCCTGTATGATGGGAAAAACGACCATAGAAGGGAGTAAAGCATATGCCCTTTACCTTTCATTTCGGCGGTTTCGATCCCAATGCCTTCCGGCAGGGAGAGGGGAGCGAGCAGACGCCTCCGGTGCATAAACCCCGTAAGACGCGCAAACCCATCGGCAATGCCTTCACCCGTGTACTCATCAATCTGGGCGTCACGCTGGTATTTGGCCTGATCTACTTTTACCTCCAGCTGCCGGCGCTGAATCTCCATGACGAAGATTTCTACGTGTTTGCCTTTTTGCTCTGTGCGGTCTACTGCGGCTGCGCTGTGGTGACCTCCGGCTTTCAGGGCACGGATCTCAAAGGATATGTGGGCTTTGTCAAGAAGCAGTGTGCGGTTCCGTTTTTTGCCATTCTGGCGCTGATCGCGGTTATCCTCGTGGGTGCGATCGCCTCCTGGGTGGTACTGCGAGCCGGGGCGTACAGCCAGCTGCTGCCCATCCAGCCCGGCGATTTTACCGCCGAGGTGGAGGAGATCAGCTATGACCAGATCCCCATGCTGGACAAGGACTCCGCCGAAAGACTCGGCAGCCGCAAACTGGGCGAACTGGCGGACATGGTGTCCCAGTTCGAGATCATCTCCAACTACAACCAGATCAACTATCAGGGACGGCCTGTCCGCGTGACTTCTCTGGCCTACGGCGACCTCATCAAGTGGTTCACCAATCGTGCCGACGGCCTGCCTGCTTATATCATCATCGACATGGTGACCCAGGAGGCGGAGGTAGTGCGGCTGGACGAGGGCATGAAATACACCACGGCAGAGCATTTCGGCCGCAACCTGTACCGCCATCTGCGTTTTACGTATCCCACCATGATGTTCGATGAGCCGGTCTTTGAGATCGACGAAGAGGGTACGCCCTACTGGGTCTGCTCCCGTATCGTCAAGACCATCGGACTTTTCGGCGGCACGGATATCAGCGGCGCCGTTCTGGTGAATGCCGTCACCGGAGAGAGTGAGTACCACGAGTCTGTGCCCACCTGGGTGGATCGTGTCTACTCCTCCGATATCGTGATGGAGCAGTACGATTATTACGGCCTGTACCACAACGGTTTCTTCAACTCCATCTTCGGTCAGAAGGATGTGACGCTGACCACGGAGGGCTGGAACTATATCGCCATTGATGACGATGTGTATATGTATACCGGTGTCACCTCTGTGACTTCCGACCAGTCCAATATCGGGTTTATCCTGACCAACCAGCGTACCAAGGAGACACACTTCTACCGGATCGCAGGCGCAACGGAAACCTCTGCCCAGGCTTCCGCCGAAAGCCAGGTGCAGCAGATGCGCTACACCGCCACCTTCCCGCTGCTGCTGAATATTGCCGACCAGCCCACCTACTTCATGTCCCTGAAGGGTGCGGACGGGTTGGTAAAGATGTACGCCATGGTCAATGTGCAGCAGTATCAGATCGTGGAGACCGGCGGCACGGTGGCGGAGTGCGAGGCCAATTACCGCAGGGAACTGGCTAACAACGGCCTGATCGGCACGGAGGAAAGCGAGCCGGAGAAGCCTGCCAGTGCAATGGTCACCGGCACGGTCGCAGAGATCCGCACCGTGGTCATCGACGGTAACAGTCACTATTTCCTGCGGCTGACTGACGACGCACACTATTATGTCGTCAGCGCGGCAGACGATGCCGATGTGGTGATCCTGAATGCAGGCGACGCGGTGGAACTCACCTGCGACAGCACCGCGGAAGGAACCATCGTGCCTGCCTATGGCTTGGAGATCAAGGCGGATCAACAGTGACGGAGGGGACGCCCCTGAACATGGCGCAACGTATGAAAAGAACTGCCCGACGGGGCAGTTCTTTTTCGCTTTACTGCGTTGACAACGGAAACAGGGCGGTTTATACTGGGATCCATACAGAAAAGGAGCGTGAAGCCTATGAAACTGACGCTGAATGAAGCTGTTTTGGATATACAGATCACCGGCATCCGCCGGTTCACCGCCCTGGTGCGCAATACGCCCGGCGCCTGCGGACTGACCATCGGCGAGCCGGATCAGAACACGCCGGAGGTGGTCAAAGAGGCCGCCAAGGCCGCGCTGGACGCCAACGATACCCATTATCCTCCCGGCAATGGCTATGACTATACACTGAAGGCCATTTCTGACTTTGAGGCGGAGCATCATGGTCTGCGCTATGCCCCCGGGGAGATCGTTTTGACAGTGGGTGCTACCGAGGCGCTGTACGCCAGCCTTTCCACCATCCTGAACCCCGGTGACGAAGTCATCATCCCTACGCCCGCCTTCGGCCTGTATGAATCCATCGCCAAGCTGCTGCGGGGCGTGCCTGTGTATCTGCCTACGGAGAAAAAACGCTATCAGATCGACCCCGAGGCGCTGAAAGCGGCGATCACCGACAAGACCAAGGCCATCATTCTCACCTCGCCCAACAATCCCACCGGCTGCATCTATACCAAAGAAACGCTGGACGCCATCCATGACATTTTGAAGGACAAGCCGCTTTTTGTCATCTGCGACGATGTCTACCGGGAACTGGTCTACGGCGGAGAGTATCACAGCTTCTCCGAGTATCAAGATATGCGGGATCGCATCATCGTCATTCAGGCCTTCTCCAAGCCCTATGCCATGACCGGCTGGAGACTTGGCTACTGCATGGCAGACGCCCCCATCCGTGACCGTATCCAGATCTTCCATCAGCACATGGTGGTTTCCGCGCCCTCTTTCGTACAGCCCGGCTGCGTGGCGGCGCTGAAATGGGATACCTCCGGCGTGCGGGAACTGTTCCGCAAGCGGCGTGATTATGTGTACCGCCGGCTGACGGACATGGGTCTGGAGGTGCAGGAGCCGGAAGGCGCATTCTATATGTTCATCAATATCGAGAAGTACGGCATGACCTCCGAGGACTTCTGCACCAAGATGCTGAAAGAGGGGCTCATTGGCCTGATCCCCGGCATCTATTTCGGCACGGAGGGCTATATGAGATTGTCCTACTGCTATTCCGACGAGGACTTGAAGGAAGGCCTCGACCGCATCGAGAAGTTTATCAAAACGTTGTAAAGGGACCGGCGCTGTGCATAAGCACAGCGCCGGTTTTCGGTAAATGGAGGACTTGGGATGCCGGTAGGCCAAAAAGACGGGAAAGCGCGGAGGAACACAGTGCAAAATACGGCGTTTTTTTGAAAGTTTCTATTGAAACCGGCGGGGGATAATGGTATGATAACCAAAAATGAGATAGAGGCGCGGATGCGATGAACCCATGGGAGCCGGCGGGTGGAGAGCATGGGTGAGGCAAGTCCGCCGAACTTTTCATCCGGGCGCGGGTGAGAGGTGGGTTCGCGGGAAATACCTGCGGGACTGTCTGCGGGAAACCGCAGGTGCGCTATCCGCTTGCAGATACACCACGCTTTGCGTGAAGATGGCTGTCGGTAGGAGCGTGCCTCTACCGACTTTTTATTTTGCTGACAAAAAGAAAAGTATGGAGGGCACAGAGTATGAAGTTTGAAAATCTCAAGGGTTCCATCGTTGCGATGGTCACGCCGTTCCACGAGGACGGCAGCATCAATTTCGAGGTACTGACGCAGCTGCTGGAGCGCCAGATCGCCGCCGGAACGGACGGTATTCTGGTTCTGGGTACTACTGCCGAATATCCCACCATGACCCATGAGGAGGACGCCTCTGTGGTGGAGCATACCATCCGCGTGGTCAACGGCCGGGTGCCCGTGATGGTGGGCAGCGGCTCCAACTGCACCGCCACCCAGGTGGAAAAGAGCATCGAGTATCAGAACATGGGCGCCGACGCGCTGCTGCTGATCGCACCCTATTACAACAAGGCCAATCCCGAGGGCATGTATCGCCACTTCGCCCAGACGGCGGACGCGGTGAACATCCCCTGCATCCTCTATAATGTCCCCGGCCGCACCGGCTGCTCCATCCCCGTTTCCGTGGTGGAGAAACTCAGTAAGCATCCCAACATCGCCGGCATCAAGGAAGCCAGCGGTGACATGAGCTATGTCATGAAGATCGCCCACTGTGCCGGCCCCGACTTCGCCATTTATTCCGGCAATGACGACATCACGCTGCCCGTACTCAGCGTGGGCGGCAGCGGCGTCATCTCCGTGTATGCCAATGTGATGCCCGAGATGAGCCACCGCATCGTCAAGGACTATCTGGAAGGCAGACAGGACGAGGCGCGCGCCAATACCATGAAGTACCTGAAGCTGATGAACGATCTGTTCATCGAGGTGAACCCCATCCCTGTCAAGGGCGCCATGAACATGATGGGACTGAATGTGGGCCCCATGCGTCTGCCCCTGTGTGAGATGTCCCCGGAGCATCAGGCGGTGCTGCGCAAGACGCTGGAGGAGGTCGGTCTGGTATGAAACTGATTCTGATCGGCCGCGGCCGCATGGGCACGCTGATCCGCGAAACTGCCATCGCTGCCGGCGACGAAGTGCTGGCTGCCTTTGATGTGGATGACATCGACCGTCTGGCGGACTTCAACGAGAAGGCGGATGCCATGATTGACTTCTCCAATCCCGCTTCCTTGCCCCATGTCAGCGCCTTTGTGCGCCGCACGGGAACCCCGCTGCTCTCCGGCACCACCGGGATGAGCGCCGAGCAGAAGGCGCAGCTGGAGACGCTGGGCGCTTACGCCCCGGTGCTGTGGAGCGCCAACTACTCTCTGGGTGTGGCGGTGCTGTATCGTGCGCTGCGGGTGGTTTCCGACGTGCTCAAACCTGACTTCGACATCGAAGTGACGGAGACCCACCACAATCAGAAGGTGGATGCCCCCAGCGGCACCGCCAAGCTGCTGGTAGATGCCATCGACCCCGATGGCGCGCTGACTTCGGTCTATGGCCGCGAGGGTGTCACCGGCAAGCGGGAGAAGAAAGAGATCGGCGTCCACGCTCTGCGCGGCGGCACTGTGGCCGGTACCCACACCGTCCACTTCTTCGGCCCCGATGAGGAACTGGAGTTCACCCACCGGGCCGCCAGCCGCCAGATTTTCGTCAACGGCGCGCTGCACATGGCACATCTGCTGCCGGGCAAGCCCAACGGCGTGTACGACCTGCAGAAGATCCTTTTCGGTGAATAAGAAGAAAGACTCCCCGAGTATTTCGGGGAGTCTTTTTTGTTTAGTACAGTTCGGTTTCCGTTACGCACTCGGTCTTGATTTTCTCTACGAGGAATTGCAGACCGTCTACCACGTGGGGGCGGATATCGCCGCCGATGAGGACGTACATGATGTCGTCGCCTACCTCCAGTTGACCCTGATTGAGCCAAACGCGCACATAGTAGATGCCGTCCAGCGCGCGGGTGGCTTCGATGGCGGCGGCGACCTTTTCTTCATCATAGGAAAACACCATGCCGCATACGGGCTTTGTGTCCGCTTCGCCGCGGCGAACCTGTGCTTTCGCTGTTTCGCGCACCACACCGTTGTGGGTCAGATACATGCCGACTTTTCCTGCGTCGGGTGCGGCTTTGGCCTCGGCCAGCCATGCGTCCATGGAGGGAATGTGTCTGCTGTTGTCGATGCTCATACGTACCTCCGAATGTGAGATGGCATCATTATAATGAAAAAGACCCCGTCACGCAAGAGGGTGGGCATCATTGACGTTTTTTGGAATATGCCCGGCAGCGTCCCTGGCTTCGGGACTTCGTCAGGATGCCAAAAAAAGAAGTAAAATTTTGGCGGCAATCCGTGTGGTTTTCCGTTGCCGCGGAAAAGCAACTGTGGTATGGTAGTAACAACAAATCCGAGGGGGATGCCTATGCTGGTACTGGATTTCATCAATGTGGGAAACGGTGATTCCGTCCTGATCCGTGAGATGGATGGCGGGCGGCAGAAGTTTGCCATGCTGGTGGACTGCGGCCATGATAATCTGGTGCGCGACGATCATCCCCAGGAACTGGATCCCCGCTCCGGGCGGATCTACGCCGGAGACTTTTTGAAGAAGCAAGGCGTTGACCATCTGGATGTTCTCCTCATCACCCACTTCCACCGGGATCATATCGGAGGGCTTGACCGTGTGCTGGACGCGGTGACGGTCGACCGGCTGCTGACAACGTATGTTCCGCCGAGAGACGCGGTGAAAATGGACCCCGACAGCGATCCGGAGCTGCCCAAGGCGGCGAAAAATCTTCTGCGCTGTGTGAATATGTATGCCCGCCCGCTGTGGAAGCAGCGGAACCGCATCGGAGAGATCGTGGAGTTTGTCGGAAACCAGACGGAAACCTTGCGGCTGACGGATGACCTTTCCATGGACATCCTCTTTGGCGAGCCGGTGCTGTATTCCCGGCAGAAAGAACTCTACGACGCTGCGTTCCGCGGCGAATGGAGCGGATACGATCTGATCCGCTGGGCCAAGTCCCTGAATGTCGCCAGTCTGCGCCAGCGGCTGTACTACCACGGACGGGAGATCGTGCTGGGCGGCGACGCCTACGCCCACATGTGGGAAACGGTGACGGCCACCCCTTGTGACATCCTGAAGGTGCCGCACCATGCGTCCCTTTCCTCCACCACCCGGAAACTGCTGAAAATGCTCAAACCGAAGACGGCGGTGGTCTGTGTGGCGGCCGGTCGGCCGGACGAGCGCCCCCATCCCTACATCGTATCTCTGCTGCAAGAAATGGTGCCGGAGGTGCATTTCACTGACGCGGTGGACATTCCCGGTCTGGTGGAGCCGGAATTCCACGAATCCGTACATATTGAAATAGAGTAAAAAAGCACGGCACTCGTTCGAGTGCCGTGCTTTTGCAGTAAAAACAAAGAGGAACGGCTCTGCCGTTCCTCTTTGAATCGGATTACAAATTACTTGTACATCTCGGGCTTTTCCATGGTCTCGACCTTCAGGAAGGTGGAGGTGCCACGGGAAGCGTTCAGGGCATCGCCGGCGACGCAGGCAACATAGCCGTCCCAAGCGGAGGGGCCTTCCAGCTTGTCAGCGTGGACGGACTCGACCCACTTGCAGAACTCAATGTCGTAAGCCTCGATGAAGCGATCTTTCCAGTCGGTCATGATGGGCATGGACTCGGCAGGGTTCAGGCTGTCCCAGCCGGCGGGGCGGGAACGGCGAACCACAGCGTAGGGATCGGGCAACTTGACGGTGCCGTTCTCGCAGACGACCTCACACTGGATGTCGTAGCCGTAACCGTCGGCAACCTGAACCTCGACGTCGATGAAGCAGCCCTTCTTGGTACGCATCAGCATGACCTGGGGGTTGTCATAGCCCTTGTCGGAGTTGGCGGACTGACGGACCTTGACGCACTGCACGTCCTCATACTCGTCGCCCAGCAGCCAGCGGCAGATGTCCAGCTCGTGGATGGCAACGTTGGTGACGCCGTTCTCGGTCTTGAAGCCCGGGCCCTGGGCAACGTTACGGTGGCAGGCCTTAATCAGCAGGGGAGCGCCGATCTCGCCGGAGTCGATGATGCGCTTCATCTCGGCGTAGCCGCGGTCATAATGACGCATGAAGCCGACCTGCACCAGACGCTTGCCGATCTCCAGCTCGCGGTTGATGATGGTTTCGCAGTCCTTGCCGGTCAGAGCCAGAGGCTTCTCGCAGAAGCACCACTTCTCCTCGGCCAGAGTCTTCATAACATAGTCGAAGTGAGTGGGGTCGATGGAGGTGATGACAACAGCCTCGACCTCGGGATCCTTGATCATGCCGTCACAGTCGTTGCCGAAGGAACGGATGCCATACTTGACGGCGGTGTCGTCGGCGGCAGCGGCCACATAGTCAGCGACAGCCACGACGGTGGCGCCGGGAACAGTCTCGATGATGCGGCGGCAGTGATCGCGGCCAATGGCGCCGCAGCCGATGATACCAATCTTCAGAACCTTATCCATTGTTAATTACCTTCCTTTATTTAAATGTGTAGGAATGAGACATTTTTTGTCCGTCACGGGCGGGCTTTGCCTGCCCGTGACACCAATGCCCGTGCCATTGGGCACGGCTCCCTCGGGTGCGAGGGAGAGGGGGGTATCAACCTTTGTGTCCGGCACAAAGGTTGTATCCAGGGGGGATGAAATCCCCCCTGAAAGAAATTTTAATACTTGCGGGCGTCCTTGACGTGTGCCAGATGATCGGCATAGGCGTCCAGATTCTCCTGGCGCTCGGAAACCTCGGTGTCGCCTACGCGCCACCAGGAACCGTAACCGTCGGTCATGGTCTTGGGCAGAACCTTGATGTCGAACACGACGGGAACGTTTTTGACCTTCTTGGCATCCTCGAAAGCGGCGACCAGTTCTTCCATGGTGCGGATGGAGTAGGCCTTGCAGCCGTAACCCTCGGCGACCTTGGCGTAGTCGATGTTCAGGAAATCGCCGAAGTAGCCGTCCTTGTTGCGGAAGCGCAGCTCGGTGCACAGGGTCTTGTTTCCGTGGCCGACCTGCAGGTTGTTGATGCAGCCGTAGGAGGCGTTATCGAACAGGCACACGTTGATCTTCTTGCGCTCCATTAGGGCGGTGATGATTTCGCTGTGCATCATGTGCCAGCTGCCGTCGCCGCAGAAGGCGTAGACTTCGTGCTTGTCGCCCACGGCGATCTTGGCGCCCAGAGCGCCGGCAATCTCATAACCCATGGTAGAGTAGCCGTACTCCATGTTATAGGTGTCGATGCCGGTGGGACGCCACATGCGCTGCATGTCGCCGGGCAGAGAGCCGGCGGCGCCCACGGCCACGTCTCCCTCGCTCATCATGGCGTTGATGGCGCCCAGAACGGTGGTCTGGCACAGAGCAGCATCCAGATCCTTGGCAAAGCGCTTGGCGGAATCGGCGTTGGCATCGTTGATGATGGGCTTCCAGGACTTCTTGTTCTCGAAGACCATGTTGTCGAGACGCTGCAGCTCCTTGACCCACTTTTCCTTGGCGGTGGTGACTTCGGTGGTGTAGGGAGCCTTGTAGCCGTCCAGTTTGGCCAGCAGGCGGGGCAGGCAGTCCTTGGCGTCAGACACAACGGGGACGGCTTCCATCTTGATGGCCTGGAACTCAGAAACGTTGATGTTGACGAACTTGCAGCTGTCTTTGAACAGCCACTTGGAGGCGGTGGTGAAGTCGGTGTAGCGGGTGCCGACGCCGATGATCAGGTCAGCCTTCTTGGCAATGTCATTGGCGGCGGAGCAGCCGGTGACGCCCAGACCGCCCATGTTCAGGGGATGGGTCCACTCGATGGCGCCCTTACCGGACTGGGTCTCACCGAAGGGGATGCCGGTAGCCTCGGCAAATGCGCGGAACTCGGCATGCGCCTCGGAGTAGCGGACACCACCGCCGCAGATCAGCATGGGACGCTTGGCCTTCTTGATGGCAGCGGCAGCGTCTTCCAGAGCCACTTCGGTGGCGGGGCGGCGCTCCAGACGCCACACGCGCTTCTTGAAGAAGGTCTCGGGATAATCGTAAGCCTCGCCCTCGACGTCCTGGGGCATGGCGATGCAGACGGCGCCGGTGTTGGCGGGGTCGGTCAGCACGCGGAAGGCGGAGAGCATGGCGCTCATCAGCTGCTCGGGACGGACGATGCGGTCCCAGTAGCGGCACACGGCCTTGAAGGCGTCGTTGGTGGTGATGGACAGGTTGTGGGTCTGCTCGACCTGCTGCAGAACGGGGTCAGGCTGACGGCAGGCATAGGTGTCGCCGGGCAGCACCAGCAGGGGCAGGTTGTTGGCGGTGGCGGTGCCGCAGGCGGTGACCATGTTGGCGGCGCCGGGGCCGACGGAAGAGGTGGCCACGCAGATCTGCTTGCGCTTGGTCTGGGCGGCGAAAGCAACGGCGGCCTGGGCCATTCCCTGCTCGTTCTGGCCGTGCCAGACTTCCAGATGCTTGGCTTCCTGGGTCAGAGCCTGACCGATGCCGACAACGTTACCGTGGCCGGGGATGATGAACACGCCGCGGACAAAGCGGTTCTGAACGCCATCCACCTCGATGAACTGATTTTCCAGGAAACGGACCAGGGCCTGCGCCATGGTCAAACGAACGGTTTTCATGGGAAATTACCTCCTGATTAGTGATTGGGGGGATTTAGTGATTGGGGTAGATGTGCTCGTTGGCATCGGCTTCCCAGAGCCAGGCGTGCTCCTTGTCGTCGATGCGGGTCTTGTCCCAGGGATCTCCCTCCAGATGGCGGATGCCCCATGCGTAGCACATGGCATAGCCGGGAGCGGCGGTCTGGGAATGGAAGCCGTGGTTGATCACAGACAGACCGTTGTGGGTGGTCTTGTAGATCTCGCCGTTGGCAAAGCCTGCGCCGAAGCCGTCGGGATAGTCGAAGCGGTAGAAGTAGACCTCGGGCTGGGGATGGTGATGGGGGGGATAGGAGGACCACTTGCCGGGACGGTTCAGCACTTCACCCAGAACCATATTGGAGAAAGGAGCATTGCTCAGGTCGAAGAAGGTCTTGATCTCGCGCTCCATAGCGCCCATCAGTTCGCCGTTGGAACCCTTGTACTCCACGTCGATGGTGTCGGGAGTGTACATCACGGCCTCAAAGGGTTTTTCGTTGCGGGTCTTCTGGATATACAGCTCGCTGTGCTCGTGGGCGGTGAGGGTGATCTTGGTGCCTTTGCCGGCCAGCAGGCAGTAGGCTTCGTGGTGGAAGCAGTTGGGGCGGTCGGCCTCGACGGTCTTGCCGTCCCACTCATAGGTGACCTTGCCGGAGAACAGCAGAACGGCCACTTCCTTCTCGGCCTCGTCAAAGACGTAGGTGTCGCCGGCCTCCATCAGCAGCAGGCCAACATCCATCAGGGTGCCCATATCGTCGGTATCGGCATCGATGTAGGTGTTGTAGCCGTTTTTCAGCTCGGCATTCTTGGTGAAATAAGTCATGGGGATCATCTCCTGTTTCGATCTGGATTAAAGACCGGTATGCTCGCGGATATACTTGCGGCCCTTCATGGCGTACTCCAGAGGATTTGCCTTGGCGGGATCCTGCTCGGCTTCGACCAGCAGCCAGCCCTCGTAGTTGGCCTCGGACAGCACCTTGAACACGGGGTCAAAGTCCACGCCGCCGTCACCGGGAACGGTGAAGGAACCGTTGCGGACGGCCTGCAGGAAGCTCCAGTTGTTCTTGCGGACTTCCTCGACCACGGGGAGGCGCATATCCTTCAGGTGGACGTGGCCCACACGGTCCACATACTTCTTCAGCATGGTCAGGGGATCTTCGCCAGCGAAGGTGAAGTGACCGGTGTCGAAGCACAGGAACACATAGCGGGGATCGGTGTTCTGCATCATACGGTCAGTCTCCTCGGAGGTCTGCACCACGGTGCCCATGTGATGATGGAAGCACAGCTTGAAGCCGCGCTCCACGGCGATCTTGCCCAGGGTATTCAGACCGGCGCAGAAGCGGTCCCACTCCTCGTCGTTCATGACGTGCTTATGGCCGCCGGTGAGAACGGGAGTGTCCATCTGGCCCTGAATGGAGTAGCTCTGCTCGCTGACATTGATGCGGTTGGCGCCGACGGCTTCCAGAAAGTCCAGATTGGCGGTGAAGTCGGCGATCTCCTCCTCGATGGGACGGGTCAGGATGAAGGAAGAATACCAGCGGCTGGCGATGCGCATACCGCGCAGATCCAGAGCCTTTTTCAGTTCGGCGGGGTCGGTGGGATACTTGTTGCCGATCTCGCAGCCGGTGAAGCCGGCCAGAGCCATCTCGCTGACGATCTGCTGGAAGGTGTTTTCGGCGCCCAGCTCGGGCATATCGTCGTTGCACCAGCCGATAGGGGCAATGCCGAGGGATACGCGCTTGGGATCAAACATAGGAAATTCCTCCTTAAAAAATTTACAGACATCATTGGGAAAACGGCAGCCGGAAGAGAATCCGACGCAGATCGTGTCCTTTTTTGGGCGCAGGAAAAGCGCGAAAAGGGCAAACGTTTTCGCTGTTCTAAAAGTACCATCATTTTTAAAGAAAATCAACGAAAATTCCATCCGCCGTTTGATTTTTTATGATTTGCCCAAAGTGGTTTCTTATTTTTTATGTATATGACAGAAAGCGCTGCGATGCGGAAAGGGGGCGGATGGCGAACGGAAGGTACAGTTTTTACTAAAAAAGCAGGGCAAAATTTGTACAAGGGGGGCGTTTTTTGCATTTTGCACAAAAGAAAAAGAAAATTTTATTCAAAAGCGTACAGAAATTCAGCAATCTATTGACGCGGCGGGTGGTTTTGTGCTAGGATAAATACGCATTACCGGGGAATGCTAAACGTTTTCCTTAACGCTGCATTTTTCGGAAAAATTGTAAAAGGAGAAAAGAAGTAATGAAGAAGTTCCTTGCACTGACTCTGGCCATGATTATGGCCCTGTCCCTTGTCGCCTGCGGCGAGAAGAAGGACGACACCACCACCTCCAACACCGAAGACACCATTGAGATCGCTGTTGTCCTGAAGACCCTGTCCTCCGAGTACTGGGGCTATGTGAAGGCCGGCTGCGAAAAGGCTGCCGCTGAACTGGGCGAGAACGTGAAGGTCACCGTTGTTGGCCCCGGCGCTGAGTCCGACATCGCTGGTCAGGTCACCATGATCGAGGAGCAGATCGCTGCCAACGTTGACGCCATCATCTGCGCTCCCAACGATGCTGACGCTGCCTGCGCTGCTCTGGCCGCTGCTCTGGAAAAGAAGATCCCCGTTCTGGCTGTTGACACCAACCTGGGCCTGGATGGCCAGACCGCTTTCGTCGGCACCATGAATGACGTTGCTGCCGAGCAGGGCGGCATCTGGGCCATCGACACTCTGGGCACCGACATCAAGGCCGTTATCATCTACGGTCAGGAAGGCGACAATACCTCCAACCTGCGCCGCGCTGGCTATGAGAAGGCCTGCGCTGACAAGGGCGTGGAAGTTCTCGATGCTCTGTCCGGCCAGAACACCACCGACGGCGCTACCAAGACCATGGAAGACCTGCTGACCAGCTACGCCGGTGAGATCGACGTCGTGTTCTGCCACAACGACGATACCGCCATCGGCGCCATGCAGGCCTGCAAGAGCGCTGAAGTCACCGACATCACCATCGTTGGCTTCGACGGCAACAAGTCCGCTCTCGATCTGATCAAGGCCGGCGAGCTCGTGAAGGCTACCGTCGCCCAGCAGCCCGAAGCTATGGGTTACGATGCCGTCATGAATGCTTACAAGGCCATCAAGGGCGAGGCTGTTGAGGAAGTCATCGCCGCTCCCGTTGCAGTTGTTAACGCTGAGAACGTTGACGAGTTCCTGAAGTAATTCACACCTGCGAACTTTAACTGTTCTACATAGTTAAACACCAAATCAGGATATGGCGGCAGAATCCTCTGCCGCCATATCCCTGTAATCCGCCGCCCCTGCCGGCGCCGCGGAAAAACGCAAATCAGGAAAGAAACGAGGTAATTCCATGAACGAATATGTCGTCGAATTAAAAAATGTTACCAAACGTTTTCCTGGTGTCGTTGCATTGAAAAACATGTCCATTGGTATCAGACCCGGCGAGATCCACGGTCTGATTGGCGAGAACGGTGCCGGTAAGTCCACCTTGATCAAGGTACTCACCGGCGTACATAATCCCGAAGAGGGCGAGATCTTTGTGGATGGCGAGAAGAAGGTCTTCCGCAACCCCGTCCAGTCCCGGGAAGCTGGTATTGCCTGCGTCTATCAGGAGCTGAACATTGTTAAGCAGCTGCCTGTTGTGGACAATGTTTTCATGGGACGTGCCGTGAAAAAAGGCCTCCTTTTGGACTATCCCAGAATGTACAAAGAAGCACACGAAGCTTTGGCAACACTGGGACATCCCGAAATCGATGTGAAAATGGAAGCTGGCAAGCTGGGTACCGGCTTGCAGCAGATGGTGGAGATCGCCAAGGCGGTCTCTCTGGAAGCGAAACTCATCATCATGGATGAGCCCACTTCCTCTCTGGGCAAGGAAGAAATCGTACAGCTGATGGAAGTTGTCCGCGGTCTGAAGGCCAAGGGCGTTGCCATCCTGTTCGTCTCTCATAAGTTGGAAGAACTCTTTGAACTCTGTGACCGTGTCACCGTTATGCGCGATGGCGAGCACATCGTGACGGAAGACATCGAGAACATGACTGAAGACTCCCTGATCAACGCCATGGTCGGCCGTACTCTGGATAACCTGTATCCCAAGGAGTTCGGCGAAAAGGGCGAGGTTTGGCTGGAAGCCCGAAACATCAACGAGGCCGGTGTGCTGCACGATGTTTCCTTCAAGTGCCATGCCGGTCAGGTCACCGGCTTTGCCGGTCTGGTCGGTGCGGGCCGTACCGAGGCCATGCGCGCCATCTTCGGTGCAGACAAGATCGACAGCGGTGAAGTCTACGTCAAGGGTGAAAAAGTTACTATAAAAAAGCCGCAGGACGCCATCAAGCGTAAGATCGCGTTCCTGACGGAAGACCGTAAAGGCCAGGGTCTGGTGCTGTCTCTGGATGTCCGCACCAACCTGATCCTGGCCAACATGAAGGGCTTCAGCAATGGCCCCTTCCTGGACAAGAAGCGCATTCAGGAGACCGGCGAGGAAAATGTCAGGGCCCTGAAGATCAAGACACCGTCTCTGGACGAGGTTGTGGGTCAGCTGTCAGGCGGCAACCAGCAGAAGGTGGTTATCGGCAAGTGGGTCAACATTGACGCCGACATCTTTATCTTCGATGAGCCTACCCGCGGTATCGACGTTGGCGCGAAGATCGAGGTTTACCGTGTGATGAACGACCTGGTCAAGGCCGGCAAGTGCGTCATCATGGTTTCCTCTGAACTGCCCGAGATCCTGGCAATGAGCGATCACGTGGTGGTCATGCGCGGCGGCCGTGTGATGGCCGACATCGAGCGCGATTCCAAGCATTTCAACTCTGAAGACATCATGAAAGCAGCCTGGGGAGGAGAGTTAGACGAATGAACATGAAGAAAGCAAAGGAGCTCCTGCAGAAGCTCGGTACTCTGATGGCCCTGGTGATCCTGGCCGCCATTTTCTGCATCTTGAGGCCTGACAAGTTTCCCACAGTTGGCAACATTATGATTATCCTGAAGCAGGCATCCATCAACTGCCTGATTGCTTCCGGTATGCTGTGCTGCCTGATTACCGCAGGCATTGACCTGTCTGTCGGTTCCAACTGCGTGATGTGCACCTGCCTGATCGGTGTTTTGGTTCAGAAATTTGGTATCACCAATCCGGTCGTCCTGATTCTGGCCGGTCTGGCTGCCAGTACCTGCGCCGGTATTGTCAACGGCCTGCTGCTGACCCGCCTGGATCTGCCCCATCCCTTCGTTTCCACCATGGGCATGAAGAACGTGCTGTGGGGCTTGGCGCTGGTTATTACCGGTTCCACGACCATCGGCTTCACCGGCAAGGGTGTTGATTCCCTGATGTGGATCGGCGGCAGCTCCATTCTGAAGATCCGGAATGCTGAAGGTGCTGTCACCTTCCCCGGCATCCCCTTCAGCTTTATCCTGGTCATTGTCGTGTTCTGCATCTTCCACGTGTTCCTGACCAAGTCCGCTTTGGGTCGTCAGATCTACTGCTGCGGCGGCAACGCGGAAGCTGCCCGTCTGTCCGGTATCCCCTCCAAGAACGTGCTGACCTTCGTCTATGCCCTGTCCGGCTTCATGGCCGGTATGGCTGGCGTGGTCTCCGTTGGCCGTCTGGCTTCCGCCAACGGCAACGCCGGTCAGACCTACGATAACGACGCCATCGCTGCCTGTATCGTCGGTGGTGCCTCCTTTACCGGCGGCAAGGGTACCATCTGGGGTACTCTGATCGGCGCCATGATTATGGCTGTCATCCGCAACGGTCTGAACCTGATCGGCGTTTCCAACGACGTTCAGTACATCGTGATCGGTGCCGTTATCATCCTGGCTGTTACCATCGACGTTGTCCGCAACAAGATGGAAGCCAAGGCCCGCAAGATGGCTGCCCAGTAAGCGGTACATACCAGTCTTTCAAAAACGGTCGGCGTTAAGCCGACCGTTTTTTTCTGTCGATTCACCGCTTGCCGCTTGCTTTCCCGACGTGGGAGGTGTAGTATAATGACAGATCATGTTGAAATGTAACACAGGAGGTCGATGACATGAAAAAACTTCTCGGTGCCGTATTGGCGTTGTTGACGGTTGCGGTGGTGCTGGTATGGCTGTGGAAAGCTGAACCGGCGACCAACAAAGAGGATCGGCCTCCGAAAGATACGGAGCAGCTCTCTGGCGCAGTGATTACGCCTCCCGAAGAAGACAAGACGCCCGAAGGCGATCCCCAGCCGGAAGTCCCCGTGGAACCGGAAGTGCCTGTTGAGCCCGAGATCCCCGCCGCCGGCTTCGACACCACTTCGTGGGAACTCCTGCTGGTGAATCCGTGGAATCCGGTGCCGGAGGATTACGAGATGACGCTGGTCAACCTCCCCAACGGCATGCAGGCGGATTCCCGCGTGTATGACGCCCTGATGGAGATGCTGAATGCCTGTAAAGCGGATGGCCTTCACGCCATTGTGGGCTCCGCCTATCGCTCCTATGACACCCAGGTGGGGCTGTATAACAACAAGATAGAGCGCCTGAAGAAGCAGGGATACGATGCAGAGACCGCCCGTCAGGAGGCTGGCCGCGTGGTGGCTGTTCCAGGTACCAGTGAGCATCAGACCGGTATGGCCTTTGATATTGTGGCCCTCAGTTACCAGTTGTTGGAGGAGGATCAGGAGAACACCGCCGAGCAGAAGTGGCTGATGGAGCATTGCTATGAATACGGCTTTATTCTGCGTTATCCTAAGGACAAGGTGGACATCACCGGTATTATTTATGAACCCTGGCACTACCGCTACGTGGGCAAGGAAGCCGCGTTGGCCATCCGCGACAGCGGTCTGTGTCTGGAAGAGTGGCTCGGCAAAGAGGCCGAAGCGGCGCTTCCCCGCGTGTCGTTCAACGGTTGATCGTCAATACATAAAAAGGTCGGCAGGAATGTTCCTGCCGGCCTTTCTTTTTACCGTTCGTGAATTTCATAGAGATCTGTCCGCCGGGCGGAGAGAATGGGCAGCTGCTGCCGGACGGCATCGATGCGGCTCAAGTCCAGATCTGCATACAGCAGTTCCGCGCCGGCGCCTGCGCGGCATACCACGCTGCCCCAGGGATCCACGGCGATGGAGTTTCCGTAAGCCACATAGGCGGCGGATTCGTCCCGCGCCGGAGAGACGCCCACGGTGAAGCACTGGTTGTCAACCGCGCGCTGGCGGAACAGCAGTTCCCAGTGGGCAGGGCCGGTGGTCATGTTGAAGGCCGCCGGCACGAAAATGCACTTTGCGCCCCGCAGACACATGCAGCGGGCCAGTTCCTCGAATCGCAGATCGAAGCAGATGCAAAGCCCCATCGTGCCGAATTCCGTGTCGAAGGTGGTGGTGGCGTTGCCCGGAGAAAGGGTGTCCGACTCACGGAAGCGCTGTCCGCCGGATACATCAATATCAAACAAATGTGCTTTGCGGTGTTTGGCCAGCAGTTCGCCCCGGCGGCCGTACACATAGCAGGTGTTGTAGACGTTGCCATCCGCCAGTTCGGGAATCGTACCGCCCACGATGTAAATTCCCAGTTCGGCGGCAAGCTGCGACAGGGAGGTCTGGACGCTGCCGCCTTCTGCTTCGCCGTATGCGCGGAAGCAGTCGTTCTCATAGGGACAGCAGAACATCTCCGGCAAAACGGCGAAGTCCGCGCCGGACGCGGCGGCCTCGCGAATGCAGCGGCAGGCGGTGTCAACATTTTGCTGCCGGTCTCTTACCACCGGCATCTGAATCAAGGCAATGCGCATAAAAATACCTCGGTTCTGTATTTTTTAGTATGGGGCAGATGTGCAATCTGTAGAAATTCACCACTTTAAAGCGACGTTTTTTATAATAATTTTGCTGTTTGTAACGATTTTCCACAATGGTCATTGTAACATACTTTAAAGTGTGTTACAATGCAAAAAAGCATCATTCGGAGGGTATATGGCAGTCTACACAGAACGCAAAAACTACCATACCAGAGCCCATATGGGAATGATCGATGTCACGCAGGATTTCCAGCACGCGGTGACGGAAGCCTGCCGGCGGCACGGGATTTCCTCCGGCATTGTCACCGGGTTCACCACCGGCGGTGTGTCGGCTCTGACCACGCTGGAGTTTGAGCCGGGCATCGTGGGACACGATTTGAAGGAAGCGCTGGACAGCTTCTCTCCGTATCTGGATGAGCGGGGACGTGTGGTGGCGTATCACCATCACGATACCTGGCATGACGACAACGGATCTTCCCACATCAAGGCAGCGCTGCTCTCGCCCTTCATTACCGTTCCCTTTGTGGATGGGCGGCTGACGGTTGGGCCGTGGCAGAACCTGACGCTGGTGGAATGTGACACGCGGAACCGGGAACGGGAGATCGTGTTTCAGGTCATGGGCGAATAACACCGGGTGTAAATATGTTGCGCAACGCATCATATTTTGCATATAAACACCAAAAAAAGAGGAAAAGGGAGAAAACCAATGGAAAACAAAATGGAAAGACGGTACGGTCTGTTCACCGCTATCTGCATGGTGGTCGGTATCGTCATCGGCAGCGGTGTCTTCTTCAAAGCGCAGACTATTCTGCAGAAGACTCAAGGCGACATGCTGTTGGGTATCATCGCATGGATTATCGGTGGATGTATTATGCTGGTATGCGTGCTGGCATTCTCTGCCATGGCTCAGAAATATGAGAAGGTCAACGGCATCGTGGACTACGCCGAAGCAACCGTCGGCCCCCGCTATGCCTATTACATCGGCTGGTTCATGAGTACCATCTACTATCCTACTCTGACCAGCGTGCTGGCATGGCTGTCTGCCCGCTATACTCTGGTGTTCATCACCTCCGTAAACCCCGAATTCCCCCTGCTGATCCCTGCTGATCAGGGTGGCTGCATCGTTGGTCCCGAGTGCATTGCTCTGATGCTGTTCTACATGTGCGCCTCCTATGTCCTGAACACACTGTCTCCCAAGCTGGCCGGTAAGTTCCAGGTCAGCACCACCGTCATCAAGCTGATCCCTCTGGGTCTCATGGCTGTGGTGGGCATCATCTATGGTCTGACCAGCGGCGGTCTGGCCAATAACTTCTCCTATACCTATCAGGCTGTGGAAGGCAGTGCTTCTTCCGGCAGCATCCTGTTTGCCGCTGTCTGCGCCACCTCCTTTGCCTATGAGGGCTGGATCATTGCTACCTCCATCAACTCCGAGCTGAAGGACGCGCGCCGTAACCTGCCCCGCGCTCTGATTATTGGCGGCATCGTCATCATGGCCGTGTATATCAGCTACTTCGTGGGTGTTGCCGGCGGCGCTACCACGCAGGAGCTGATGGACCAGGGCGCCACCACCGCCTTTACCAACGTGTTCGGCAATGTTCTGGGCAACATCCTGAACCTGTTCATCGCCATCAGCTGCATGGGTACTATGAACGGTCTGATGCTGGGTTGTGTGCGCGGTACCTATGCTCTGGCTGCCCGCGGCCGTGGTCCTGCCCCCGAGATGTTCAGCCAGCTCGACAATGCCAGCAACATGCCCGCAAACTCTTCTGTGCTGGGCCTGCTGTACTGCGCCGCATGGGGCCTGTACTTCTACCTGAGCAACCTGGCCGGAACCTGGTCCGGAGCTTTCGTGTTCGACTCCTCTGAACTGCCCATCATCACCATCTACGCCTTGTACATCCCCATCTTCATTGTGTGGATGAAGAAGGCCACCGACGAGAACGCTGTCCGCCGCTATGTGCTGCCGGGCCTCGCCATCATCGGATCCCTGTTCATGATCCTGGCCTGCCTCATCGGCCATGGTATCGCAAACCTGTGGTATCTGATTGTGTTTGCCATCGTAATGCTGATCGGCGCTCTGTTCGACCGCAAGGCCAAGAAGGCATAATTATTGCAACCCCAGCGGCGAGACCTTCGGGTCTCGCCGCTTTTTGCATTTGTTAGAAGTCTCGGCATACGAAAATGGGGTTTCCTTTTCTTGCGCCTGCGGTTATAATTGAGGAAAAGGAGAGATGCCCCATGATCAATTCCACTTTGTGCTATCTGGAACGGGGAGACGAATATCTCATGCTCCACCGCGTAAAAAAAGAAAACGACATGAACCGCGACAAATGGATCGGTGTGGGCGGCAAGTTCGAGGAGGGCGAAAGTCCGGAGGACTGTATCCTGCGGGAAACCTATGAAGAAACCGGCCTGACGCTGACGGACTTCCGTTACCGCGGACTGGTGACGTTCGTTTCCGACGAATATCCCACCGAATATATGCACCTGTTCACAGCCACCGGTTGGGAAGGAGAGACGGGCGTCTGCGACGAGGGAGAACTGGCGTGGATCAAAAAAACGGAGCTGCTGTCGCTGCCGCTGTGGGAGGGGGACAAGATCTTCCTCCGTCTTTTGGAGGAAGGCAGACCCTTCTTTTCCCTGAAGCTGCGCTATCAGGGAGAGCGTCTGGTGCAGGCGGTACTGGATGGCAACCCTATTGTATAAAGGAGAAGCGGTTATGAGCGGAAAAATGCTGATGTTTGAGATCAACAGTTTGATGCTGGCGCTGTCGGTGGACAGAGCCGTGGCGCCTCTGGACGTGGAGATCGTGCCGGTGGCCCGGAAACATTACAACAAGCCCCTGGAAGACCTGCTTGACCCGTGGAGCGAGGTCTACGATGAGGATGCGGAGAACGAGGACTACACCGGCGCACCTCTGGGCGGTGCTATGCTGGTGCTTTGCGAGCTGGAGGACAAGCTGGACGAGGTGCTTGCTGCCCTGCGTGGCGCGGGAGTTGGTATGGATTGCCTGAAAGCAGTGCTGACGCAGCATAACCGGGAGTGGGATGCCGTGAAGCTTTACAACGAACTGCGGCGGGAGCGGCAGGAAGTAACAGGGAAGTGAGAATTATATGAAGATCCTGATCTCGGCCTGTCTGCTGGGCACTTGCTGCCGCTATGACGGCGCTTCCAAGCCTTGTGCCGATGCCGTCGCGCTGGCAGAGTATCACACCCTGATCCCGGTCTGCCCCGAGCAGCTGGGCGGCCTTCCCACGCCCAGACCGCCCGCGGAGCGGCTGGGGGAGCAGGTGCTGACAAGGGACGGCACGGACGTAACGATTCAGTATCGCCGGGGGGCGGAGGAAACGCTGCGCCTGTGTGAACTGTTTGGCTGCGAGGCCGCGGTGCTGAAGGAGCGAAGTCCCTCCTGCGGCTGTGGGGAGATCTATGACGGCACGCATACCGGAACCCTGACCGAAGGGGACGGCGTGACGGCACGGCTGCTGCAGGCTCGCGGGATCCCCATTTACGGTGAGTCACAAATAAAATCGCTGCTAAAGTGACGGAACGATAAGTTCCGTCATTTTTTACAATTTTCGACAGAGATCTTTTACATACATCGCAGAAAAGGAAGCTTGCAATGCGGGAAAAGCTTCTGTATAATAACCGAGAAATAAAGGAAGGAGGACGAAATATGCTGCATTTGACGAGTCGGATGTCTGCTATGGGAGCCTCTGTTTCTGTTTTTGGTTCTTTTATTTCCGTTTCCCTTGTTTGACCGGCCGTTGGTGCCGGTATTTTTTTTGCATATCGACGAATATGAGAGGAGAAGAGAAATGAACAAGAAAACCACCATCGGTCAGGAACCCGTCCGTGACGCACGGAAGCTGGGTGCGCCCAGAATGCTGATCCTGGGTCTGCAGCACATGTTCGCCATGTTTGGCGCAACCGTGCTGGTGCCCATTCTGGTGCAGGGCTACGGCCTGCCTCTGAACATCCAGACCACCCTGTTCTTCGCCGGTATCGGCACGCTGTTCTTCCATGTCTGTGCCAAGATGAAGGTGCCCGCCTTCCTGGGTTCTTCCTTTGTCTTCCTGGGTGGCTTCAAGGCCATGGGAAGTATGAGCGAAGGGATCTACGCCGGCATGGATCCTGCGGTGAAGCTGCAGTATGCCTGCGGCGGCATTGTGGTTGCAGGCCTGCTGTATGTGGTGGTGGCTGCCATCATCAAGCTGGTTGGCGTGCATAAGGTCATGCGCTTCCTGCCTCCTGTGGTCACCGGTCCCATCATCATCCTCATCGGTTTGAACCTGGCTCCTTCCACTGTGGATAATGCCAAGACCTGCTGGTGGCTGGCCATTCTGGCCATTGCCGTCATCGTGATCGCCAACATCTGGGGCAAGGGCATGATAAAGATCATTCCTATCCTGCTGGGTGTGGTCATTCCTTATCTTGCTGCCATCATAGGCAATGCCATGGGCGCCACCGTTATCACCGATCTGGAGACCGGAGCTGTCGGCCCCATGCTGAATTTTGCCGCGCTCTCCGAGGCTGGCATCATTGGATTCCAGCCCTTTGTCACCAACATCGGCGGCAATATTGCCAAGTTTGATATTTCCGCCATTCTGGTGATGGCGCCCATCGCCATTGCATCCATGATGGAGCACATCGGCGATATGTCCGCCATCTCTGCTACTGTGGGCGAGAACTTCATCGAAGAGCCCGGCCTGCACCGCACCCTGATTGGTGACGGTATCGCTACTTCTCTTTCTGCTATGTTCGGCGGCCCTGCCAACACCACCTACGGCGAAAACACCGGTGTTCTGGTGCTGTCCAAGGTGTATGATCCCAAGGTGGTTCGTCTGGCTGCCATCTATGCCATCGTGCTGTCCTTCAGCCCCAAGTTCGCCGTGCTGATCAACACCATCCCCGCAGCCATCATCGGCGGCGTCAGTTTCATCCTGTACGGCATGATCTCCGCCATCGGTGTGCGTAACGTGGTCGAGAACCGTGTGGACTTCACCAACAGCCGTAACCTGATTATTGCAGCCGTCATTCTGGTCTGCGGTCTGGGCTTCAGTGATGGCCTGACTTTCGTCGTAGGCGGTGCTTCCATCACCCTGACCAGCCTTGCCATCGCCGCCATCGCAGGCATTGCCCTTAACGCCATCCTGCCCGGCAATGACTATGAGTTCGGCAAGACCGAACATTCTGACAACGCCGGCAATCTGGGCAACTATTGATCTTTCAGACATCGGGATGTGGGTCGGGAAACCGCCCCACATTCTTTTTATAAAAATAGCAAAAATCCCCTGGTTTTTTGCCAAAAAGCAAAGGAAAACGATGACTTGTTCATAAAACGTTCAAATATCGCCTTGACATTTACAGGAAAGAGCCTATAATGATTTTAACTGAAAAGTTGTGATAGAGGTGCGGTCGTCAAGAGTACATTCCAGCAAAGGACAGGTATTCCGGAATGGAAAGGGGCTGCCGCCGAGGGTCGGCGCAAGTGCCTGATGGCGTCGGTACCGGGCCGAGGGATAACATCCTGCGGACTGTCACCCGAGAGGGTGGAGAGCTGTCATGATTGCATACGAGGAATTGTGTGAAGTCATGATGGAATCATGACTTCATTTATTTTTAAGGAGGAATTCCCGAAATGAAGACTCGTCGTATTTCCCGGCGGTTCGGCACAGCGATCTTGATGATCCTGACCCTGTGCATGATGACCGTCACCGCCTTCGCCGCCGGCGAAGAAGCAGCCGGTCCCGGCATGTATGGTACGTTCTGGGCGCTGATTCCCCCTGTGGTGGCCATTGTTTTGGCCCTGATCACCAAGCAGGCCTACGCATCTCTCTTTCTGGGCGTGGTTGTAGGCGGCCTGTTCGTCTGTGATTTTGCTCCTGTTGCCACGCTGGACATGGTGG
>SVLH01000038.1 GCA_015068025.1 Oscillospiraceae bacterium | reverse complement strand
TGTAAGCGGGAACATGGCATGCAACGAAGTCAGCCTTGTTGATGTAGTAAGAGGACTTGATGGCCTTGTCGCCGAAGCGCAGGTGGCTGATGGTGACGCCGCCGGTCTTCTTGGAGTCATACTGGAAGTAAGCCTGAACGAACTTGTCGGTATGGTCGCCGATGATCTTGATGGAGTTCTTGTTGGCGCCGACAGTGCCGTCGCCGCCCAGACCCCAGAACTTGCACTCGATGGTGCCTTCTGCGGCGGTGGCGGGAGCAGCGGTCTCTTCCAGAGACAGGTTGGTGACGTCGTCCTTGATGCCGATGGTGAACTGACGCTTGGGAGCATCCTTGGTCAGCTCGTTGAACACGGCGAAGACAGAGGAAGGAGGAGTATCCTTGCTGCCCAGACCGTAACGGCCGCCGATGACGGTGACGTCGCTCTTACCGGCGTTGGCCAGAGCGGTGACAACGTCCATGTACAGAGGCTCGCCCTGGGAGCCGGGCTCCTTGGTGCGGTCCAGAACGGCGATCTTCTTGGCGGTGGCGGGGATGACAGACAGCAGGTGCTCGGCGGAGAAGGGACGATACAGGTGGACCTTCACCATACCGACCTTTTCGCCCTTGGCGGTCATGTAGTCGATGACCTCCTCTGCGACGTTGCACAGGGAGCCCATGGCGATGATGACGCGCTCAGCGTCGGGTGCGCCGTAGTAGTTGAACAGCTTGTAATCAGTGCCCAGCTTGGCATTGATCTTGTTCATGTACTTCTCAACGATGGCGGGCAGAGCCTCATAGTAGGGGTTGCAGGCCTCGCGATGCTGGAAGAAGATGTCGCCGTTCTCGTGAGAGCCGCGCATGTTGGGACGCTCGGGATTCAGGGAGTGCTTGCGGAATGCTGCAACAGCATCCATGTCGCACATTTCCTTCAGGTCCTCATAGTCCCAGATAGCGATCTTCTGGATCTCGTGGGAGGTACGGAAGCCGTCAAAGAAGTTGATGAAGGGGACGCGGCCCTCGATAGAAGCCAGGTGGGCAACGGGGGACAGGTCCATGATCTCCTGAACGTCGTTCTCGCACAGCATGGCGAAACCGGTCTGACGGCATGCCATAACGTCGGAATGATCGCCGAAAATATTCAGGGCGTGGGTGGAGACGGTACGGGCGGAAACATGGAAGACGCAGGGCAGCAGCTCGCCGGCGATCTTGTACATGTTGGGCACCATCAGCAGCAGGCCCTGGGAAGCAGTGTAAGTGGTGGTCATAGCACCGGTGGCCAGAGAGCCGTGAACGGTACCGGCGGCGCCTGCCTCAGACTGCATCTCGCAGACCTTGACGGTGGTACCAAAGATGTTCTTGCGGCCATTGGCGGACCACTGGTCGACCATATCTGCCATGGGAGAGGACGGGGTGATGGGATAGATGCCCGCCACTTCGGTAAACGCGTAGCTGACATGTGCAGCAGCGGTATTACCGTCCATGGACTTGAGTTTTCTTGCCATAAACAAAACCTCCTATAATTTTGCCGCCCGGGGGCAGCTGTTTACACAGACAGGGCCTTTTAACAGAACCCCATTCGTCATATATTATAGCACTCTGTTTTTTGTGTGTAAACGACTGTATTGTTATTTTTTTTGCAAAATCCGAAAATT
The DNA here is from genome assembly GCA_015068025.1 of Oscillospiraceae bacterium. GTDB lineage: Bacteria > Bacillota > Clostridia > Oscillospirales > Oscillospiraceae > Oscillibacter. The sequence goes on along the minus strand of SVLH01000038.1, from coordinate 4,032 downwards.
CTGCGGAAAGGACAAATTAACTTGCAATTTTTTGGCACTTTTTTGCGGTTCCTGTTTCCAAATTGGCAAAAATGTGGTAAAATGCAGGAAAACCACCTAAAAATTGCAGTAGTTGCGGTGAAGAAGAAAAGATGCTGTCCGCTGAATCGTATACGTTTCCGGCGGATGGATGACTTTTGAAGCTTAAGGATTGCAAAGTGCAAGGAGGAACTCCATGGTTGTCACCGTTCGTTCTATGGGCCTGACAGGCCTGAGCGGATATGAAGTCTCCGCAGAATGCTTTCTCTCCGGCGGATTGCCGGCGTTTGATATCGTGGGTTTGCCTGACACTGCCGTGCGGGAAGCGCGGGAGCGTGTCCGGGCGGCAGTGAAAAACTGCGGCTGCAAATTTCCTGTCAGCCGCATCACCGTGAATCTGGCTCCGGCAGGACAGAAAAAGGCCGGTACCGTTTACGACCTGCCCATCTTCGTGGGTCTGCTGGCTGCTTCTGAGGAGATTCCGCCGTTGCCGGATGATGCCGCCTTTATCGGTGAGCTGTCTCTTACAGGTGCGGTGCGTGGTATTGACGGCGTTCTGCCCATGGCATTGGCCGCCCATCGGGCGGGGGTCCGGCAGCTGTTCGTGCCGGAAGAAAATGCTGCAGAGGCGACACTGGCCGGCGATTTGACAGTGTTCGGCGTACCGGATGTGGCTGCCCTGACGGCGCACCTGAAGGGCGAGAACGCACTGTCCCCTGCGGCTGCTTGGATTCCGGGGGAGGAGACGGAGGAACTTCCTGATCTTCGGGATGTGGTGGGGCAGGAGAACATCCGGCGTGCGTTGGAGGTGGCAGCCAGCGGCGGGCACAATTTGCTGATGATCGGCAGTCCCGGTGCAGGTAAGTCCATGCTGGCACGGCGGTTACCCTCCATTCTGCCGGAGATGACCCGTGAGGAGGCATTGGAAACCAGCGCGATATGGTCTGTGGCGGGTCTGTTGGACAGAGACCGTCCCCTGCTGCGGCAGCGCCCCTTCCGTGCGCCCCATCATACGGCGTCTGCCGCGGCGCTGGCCGGCGGCGGTCCTGCCCTGCGGCCGGGTGAAATCTCCTTTGCTCACAACGGTGTGCTGTTTTTAGATGAGTTGCCGGAATTCCGTCGGGATGTGCTGGAGGCCATGCGCCAGCCATTGGAGGACGGTACCGTTACGGTGGCAAGAGCTGGCGGCACGCTGCATATGCCTGCCCGGTTCCAGCTGGTATGCGCTATGAATCCCTGCCGCTGCGGCTGGTGGGGTCATCCCTCCGGCAAGTGTCGCTGCTCGGAGCGGGACGTGGAACGGTATGCGGAGAAGATATCCGGCCCGCTGATGGACCGCATCGACATTCATGTATACGTACCCTCGGTGGAGTATGACGCCCTGCGCCGTAAGGCAACGCCGGAGTCCTCCGCCGAGGTGAAGGCTAGGGTGGATGCTGCCCGGGAAATTCAGCGCAAACGCTTCGCCGGACGGGATGTCCACTGCAACGCTCAAATGACGGCAGCCATGGTGGGTGAGTTCTGCGAACTGGATGCCGCAGGTGATAAACTGCTTCGCACGGCCTTCGAGCGGATGGGCCTTACTGCCCGGTCCCACGACCGCATCCTGCGGGTAGCCCGCACTATTGCCGATCTGGATGCCTCGGAGCATATTCAGGCTCATCATGTTGCAGAAGCTATTCAATATCGGAACACGGAGATTCTGAAGGGATAATTATTCCGACGCAAACCAGCGAAGCGAGAGAGACCTGTCCTTGCGGGGCGGGCGAGGGATGCGGAGCTTGCGGCGACGAGGGGACAAGCCTGCCGAACCCTATGCGGAAAGGCCGGCATATATGCCGGCCCGGAAGGGAGGATTTCCATGAAAAAACATGTGTTTGTTGGTTTTCTGATTTTCGTTTTGCTGTGTTCCGCCTGTGGAGCAGAGAAGGAGCCGGAGAGTAAAAGCACATTCACCCAAATTGACGGTCAGGCGGCGTTTGTCTGCTGGCAGCAATTTTTTGACTGGACGAGATGTGTGATATGAAAAGAGTCATGGTGATCGGTTGTCCCGGCAGCGGAAAAAGTACATTCTCCAGAGCGCTGCATCGGGCGACAGGGATTCCCCTGTTCCATCTGGATATGCTGTACTGGAATCCGGACAGAACCACGGTGGAGCAAGCTGTTTTCCGGGAACGGCTGTCCCATGTGCTGCGGCAGGAAGCGTGGATTCTGGACGGAAACTATGCATCCACTATGGAGTGGAGAATGCAATCGTGCGATACGGTGGTTTTTCTAGACTATCCGTTGGAGGTCTGCCTGGACGGCGTCCGGTCAAGGCGGGGCAGCGCGCGCACGGATATGCCGTGGACGGAAGCGGAAGACGAAGAGGACGCGGAGTTTATCGGTTTCATTGAACGCTATTCCGCGGAAAGCCGCCCTGCTGTCCTGCGGCTGCTGGAGCGGTATTCCGAAAAAACTGTGTTGATTTTCTGCCGCCGTGAAGAAGCAGATGCATTTTTGAAGACACTGTGAAGCCAACGATTTGCTGATATCCGTGATAGAATTGAGAAGAAACAGCGCCTATCAAAAAGCAACACCTTCAGCTGCATTTGAGCGAAGGTGTTGCTTTTTGAATTCATATATTCATTATGTGTTGTTTTTGCCGGAACGGGAGGCTTCCAGCTTTGCCTGACGGCGGTTTTTGATGTGCTCGGGGACGGGCTGAATATCTCCGGCCTTGGTCAGTGCCTGCTTGGTCAGCATGGGGCCGAACAGCTCATAGACCAGAACGGAGAAGAGGATGATGTTTCGGATGAGATCGCCTTCCGGCCCCAACTGGCGGGCGGTGATACACATACCCAGAGCCACACCTGCCTGAGGCAGCAGAGTGATGCCCAGATATTTGCAGACGGCAGGCGGGCAGCGCATCCACCGGGCGCTGAGAAACGCCCCCAGATATTTGCCTACAGAACGTGACAGGATATAGGCTGCTCCGATGAGCATGATGGCAGCGTTTGTGAAGACACTCAGATCCAGCTCTGCGCCGCTGATGACGAAGAACAGTGCAAACAGGGGAGAAGTCCAGCGGTCAGACTTTTCCATCAGGTCGTGGGACAGCGGGCAGAGATTGCAGAAAACAGTACCCAACATCATACAGACCAGCAGAGAGGAAAAACCTACGTGCAGAGTGCCGATTTGGAATTCCAGCATGGAAAGGGAGGCGGTCAGGAATACAAAGGCGATGACCAGATTCAGGCGGTTGGTGTTGGAACGGAACATAGTCTCCAGCTCGGTCAGCACCCAGCCGAGGAGTGCGCCTAGCAGGAGAGACGCGACGATCTCTGCCAGTGGTTCCACCAAAATGGACACCAGATCGGCGGAGTCGCTGGTCAGCGCCCGGGCAATGCCGAAGGAGATGGCAAACACCACAAGGCCTACCGCGTCATCCAATGCCACCACCGGCAGCAGGAGCTTGGTAAGGGGGCCGTTGGCTTTGTACTGGCGTACCACCATCAGCGTGGCAGCGGGGGCAGTGGCGGTGGCGATAGCACCCAGAGTGATGGCCTGAGGAATCGTGAGCTTGTCCGGCGCTGCCAGATGAATGAGCAGCAATGCCGCGTCCACAAGAAGGGTGGCTGTCACGGCCTGCACGATGCCGATGACCAGAGCCTGACGACCGGTGTGCTTCAGATCGTCCAGTCGGAACTCATTGCCGATGGAAAAGGCGATAAAGCCCAGCGCCACTTCGGAGATCAGAGACAGGGAGCTGACGGCTGTGCCGCTGGTGAATCCAAGCCCGTCAATGCCCAGAGCACCCAGACAGTAAGGGCCGATCAGGACGCCGGCTACCAGATAAGCGGTGACATCCGGCAGATTCAGAGGCTTTACCAGACGTGTCATGAGAAGACCGGCCAGAACCGCAACAGAAATGGATAAGAGGGTCGACATGGGGTAAGACTTCCTTTCGCGAAATGTTTGCCAAACAACTAAGGGCCGCTATAGTATAGTCTTATTTAAAAGAAAAGCAAGAAA
>SVLH01000016.1 GCA_015068025.1 Oscillospiraceae bacterium | reverse complement strand
GCTCACAGAAGACCCAAACGTCCTTGAAAGCGGCGATATCAGCACTATTGAAGTTAGACATAATTCAGTTACCCCTTTCTCAGATGATGTGCTTCTTGGCCAGAATGCCGGCCAGCTCTTCGCAGGTCTCCTTGCCGTCGCCCTGCAGCATCACGCCAACGCCCTTCTGGGGAGGAGTGAAGCTCTTGAAGATGTTGGTGGGAGAACCCTTCAGGCCGATGGTGCTGGCGTCGATCAGGGGATGATCCTTCAGCTTCTCATAGTCATAGATGTCCAGAGGCTTGTTGTAGGTGGACAGGATGCCGTTCATGTTCATGTAGCGGGGAGTGTTCAGCTCCTTGATGCAGGTCAGCAGGCAGGGAGTCTGGGTCTTGATGGTCATGTAGCCATCCTCCAGCATACGCTGAACAGTGACGGTCTTGCCTTCTTTCTTGATGTCAGCGGCATAGGTAATCTGGGGCAGGCCCAGCTTCTCGCCGATCTGGGGGCCGACCTGGGCGGTATCGCCGTCGATGGCCTGACGGCCGCACATCACGATATCGTCGTCCTCAACACCGATGGTGTCGATGGCAGCAGCCAGGATCTGGGAAGTAGCATAAGTATCGGAACCGCCGAACTCACGGGCGGAAACCAGAACAGCGCGGTCAGCGCCCATGGCCATGGCCTCACGCAGCATGCCGGCAGCGGGAGGAGGACCCATGGTGACGACGACGACTTCGCAGCCGGTCTCGTCCTTCAGCTTCAGGGCGGCCTCGACGGCGTTCATGTCGTCGGGGTTGGTGATGGTCTGCATGGATGCACGGTTCAGGGTGCCGTCGGGATTGACAGCGACCTTACCGGAGGTATCGGGAACCTGCTTGATACAAACAATGATCTTCATAATCGTTTCTTCCTCCTCTTACAGACCCATGTTGGCGGAGATGACGATGCGCTGGACCTCGGAAGTGCCCTCGTAGATCTCGGTGATCTTGGCGTCACGCATCATACGCTCCATGGGATAGTCCTTGGTGTAGCCGTAGCCGCCAAAGATCTGCAGAGCCTTGGTGGCGGTCTTGTTGGCGTGCTCGGAAGTGAACAGCTTGGCCATGGCGGCTTCCTTGGTGTAACGGACGCCCTGACCCTTCAGCCATGCGGCCTGATAGGTCAGCAGACGGCCGGCCTCGCAGCCCAGCTCCATGTCGGCCAGAACGAACTGGGTGTTCTGGAACTTGCTGATGGGCTTGCCGAACTGGACACGGCCCTTGGCATAGTTGACAGCCTCGGCCAGAGCGCCCTCGGCGATGCCCAGACCCTGGGCAGCGATGCCGATACGGCCGCCGTCCAGCGTCTGCATGGCGATGGAGAAGCCCTTACCTTCCTTGCCCAGCAGGTTTTCCTTGGGGATGATGCAGTCGGTGAACACGATCTCGGCGGTGGGAGAACCGTGCAGGCCCATCTTCACCTCGTGCTTGCCAACGGAGAAGCCGGGGAAGCTGCTCTCCACGATGAAGGCGGAGATACCCTTGGTGCCCTTGGACTTGTCGGTCATGGCGAAGACGACGAACACGTCAGCCACATAGCCGTTGGTGATGAAGATCTTGGAACCGTTCATGACCCAGTGGTCGCCTTCCAGGCGAGCCTCGGTCTGGCCCTTGGAGGCGTCAGAACCGGCGTTGGGTTCGGTCAGAGCGAAGGCACCGACCTTGTGACCGGTGGTCAGCATGGGCAGGTACTTGGCCTTCTGCTCGGGAGTGCCGTGGGTCAGGATGGGGTCGCAGCACAGGCCGTTGTGGGTGGCCAGAATGTCGCCGGTGGAGGCGCACTGCTTGGACAGCTCCTCGATGGCGATGGCGGAAGCCAGGGGGTCAGCGCCGGCACCGCCGTATTCCTTGGGCACGCACATACCCATGACGCCCAGATCGAACAGCTTCTCGATGTTCTCGCGGGGATACTCGCTCTTCTCGTCGGTCTCGGCGGCGATGGGCTTGACTTCGTTCTCGGTGAACTCGGCCATCATCTTCCGGACCAGCAGGTGCTCACGGCTCAGATTGAAATCCATGATGATTACTCCTTATGTTCAAATTTTGGAAACGCAAATTTTTTATATCAGCCGGACGAACAGCGTCTGCCGTCCGTCCGGCAGGATAACGAAGAATTACTGGATGCCGGCGATGTCCTTGGCCAGCTGCTTCTTGCCCTGGATGTCGCCCTGACGTGCGATCATGATGCGCTGGGCCTGGGGAGAACCGGCGCCGTGCATGGACTCGGTACGGTAGCCGACAGCGGCAGAGCCCAGGCACAGGTTCTCGATGAAGCGCATGATGCGCTGACGATCCTCGGTCTTGACACCTTCGCGGGCAGCGAAGAACTTGTTGCAGATCTCGCCGATGGTCTCGCCGTTGCGGCCAACCACGGTGTCGGACTCGAAGTCGGCCTGTGCGGGCATGGTGACCACCAGACCGCCGGCGATGTCCTCTGCCAGACGGACGATCTCATAGGGGAAGCGGGTGACGTTCTGCTTGCAGACGTTGGCCAGCAGCAGGTCGATCTGATAGTTACCGGCCTTGGTCTTGAAGCCCTGTGCGGAGCAGGCGATGCCGCAGCAGAACAGGGTCTCGTTCAGGTGGGTCATCTCGATCAGCTTGTCCTTGACGGCGGAAGCCTTCTCGACACCGTTGTACTCGGCAGCCAGAGCGGTGGCACCGATCAGGGTGTCGCCCACGCCGACCTTGCAGCCGCCGTAGCTCTGACGGTGATAGCCGGCGAAACGCTCGACGATCATGCCGGCGAACTCATACTCGCCGTTGAGGAAGATGTACTCGTTGGGGATGAACACGTGGTCCAGAACGACCAGAGCTTCCTGGCCGCCGAACTTGGCGTTACCAACGTCGATGGAGCCGTTCTCTTCCATCTTGCGGGTGTCGCAGGACTGACGGCCGTAGATCATGTACATACCCTCGGCGTCGGTGGGACAGGCGAAGGAGACTGCCCAGTCCTTGTCAGCCTCACCCATGGAGATGGTGGGCATGAAGATGTGCCAGTGGGAGTTGATGGAACCGGTCTGGTGGCACTTGGCACCGCAGACCACAATGCCGTCCTCGCGGCGCTCCACGACATGGACGTACATGTCGGGATCGGCCTGCTGGCTGGGAGCCTTGGAACGGTCGCCCTTGGGGTCGGTCATGGCGCCGTCAACGGTCAGGTCGTTGTCCTGCACCATGGTCAGGAACTTCTTGAAGTTGTCATGATAGTGGGTGCCGTACTTCTCGTCGATCTCGTAGGTAGAGGAGAAGACAGCGTTGAAGGCGTCCATACCCACGCAGCGCTGGAAGCAGGAAGCGGTCTTCTGACCCAGCAGACGCTGCATCTTAACCTTGTTCATCAGGTCCTCGGTGGACTGATGCAGGTGGGTGAAGCGGTTGATCTTACGGCCGGTCAGGCTGGAAGTGACGGTCATCAGATCTGCGTACTGGGGATCCTGTGCGGCAGCATAGGTCATCGCAACGCAGTTGATGGAGGGACGGATCATGGGGTGATCCACCCAGTTTTCGATCTTCTCGCCGAACATGTAGATGCGGGTGTTCAGCTTGCGCAGGCTGTCAATATACTCCTGAGGGGTCATCAATGCCATTTTATTTTTCCTCCTATAATAAATGGGGGTTTGCTTCTTATTCGTTTGCCAGACCCATGGGCTCGTCACGGAAGATACGCTCGTCCATGAGCTTGAGGTCCTCGGCAATCTTGGGCATGAACTCCATCTGATCCAGAACCTGGGTCTGGAGGTCAATGCCGGGGGCAATCTCGATCAGAGTGACGCCTTCGGGACGCAGCTCGAAGACGGCGCGCTCGGTGATGTACAGAACGGGCTGACCCACCTTGTTGGCGTAGGTGCCGGAGAAGGTGATGTGCTCGACTTCCTTGACGAACTTCTTCTTCTCGCCTTCCTGCAGGATCTTGATCTTGCCGTCGGCGACCTCGACCTTCAGGCCCTTGGCGGTGAAGGTACCGCAGTAGCAGACCTTCTTGGCGTTCTGGGTGATGTCCACGAAGCCGCCGGAACCGGCCAGACGGGTGCCGAACTTGGAAACGTTCAGGTCGCCGTTGGGAGCGGTCTCGGCCAGGCCCAGGAACGCGATATCCAGACCGCCGCCCTGATAGAAGTCAAACTGGACATTGTGCTCCAGAATGGCCTCTGCATTGGCGCAGGCGCCGAACTGGGGACCGGCCAGAGGGATGCCGCCGATGGGGCCGGCCTCCACGGTCAGGGTCATCTTGTCGTTGATGCCCTCTTCTGCGGCGACGTTGGCGATCTGCTCGGGCATGCCGGTGCCCAGATTGACGATGGCGTCATCGGGCAGCTCCATAGCGGCACGGCGGGCAACGACCTTGCGCTGGTTCAGAGGGATGGTGGGGATGGCGTCCAGAGGCACGGTGAACTCACCGGCAGCGGCGCCGTCATAGGGCATGGAGATGCACTGCATGTTGTCTTCCTCGCTGCCAACGACCACGGCGTCAACATAGATGCCGGGGATCTTGACCAGCTTGGGATCCAGAGAGCCGGCGGCCACGATCTTCTCGACCTGAACGATGACCTTACCGCCGGAGTTCTTACAGGCCTGTGCCATGGCGGTAACGTCCAGAGGGCCGACTTCACGATGGACGGTGCAGTTGCCGCGCTCGTCGCAGTAGGAGGCGCGCAGGAACACCACGTCGATGGGGAAGGTCTTGTACAGCAGACGCTCCTGACCCTCGATCTCGATGATCTTGACCAGATCTTCCTTGGTGACGTCGTTCAGCTTGCCGCCGCCGTTGCGAGGGTCGGCAAAGGTGTACAGACCGACGTGGGTGATGGTGCCCAGGTTGTGGGCGGCAATATCACGATACATGTGAGTGATAACGCCCTGAGGCAGGTTGTAAGCCTCGATCTTGTTTTCCAGAGCCAGCTTGCCCAGGCCGGGGGCACGATCCCAATGGCCGCCGACCACGCGCTTGACCAGACCCTCGTGGGCGAAGTGGTCGCCGCCGGAGCCGGGCATCAGGCGGTAGCCCTGACCTGCTGCGTAGAACAGGGTCAGGTTCTTGGGGGTGCCGGTTTCCAGATAGCGCTTCTCCAGCGCCTTGGACAGAGTCTCGGGGCAGGCACAGCTCACGAAACCGCCGGTGGCGATGGTGTCGCCGTCCTTAACCAGCATTACGGCTTCTTCAGCAGTAAGAACACGAACTTTTCTCATGTTTGACTTCCCTCTTTATTTATGTATTTGGGTTGATTACTTGTTCTTGAAGTTCTTTTCCTTGCGCTTCTCCAGGAATGCGCTCATGCCTTCCTTCTGGTCCTCGGTGGCGAAGCACATGGCGAACAGCTCATTTTCCAGAGCGATGCCGTTGTCAATATCCATATCCATGCCGCGGTCGATGCAGGCTTTGGAATACTTCACAGCAATGGGAGCGTTGGCGGTGAAGGACTTGGCCATGGCGATGGCGCCTTCCATCAGAGCCTCGGGAGCGAAGACAGCGTTGGCCAGACCGATCTTTTCAGCCTCGGCAGCGCCGATGACCTTGCCGGAGAAAATCAGCTCCTTGGCCTTGGCGATGCCCACGCGGCGGGGCAGACGCTGGGTGCCGGAGAAACCGGGAGTGATGCCCAGACCCACTTCGGGCTGGCCGAACTTGGCACCACCCTTACCCTCGGCATTGGGAGCGGCAGCCAGAATAATGTCGCAGGAGAGCGCCAGCTCGCAGCCGCCGCCCAGAGCGAAACCGTTGACTGCGGCGATGGTGGGGATCTCCAGCTTCTCGATGCGGCGCATCAGGGCGCTGCCGCGCTGACCCCACTTACGGCCGCCGGCAACATCCAGAGGATACTGCTCGCCGATGTCGGCGCCGGCCACGAAGGAGCGGCCCTCGCCGGTCAGGATCATAGCGCCCAGCTCTGCGTCCTTCTCGACCTCGGCGATGACAGCCTCCAGATCGGCGATGACGGTGGAATTCAGGGCGTTCAGGGCTTCGGGACGATTGACGGTGATGATGGCAATGTTGTCCTGCTTTTCATAACGAACGGTCTGATACATGATGGTGTTCCTCCTCTAAATTTCCGGGTTCCGCCGCCGTTTGGGCGCAAAAATCCCGCATACTCGCTACTTACTATATTAGCAAAGGGCATCTGCACTTTCAATGGGCAAAATCCCAGAGTTTTTCCCAATTTTATGTGCAGACCGTCCTAAATTCACCAACTTTACTTCACGAAAAAATGTTGAAAAATCAATGGGTTCGGCTCGATTATTCAAAAATGAATAACCGTCTTTTCCCTTCATTCTCCGCCCTGCCACCTCTTTTGTGCTTCTAGCAGGTTTTTCGTGCAAATTTTTGTATTATTTCCACAAATAAATTTTCACGATTTTTGTTTCTATTCATTTTTGAATATGCTATACTCAAAAATGAATAATCCGCGGCGTCACCGCGGAGAAAGGCAGGCAGGATCTATGCCGCACACGCCCCACCTCACCGGCTTCTTTGAGGAGAATATCAACCTGCAGGGTCTGCTGGACATTCTGCGCCCGGAGAACAATCTGGTGCTGGCGGATGACATGATGATCTCCGACGCCAACGGCATCATCATCCGGGTCAGCGAGCACTACGAGCGGAACTTCGGCTTCACCCACAACTCCATCGTGGGCAAATCCGCCTTTGATCTGGAGCGGCAGGGCGTGTTCACCCCCTGCGTCACGGCAGAGGTGATCCGCCAGAAGCGCAAGATCACCGCCACCCAGACCATCAACCGCACCCACAAAAACGTCATGACCGTGGGTCTGCCCCTCTTTGACAACCACGGCGTGCTGAAATATGCCGTCTGCTTCAACACCGTGTCCATGGAGCAGATCAACACCATCCAGCAGAATTACCGCCGGGCGCAGGACGACCTGCGCCACTATTCCGAGGAGATCGCAGAACTGCGCACCCGCGCCACCACCACCTCTCTGGTGTTCAAGAGCAACTCCATGCAGCGGCTGCGCACCCTGATGCAGAACACCGCAAACACCCGGGCCAACGTCCTCATCACCGGCGAAACCGGCTCCGGAAAAAGCGTGATGGCCAAGTCCATCCACGCCATGAGCAACCGGGCAGACGGGCCCTTTATCGAGTTCAACTGCGCCCTTCTCCATGAAAACCTCATCGAATCGGAACTGTTCGGCTCGGACGCCGGCAGCAATCTGGGAAAGATCGCTCTGGCGCATCACGGCACGCTGTTTCTGGACGAGATCGGCGATCTGCCGCTGCACATCCAGTCTCGTCTGCTGCATCTGATTCAGGAAAAGCCGGCGGATTCGGACTTCCGCCTCATTGCCGCCGCCAGCCGCAATCTGGAGGAGGACGTGCAGCGGGGTCTGTTCCGCAGCGACCTCTTTTACCGGCTCAATGTCATCCGCCTCCACATCCCCCCTCTGCGCCAGCGCATCGAGGACATCCTGCCTCTCGCCCATCAGTTTTTGGCGCATTTCAGCGGAGAATATGGAAAAAATGTGGTGTTCAGTCCCCGATTCCTGGCCTTTCTGGAGGGTTTTGACTGGCCCGGCAACGTGCGCCAGCTGGAGAACCTGATCGAGCGGGTGGTCATCACGGCGCAGGATCCCATCATCGACATCACCTCTCTCCCAGTGGAATATACCGGAGAAGCGCTGCCCTCTGCGGCGCTTCTGGCCTTCGGCGGCACGCTGGCGGAACGCATGGACGCCTACGAAGGGCAGATCATCCGGGACTCCTACCACCGCTGCGGCACCACCGTGGCCGTGGCGAAGGAGCTGGGCATTTCGCAGGCCACCGCCGCCCGCAAGATCGCCAAGTATGTCCGCTGACCACCTCGCAAGACAGCAAAAACCGCCCACGGAAGTGTCCGTGGGCGGTTCCATTATGCGAACGTGATGATGGTGCCGGTCTTTCCATCCAATGCGTCCACCGCCTTGTCAAGGCTGGTGATGATGGCGCGTTTTCCGGGATTTGCACGGACAAAGCGCATAGCAGCCTCCACCTTGGGCAGCATACTGCCGGCGCCGAACTGCCCCGCCTCGGCATAGCGGGCAGCTTCCGCCAGGCTCAACCGGTTCAGATCCTGCTGGTTGGGCTTGCCGAAGTTGATGGCCACCTTCTCCACCTCCGTCAGGATCAGCAGCGCATCGGCGTCCACCTGTTCTGCCAGAAGCTCTGCGGCGTAGTCCTTGTCGATGACCGCCGCAACGCCCTCCAGCGTGCCGTCCGGGTTTTCCACCACAGGCACGCCGCCTCCGCCGCAGGTGATGACAATGGCGTGATCCCACAGCAGCCGGACGGCGCCGATCTCCACAATGCGGCGCGGCTGGGGCGAAGCCACCACCCGCCGCCAGCCGCGGCCGGAGTCCTCCTTCATGACATAGCCTTTCTCCTGTTCCAGCCGCCGGGCTTCCTCCTCGGTGCAGAACCCACCGATGGGCTTGGTGGGGTTCTGGAAGGCAGGGTCGCTGCGATCCACCACCACCTGCGTGGTCAGGGACACCACGGGGTAGTTCCGGTTCCGGGCACTCAAGGCATATTTCAGCGCCTGCTGGATGTGATAGCCGATATAGCCCTGACTCATGGCACCGCAGACGTCAAAGGGCATGGGCGGGACCACCTCCTTGGCCGTTTCGGATGCCAGCAGGATGCGGCCGACCTGGGGGCCGTTTCCGTGCACGATGGCCATTTCATAGCCGCGGCGGCTGATTTCGGCAATATACTGGGCCGTGCGGCGCACCACTTCCAGCTGCGCCTCCGCCGTGGGGGCGGAATTTCCGGACTGCAAGGCATTGCCGCCCAGCGCGATCACGATTTTTTCCGGCATAGGGACAGACTTCCTTTCCTCGTTTTCAAAAAGGATGCCCCACAGGAGAGACTCTATGCATGAAAAATGAGTGTTTTCCGGCAGGCAGCATTGACCGTCTTCCTTCCCCACCCCGTTTTTTCCAATTTTCTCGGTGGTTTGTGCCAGTTTTTTCGCAAAACCGCCGCCATTTTTCGGTAAAAGGGAAAAATATTCAAAAGCGCGTCGGAGTGTGTTGTTTTTTTGTCTTAAATATGTATACTGTTATTAAGCTTTAACAAGGCAAAGAATGCCGGTCTTTGGGGCTCCAGCCCCGTCCGACAGCGAAGGAGTTTATCCCATGCTGATGACCACCGCTCTGATCTCCATTCCGGTCTGCATTATTTTTGTTTCCGTACTGGTATTGCTGGTACAAAACAGGAATAGTGTTTGAGGTCATGCCCGGAGCAGGAAGCAGAGCCCCCGGTTTCATTCCCCAGAAGGAACTTAAGCCGGCTCAAAAAGTTACCTGAACGCCTGTGGTTCGACCCCCCCGAACCACAGGCGTTTTTCATTCAGAATCCGCGGGACATCCGCACCCCGCACGAAGTCCAAAGGAGGGCGCAAACATGAAAATGACAGGCGCACAGGCTTTGATCGAAGGTTTGCTCCGCGAGGGCGTCGATCATATTTTCGGATACGCCGGTGCTACCATCTGCCCCGTGGCGGATGTGCTCCGGGAAACCCCTCAGATCGGATATACGCTGGTCCGCACGGAGCAGAACGCAGGCCACATGGCCTCCGGCTACGCCCGTGTGACCGGAAAGACCGGTGTGTGTATGGTCACTTCCGGGCCGGGTGCCACCAACCTCATCACCGGCATCGCCACCGCTTACATGGACTCCATCCCCATGGTGGCCGTCACCGGACAGGTGCCCTCCCATCTGCTGGGCAGGGACATCTTCCAGGAAGTGGATATTACCGGTGCAGTCGCACCCTTCTCCAAGCACAGCTATCTGGTCAAAGATGCGCAGGAGATCCCCCGTATCGTGAAGGAGGCGTTCCATATCGCCTCCACTGGCCGTCCCGGCCCCGTTCTCATCGACATTCCCATTGACATCCAGCAGCAGGAGGTCGAAACCCCCGTCTTCCCCGAGGAGGTCAACATCCGGGGCTACAAGCCCAGCATCCGCGGCAACGAGCTGCAGATCAAGCGGGTGGCGGAGGCCATCTCCAGAGCAAAGCAGCCGCTGATCTGCGCCGGCGGCGGTGTGTGGCTGGCGCACGCAAGAGACGAGCTGCTGGCGCTGGCAGAGCGCAACGCGATCCCCGTGGTCAAGACCATGATGGGCATCTCCGTGCTGCCCACCGATCACCCCCTGAATCTGGGCATGATCGGCGCTCACGGCAACCGCTGTGCCAATCAAGCGCTGGCAAAGGCCGACCTGCTCATCATGGTGGGCACCCGTGCCGCCGACCGTGCCATGGTGGATCCGGAGGACATCGCCAACCGCATGGCCACCATCCACATCGACGTCGACCCTGCCGAGATCGGCAAGAACCTGATCGCCGCCATCCCTCTGGTGGGCGATGTGAAGGTGATCCTGCAGCAGCTGCTGGAACGGGAGATCAAAGCGCCCGATTCTGCCGCATGGCTGGAGCGTCTGCGGGAATACCGCAAGGCGGAGCTGGATCGCGTGTTTCCCGCACGGGAAGGATTCGTCTTCCCCGGCACCTTCCTGCGCAAACTGGGCGGAAAACTGGCGGAGGACGCCGTGGTCTGCGTGGATGTGGGCCAGAACCAGTTGTTCGCCTGCAAGTACCTGCCCCAGAAGCAGGGACGGCTGCTGACCTCCGGGGGCCTTGGCACCATGGGCTACTCCCTCCCCGCCGCCATCGGCGTGAAGGTGGCCCAGCCGGACAAGCAGACCGTTGTCATCTGCGGCGACGGCTCCTTCCAGATGTCCATGAACGAACTGGCCGCCGTTAAGGCAGCCGATCTCGATCTCAAGATCATCGTCTTCCGCAACAACGTTTTGGGACTGGTGCACCAGATCCAGAACTCTCCGGCCTATCACGGCCCCTTCGGCGTGGCACTGGACGGCTCTCCCGATTTCGAGACCGTTGCCGCCGCCTACGGCATCCCCAGCATCGCCGTGAACTGCGAGGACGAGGTGGACGCCGCCATCGACCAAATCCTTGGCGCCGAGGGCAGCGTGCTGGCCATTGTGAACGTCCATCCCGACGTCACCACCAACGATTAAAGGAGGCGGGAACCATGAAGCAGACCATTTCCGTTCTGGTGGAAAACCAGGCCGGCGTGCTCAACCGCATCACCGGACTGTTCTCCCGCCGCGCCTTCAACATTGACTCTCTGGCAGTTGGCGTCACCGACGACCCCACCATTTCCCGCATCACCATTATCGTGGACAACGGCAACAACATGGTGGAGCAAGTGGAAAAGCAGCTCAACAAGCTGGTGGAGGTCATCAAAGTCCGCACACTGGAAGAAAACAGCCTCATCGGCCGGGAGCTGATGATCCTGAAGGTCAGCGCCAACAACAAGACCCGGCAGGACATCATGACCATCTGCTCCATCTACGGCGCCAAGGTGGCGGACATCTCCCCCACCTCCATGACGCTGGAGCTTTCCGACACCCCCGACCGTCTGGATACCTTCCAGACCATGATGCGCCCCTTCTCCATTCTGGAGGTCGTCCGCACCGGCGTGATCGCCGTGCAAAAGGGCGGCGGCAAGATTTAACCCACAAGGAGGAACTCCCTTTTGAAGATCCGTGCAACACAGGCCATTATGGAGTGCCTGCTGGAACAGGAAGTCGACACCGTGTTCGGCTATCCCGGCGGCACCATCCTGAATCTCTATGACGAACTTTACGGCTATGAGGGCAAGATCCGCCACGTGCTGACCGCCCACGAACAGGGCGCTGCCCACGCGGCAGACGGCTACGCCCGCTCCACCGGCAAGGTGGGCGTGTGCTTCGCCACCTCCGGCCCCGGCGCCACCAACCTGACCACCGGCATTGCCACCGCCCATCTGGACTCCTCCCCCGTGGTGTTCATCACCTGCAACGTGGGCGAGAATCTGCTGGGCCGCGACGCCTTTCAGGAGGTGGACTCCACCGGCATCGCCATGCCCATCACCAAGGCGGCCTTTCTGGTACGGGACGCCCAGCAGATCCCCGATGTGATGCGACAGGCCTTTGCTGTGGCCGCCAGCGGCCGCCCCGGCCCCGTCCTCATCGACTTTTTGAAAAATGTGACCAACGCCGACCAGATGGTGGATTACGAGTTCATCCCCTGGCAGGAAAACCGCCGATCCAACAGCATCCAGAAGCTCAATGATGCCCTCCGCCCCCAGAAGCCGGAGATCGACCCCGATGACATCCGCCAGCTGCTGGACATGATCGCCGAGGCCAAGCGCCCTCTGCTCATCTGCGGCGGCGGCGTGGTTCGCGGCCGTGCCCATCAGGAATTCCGGGAATTCGCGGAGAAACTGGACTCCCCCGTGGCCATCACCGTCATGGGCGGCGGCGGCTTCCCCGGCGGACATCCCCTCACCACCGGCATGATCGGCATGCACGGCTCCAAAGCCTCCAACGTGGCGGCCAACGAGTGTGATCTGCTCATCGCCGTGGGCTGCCGCTTCTCCGACCGCGTGGCATTGCAACCGTCCACCTTCGCCAAGCAGGCAAAGATCGTGCAGATCGACATCGACCGTGCCGAGATCGACAAAAACGTTGCCACCGATCACCACATCATCGGCTCCGCCCGCCGGGTGCTGGCCATGCTCAACGAGCAGCTCACCCAGTACAGTCACCAGGAGTGGAAGGAATACATCCTCCCCATGCGCGCCCCCGCCACAGCGGGCAACAGCGACCACCTCACCCCACAGCAAGTGCTGGACGTGATCCGCGCCCAGATGCCGCAGGATGCCATCGTGGCCACGGACGTGGGACAGCATCAGATGTGGTCCATCAAGTATCTCCACTTTAATTACCCCGGTCAGCTTCTGACCTCCGGCGGATTCGGCACCATGGGCTTCGGCCTCGGCGCCGCCATCGGCGCCCAGACCGGCAACCCGGAAAAGCGCGTCATCCACATCACCGGCGACGGCTGCTTCCGCATGAACTGCCACGAGCTTTGCACCGTGCAGCACTACGGTCTGCCCGTGATCTCCGTGGTGTTCAACAACGGCACGCTGGGCATGGTTCGCCAGTGGCAAAACCTGATCTACAAAAAGCATTTCTCCCAGACCACGCTGGATTTCGGCCCCGACTTTGTAAAGCTGGCGGAGGCCTATGGACTGAAGGGCTACCGTGTCCGTACCCGCGAGGAGATGGAGCAGGCTCTGGCGCAGGCTCTGGAGTGCGGCACCGGCGCCGTCATCGACTGCATGCTGGACATCGATGAGATGGTCAGCCCCATGGTGGCTGCCGGCTCTCCCATCACAGACTTCCTGCTCAGCGAAGGAGGCAGCGTATGAAGCGACAGTTGGATCCCGAGCGCAAACTCTACACCCTGTGCATTCTGGTGCAGGACATCCCCGGCGTTTTGAGCCAGGTGGCCCGTCTGTTTTCCAGAAAGGGCTACAACATCGAATCCATCGTTTCCGGTGAGACGGACAAGCCGGGCATCACCCGCATCACCATCTCCATCCTGGCCGACGAGGCCATGCTGGAACAGATCGCCGCCCAGTGCAGCAAACTGCTGCCGGTAACGGCAGTGAAGATCCTCGACGAAGAAACCTCCATCCGCCGCGAGGTGGCGCTGATCAAGGTCGGCGCCGTAAGCCGCAGCGCAAGGGACGAAGTGATCCAGCTGGCAAACATCTTCCGCGCCAAGGTCATGGACGTCAGCCGGGAATCCCTGACGCTGGAGGTGTTCGGCAGCAAGAGCAAGATCTCCGCTCTGATTGAAATGCTGACGGATTTCGGTATTCTGGAGATCGCAAAAACCGGTACTATCGCCATCGAAAGAGGGCGGAGCACGATATATGATAACAACAAACTCAAGGAGGAATATGATTATGGCAAACATGTATTATGAGAAGGACTGTGACCTGGGCAAGCTGGACGGAAAGAAGATCACCATCGTGGGCTACGGCTCCCAGGGTCACGCCCATGCGCTGAACCTGAAGGAATCCGGCTGCGACGTGTGCGTGGGTCTGCGTGCAGGCAGCAAGCGCTGGGCCGAGGCCGAAGAAGCCGGTCTGAAAGTCATGACCGTGCCCGAGGCCGCCAAGTGGGCCGACATCGTGATGATCCTCATCAACGATGAGGTGCAGGCCGACGTCTACAAACGCGACATCGCTCCCAACCTGGAGGCCGGCAACGCCCTGATGTTCGCCCACGGCTTCAACATCCACTTCAAGCAGATCGTTCCTCCCGCCGATATCGACGTGCTGATGATCGCTCCCAAGGGCCCCGGCCACACCGTCCGCAGCCAGTATGTGGCCGGCAAGGGCGTGCCCTGCCTGCTGGCCGTCCATCAGGATGCCACCGGTAAGGCGCACGACATCGGCCTGGCCTACGCTGCCGGCATCGGCGGCGCCCGCGGCGGTGTCATGGAGACCACCTTCCAGGACGAGACCGAGACCGACCTGTTCGGCGAGCAGGCCGTTCTGTGCGGCGGCGTTGTGGAGCTGATGAAGATGGGCTTCGAAACTCTGGTCGAGGCCGGCTACGCTCCCGAGAATGCCTACTTCGAGTGCATCCACGAGATGAAGCTCATCATCGACCTGATCAACAAGGGCGGCGTCGCCATGATGAACTACTCCATCTCCGACACCGCCGAGTACGGTGAATACGTCTCCGGTCCCCGCGTGCTGCCCTACGAGGAGACCAAGAAGAACATGAAGGCTGTTCTGACCGACATCCAGAACGGCAAGTTCGCCGGCAACTGGATCGCCGAGAACAAGAACGGCCGCTGCTTCTTCAACGCCAGCCGCTCCATCCTGGCCAAGCACCAGATGGAGGTCGTGGGTGCCGAGCTGCGCCGCAACATGCTCTGGGGCGAGGATACCAACCCCGATACCGCTTCCAACTAATCCAAAAAACGCATCCGCCGCACTCCGCGGCGGATGCGCCGTATCCCGTGATTTTCAACATAGGAGGAATTCCTCTTGAGAAGTGATGTAGTAAAGCAGGGCATCCCCGCAGCACCCAACCGTTCGCTGCTGTATGCTCTGGGTTATACCAAGGAAGAACTGGAGCGCCCCCTGATCGGCGTGGTCTGCTCCTATAACGAAATTGTCCCCGGCCACATGAATCTGGACAAGATCGCAGAGGCCGTCAAGGCTGGCATCCGTGCCGCAGGCGGCACCCCCGTGGAGTTCCCTGCCATCGCCGTGTGCGACGGCATCGCCATGGGTCACGTGGGCATGAAGTACTCTCTGGTCACCCGTGACCTGATCGCCGACTCCACCGAGGCCATGGCCATGGCGCACCAGTTCGACGGTCTGGTGATGATCCCCAACTGTGACAAGAACGTGCCCGGTCTGCTGATGGCCGCCGCCCGCGTCAACGTTCCCACCATTTTTGTCTCCGGCGGCCCCATGCTCGCCGGTACGCTGAATGACGGCCGCCGCACCTGCCTGAGCCACATGTTCGAGGCCGTGGGCGCCTACTACGCAGGCAAGCTGGACGAAGCGGGCGTGGAGGACTATGAGAACAACGCCTGTCCCACCTGCGGTTCCTGCTCCGGCATGTATACCGCAAACTCCATGAACTGCCTCACCGAGGCCATCGGCATGGCTTTAGGCGGCAACGGCACCATCCCCGCCGTGTACTCCGCCCGTCTGCGCCTTGCCAAGCACGCCGGTATGAAGATCATGGAACTGGTGGAAAAGAACATCCGTCCCCGGGACATCATGACCGAGGCCGCTTTCCACAACGCCGAGACCATCGACATGGCTCTGGGCTGCTCCACCAACACCATGCTCCACCTGCCTGCCATCGCCCACGAGTGCGGCATCGAGCTGAACTTCGACATGGCCAACGAGATCTCCGACAAAACCCCCAACCTGTGCCATCTGGCGCCTGCCGGTGACACCTATATGGAAGATCTGGATCGTGCCGGCGGCGTCTACGCCGTGATGGCGGAGCTGGCCAAGGCAGGTCTGCTGGACACCTCCCTCATAACCTGCACCGGCAAGACCGTTGCCGAAAATCTGGCAGGCGTGGTGAACCGCAATTCCGCCGTCATCCGCCCCATCGAGAATCCCTACACCAAAACCGGCGGCATCGCCGTCCTGAAAGGCAATCTGGCACCCGACGGCTGCGTGGTCAAGCAGAGCGCCGTGGCCGCCGAGATGATGGTACACGAAGGCCCCGCCCGGGTGTTTGACTCCGAGGATGAGGCCATCGCCGCCATCTATGCCGGCAAAATCGTGGCCGGTGACGTGGTGGTCATCCGCTACGAGGGCCCCAAGGGCGGCCCCGGCATGCGGGAGATGCTCAACCCCACCTCCGCCATCGCCGGTATGGGTCTGGATAAGGATGTGGCTCTCATTACCGACGGCCGCTTCTCCGGCGCTACCCGCGGCGCCTCCATCGGCCACGTCTCCCCCGAGGCGGCCAGCGGCGGCAACATCGGTCTGGTACAGGAGGGCGACATCATCGCCATCAATATCCCCAACCACACCATTGAGATGAAGGTCAGCGACGAAGAACTGGCCGCACGCCGTGCCAAGTGGGTCTGTCCCGAGCCCAAGATCAAAACCGGCTATCTGGCCCGTTATGCCAAGATGGTCTCCAGCGCCGACCGTGGCGCCATTCTGGAATAAGCTACCGTCCCGCCCATGGCAAAAAGCGGGACATCGAGAGGATGATGGTATGTATCGTGAACTTTCCCACCTGATTCTGTTCAGCGATCTGGGCAAGGATGAAATTTTGGTGCAGCTGGCAGAGGTCTTCCGCGACTGGGAAAGCGGTCAGTATGACCGCAGCGCCCTGACGGGACGGATCTACGCACAGATCAAGCGCCTGCTGGATCTTGCCACCGCCTGCGGTTTCGATGAAAACCTGTGGCAGTGCTATCTCACATGGCTGCTGATGACCAACGAAAACTCCTTCACCCGCACCTGTGAGCGTGCAGGTGCCAACGAGGGCAGCGTGAATCACTTCGCAAAGAACGACTTTGCCGTGTTCCGCCGCCTGATGCACTTCGATTTTGTCCCCATCGAGCAGGCTCTGGGCATCGACTGCTTTACCACCATCTGCGCCTATCAGGCCATCCCCAAGCGGGAGCGGATGTATAACCGGGATATCAGCCAGCAGGTGCGTGCTCTGCGTGCATCGCTGGCAGCGGCGCAGGATGAGAACGAGATGTTCCGTCTGGTGACAGACTATTACCGTCAGTACGGCTACGGCGTGTTTGCCATGAGCCGCGCCTTCCGCATTGCCCGCGAGGGCAGCGCCCCCGTGGAGTTCCTGCCCATCAGCAATGTGGACGGCATCGTGCTGGACGATCTGCTGGGCTACGAGATCCAGAAGCGGGAGCTGCGCCGCAACACCGAGGCGTTTCTGGATGGCAAAAAAGCCAACAATGTCCTCCTCTACGGCGACGCCGGCACCGGCAAGTCCACCAGCGTCAAGGCGCTCATCAACGAGTACTTCGACCGCGGCCTGCGCATGATCGAGATCTACAAGCACCAGTTTGGCGACCTCTCTGCCATCCTCGGCTACATCAAGAACCGCAACTACCGCTTCATCATCTTTATCGACGATCTGTCCTTTGAAGAGAACGAGGTGGAGTACAAGTTCCTGAAGGCCGTCATCGAGGGCGGCGTGGAGACCCGCCCCGACAATGTGCTGATCTATGCCACCTCCAACCGCCGCAATCTGGTGCGGGAAACCTGGAACGACCGCACGGACATGGAGCACCACGGCGACATCCACCGCTCCGACACCGTGGAGGAGAAAATGTCGCTGGCTGCCCGGTTCGGCGTGGCCATCAACTACAACGCCCCCACCCAGAAGGAGTATCACGCCATCGTCAAGACACTGGCACAGCGCCACGGTATCGAAATGGACGAGGCAGAGCTGCTGGCCCAGGCTAACACATGGGAGCGCCGCCACCGGGGCTTCTCCGGCCGCACCGCCCAGCAGTTCATTCACTATCTGGAAAGCCTCCCCCGCTGATTTTACCCATAAAAAAGCACCCGACGGAAGTCGGGTGCTTTCTTGTTTTTCTGTCAGATTCTTTCCACGATGGCGGCACCCATGGCGGCGCAGCCCACACGGGTCATGCCCGGCTCCATAATGTCGCCGGTGCGCAGGCCGTCCTCCAATGCGCAGTTGACTGCCTTTTCGATGGCAGCAGCCTCCTCCGGCATATTCAGGCCGTAGCGCAGCATCATAGCCGCCGCAAGGATCATGCCGATGGGGTTTGCCAGATCCTGTCCCGCAATGTCAGGGGCAGAGCCATGGATGGGCTCGTACAAGCCGCAGGCGCCGTCGCCCAGGCTGGCGGAGGGCAGCATGCCGATGGAACCCACGATCTGGCTGGCCTCGTCGGAGAGGATGTCGCCAAACAGGTTCTCCGTCACGATGACGTCGAACTGGCTGGGGTCACGCACCAACTGCATGGCGGCGGCGTCCACATACATGTGGCGCAGTTCCACCTCCGGGTATTCCGCCGCCACCTCGCAGACCACCTTGCGCCACAGCTTGGAGGAGTCCAGCACGTTGGCCTTGTCCACGGAGCACAGCTTCTTGCCGCGCTTCATGGCCGTTTCAAAGCCCACCCGGGCGATGCGGCGGATCTCATGTTCCTTGTAGGCCATGATGTCATGGGCCGCCATCTCGCCATTTTCCTCCCAGGTCTTATGCTCGCCGAAATAGGCGCCGCCGATCAGCTCGCGAACCACCAGAAAGTTAATGCCGCGTTCCACGATCTCACTGCGCAGAGGGCAGGCATCCTTCAACTGGGGAATGAGTTCGGCGGGGCGCAGATTGGCATACAGACCCATACCGGCGCGCAGCGCCAGCAATCCCTTTTCGGGGCGGATGGCGGGATCGATGGTATCCCACTTGGGGCCGCCCACGGCAGAGAGCAGCGCACTGTCGCAGGCAAGGCAGGTTTTCAGGCTGGATTCCGGCAGAGGCACGCCGAAGGCGTCGATGGCGTTGCCGCCCATGGGCGCATCTTCATAGGTGAACGTATGGCCGAACTTTGCCGCCACGGCGTCCAGCACAGCAATGGCTTGTGTCATGATCTCGGGGCCGATGCCGTCGCCCCGGATGATTGCAATTTTCTTTTCCATCTTACGCACCTCACTTCTGAATGGAGGCCATCAGGCCGCCCTTTTGGATCATATCCATAATAAATTCGGGAAAGGGCTCTGCCTGATAGGTTTCGTTTTTGGTGATGTTGGTGATGACGCCGGTGTCATAGTCCACGCTGACCTCATCGCCGTTTTCGATGCCCTCGCTGGCGGCGGGGCATTCCAGAATGGCAAGGCCGATGTTGATGGCGTTGCGGTAGAAGATGCGGGCAAAGTTTTTGGCGATGACGCAGGAGATGCCGCTGGCCTTGATGGCCACAGGCGCGTGCTCGCGGGAGGAGCCGCAGCCGAAGTTGACGCCGGCCACCATAATGTCGCCGTCCTTGACACGCTTTACAAACTCCGTGTCGATGTCCACCATGCAGTGGGAGGCCAGTTCCTTATGATCCTGACTGTTCAGGTAGCGGGCGGGGATGATGACGTCGGTATCGACGTGGTCGCCGTATTTATGTACGATTCCGTGTGCGTTCATTACAGTACCTCCTCGGGATGGGCGATATGACCTGCGATGCCGGATGCGGCAGCCACGGCAGGAGAGGCCAGATACACCTCGCTGTCCACGTGGCCCATACGGCCGACGAAATTGCGGTTGGTGGTGGAAACGCAGCGCTCTCCCGCCGCCAGAATGCCCATGTGGCCGCCCAGGCAGGGGCCGCAGGTGGGGGTGGAAACGATACAGCCGGCATCCAGGAAGATGTCGGTATAGCCCAGACGCATGCACTCACGGTAGACACTCTGGGTGGCGGGGATGACGATGCCCCGGACACCGGGCGCCAGATGCTTGCCCTTGAGCACGGCGGCGGCGGCAGCCATGTCGGCCAGCTGGCCGTTGGTGCAGGAGCCGATGACGATCTGGTCGATGGCAATGTCCTTGCCCTCGGATGCAGGATGGGCATTCTCCGGCAGGTGGGGATATGCCACGGTACACTCGATTTTACTCAAATCGATCTCCACGGTGCGCTCATACTCCGCGTCCTCGTCCGCCTCGTATGCCGTCCAGGGGCGGTTCACGCGGCCTTCCACATAGGCGCGGGTCACATCGTCCACAGGGAAGATGCCGTTTTTCGCGCCGGCCTCAATGGCCATGTTGGCGATGGTCAGGCGGTCGTAGATGGTGAGGTTTGCCACACCGGGGCCGGCAAACTCCAAAGACTGGTACCGGGCGCCGTCCACGCCGATCATGCCGATGAGGGTGAGGATCACATCCTTGCCGGAAACATAGGGTTTCATCTCGCCGGTGAGATAGACCTTGATGGCAGAGGGGATCTTGAACCACGTTTCTCCGGTGGCCATGGCCGCACCCAGATCGGTGGAGCCCACGCCGGTGGAGAAGGCGCCCAATGCGCCGTAGGTGCAGGTGTGGGAGTCTGCGCCGATGACCGCCTCGCCGGGACCCACCAGACCCTTTTCGGGCAGCAGCGCGTGCTCAATGCCCATGGCGCCCACATCGTAGTAGTTGTCGATGTCGAAGCGCTTGGCGAAGGTGCGGCACTGCTTGCACTGCGTGGCGGACTTGATGTCCTTATTAGGAGCGAAATGGTCCATGACCATAGCGATCTTGCTCTTGTCAAAGACCTTGTCGAACCCTGCCGCCTCAAACTCGTTGATGGCCACGGGGGTGGTAATATCGTTGCCCAGCACCAGATCCAGCTTTGCGCGGATCAGCTGTCCTGCACGGACTTCGCTCAATCCCGCATGGGCTGCGAGGATCTTCTGCGTCATTGTCATTCCCATAGTGTGTTCTCCTTTCAGGCGTTGTCTTCCATCATCTTGTTGATGCCGTTGACATAGGCACGGATGGAAGATTCGATGATATCGGTGGAAAGGCCGGTGCCGGTATAGGTCTCGCCCTCGGGGGTGGACAGCTTCACCACGGCTTCGCCGATGGCGTCCTCACCGTCAGTGACGGCGTTCAGGCTGAAGCTCTCCAGACGGACATCCACGCCCAGCATCCGGTTGATGGCCTTGAAGGAGGCGTCCAGCGGGCCGGTGCCGATGGCCACATCTTCCAGAATTTCGTCCTCCCTCTGCAGGCGGATGAAGGAGGTATTGGGCACGCCTGCGCCGGTGTTGACCACATGGCTCATCAGGCGGCAGGAACCGATGGTGACGTTGCGACGGTGCAGCACCAGCGCCTCGATGTCCTTGCGGGTGATGTTCTTTTTCTTGTCGGCCATCACCTTGAAGCGGGTGAACACGTTCTCCAGCTCCTGATCGTCCAGCTCATAGCCCATAGAAACCAGCTTATCCCGCAGGGCGTGCTTGCCGGAGTGCTTGCCCAGCACCATGGTGTTCTGGGGAATGCCCACATCGGCGGAGTTCATGATCTCGTAGGTCAGGGCGTTGGCCAGGACGCCGTGCTGGTGGATGCCGGACTCATGAGCAAAGGCGTTGGCGCCCACGATGGCCTTGCTGGGCGGAATGGGTACGCCGGTGATGTTGCTGAGCAGCTTGCTGCTGCGGTAGATCTGGCGGGTATTGATGCCGGTCTCGGCCTCATAGTAGCCGGGACGGGTATGGAGGGCCATGACCAGCTCTTCCAAACTGGCGTTGCCGGCGCGCTCGCCGATGCCGTTGACCGTACATTCCACCTGGGTGGCGCCGGCCTTAATGCAGGCCAGAGAGTTGGCCACGGCCATGCCCAGATCGTTGTGGCAGTGGACGGAGATGTCCACGCCCTCGACCCCGGTCACGTTGGCACGGAGGTAAGTAATCAGTTCGCCCATCTCCTGCGGCGTGGAGTAGCCCACGGTGTCGGGGACGTTCAGCGTGGTGGCGCCGGCGGCCACGGCGTTGGAATAGCACTGGGCCAAAAACGCCCAGTCGGAACGGGAGGCATCCTCGGCGGAGAACTCGATATCCTCACACAGGCTCTTTGCATAGGCCACCATCTCGCTGATGCGAGAGAGCACCTGCTCGCGGGTCATCTGCAGCTTGTACTCCATGTGGATGTCGCTGGTGGCGAGGAACACATGGATGCGGGGATGCTTTGCTTCCTTGACAGCGTCCCATGCGGCGTCGATGTCGCCCTTGGTGCAGCGGGCAAGGCTGGCCACTGTACAGTTGGTAACGGCCGCCGCAATAGACTGGACACTCTTATGATCCATGGGAGAGGCAATGGCAAAGCCTGCCTCGATGATGTCCACGCCCAGTTTTTCCAGCTGCTTGGCCATTTCGATCTTTTCAGAAAGGTTCATGCTGCAGCCGGGGGACTGCTCACCGTCTCTCAAAGTAGTGTCAAAAATTTTGATGCGCTTCATGGATGTGCTCCTCCTTCAAAATCCCTCGGAGTGCCCGAAAAACAAAAAAGCTCTCGTCTCCTGTAAGAGACGAAAGCTCTGCTTCCGCGGTACCACTCCTGTTGATATCATACAATATCCCCTCTCCATATCGGCTCCCGAAGGGGCGAATACGGCCTCATTGGTAACGGTGAGGAAACCCGGTTCCACCTACGGCCCGCAAGGGCTTTCAGCTGACTGTTCAAGGGCCAGTAAATCGACTGTCCGCATACCGTCTCGCAGCAACCGGCGGCTCTCTGAAATGCTCGCAGTGACGTTTTCCCTGTCATCACATTTGTGTTATTGCAGTTGATTTTACACAAACTTCTTCCGCCTGTCAATCCGCTTTTCGCACAAAAGATCCCACCTCCGCAAGGCAGAGGTAGGATCTTTTCACAGTTTTTTCTATAGCAATCGTTTCCGTGCCGGCAGCACTTACACACCCAGCTTGGAACGGTAGATCTGCGCAGCCTCGGAATGGGGCTGTGCGGGCACATAGCCGGGCAGCGGCAGGATCTGCTGATGGATGGCATCCAAAATCCATTCCTTCTGGGGGAAGAAGTATTTATCAAACTCGTAGGGCGGGGTGATCCAGTTCTTGGCGCCCACCACCACAGGAGGTGCATCCAGATCGTCGAAGCACAGCTGGGTGATATTCTGCGCCACGTCGTTGAGGAAGGAGCCGCGGGCGCAGGCATCGCTGACCAGCACGACCTTACCCGTCTTGCGCACGGACTCCACGATCTTGGTGTAGTCCAGCGGCACCAGGGAGTGCAGGTTGATGATCTCGGCCTCCAGACCGTACTTCTCGCTCAATTCCTTGGCGGCATCCACGGCACGGTACAGCGTTGCGCCCACCGTCAGGATAGTGACATCCTTGCCGGTGCGGACACGGTTGGTGTCGCCGAAGGCGATCTCATAGCGCTCCTCGGGCACGCCGCCTTCATGGAACTGCTCGCCGATATCGTAGATGCGCTGGCTCTCGAAGAACACCACGGGGTCGGTACCGTTCAGAGCGGCTTCCATCAAACCCTTGGCCTCCCAAGGCGTTGCGGGGAAACAGACCTTCAGTCCGGGAATGTGGGCACACAGGGACGTCCAGTCCTGGGAATGCTGGGCGCCGTACTTGGAGCCCACGGACACACGCAGCACCAGCGGCATCTTCAAAATACCGGCAGACATGGCCTGCCACTTGGACATCTGGTTGAAGATCTCATCACCGGCGCAGCCGATAAAGTCGGCGTACATCAGTTCCACCAGCGCGCGGCCGCCGGAGAGGGCGTAGCCCACGGCGGTGCCCACAATGGCGCCTTCCGCCAGCGGGGAGTTGAACAGACGGCAGTGGGGCAGGGCATCCATCATGCCGCGGTACACGGCAAAGGCGCCGCCCCAGTCACGGCAATCCTCGCCGTAGGCGATCATGGTGGGGTCCTCATAGAAGCGGTCATAGATGACCTCGGAGAGGGCGTCACGCAGGTTATAGAGCTTCATCTTGGACACGGGCTTACCGTCCGGGCCAATGGGGCTGCGGCTCTTGCTCTTGATCTTCTGATAGCCCTCCGCCTCTTCCTTGGGTACCAGCACCTCGGGTGTGCGGTCGTCCAGCCTGACAGCCCGCTGATTGGAGAACATCAGCCGCTCGATCACGGCAGGGTCTTTGTCAAGGTCACAGTAGGGGCTGATCTCGGGGTCAGCGGCAGCCTTGCAGATCAACGTCATGCGCTCGGCAGTTTCCGCCAGAATGGCGTCTGCCTCCGCCTGCGTCAGGATACCGGCCTCGATGAGCTTTGCGGGATAGACGGTCAGAGGGTCGACTTCCTTCCAGGCGTCGATCTCCTCCTTGGTGCGGTAGGCGTTCTGGTCGGACACGGAGTGACCGGAGAAGCGGTAGGTCAGGGTTTCCAGCATCACGGGACCCTGCCCGCTGCGCAGCAGCTCCAGCTTGCGGCGCATCACGTCGATGACCGCCAGCGGATTGAAGCCGTCCACGGTCTCGGCATGGAACTGGGTGGGGCTGATACCGGAGGCGATGCGGGACATACAGCCCTGACCCATGGTTTCGCCCCGGGTCTGGTCGCCCATACCGTAGGAGTTGTTGAAGATGTTATAGAGGATAGGCATGCCGCCGTTGTGGCTCTCCCACAGGGTTTTGTACTGGTCCATGGCGGCGAAGTTCATGGCCTCCCACACGGGGCCGCGAGCCATGGAGGCGTCACCGATGTTGCAGACAACGATGCCCTTTTTGTCATTGACCTTCTTATACAGGGCCGCGCCGGTGGAAATCGTGCCGCTGCCACCCACGATGGCGTTATTGGGATAGATACCGAAGGGCAGGAAGAAGGCGTGCATGGAGCCGCCCATGCCCATGTGGAAGCCGGTCTCCCGGGCGAAGATCTCGGACAGCGTACCATACAGGATGAAGCGGATGGCCAGCTCCTTCACACTTTCGGTCTCGCCCAGCTTCTGCGTGGCACGCAGGCACTTGCCTTCCAGGAAATTCTCCATGACATCCATCAGCTGTTCGTCGCTCATCTTGTGGATGGTGGACAGCGCCTTGGCCAGAATTTCGGAGTGAGAGCGGTGAGAGCCGAAGGCAAAGTCGTTCTCATCCAGCAGGTACGCCTGACCGACGCAGGCCGCCTCCTGTCCGATGGACAAATGAGCAGGGCCGGGATAGGTGTGCTCGATGCCGTTGTAGACACCCTGGGTCTTGATGAGGTTCAGCATGGTTTCAAACTCACGCAGAACCGTCATATCACGGAAAATGCGGATCAGGTCTTCCTTGCTGAACTTGCCGGAGGCCAGCTCCTCCTCGATTGTCTTGTTATATTGGTTGACGGGAATCTCATGGAAGGTCACTTTGCCGGAGGCTCTGACCTCTGCGGGATCCACAAACAAACTTTTAGGCATACTCCGTTACCTCCTCAAATATGGAACAGCGCTTCGCGGATGGCTTCGCAGACGCTGGGGTGGGGGAACACCAGCTTTTTCAGCCGCTCGGGGGGCAACTCGGTATCGATCATCATGGCCACGGTCATCATGATCTCGGAGGCATAGCTGCCCACCATGTGGCAGCCCACCAGACGCTTGCGGTCGGTATCCACCACCAGCTTGATAAAGCCGTTTCCGTTTTCCACTTCGGCAACATAGCGGCCGGAGTAGATCAAAGGCAGCTTCACTTCCTTCACCGTCATCCCCTTTTCCTGTGCGCTTTCCTTGGTCTCGCCGATGGTGGCGACCTCGGGATCGGTATACAGGACGGATGTGATGGCGTTGTACTTCATCTCGTCGGCAATGCCCAGTATGTGGTTCACAGCCACCTCGGCCTCACGGTAGGCGGTGTGAGCCAGCATCATCTTGCCGTTGCAGTCGCCCACGGCATACACGCCGGGCACGTTGGTGCACAGGTGGCGGTCGGTGACGATGGCGCCGCGCTCCGTTTCGATGCCCAGCTTCTCAATACCCACGCCTGCGATGACGGGCTTGCGGCCGGCACTCATGAGCACGCAGTCACATTTGACTTCCTGCTCCTTGCC
Source organism: Oscillospiraceae bacterium (assembly GCA_015068025.1). Classification (GTDB taxonomy): domain Bacteria; phylum Bacillota; class Clostridia; order Oscillospirales; family Oscillospiraceae; genus Oscillibacter. The sequence goes on along the minus strand of SVLH01000016.1, from coordinate 16,190 downwards.
GTCCTGCTCGTAGACCACGCTGTCTTTCGTGATGCGCAAAACCTTGCTGTTGAGCTTGAAGTCCATGCCGCGCTTGCTGTAATCGTCCTGCAGCAGCTTGGAGATCTCGGCGTCAATGGGCCCTGCAATCTTGCCCATCATTTCAATCACGGTGACATGCACGCCCACAGAGGCGAAGTAAACAGCCATTTCCAGACCGATGACACCTGCACCGATGACCACCAACTCTTTCGGCAGAGCGGTCTGGGCAAGCATCTCTCGATTGGTGACCACGAAGCCGCTCTCCAACCCCTCCTGCGTGCCGGGGATGGGCGGAATCACAGCCTCGGAGCCAGTGGCGATGACCAGCCGCTTGGCGGCGTAGACTTCGCCGCCGGCGGCGACCTCAAAGCCATCTTTTCCACGACCCTGAATTTCGGCGGCGGCACGGATGACCTTGACCTTATTGGCGCGCATGGCGCCTTCCACGCCGGAGACCAGCGTCTTGGCCACACGGCCCTTGCGCTCGATGACGGCGGCGTGGTCAAACTTCGCGCCCTCGCAAGTCACGCCGTAAACGGCGCTTTCGGTGGCGTGGCGGTACATCTTGGCAGAGTTCAGCAGGGTCTTGGTGGGGATGCAGCCTTCGTTCAGGCAGGTGCCGCCCATATGCTTTGCCTCGATGACGGCAGCCTTCAGACCGCCCTGTGCAGCACGCTCGGCGCAGAGATAGCCGCCGGGACCGCCGCCGATGACGATCACATCAAACTGTTCCATAGAACATACTTCCTTTCTCAATCAGCCAGCAGGGCAGTAAACTGCTCCAGCTTGCGGCAGACCTCCTGCATAAAGCGGGAGGCGGGTGCGCCGTCCACCGCACGGTGGTCATAGGTCAGGGACAGGCCCATGGCGGGATAGACGTCGATGCCGCCGTCCTTGGTACGGCGGACACGGTCGGTCATCTTGCAAACGCCGATGATGCCGGTCTGGGGCGGATTCAGGATGGGCGTGAACATCTCCACATCGAAAGAGCCCAGATTGGACACGGTGAAGGTGGCGCCGCTCATCTTGTCAGGGCTGATGGAGCCGGAGGCGGCCTGTGCGGCCAGTTCCTTGACCTCTTTGGAGATCTGCACCAGCGATTTGGTGTCGGCGTTGCGGATCACGGGCACCAGCAAACCGCGGGGGGTATCCACGGCAACACCCAGATGCACCACGTTGAAGCGGCGGATGGTGTTGGCGTCCAGCATATGGGCGTTCATGTCGGGGTGGTTCAGCAGCGTGCGGGACACGGCGAACAGCACCATATCGCCCAGCGTCACGCCGGCATAGTCGCCGCCGGCGGCCTTCATCTGCGCCCGGTAATCCCGGATGATGCTTGCGTCGAAGGAGAAGTGGTGGGTCAGTTGGGCGCTGCCCTGCAGGGAGGCCATCATGGACTTGGAGATCACCTTGCGGATGCCGGAGAAGGTCACATCCTCATATTCGGCAGCAGGAGAAACAGCGGCGGCAGGCGCAGCGGCAGGTACGCCCTGCTCCATCAACCGGCGGACATCCCGCTCGATGACACGGCCGTTGGGGCCGGTGCCGGCGGCGCAGGCAGTATCCACGCCGGCGCTCTCGGCCAGCTTTCTGGCACGGGGAGAGATGGCGGCATCCGCCGAAGCAGAAGCAGGTGTGGCAGCAGCGGCAGCGACAGGAGCAGCAGGCGCTGCAGCAGGTACTGCTTCAGGTGCGGCGGCAGGGGCGCTTCCCTCGGGACGAAGCGTGGAGCAGTCCTCCCCTTTTGCGCCCACGGCACAGACATTCACCAGACAGGGAACTTCGTCGCCATCCTGGAAGAAGATTTCCAGCAGCTCGCCCTCTGCGGTCGATTCACATTCAAAAACTGCTTTATCCGTTTCATACTCAAACAGAATGTCACCCATCTTGACAGGGTCTCCAACCTGCTTGAGCCACTTACCGATGATACAGGATTCCACGGTGATACCGGCCTTCGGCATCAGGACTGCATTTGCCATACTAACCCTCCAAATGTTAAGTTGTGTTAATTATAACATTTTATAACAAGATGTCAATACAAGAATGCCCGGCTTTTCATAAAAAATCAGAAAAGCCGGGCATTGACAGTGCTGTTTACAGGATCGTGGTTCCCGCCGCAGCGGCTGCGGCGCAGAAGCTCTCCGGCAGCGGCTTATCGGAAATCACATAGTCCACATCCCCAAGGGATGCAAAGGTATAGGGCATCAGGCGGCTGAGCTTTGCATGGTCGCAGAGAATCACACTGGTGCGCGCTTTCCGGATGACCAGCCGCTTGACCAGCATATCCGCTTCCGTGCCGCAGGTAAAACCCGCATCCACGGAACAGCCGGACACGCCGACAAAGGCAATATCAATGTTGATCTTATCCAGCATTTCCAGCGTATTTTGTCCGGAAAGGGCCAGATTTTTCCGGTTCAGCATGCCGCCACAGAGGGAAACGGAGGGGTTTGTCAGGCGACAGAGTTCCAGCGCGATATTGGGCGCGGTAGTGAAGATATTGAGGTTAATGTCCGGCAGCTGCTGTGCCAGAATCAGCCCCGTGGTGCTGGCGTCCAGAAACACCGTGCTGTGGGGCCGGATCAGCTCCAGGGCCTTGCCGGCAATGATGGCCTTTCCGCTGCCGTTTTCCTGCATCCGCACATCGAACACGGGATCTCCGGCATGGCGCACCGCCTTCACGCCGCCGCGCACCTTGATGACCAGCCCCGCCCGTTCCAGCGCGTCCAGATCACGGTGAATGGTCATCAGCGACACTTCGGGACAGAGTTCCCGCAGTTCTTTGATGCTGGCGACCTGCTTCTCCTCAATATAGGACTGGATGCGGTTTTGTCGAATGGTATTCATGGCAACTCCTCGTGTTACATTTTGTTATATTATATAGCATTTATAACACAAAAGTCAACTCCCCCTTTTGCACCGCGCAAAAAACACCCCCATCCCTGTGGGAATGGGGGTGGGGTGCCGCACGGGATGGGGATGCTTTGTGCGGGATGGGAGTTGTACGGATGCCGTGTGCAGAAGAACGATCAGCGCTTCTTCCACTCGTCGTACTGCTCCATGTAGGCCTTCTCCTCGGGAGAGAACTTCCGCAGGGTATTGACGACCTCGCCGTTGTTATACTTGCGGTCGTTCACGTCTTCGGTGGTGCCCATGACGGTGATATTCGCCTGACGGCGGCGGGCACGGACGTGGTCCCAGTCGATGAAGTAGATGTGGGCAAACTCGCCGCCGTCCAGCTTGCCGTCCTTGATGGTCATGGTCTCGCTGCGGCCGAAGAACACGCTGCGCAGGTGACCGTCGGTATTCATGCTGGTGTAGTTGCCCGGCTCGTTGACATAGCGGCCAAACTGGGCGTGGACAGGGCCGGGATGGCGGTAATCGCCCTCGTTGGTGTAGTCGGGGATCAGCTTGCGCATGATGTCCAGCAGGTCGTGCTGCAGATACTCCAGATCAAAGGTGTCGAAATCGTGAGAACATTCCTGCACCATGACGGAGCAGGTGGTGTGATGGGAGGCAATGCAGCAGGTGCCGTTCTTCACGCCGGACTCCTCCACGATCTTCATCACATCAGCAGAGATGTCGTGGAAGGTGGGGACCCAGCCGCGGGACTGCAGCTCGATTTCCTTCTGATAAACCTTGAATTCCATGATGATTACTCCTTTATTTGTAGTGTGTCATTCGGTCACAGCGGCTTATGGTTCAGACGCTCGCCCACCGCACCGCCGGGATGGATCAGTGCAAACTGCTCGGCCCGATAGCCGGTGTATTCGATGAGCGCCGCCTGCAGAGCGTGGAAAATCATGCACAGCGCGGTGGTGCTGGTGGTGCCCTGGGCATTCCACTTGTCGGTTTCCCGATTCACGTGCTGCTTGAGCACCACATCGGCACCCTGTGCCAGAGGCGAGTCCATGTTTTCGGTCACGGTGATGACTTTCACACCTTTGGATCTGCAAATATCCAGAATGGGCAGCAGCTCGCCCGTTTTGCCCCCACGGGAGGCAAACACCATCACGTCGCCCGCTTGCAGGTATCCGGTGGCGCCGTGGACTGCCTCGGCGGGAGAGATAAAGCGGGTGGGCTGCTCGATGCAGCACATCAGGTGCGCAAAGTGCTGACAGGCGATGCCCGAATGTCCGCAGCCACAGGAGCCGATGCGGGGCGCATCCGCCAGCAGTCGGACGGCTTCGGAGAAAGCGGCTTCGTCGAAGAATTCCTTCATCTCCTGAATGCACGCCGCTTCAATGTCATAGGCAGCTCTGGCTGCCTGCATAGCCTCTTTCATGGCGCGCCTCGCTTACTCGCCCAAAATCATGACCTGCACGGTGCGGGTGCGGCCGCGGGTCTGATCCCAGTCGATGAAGTGGATGCGGCCGAACTCGCCCAGATCCATCTCACCGTCCACAGTGACGATGGTAACGTTGCGGCCGATGATGGAGGAGCGCAGATGAGCGTCGGTGTTGTGGCAGCCGAAGTTATCCTCGCCGTGTTCCTCGGCAAAGTCCAGCGCCTTCTGCTTGGGATGCAGATACATACCCTCGGTACGCTGGGTGGGGATCCACTGCTCGAAGCAGTTCACCAGATCCTGCTGCAGGGTCTCCAGACCGGTCATGGACAGATCGAAGGCGCACTCCTGGGTAATGACGGAGCAGGTGGTGTGGTGGGAATAGACCACCACGATGCCGTCCCTGATGCCGGAGCGCTTGGCGATCTCCTTCACGCGGTCGGTGACGTCGTGGAAGCTGACGGCGCGGTGGCGGGATTCCAGCTTGAAAGATTCCTTAAAGACCATGGTTTAACCCTCCTGTTTCTTCAGATCGTCCGCAGCGCGGCGGGTGGCGGCGATCATCTCGTCGATCATGGCAATGGGGTCGGCGGCATTCATGATGCCGGAGGCGGCACCCGCAGCTTCGGAGCCGGCCATGATGAAATCATAGACCTGCTGGCCGTTGGTGATGCCCGCAGCCTGCTCCACCATGATGTTGGGGTCGATCTCCTTGATGGCGCGGATGGAGTCCATCACGTAGGCCATGGGGCTGGCACCCTTGCCGCCGCCGATGATCTCGGAGGGCTCGGGATTGATGATATCGGGGTGCAGCTGGGCAATGGCACGGGCCTCGTCCAGCGTGTCGGCGCAGGCAAACACCAGCATGTCCAGCTCGCGGGCACGGTCGATGGTGGCTTTCATCTGGGGCAGGCTCATGGGCTTTTCGCAGTGATTGATCATAACGCCGATGGCACCGGCGTCCTTCACGCCCTCGGGCAGGATATCGGCGCAGCCGCGGCCGGGACGCAGGGTATCCATATAGGTGCAGAAGACCTTCAGGTTCTTGGTGTTTTCGGCAACACGGCGGACTTCCAGCGCGGGGCAGATGAACAGCACGTCGATGTCGTACTTCTCGGCGGCCTTGTCGGCGGCGATGGCATATTCCAGAAGCTTGTCGCCCCACACATAGTTCTTGGTGCCGATTTCAAAATAAGGGACACGAATGGTAGGTTTCATGTTATTACCTCACGATCACGGTTTGATGAAGGGAATTTTTATTGGTCGGAAGAAACGCTTTTGGGATCCACGCAGATCAGCTGCACGTGGGTGCTGTTGAGCTGTGCCACGGTTTCCGGGGCGATATCACTGTCAGTGACGATGGTGTGCGTCCCCTGGATCAGGGTGTAGGCCACCTGGGACGATACCCTAAATTTGGAGGAGTCCACCAGCATGAAGTTGCGTTCAGAATTGCGCAGAGCGATCTCATTCAGCTTCGCTGTTTTGCGGTCGGTGGCGGTGAGCCGTGTGCCCTGCACGCAGCCGTCCGCGCCGAAAAAGCTCTTGGTAAAGTGCAGAGAACGAAGGGCCTTTTCCGTCAGTTCACCGCAGAAATCCTTGCGGTTGGCACGGTACTCTCCGCCCACCAGATTGACGCTCATGTAGGGCGAAAGCATCTCCAGATTGGCCAGAGAGTTGGTATAGACCTGAATGTGCAGCGGACGGCTCTGCAGCCGCTTCGCCAGTGCTGCGCAAAAGCATTGGATGGTGGTGCCGGAGTCGCAGAACAGCACGTCGCCGTCCTCTACAAAGTCCACCGCCGTGCGGCCGATGGCCACCTTCTTCTCCACATTCGTTCTGGCCAGCATCTCAAAGGAATAGGGCAGATCTTCCGGAGTCACCGACTGGATGCCGCCATGGGTGCGGATCACAGTTCCGGCTTGCTCCAATCGGGCAAACAACCGTCTTGCCGTGGATTCAGAAATGCCCAGAAGCTCCATGGCTTCTTTCAGACTGATCTTTCGGGATACAGAAAGCTGCGAGAGCAGTTTCTGTTCACACTCTGCCTTCACAGGCACAGCCTCCTTTTCTGCGGATTATTGGGGAAACAGCCGCTCCAGCAGCCGCCGCATCAGCACAAAGCGCCGCTGAACGGAGCCGGTCAGCAAAAACTCTTCACGGGTGTGCAGGCTTGCGCCGCAGGGGCCGCAGCCGTCCAGCGTGGCAACACCGAACGGGGCGATGAAGTTGCCGTCCGATGCGCCGCCGGTGGCGATGCACAGCACCTCCTGCCCCACCTCTTCGCCTGCGGCATGCAGCTGCTCCAGCAGTGCCTGCGTGGCGGCGTGGGGCTCCATGGCGGGGCGGTCAGAGACCAACTCGATCTCCATGCTCGTACGGGGATCGAAAGGCGTGGTGCGCATCCGCTCGATCACCGCATCCAATCCGGTGCGGGCATCGGCAGTCATGAAGCGGGCGCCCACAGACATCTCGGCGAGGTCGGGGATGGCACCGTTTTTGGATTCGCCGTGAAAACGGGCAATGTTCACCGTGGTGCCGGCGGCGTAATCGTTCAGCGCACTCAATTCCACAGCCCAACGGGCCAGCTCCACGATGGCATTGGCGCCCTTTTCCGGCTCTGCGCCCGAGTGGGCGGGTACGCCGTGGCACTTGATACGGTAGCTGGGACCACCCTTGCGATGGTGGACAAACTCTTCCTTCGCTCTGCCCGGCTCAAACACGAGGCAGTATTTTGCGTGCTGGGCCAATTCTTCGAAATAGCTGCGGGAGTAACCGGAGAGGGTCTCCTCATCGCTGTTGAAGGCCACACGGAAGCGGAAGTTCCAGCCGCCGTCTTTCTGCATGGCACGCAGCAGATACCACACCAGCAGACAGCCGCCCTTGCAGTCCACACAGCCGGGGCCGTGGCCGATGCCGTCCTCATCCACGGTAAAGGGCCAGTCCTCCGCCGTGCCCACGGGAAACACCGTATCCATGTGCGCCACGAAGATAACGTCGATGTCCTCATCATCACTGTTGGATGCCAGCAAAAAGGGAGCGAAATCGTTATCCTGATACCGCAGGATCTGGGTTTTCAGCCCCAGAGAGCGGAAGCGCTCCTCGAAAAAGGCTGCCATGGCGTTGGTGCCGGGGGCGTAATGCTTGCCGCTGTCGATGGCACAGATGGTTTTCAGGTCTTCCAGATATTCTTTCAGATCAAACAGTTCCATAAGGCACCTCACAGATTGGCGATAAATTCACGGATCTCCTGCAAGCCGTCCAGCACGCCCAGTTCGATCTCGTTTGTCACGGAGGAGTAAGCGGGCAGCACGGCCAGTTTCCCGGCCGCGGCGGCGTCGTCACGGTTGAGGGGCGTCACGTTGCAGGGTTCCAGCGCCGCCACATAGTCGTGAGACTTCATGTACTTCCACTGGAAGAAGTTAGGGAGATTCTTGGTATCATAGGCCACATAGACGCCCAGTTCCAGCCGCTCGTTATAGAGCACGCCGCAGGCCCGGTCGCCGCTTTGGGTTTCATTGAAAAACAGTTCCTGAGGCCGCCCGTCCTCCGGCTCCGTCATGTGGATGGAGTCGGCAGAGCCTTCGATGGCCGGGCTCTGGAGCATTTTGGTGGTGCGCACCAGACTGTCTCCCTGCAGCAGCGGATAGCCGAAGTTGAAGTGATAGAGCAGCATATAGGGCTCGTCCTCGGCCTCGTGGTTGGTGATTACATCGCGGAAGCGGATGATCTTCTCGTCCATGCCGGTCTCAATGGTGCGGCGCAGGGACAGATGGCGCCCGAAGATCTGGGCCTGATGCACTTCGCCCTCTGCACGCAGCATGTAGCGATCACCCTCCCAGCGGGCAGTGGTGCCGAAGGAAGACGCCGGGATGTTGGAAATGCGGCCGTGGGTGGGATAGTTTCCGCCCTGCACCGCCTGATCGCCCACATTGTCCAGACCGCAGGTGACCAGTGCACCGGCGGCCCACTGCTCGGTAAACTCGCTGTCGAAGGGGTTGAAAGCATGGGGAGAGGAAAGGCCGTTTTTGCCCAGGAAGGCTAGATTCACGCCCTTGTAGGACAGGTCGTAGAGGTCCATACAACGGTCGGGCATCACGGAGAAGCGCAGTCCGGCGGCGTTATGGAATTCCGCCATCCGGATGCCCTGTCCGCGACCGCGCAGCAGCTGTGCCTCGCGGATACCTGCCAGCTGCTCCACATTACCGACTTTTTTCAGCAGTTCAATATTCATAGTATCCTCCTTATCCGATGGTCACAACATCAAAGCCCATCATCTTACCGAAGGCTTCCAGCTCGGCAACATCCACATCGTAGACGAGGGCGGAGTGGTGGGTGCCGCCCTCCATGGAGTATGCCTTAAGGAAGGCGGGCAGAGGCATATTGGGCTTGAACCAGCCCTGGGTGGCGTAGCGGTAAGCGCCGTCCTCCAGCCCCTCATCCAGCAGTTCGCCGGGGCACAGAACCATGGTAAAGCCGTCATTCATGGGTGCCAGATTGACGATGGTGGCCTTGCCCTCACGGAAGCAGCTGTACATGGCCACGGTGTCGCCGCAGGAATTATAGTTGAAGGGGCAGTCCTTGATGACGGGCTTCCACTTGGCCAGCTTGGGGCTGCTCTCGCCCATGTGGCTGAGCAGCAAGACATCACGCTCCCAGTCGGGGCAGAACATTTCGGTGAAGGTGGTATCGGGATACACGGCGGACAGCGCACCCACAAGGCCTGCGGTCAGCACGTCGCCTTCGCCGGCGTAGCCCAGCCCCCGGCCAAGGATCTTGCAGCACTCGGGGAAGGGCATCTTGGGCAGACCGCACGCATCCAGCGTCAGGAAGTTGACGGTGCAGGCGGTCATGCGGTTGTCCTCCATCCACTTACGCAGGGCAAGACCCGCTTTGGTGGCCATGCGGTAGTCATCCTTCCAGGTAACCTCCACGGCGAACTGCGCGGCGTCCAGCGCCAGTTCGGCATCCACATCCGCCTCCGTGACCTGCGCCAGATACTTCTCCGCCACGTCGGGCGTCATATAGAACACCTCGGCGCCGATGTCCTTTTTATAGCGCTCATCGGAGATGAGGAAGTCGCCCATGCCGATGAAGCTGCCGCCCACAGAGCCAACTCTTGCGGTCTGATAGGCCTGTCTGACAGCGGCGGCACGGCACATTCCCACCGTTTCGGCGATCACGTTGCTGTGCAGCGCGTGGCCTGCACAGATGTAATAGGGCTTGTCGTTGCGCTTGAGCAGGCTGCACATATCCTGCACACCGTGGATGCCGTGGTTGGCGTCGATGCCGTCCCGCTCCGCAGCCATGGAGATCAGGCCGTAATCCGGCGTGGTGTCCAGCACCACGATGGGGGCATCCAGAGACAGCAGCGCATCAATGGATTCCAGAGAGGGAGAATAGGCCAGATGCTGGGTGATGACAGCGGCCACACCGGCGTCGTTGAACTTCTTCGCGGCGGCGTCGAACTCGCTCTTAAGGCGACAGACCTCATCTGCCATCACGATCTCCAGCCCCTGCTCTTCCAGCATCTTCACCAGCTTCTCCATGTAGGCAACCATGGGGTCACGGTAATGGGGATCGTCATCATCATACAGTTTGATATACAGCGGCAGGTATCCGACTTTGATCTTACTCATTACATCTCTCTCCTTTTAGCCGTAAATAGATTTCCGGGCGCCCTCGATGAGGTTCACCGCATTGTTGTACATAATATCCTCCACGTCCTCCCGTGTCAGGCCCAGCGTTTCGCAGGAGCGTTTGAGGGACAGCAGTTCTTCATAGGCAAAGAATGTGATCTTCTCTGCCTCCTCGGCGCTGACCTCACGCAGGTGGGAGTCCTGACTGGGGTCGCCGTAGAGTCCGGGGGGAATCAGGTTGATGTAGGTGCCGTTTTCCTCGATGCGGCGGCAGCGCATCCGCAGGATGGGCATATCCGTGCCGAACATTACGTGCTTCGCCCCTGCGTGACGCAGCACCTCGGTGATGGCGTATTCGCAGGAGTTGGCGGTGAAGTCGTACATCAGATCGGGCACCTGATCCAGCAGATCGAAGGCGTCGCCCACGTCCTCCGGTGTGTAGGCGCGGCCGATATGGGCAATGATGAGCCGCACGTTGGGGAACTCCCGCTTGATCTCCAAAATCTGATGCAGATTCACGGGGTCTTTCAATCGGCCGGGGCGGGGGATGTGAAGCATCACGATGCCGCCCATCTCGTCCATTCGTTTGAGTTGATGCTTGGGAAAGAAGTCGAAGATGCGGATCTCCGCCTCCGGCACATACCTGGGTGCCAGATCCAGATAGGACTTGATGCCCAGGAAACCGCCTTCGCGGATCTTCCTCTCCACCTCGTCGGCGCTCTCCTCCGGATGGCTGTAATACAACGCCGGAAAACCGGACTTCCGAGAACTTTCCGCCACGTAGTCGTTGTTGGCGGCAGAACCGTTGGTATCGTTGAAGATCAGCGCCTTGACATCCTTGCCGGGGAACATGAGTCGGTAGGTCTCCTGCAGATCCTCAATGCTGTTGTCCTTCGCCACCAGAGAAGGCCATGTGACCGTGCGCTTCGCTTCTTCGGGATCGGGCTCTGCTTTGTCGATCAGCTCGTCCAGCCACACGTGGGTGTGGATGTCCATGATCTTGTCGGGCAGGAAATCCCGCAGTTCTTCTTCGTATACTTTTTTGTCGTATGCAGTCACTTCAAAAAGAGCCATGAACCGTTTCTCCTTTCCTTGCAGTCACAGGTCATAGGCAGCGCCCAGCGTCCCGGCAATTTTCTTGTAAGCAGCGTACAGTTCATCATACCGGAGAACAGCTTCCGGATCCGGCCGCAAAACCTGTTCATTGACAGCCAGACAGCGATAGCCCTCCTCTGCATCCCGATAGATGCCGCAGCCCACGCCGGCCAAAATCGCCGCGCCCACGCAGGCAAGATCCGCCACAGCGGGGATGCGGATGGGCAAGCCCATGATGTTTGCCGCAAGGGCACACCACAGCGGGCTCTTGGACGCACCGCCCGAAAGCTTCAGTCCGTCGGCAGAGGGTTTGGTCTGAAAACGTTCCAGCATCCAGCGGGTCTGGAACACCACGCCCTCCATCACGGCGCGGGCAAGGTCGAAGCGGTCATGGGAGAGATCAAGACCCACAAAAGTGCCCTTTTGGAAGTCCCGCTCCTCATTCATGCGGCCGGAGAACGGGAAGAAAAACAATCCGTCCTCGGCGGCCTTGCGTTTGGAAACCTCTTCGTTGATGGTTTCATAGGAAACCGGTGCGCCGCCATCCACCGCCAGATTCTTTCTCCACCACTCCAGACACACGCCGCCGGAGGAGAGAGAGGCCAGCGAGCCCCACATACCGGGCGTTGCCGCCACAGACTGATCCAGCCCCGTTTCAAAGGCGGGACGGTCGCCGATGGCCGTCACCACCCACGCCGTACCGGAGCCGACGAGGATATCACCGGGCTTGTTGGCACCTGCTCCCAGCGCCACGGCATACTGATCGTGGGCGCCTGCCACCAGCACGGCAGCCGTGGTCAATCCCAATTCAGCGGCAGCCTGCTCGGTCAGGTGGCCGATCACTTCACCGGAGCGAACGATTTTGGGCAGTTGCGTCTCCGTAATGCCGGCAAAGCGGAGGATCTTTTCATCGTAGCAGCCCTTGCGGATGTCGCACAGCTGGTTGATGCCCGCATCGGACAGATCCACCGCTGCGATCCCGGTCATTTTCAGGGAAATGTAATCCGGCACGGTGAGAAACATAGCCGTTTTGGCAAACAGCTCCGGCTCGTTGTCCCGCATCCAGCGGATCTGCAGCGCAGGCAGTTGGGGATCCAGCTTCCAGCCGCACATTTCATACATACTCTTTGCGTCACCCACCTCTTTGAGATAGGCTTCTCTCTGTGCGGTGCAGCGGAGATCGTTCCACACAATGGCAGGACGGACTGCGCGGAGTTCTTCATCCACAGGCACCATCGTCCCCCCCTGCAAAGACAGGGAGATTGCCGCCACACCTGCGGCAACAGTGCTGTCACTGCACACCTCCCGCACCGTTTCGCACACGGCACGCCACCAGTCCTCGGGATCCTGCTCACTATAAAGCACCTGCGGTGTAGACGTTTCATAGGGGCGGTAAGCGTGCCCCAGGAGTCTGCCGTCAGCGGAAAACAGCAGCGTTTTCGTACCGGTGGTGCCCACATCAATGCCCAAAATGTACTGTCCCATGCCATGCCTCCTAACGATGGTTATCTCATGTAAAGTGTAATCCTGTTTTTTACGCTCGTCAATAATTTTTTGACCGTTTCGGTCAAAAACCAGCGCACTTTACAAAAGCAAACACGGAATTTGGTAAATATCATGCAAGTACTGTCAAGCGCTCCAAGCCTCCGCAGCATTGGCCCAAAAAAGCTGCCCGTCCAACCGGGCAGACGACAATGGAAAATTTCACAGCACTTTCCCGGTTTCGAGAATATTTTTCTGTTGTTTTTCCGTTAATTTCGACAATTATCTACTTTTCTCGGCATATATTGACAAACGTAGCAACACCATGTATGATTTGAATAATGTCGATTGCAAAATGTCGACCCGTTACACAATCGCGTGAATATCAAGGAGGACAACGTCATGACAACATGCCCCCAATGCAGCAAGGAATTGAGTGACGAAACCAAATTCTGTGACAGCTGCGGCGCCCAGATCTTTGAAACCATTTTTTGCTCGAACTGTGGTGCGCAGACAAGTACCGAGTTTGCTTTCTGCCAGAACTGCGGCGCTTCTGTCGCCGAAACGCCTGCCGCAGAACAGCCTGCCGCAGAACAGCTTCCGACGGAAGCCGCGGGAAAGAAAAAAGCTTCCCGGAAAGCGATCCTGTTCGGCGGCATCGGCGCAGCCGTTGTGGCCGTGCTGATCGGCGTGTTCTTCCTGTTTTTCAGCGGTGGAAAGGGCGAAAACATCTATGCCCTCTATGTCAAAGAGGACGAGATCTTCTTTAACGATCTGAAGAAAAACAGCGAATCCTGGCAGGTGACTTCCAGACTGGTCGCTGCCGAGGGTATTGACAACGAAACTTTGGCGTACAGAAACAGCACGCTCGGCTTCTGTTCTTATATGAGCGAAGACGGGAAGTATCTCTTCTTCCCGGACAAGCTTAGCTATGACGATGGCTTCACTCTCTACTACAAAAAGGTTTCCGATCCCGAAGCCAAAGCCATCAAGATCGACTCCGATGTCAGATATTACGCCGTAAATACATCCGCCTCCATCGTCACCTATCAAAAACACGGGGAAGGCGACCTGTATCAGTACAAGATCAAGGAAGACTCCAAGGACAAAGTTGCCGGCGATGTTGACGAGTTTTATGTCTCTGACGACGGAACGAAGATCTGCTACCTCAACTCCGAAAGCAATCTCTATCTGAATGTCAATGGGGAAAAAGAAAAGCTCGCAGGTGATGTTTACAACGTTTATTATGTAACAGAAGATTTCTCCACCGTGTATTATCTCAAGGATGATTGCCTGTATAAGCAGACGGAAGGTGCGGACAAGGAAAAAATCGCATCCAATGTGCGGGGAGTGCTCCGCATCTATGATTCCGGCGAAATCTATTATGTAACGGAAGACACCGAAACGCACAAGATGGCAGATTACGTTACCGATGATATGAAGGCCGCCGATGCCCTGATCTCCTACCCCGCATATCCGACTTATCCCAAGGCGCCTTCCAGCCCTTATCGGTGGGATTATGACACCTATTCCGAATACTCGAACGCCTTGGCCATTTATAGAGCGAACTATGCCGCCTGGCAAGACACGTGCGACCGTTTGGATGAAGAATATTATGACGCAGTTGAAGCATATTGGGACAAGGATTCCCGCGACGATCTGCGAGAAGATCTGAAAGAGGAGACCCTGGAGATAACCAATCTCTCCCTTTGCTTCTATGACGGCACGGAGGAGACCGTCCTCACCGACACTTACGACTCCGGCACTTCTGCATCCGATGCACCGGTCATCGTTTTCTCCGCTTACGATCCGTCCCATATCGAAAAAGTGAAGCTTTCCGAAATTGACGACATTTATGATGTTGAAGACATGGTAGAGGAAGCACTGTACACTTCTTCCGAGTTCTATATTGCAGTGAAGGATTCCGCCACACTCATCGAACAGGAGAACACGGCAACTGCCTTCAGGATCAACACTTCCGGCACGATCGTATATTATCTTGACAACATTTCTGACAAAGCGGAGACCGGCGATCTCTACCGTATCTCCATTTCCAATGGCACCGCAGGAACGCCCGAAGTGTACGACAGCGATGTTTACATCTATGGACTCTACGGATTCGTAAGTGACGGTGAGTTTGCATACCTCAAGGAATATGACTCCGGAGACGGCGTGGGTGATTTGTACATCAACGGAAAGAAGATCGACCACGAAGTTTTGACCTATTCTTTGACGCGTAATCCCGACCTTGGCATCATTTGCTACTTCACCGATTTCGATCCCGAAAAAAAATGCGGCACTTTGAATCTTTATAACGGCAAAGAAGCCGTCGAGATCGACAACGATGTTTATAGTTGTAGTATCACCCCCGGCGGCCGCGTGCTTTACCTGTATGATTACAGTCTGAAGAACTACGAGGGCGAGCTGCGCGAGTGGTCCAACGGAGAAACGAGAAAGATCGACGACGATGTCGTTTGTCTGCTTCCTATTTATGACTACAAAATGAGAGGTTCTTTCTATGGCTGGTGATGCATTGCAGAAGTTTGGCGGCTCCATGAGTCGTGCCATAACCAAGATCAGCATTAAAACATCTTCGTCTCTTGAAAAGGCAAAAATCAAACTGCACATCGAATCCCTCACCAAAGATGTGCAAAAAATGCTGTCGGAGCTTGGCGAAAATGTGTACTCCTTATGGCTGAACGGAGAATTCTCCATTCAGTCCCAGACGGAAACCCTGGAAGCAATCAAGCAGAAATGCTACGAGATCAACCAACTCACAATGGAGATGGCGTCCATTGACGACCGGGACAGCGAAATTCTCGGCACAAAGACGGAAGCCGAACAAAAGGCCCCCGCTGCTCCCCAAGTTCCCCACTGCCCCAACTGCGGCGCAGAGCATGAACCTGCTGCAAAATTCTGCTGCAAGTGCGGTCACAATCTGCAGTAAGATCCCCCCGTTTCCAACGTCAGAGCATCAAGATATGGCAAGGCCGGTTACTCAATTATGAGTAACCGGCCTTGTGTTTTACAGCTTCATCCGCAGACTCGACTTCACTTGTTTCGGAAGGTGTCCTTTTGCACCTGCCGCTTCACAGGCCGGCGGAAATGACGCCCCCCATTGCTCCTGGTCAGTATATATTATTCAGAATCGTTGAAACGATCAATATGGTGCAATAAGCGGAGACTATATCATTGACCTAACAATAGATCCAGATAACCGCATCGAACGAATTACAGAAAGAAAATGGTGCAGCATGCTTCTTGTCGATACAGCAGATAACAAAATCTTAAGTATTAGAATCTGCATACTCCACGATGAAACATACGAAACCATTTATGATGTATTACAGACCATGTTGAACCGTGGATGCAAACGTTTTGATGCAGTTACAGGATTTCAAGATTATGTCATTCCTTTTTCTTCAAATAAGTTTATAAAAAACGCTTCTTATTTCGGCCGTGAAAAAGGGAGCTATCGGATTCCAAACTTACTTGTACCTACGCACTAAAAAATGCTCTGACGGAAATTCGTCAGAGCATTTTAGTTTCTATTTACAGCGTTTTTGAAGCCGATTTACGTCAGATTTACGTCAAACGCCATTTTTGAGAGTTTCAAAATCTCAAAAAACCTTGATTTACAAGGCTTTTCGGGCTTCTGGGATTATTCCCACTCG
>SVLH01000037.1 GCA_015068025.1 Oscillospiraceae bacterium | reverse complement strand
CCATTCGGGTCGGCTGTTTTTTTGCCGTTAATAGAACATGCCCATGAAGCCGTCGGGCATCTGGCGGCTCTGCTCCCAGAGATCCTCGAACTGCACGCGGGTAATCTGGTGCACATGCCCCTCGCTGCCGGCCAGTTCCTGCGGGTCGACCGGCGGGGTATCCAGATCGTCAAAGGACTCGTACACGCCCACGCGGAATACCTCCACCTTGCGGCACAGGCTGCCGGTGCGATCCATTTCCAGAAAGAGCCGCCAGGGCTCGTCCGGTTCCTCGTGCTGCCATTCGATCATATAGTACTGCATGGTATCCTCCTGTTATCGGTTAAAAAAGGTTTCGATGGCGGAGCGTTCCGCCTGTACGCTGCCCTGGGCAAAGCCGTTTCGACCGCCGCCGCGGCCGTTGAGGGCGGCGTTCATCGCCTTGACCAGCGGCGCAATGTCACCGCCGTCGGCACGCAGCAGGGAATAGTTGAAGGTGTTGCCCTCCCCGGCAAAGACCGCAGCAAGGCCGCCGCACCGCTGTGCTACGGCGTCCGCCAGACGGCGTACGCTGTCCGGGGACAATGGCGGCTGCACCAGAAGCACATCTCCCTGCCCCGCGTGCGCCTCCGCCACGGAGGCAAAGACCTGCGCTTCCAGTCCGGCGGCACGGAATTTCAGGTCGGACAACTCTTTTTCCAGCCGATCCACGGCGGCGAAGGTGTCAAAGGCCTTGACGGAGAGCTTCTGGCCCACGGCGCGGTTCTGGTCATAGACTTTCCCCAGATAGGTCAGCGCCCGCTGGCCGCAAAGGATCTCAATCCGCACACCCTCCCGAAATTTTTGGACAGACAGCACTTTCACCAACCCTACCTGCCCGGCGGTGCGGACGTGGGTGCCGCAGCAGGCACAGCAGTCCGCGCCGGGGAAGGACACAATGCGCACCTGCCCCGTCAGCTCCTTCTTGCTGCGGTAGTCCAGAGCGGCAAGGGCGTCTGCGTCGGGAAAGTCGATCTGCACCGGGGTATCTGTCCAGATAACCTCGTTGGCCTTGCGCTCGGCGGCCAGCGCCTGTTCCCACGAAATGTCCGTGTTGTAGTCGATGGTCACGGTATCGGCGCCCAGATGGAAGCCCACATTGTCGCAGTTGTAGTCGGCGCAGAGAATGCCGGAGATGATATGCTCGCCGGAGTGCTGCTGCATGTGGTCGAACCGGCGCGCCCAGTCGATGACACCCGTGACGGCACTGCCCGCTTCCAGCGGCGTATCGCACAGGTGGCGGATCACGCCGTCCTTCTCATGGACATCGGTGACATTCACCCCGCCTAATGTTCCGTGGTCGGCGGGCTGGCCGCCGCCCTCGGGATAAAAGGCCGTGCGGTCCAGCACCACGTTCCAGCCGCCCCTAATTTCCTCGCAGGAGAGAACGACGGCAGAAAAGGTGCGTAAAAACGCATCGGAATAGTACAGTTTTTCAGTTTCCATGAAAAATCATTCCTTTCGTGGCGTGGAAAATGATTACATATAGTACAACAAGCAAAAAACAATACGAATTGTTTTCGCTTTCGGCAGTGGATGAGGATAGTGTACCACAGGGCCGGAAAAAAGAAAAGAGGGAGGAATGTAAAGCGTGCTTGACATTCCCGTGAGGGTGTGATATGCTGTGATTGTAAAGCCCGCTTTACATTAAAAGAGAGATCGCTTTCCGGCACGGCAGGACGGACACCCGTTGCTGCTGCGGAGGGCAAGTGGAGGACATGGAATGAAAAACAGGATCGAGGAGATTCGCAAAGCGCGGGGTGTGCGGCAGGAGGAGCTTGCCGGTGTGCTGGGCGTATCGCGGCAGACCATCAGCTCTTTGGAGAACGGGCGGTATAACCCGTCCATTGCGCTGGCGCACAAGATTGCGGTTTATTTTGACATGACCATTGAGGATGTTTTCATTTTCGACGAGGAAACGTAAAGCAAGGAGGAACTTTATGAAAAACTACGGAAACCGGATTTTTTTAAGCATTTTCTGGATTGTGCTTGGCATCGTTCTATGTGCCTGCCACTTTGCTGGTTTGATTGAAGAGTACTGGAGCGGCATGGGCTTCGCTTTTATCGTGGTCGGTATTTTGCAGGTCGTCCGGCAGATTCGCTACCGCACCAACAAGGACTATCAGGAGAAATTCGACACGGAAGTCCATGACGAGCGCAACCACTTTCTCCGAAACAAGGCCTGGGCCTGGGCCGGATATCTGTTCGTGCTGATCGCGGCGGTATCCGCCATCGTGTTCAAGCTGCTGGATATGGAAACGTGCATGATGATGGCGTCCGGCAGCGTGTGTTTGCTGATGGTGCTTTATTGGGTGTCCTTCCTGATCCTGCGAAAAAAGTACTGAAAAGAAGTGCCGCACCAAAGGTGCGGCACTTCTTTATACAATAAAACAGCCGGCCCCGTAGGGGCCGGCTGTTTGGGAAAGCGGTTATTCCTCCACAGGGACAAGGGCAATGTGCAGCTCGTCCAGCTGTGCCTGGGTGACGGCGGAGGGCGCGTCCATCATAATATCCTGTGCGTTCTTGTTCATGGGGAAGGGGATAATTTCGCGGATGGACTCCTCGCCGGCCAGCAGCATGACCATGCGATCCACACCGGGAGCGATGCCTGCGTGGGGAGGTGCGCCGTAGGTAAAGGCGTTGTACATGGCGGGGAACTTGGCCTTCACGTCCTCCTCACCCAGACGCACCATCTCGAAGGCTTTGATCATGATCTCGGGATCGTGGTTACGGACGGCGCCGGAGGACAGCTCCACGCCATTGCAGACCAGATCGTACTGGTCGGCGGTGATGGAGAGGGGGTCGATCTCGCCGCGCTCGGCCTTCAGCAGGGATTCCATGCCGCCGGAGGGCATGGAGAACGGGTTGTGGCAGAACTCCAGCTGGCCGGACTCCTCGCCCATCTCGTACATGGGGAAGTCCACAATCCAGCAGAAGGCATACTGCGCTTTGTCCATGTGGCCGGGAACGGCAGCGCCCAGGGTCTTGACCAGCACGCCGGCAGTCTTCTGGGCGGCGCCCAGAGTGCCTGCGGACAGCGCCACGAAGTCATTGGCCTTCAGGCCCAGAGCGGCAACAACGGCGTCCTTGATGGGAGCAACGAACTTGGCAATGCCGCCAACCACTTCACCGTTTTCGTCCAGACGGAACCAGTAGGCCTTGCCGCCGGAAACCACTTCCACATCGGCCAGAGTTTTGTCGATGAACTTGCGGGTCTCTTTGAAGTCAGAAACCACAACGGCCTTGACGCGGTTGCCCTCAAAGGGGCCAAAGCCGCAGCCGCCCAGCACCTCGGTGGCATCCTGTACGGTCAGGTCGATACGCAGGTCGGGCTTGTCGGAGCCGTACTTCTCCATGGCTTCCAGATAGGGAATGCGCATGAAGGGAGCGCCGGAGGCACGGTCATACTTGCCGTATTTGGCGAAGATGGGGGGCAGAACCTTCTCGCAGACGGCGAACACGTCCTCCTGGGAGGCGAAGGCCATCTCCATATCCAACTGATAGAACTCGCCGGGGCTGCGGTCGCCGCGGGCGTCCTCGTCGCGGAAGCAGGGGGCGATCTGGAAATACTTGTCGAAGCCGGAGGTCATCAGCAGCTGCTTGAACTGCTGGGGAGCCTGGGGCAGCGCGTAAAATTTGCCGGGATGCTTGCGGGCAGGCACCAGATAGTCACGGGCGCCTTCGGGGGAGGAGGCGGTGAGGATGGGAGTGGTGATCTCCAGGAAGCCCTCGGCGGTCATGGCCTGACGCAGAGCGGCCACCACGTTGCAGCGCAGGATGATGTTGCTCTTGACCTCGGGGTTGCGCAGGTCCAGATAGCGGTACTTCAGGCGCAGGGTCTCATCGGCCTCGCGGCTGCGGTTGATCTGGAAGGGCAGCTCGTTGTGGCGGCAGCGGCCGAGGATCTCCACCTTTTCGGGGACAACTTCGATGTCGCCGGTGGGGATCTTGCTGTTCTTGCTGTCGCGTTCGCGGACGGTGCCTTCCACAGAGATGGTGGATTCCTTGGTGATGGCCTTGAAGGTGTTGACCATCTCCTCGGTCTCGGCGACGACCTGGGTGGTGCCGTAGAAGTCGCGGACGACTACGAAGGCCAGGGCGGCGGAGACCACGCGGACGTTCTCCATCCAGCCGACGATTTTGACGGACTTGCCTGCGTCCTCCAGACGCAGCGCTCCGCAAGTATGGGTACGATTCTGCATCATAATAAATACTCCTTTGTGGATGTGATTTCGGAAAATCCTGAAAATGATTCACAAATTTAACTGCAATTAGTAATATTTCGGCTTAATATTGCGGATTGTAATCGCTTTACGGGAAATCAGTCGAGACCGATATAGGAGGGACCGGCGATGAGCCGCTCCAGGGCGGCGGAAAGGTCCAGAGCCGTCAGTTCCGGAGCAAACGCCAGTGTTATCTGATCCGCGGTTTGCCGCAGATCGTCCTCCAGTGCTTCCCGACCCTGGGTGTACTTCATGGCGTGGGGGGAAACTCCCGTGGACTGCGCGCCAAAGGTCTCCTCATACAGGTCCAGCAGTTTTTGCTCCAACAGGGCGTGGTATGCCTCCCAGCGAAGCCCCTCTGCCGTCATACCGAGATAGCCGATAGGGAACAGTGTCAGCTCCTCGTCGGTGACCGTGATGCCCTTTTCTTCCGCCAGCTGCTCCAGGGCCAGATCTATTTTGACGGCGGTGAGCGTGTCTGCCAGGGCTTCGTTCGGGTCACAGGCATCGGGGCCGGACAGGATCAGCTGGTGATACTGTTTGCGCAGGTTCCTGCATAGATGGTTGGACAGCTGTTCCGCTGTTATGGACGCGTCGTCTGTTGTTACCACCACGGTCTCCGGCTCCAGGCCCAGAATGTCCCGGCACTGATCAAAGGTCGTGGGGGTGAAGATCCGCCGCTGGGCAGGAGACACCAGCCGCGCCAGCATAGCGGCGGCCGCGCCCCGGGTCAGTTCGCCTCCAGAGTTTAAGGTGCCGAACGTGTCCGTGCCGTTGAGGATACCGATTTGATAAAGGGAGAAAATGTCGGCGTCGCGCACATCCGGCGGCGAGGTAATGTCGTTGAGAACCGGCAGGGAGATCTCCGCGGTCTCCAGCACGCCGCACAGAAGCCTCGCGAAGTAACCCCGCTGGCAGGGAGTGTCCGCCGCCCAGGCAAAGGAGCCGCCGGTGCCAAACTCCGAGCCGAAGGGCGGCGTGCCCAGGTGCTCTGACAGATAGTCGTAGTGGGGCTGATACCAGACCTCGCCCTCTGCCGGGGCGGGGAAGTTTCCGTCGCCGCCGGTCAGCAGATGCAGTAGCCGGGCGGTGATGACGGTGATCTCTGCCCGGGTCAGGCTGGAAGTATAGTCAAAGCGATCAGCGGTCTTGCCCTCCATCAGGCCGATTTCGTAGACGATCTCAATGGCATCTTTACACCAGGCCCCGGCGGCATCTGCGAAACGGCCGTCATAAGTCTTCGCTTTTGGCACCAGCCAGTCGGTCTGCTGGGGCGCGGGAGCGATCAGCAGCGGTTCTGCCAACACGGTGGGGCTGGCGGTGAAAAGCAGAAGCAAAGTCAACAGCAGGGGAATTATGCGGAAACGCTTCATAAATAACTCCTTTTTGTATAATCGGTCGCTAATATTACGAACAGTAATTACTTTTCCAGAATGACGGCGCCTTTGTCCAGCTCGGCGAGGCCTGCTTTGATGCGGTAGACGGTGGCGGCGGGCTCCAGCTTGGTCTGCTCGCCGGTTTTCATGTCCTTGCAGGCCACCACGCCGGCGTTGATCTCGTCCTCGCCCAGGA
>SVLH01000036.1 GCA_015068025.1 Oscillospiraceae bacterium | reverse complement strand
CCTTGGCGATATCCGCCCCCGGCGCGATCTCCTTCAGATACCGGCTGCCGGTATCCGAGACCTCCAGAATGGGGCAGGACTTGGGATTCCGCTGGGCAAACAGCAGGAAATCATAGGCCAACTCCCGTGGCAAAATCACCAGATTGGCTTGTGCATAGCCGGGGCAAATGCCGGCAGTAGGGCCGGTATGTCCGCCTTCACGGACAAGCTGACGAAAATCAGACGGCTTCATCATATACGCCTCCAAAGAATTATGTAAACCAAATCACTTCATTGCATTGTACATAGTAAGGCCCATCTGCTGGATCAGCCGGATGGCCTTGGTCTTATTGGGGCCCTTGGTACAGACCGCCATCACATAGTAACGGCCATCCGGCAGGTAGAAGATACCGGTGTCATGGAAGGTACCTTCCGCTTCCTTGCTGCCGCCCTTGCTGGCTGCCACCACCTTGCCCTCCGCAGGCAGCTGCAGCGTATCCGCATAGGGATTCAACCGCTCCGTGGTGGGCAGCAGTGTCTGGAGTCGACCCAGCCGCTGACCGGCCATGATCTGCACCATCTTGCGGCAGGATGCCGGACTGACGATGGTACCGGCAGCAATCCGCTCCATCAGTCCGCCAAGATCTCCGGCCGTGGTGGCGTTGGGGATCAACCCCTCCGGCATATCGGCAGGAGGCGGTCCCTTATGGATCATTTTCTGCCAAATCCAAGTACTGTCAAGGCTTTCCTCTTTACAGAAATTTCGAACTCGTTCCATGCCAACGATATCAATGATCTGGTTGGTGGCGATGTTGTCGCTCATGACCATCATCAGCGTTGCCAGATCAAAAATGCTGATTTCCAGATCCGGATTGAGAGACTGCAGGATGCCGGAGCCACCCACGCGGTTTTCCGGCTTCACCACCACTTTTTGGGCAAGATCTACTCTCCCCTGCTCCGCATCCCGAAACAGGAGGCACAGAACAGGTACTTTGATGGTGCTGGCTGCATAGGCCTGAAAATGCTCATTCCACGCAAATCGCTCACCGGTCTCCGGAATGGAGACATAGAGGCCGCATTCCCCTTCCACTTCCTTGCAGAGTCTGGTCAATTCTTCCACAGGTATCATAGTTCTTCCTCCTTATTCTTCAACTACGATGCAGCCACGCCAGCCAACGCGGTTTCCGCAGAAGCCCTTGGGCCTCCTGCACCGAAATGGGTTTCATCTGTACTATGCCGCCCGGCTTCAGCTGAGCCAGCTTGGGTAAATCCGCAGAGCATACCGTTCCCACCTTGGCGTAACCGCCGGTGGTCTGCCGGTCTGCCATGAGAATGATGGGCTGCCCGGCAGAGGTCACCTGAATAGCGCCAAAGGCAATGCCGTCGGAAACGATATCAGACCCGGACACGGTTTCCACCGTGGGGCCTTCCAACCGAAGGCCCATACGATCAGAGCTGGTGGACACGGTGTATGTGCTGCTCCAGAGCGTTTCCAGACCCCTTTTTGTAAACAGGTCATCCTGCGGTCCGGGAATCACCCGCACCGTCACCGACTGAGACAGTTCCGGCTTCTCTGCCGTCTTCTTCCGTGCCGCAGGGATTCCTCCTGCAGCTTCCAGCACATCGCCCCGCTTCAGGGCGCGGCCTTCCATGCCGCCCAGCTGACATTTCAGGTTGGTGGAGCGGCTGCCCATCACCACCGGCACGTCCACGCCGCCGGATACGGCCAGATAGCCGCGACAGCCGGTTTTTGCCAGTCCCATGGTCAAGGTCTGTCCTGCCCGCACCTGATGCGAACAATATGTCTCCAGCGGCACGCCGTCCAGCAGTGCGCCCATATCCGCTCCGGTGAGGGCAATGACGCAGTCGCCGTCAAACTGAACAGTAGGGCCCAACAACGTGGCTTCCAGAACCGCTTCTCCGTTCCGATTGCCCAACAGTTCATTGGCAGCCTCATAGGCCGCCTGATCCATGGCTCCGGAAGGGGCGATGCCGTAGGCCATATAGCCGAATCTGCCGCGATCCTGCACGGTGGTCTGCGGGCCGGGGTTTAGAATATGCAGCTTCACAGCAGTCCCTCCTTCCGCGCGCCTTCTTCATAGGCTTCCCGTGAAATGGGAACAAAGCGGATATACTGTCCCGCCCGGCAGAGAATCGGCTCCGCCCGGTTGGGATCGTAGAACTTCAGATAGGTACGCCCCAGGATTCGCCATCCGCCGGGACTGGCCACAGGATACACGCCGGTCTGACTGCCGCCGATGCCTACAGAACCCGGCTCAATGCGGGTACGGGGCGTTTCCAGGCGGGGAACACAGATTCGCTTGTCCAGACCGCCCAGATACACAAAACCGGGCAGAAAACCCATCATGTAGATTTTATAATCCACGCCGCTGTGGATGGCGATGATCTCCTCACGGGAGAGCCCCGTCAGTGCAGTCATGCCATCCAGATCCGGTCCGTCATAGCAGCATGGTACCTGCAGCACCTTCTTTTCCATCGCCATGCCCGTTTCCGCGGCAGTACGGTACTGCCCCAGCTTCCGCACCAACGCAGCGTAGGAGAGCTTCGTCGGATCATAAAACACCATCAGAGAACGAAACGTCGGCAAAACCTCCGTCACGCCGGGAATCCTGCACATTTCCAGCCAGCGTGCCATATCGTGAACACGCTGATTGACTGCTTCGTCTACTTCCCGGCCAAACTCCGCCACCAATGCAGAATCACCGGCCGGCAAAAAGCGAACCTCAGAGCCCATAATGTTCTTCCCCTCCTGACGTTTTCCAGAAAATAGTTTTTCATCTTTATCATAAAGCCGCGAAAAACAATAGTCAAACTGTTATATTTTGTATATAATACAGATATATACCTGTATTATAGAGGTGGACGCATGAATTTCAAGAGTATTGACTATTTTCTCACCGTTGTGCAGGAACAAAGCATCACCAAAGCCGCTTCCCTTCTCCACATTACACAGCAAACACTCAGTGCGGATATTGCGGCACTGGAGCGTGAGCTGGGACACACGCTGTTCCTGCGGCGCGTTCCTCTGCAGCTGACCTATGCCGGGGAAGTCTTTCTGCGCTATGCTGAGGAGTTCCAACAGAGCCGGCGCACCATGGAACGGGAATTTTCCGATATTTCCGGCAGTCAAAAGGGTATTCTGCGGGTAGGCGTCTCATTCGCCAGAGGCCATGCTCTGATGCCACGGCTCATTGCCGCATTTCAGCAGCAATATCCACAGATGGAAATTCATCTGGTAGAAGCAGCCAACCATCAGCTGCACCAGCACCTGCAGGACGGCAGTGTGGATCTTGCCATTGCCAATCTGCCGCCATCCGCCAACATTCTGCTGCGCCCCTTCTATCGGGAGCGTTGGGTGCTGCTGGTGGCAGACAAGCTTCTGGAGCAAGCCTATGGGACGGAAAAAGATCCTGTGCTGCAGCGGCTTCTGAACGGCGATTATGCCCCCCTTGCACGCTGTCCCTTTGCCATGGGCATCCCGGACGATATTGGCGGCAGCTTCGGCAGACAGTTTCTGCGGCAGCAGAGACTTCAGCCACCTGTCAAAGCGCAGTCGGAAAATCTGGACACGCTGCTGGATCTGTGCGCCATGGGAATCGGTGCGTGCTTTGCGCCAGACAACCTGATTCCTGATGCCTTCTCCATGCTCCATAAGGTTCAGCTGCCGGACTCTGAATATCAGCTGTACTTCGGTGCAAAAAAAGACGGCTACCAGTGGCAGATGGTAGACGCCTTTATTGAAACCGCCCTACGCTGTTTTCCGGAAATGACGGCGAATGCATAAAAAAATCGTCCGTGGAAATCCACGGACGATTTTCATCGAATGGGGGAAGTAAATTACTTCAGCTCGACCTTGCCGCCGACCTCTTCGATCTTGGCCTTCAGCTCCTCAGCGTCAGCCTTGGAGATGCCTTCCTTCAGAGTGGAGGGAGTGCCCTCGACGGTAGCCTTAGCCTCAGCCAGGCCCTGGCCGGTGATCTCGCGGACAACCTTGATGACCTTGATCTTGGCAGCAGCGTCGAAGCCGGTCAGAACGACGTCGAACTCGGTCTTCTCCTCAACAGCGGGAGCGGCAGCAGCAGCGGGAGCGGCCATAGCGGCAGCAGAAACACCGAACTCCTCCTCCAGAGCGTGAACCAGCTCGGACAGCTCCAGGACGGTCAGAGTCTTGATCTCTTCGATCATAGCAGTAATCTTCTCAGACATGTGTATTGCCTCCTAATCGTAAATTATAATGAATAGTGATGTGCCGAATTATTCGGCGACAGGTGCGGCCTCGTCGGCAGGAGCGCCCATCTTCTCGGCGATCTGCTTCAGGACGACAGCCAGACCGGTGATGGGTGCCAGCATGGTACCCAGGACCTGAGCCTGCAGGACAGGCAGTGCGGGGATAGAAGCCAGGGACTCGATGGTAGCCAGGTCGATAACCTTGCCTTCCATGAAGCCGCCCTTGATCTCAAACTTACCGTTGAGCTTCTTGGCGTACTCGGACATGACGCGTGCGGGAGCGATCACATCGCTGTCGCACAGAGCCAGAGACGTGGTGCCGTTCAGCACACCATCCAGCTCACCCAGACCGTTGTTGTTGAAAGCGAAGCGCAGCAGAGTGTTCTTGACAACAGCATAGTCGATTTCGTTCTCGCGGCATGCCTTGCGGAGCGCGGTATCTTCCTCGACGGTGATGCCCTTGTAGTCAACGATCACGCCTGCGGCGGCCTTCTGAACCTTCTCGGTCAGCTGAGCGACGATGGCCTGCTTCTCGCTTAAGACTTTTGCGTTAGGCATTCTTGGTTTCACCTCCATTGGAATTGTGGGGGGTGTATCGGATCTTGGCGAGCCTTCCACCGGCGAGGACTATTTTCGTCAGGCAAGGCGCTTTTCCGCAGAAATCCTATCGGATTTTCAGGGAAGGCAACGCCGCTTGGCGGAAAAAGGACCGTCAGGGGATGGTTCGGCGGGGTCCGATGTACCCCAAAGGTGCGTTCAAAAAGGAAACCGTCCTTGTGCACAAAGACACAAGGACGGAAAGCAATCTTACGATTTGCCGCCCTCGGCAGGATTTACGGTTTTCGCCACCTGCTGTCTTTGGAACGCATCAAGTATTATATCAAACCGTCAGAATTTGTCAATAGGCAAACTCCCTGGATTGGATATCTTTTTTCTGGTCTGAAAATCAGATCAGCTTGCTGGTGTTCATCTTGACGCCGGGGCCCATGGTGGAAGCGGCGACGCAGCTGCGGATATACTGACCCTTGGCAGCGGCGGGCTTGGCCTTCACGATAGCGCCGATCAGGGCGTTGTAGTTATCCATCAGCTTCTCGGGGCCGAAGGAGACCTTACCGATGGGGCAGTGGATGATGTTGGTCTTGTCCAGACGATACTCGATCTTACCGGCCTTGACTTCCTTGACAGCCTTGGCAACATCGGGAGTAACGGTACCGGCCTTGGGAGAGGGCATCAGACCCTTGGGGCCCAGGACCTTACCGAGGCGGCCGACAACGCCCATCATGTCGGGGCTTGCCACGACCACGTCGAAGTCGAACCAGTTTTCCTTCTGGATCTTCTCGACCATGTCCATATCGCCAACATAGTCAGCGCCGGCCTCGCGAGCAGCTTCAGCCTTGTCGCCCTTGGCGAACACCAGGACGCGGACGGTCTTGCCGGTGCCGTGGGGCAGCACGATGGCGCCACGGACCTGCTGATCGGCGTGACGGGAGTCAACGCCCAGCTTCACATGCAGCTCAACGGTCTCGTCGAACTTAGCGGAAGCGGTCTTGCAAACGAGTGCCATGGCCTCTGCGGCTTCGTACTGAACGCTCTTGTCGATCAGCTTGGCACTAT
>SVLH01000015.1 GCA_015068025.1 Oscillospiraceae bacterium | reverse complement strand
GGAGTCAAGCTGACTTTTCCGGATGAGCCATAGTAATGTCGTGTGAATCTGCACTTTTTCTGAACTTCCATTGGGCCTTTCGGGTGAGTATGCTGATTTAGTCCAAACGGCATCCCGTGGCAGGAGCGGCCCACTGAAAAGTGGGCCGCCCAAATAATTTTGAAGAATTTTGTATGTCTATCTTGACACAACCAGAGGGCTTTGTCACCGGTATGGCGGCGAAAATGTTCACCGTGGCCGGGCCGGTGATCGTGTTCGGCACGCTGGCAAGCGTGATCTATGGCTTGATTTATTGGATAACGACTTTATTTTAGAAAAGGCTTGACCGAGTTGGTCAAGCCTTTTCTATTAAAAGTAAAACAGTTCTTCGAATTTTTTATCTAATGCTATGCACAGGATCAAAGCCAGTTTTGCGGTGGGGCAGAATTGACCCGTTTCAATCGAACTGATAGTATTTCGAGAAACACCAACAAGTTCAGCAAGTTGAGATTGAGACAACCCTAACCGTATACGGTTTTCCTTAATATTGTTTTTTAGTATCAAGGTATCTTTCATATTTACACCACTACTTTAACTAGCATAATAATAGATGCAATTAGCATCGCAGTATCAAATACAGTAGAAAACCATTCTGTTTTTGCTTTTGCACCAATTACTACAATCCAATCTTCAATTGCATTCATTCCAAATGCTATAGTTAACGCTGTCCAACCAATTGCAGCAATATCTAACCAAATAGCATCAATTAAGACCAAAAGAAAAGCGATAGAAACTCCAACTGCTTTACTTATTTTTCCAGCTTTTAAGCGAATGTGCATTTCATATTCATCTGTTCTATTTTTTTGGTTGTGAATTTTAGATAGAATTTCATCTCTATTCATAGTATACCTCCTTTGCCAAGTTTTCTGTGCACGATTGTATTATAACACTGCCAAGAAAACTTGTCAAGAACTTTTGCAAAGTTTTATTGGCAAACTACTGTGTCCTATATTGACAGCAGCAGAGGGCTTTGTCACCGGCATGGCGGCAAAAATGTTCACCGTGGCCGGGCCGGTGATCGTGTTCGGCACGCTGGCAAGCGTGATCTATGGCTTGATTTATTGGATAATTGGACTGTTGTAAAATAAACTTTTTAGAAACTTGACCTAATATTTTAGCGGGAGAAACCACGAGTTTTCGTGATTTCTCCCGCTACTTCTAACGTTTGGAGAGGGCGATTTTCGCAAGAATTGCATGTTGCAACAGACCCGCTCTTGCAAAATGTTAAGTTAAGTTGCAAGATTCTGTTTCGGTTTTCTTCCTTGCCTTTAAATAGATTATATATGAACCACCGAGAGCGAACAACGCAAGAGAAATCCACTGCGATGTGGAAATGTTATAATAAATTCCCCTACCAACATCTCCTCGCAAAAATTCAAGAAAAAATCTAACAAGACCGTAAAGTATAAAATATACTGATAATAGCTCGAAATTTTGTGTTGTCTTTTTTTTGACTTTTAACAGAATCAAACAAATACAGATATTCAATAGTGATTCTAAAATTTGAATAGGGAAATATCCTTGTTGAGGTAATGCTCCGGCAAGTGAATTTTGGTAATATACGGCAAATGGACCGGTGTATTCCATACCATAGCAACAACCCGCCAATAAGCATCCAATTCTGCCAACAGCGTGACCGATAGGTATATAAGGAATAATTATTTTTTCGGAGGTGCGCAAATCTAATTTTGCAACACGAATTCCAAGTATACCTCCGATAATGCCACCGATGAGTGCACCATAAAAAACCAAACCGCCGAAAACACGAAAGTTTCCTTTTAAAATAAAAGAAAATATTTCTTTTAAATTGTATGTAACTATAGTATATAGCAAACTACCAAAAGGCAATGCAAATAAAAGGGAGAAGCCGCCGATAATTAACATATCGTAGTAATTACATCCATGTTTTTTAGCACTCTTGGCACAAAGTAAAAATACAAAGACGATTCCCAAAAGTAAGCATATTCCGTATAACGGAATGTGTCTATTAAAGATTTCTAAATAAGGATACATAAGCTATAAGGGTGAAAAGAAAGCGATCTTTTACAAGACCGCTTTCTCGCCTGTTAAAGACTGTTAGCAACACCAGCGAGGCCAGCAACACAAGCAGCACAAGCTAAGTACAGGATTAAAGCAAGAGCTGTACCGATGATCGACAGAACCAGACCTGCGGTAGCGGCGCCTTTTTGCCCATTCTTTTTTGCAATTGCGCCAAGAATAATGCCAATCATACCGAGGATGATACCAATCCAACCAATTGCGGGGAAAATTATAGCGATAATCGTGCTGATAATGCCCAAAACTAACGAAGCAACACCCATCTTTTCTCCTCCTTCCCACATAAATAAAAAATGCGCCAACCGAAGTTGACGCATTGAAAAGCGCAAACTCCGATTGTCGCCAAACAAATTACAAGTAAAGAAGGATAATCCTAACACAATAACTTGTCGGAATTTGCGATTTTGCCCAATCCTTAAAGGTATTGTGTGCGTATAAATGGGTACAAATACCCTGCAAAAAAAGAAAAAACCTTCTTTGCTTTATGTAATTTGTTTAGCGAAAGCATCATATCATAAGGCAATGAAATATGCAAGAAATTTGTGAAAAAATGTGTCCTATATTGACAGCGGCCGAGGGCTTTGTCACCGGTATGGCGGCAAAAATGTTCACCGTGGCCGGGCCTGTCATCGTGTTCGGCACGCTGGCCAGCGTGATCTACGGTGTGGTATTGATGCTGACAAAGTAAAAAACAAGAGCGACGGCTTTCGCCGTCGCTCTTGCTTTACAGAAGCACCTCCGCGTTGGTGCCGTAGAAAATATCGTCTTTTCCGCTGACAAGGCGGCAGAATTCTTCCATCTTTGCCCAGTTGTCAGGGTTGAAGTCCATTTCGTAGGAATGTCCCCAGATATAGAAGATCTGCGGCTTGTCGGCTTCCAGTTCCACAAAGCGGCGGCCCAGTTCCATCAGCCGGTCAAACTGCCGGACATGGAACACATTGGGGTTGAAGCGGTACAGATCCGCCTGCGGGTCAAAGCTGTCTGTGTTGGTGATGGTGCGGCAGTAGCGGATGCCGGTATGCTCCCGAATGAGGCTTGCCACCCGCTCGTCGTTGTTCACGCCGCCGCAGGGATAGGCCATGCCCACCACTTCGTACTCCACCAGCGCAGAGAGGTTCTGTCGGTCCTGCTCGGTCTGACGGATGACCTCGGCGTCTTCAAGGGTGGTCAGGTTGGGATGGGTCAGGGTATGCACGGCGACTTCATGCCCCTCGTAGACGAACTTTACATCGTCCGGGTGGATCTTGTACTGGGAAAAGCGGCCTCCGTCCCGCTGCAGGATGCCCTTCTTTCCCAACAGTTCCGAATTGAGGTTGAAGGTGGCCTTCAGACCGTACTTGTTGAACAGTTCGATCAAGCGGATGTCCTGTGTCACGCCGTCGTCGTAGCTGAAGGTGACGGCTTTCCGTTTGTCTTGTTCCTTGAATCTCATATACACACCACCCCTTTCCTGACTTCATTATAGTGCGGAATCCGGAGAAGTAAAGCCTTATGCGGCAGAGCGTTTCCGAAAATAAGACAGGCAGAGGGCCAAGGCAACGGCCAGAAACGGCAGGATGCCGATGGTGCCGGTGGGGGCGGGGCCGATAAAGGGATCGCCTCCGTCGGCGGTCAGGTAAATGCCGATGGCAGCGATGCCGTTGATGGCACCGTGAGCCAGAACGGCAGGGATGCAGCTCTGTGCTTTCAGCGTCAGCCAGGAGAGGAAGATGCCCAGCACGATGCAGAAGCCGCACATGGCGGCGATGCCGGCGAAGGGAAAGCCGGGGTAGCCCGTGCCGTAATTGTGACCCACAATAGTCAAAGGTGCGTGCCACAGACCCCAAATAACGCCGGTGACCAGCAGTGTGGGAATGGCGGACAGCTTCTTGGCCATTTTTGGCAGCAGATAGCCTCGCCAGCCCCACTCCTCACCGAAGCAGTTGAAAAAATTCATAGCAGGGGCGAGGAACAGCGCCTGCACAAACTGAATCAGCATCAGGACGGGCAGAGAGACGGGGAGCGTGCTGAGATCGCCGCCGGCGGATTCCAGCGTGGCCTTGAAATAGCCCAGTGAAGGGTCAAACTGGTGCGGAAAGAGCAGGAAATAAAGCCCCGTTCCCAGCAGCGTGAGGATGCCGGGGCCAAACCATGCCGCCAGATAGACTTTGAGATTTTCTTTGAAATGGGGATGGAGCCATGCGTTCTGAAAGCCCTCTCTTGTGAGCAGACGGGTCAGCAGAACGCCGATGGAGGGGAAGAACATCGCTGCGGCCACGGCCAGCTGTGCGGCGATGGGAGGCAGGCCTGCCAGTGTGTCGCCCCGCAGCAGCGGATAGACCACGGTAAGACAGTAGACCCAGGTGAGAGAAAAGGTGATGCCCAGAAAGAGCAGGATCCGTTTGGTTTCCTGCTTCGGATTTGTGGATTCCATGTGTGTTCCTCCTTAAGCGGTGTGGGGGGCTTCTGTAAAGAAGTATACACGTTACCCTTGGGGGAAGGTCAAGAGATTTACTGGAAGAAAAACAGTTATTTTTTGAGGAGTTACAAAGTTGACATAACGGTGTGGAAAACTCTGTGGAAAATGTGAAAAATCCTGAAATATGAACGGTTTATGAAGGTGGCAGAAAGATTATGGAAAACGTTGCGTAACAACATTTTCAATCGAAAAGTGAAGAATCTCATAAATTTGAGGGTTCCAAGAGGAATACTTGAACCTGTGGTAAAACCGTGATACAATACTATATATTGATTTTTTGGCACATTCTGCCTGCTTGGAGGAACTATGGCTGCGAAAAAGCAAGATTACGGCAACGAAAGTATTTCGTCCCTGAAAGGCGCAGACCGCGTCCGGAAACGCCCGGGCGTGATTTTCGGCTCTGACGGACTGGACGGCTGCGAACACGCAGTATTCGAGATCCTCTCCAACTCCATCGACGAGGCGAGAGAAGGACACGGCAGAAGCATCACCGTCACCCGCTACGCCGATCATTCCATCGAAGTGGAGGACGCCGGCCGCGGCTGCCCTGTGGACTGGAACGAGAAGGAGCAGCGCTACAACTGGGAACTGGTCTACTGCGAGCTGTACGCCGGCGGCAAGTACAACAACACCTCGGGCGACAACTACGAATATTCGCTGGGTCTGAACGGCCTTGGCGCCTGCGCCACCCAGTATGCCTCCCGGTATATGGATGTCACCGTCTGGCGTGACGGCTATGAATACCGCCTGCACTTTGAGCGGGGCGAGATCGTGGGCGGACTGGAAAAGACGGAGTTTTCCAAGAAGAAGACGGGCACCCGCACCCGCTGGCTGCCGGATCTGGACGTGTTTACTGATATTGCCATCCCCGCCGAATACTTCAAGGACGTGATGAAGCGGCAGGCGGTGGTGAATGCGGGCATTACCTTCCGCTTCCGCGATGAGGTGGCGCCCAACAAGTTTGAGGAAACGGAATTCCTCTACGAAAACGGCATCAGCGACTATGTGACGGAACTGGCCGGAGAGGGCAGCCTGACCACACCGGTGTTCTGGCAGACGGAAAAGCGCGGACGCGACCGCGCGGACAAGGACGAGTACAAGGTAAAGCTCAGCTGCGCCGTGTGTTTCTCCAACAGGGTACAGGCCATCGAGCACTACCACAACTCCAGCTGGCTGGAACACGGCGGCAGCCCCGAAAAGGCCACCCGTTCCGCCTTTGTGTCTGCGGTGGACAAGTATCTCAAGGACCAGAACAAGTACCAGAAGAACGAGAGCCGCATCACATGGACGGACATTGAAGACTGCATCGTACTGGTCTCCAACAACTTCTCCACCCAGACCAGCTACGAAAACCAGACGAAGAAGGCCATTACCAACAAATTCGTGCAGGAGGCCATGACGGAGTTCCTCCGCACGAACCTGGAGATCTACTTCATCGAAAATCACTTCGATGCGGAAAAGATCGCCGAGCAGGTGCTGGTGAACAAGCGCTCCCGGGAAAGCGCGGAGAAGCAGCGCCTGAACATCAAGAAGAAGCTGACGGACAACATCAGCATTGCCGACCGGGTGCAGAAATTTGTGGACTGCCGCTCCAAGGATGTCAGTAAACGCGAGATCTACATCGTGGAGGGTGACTCTGCATTGGGCAGCGTCAAGCTGAGCCGCGATGCGGAGTATCAGGGTATCATGCCCGTGCGCGGCAAGATCCTCAACTGTCTGAAAGCGGACTACGCCCGCATCTTCAAGAGCGACATCATCATGGATCTGATCCGCGTGCTGGGCTGCGGCGTGGAGGTGCAGAACAAGCACGTCAAGAACATGACGGCCTTCGACATCGAAAACCTGCGCTGGAGCAAGGTGGTCATCTGTACCGACGGTGACGTGGACGGCTTCCAGATCCGCACCCTGATCCTGACCATGCTCTACCGTCTGACGCCCACCCTCATCCGCGAGGGCTACGTCTACATTGCGGAAACACCGCTGTTCGAGATCAACTGCGGGGAGAAGACATGGTTTGCCTACTCCGACAAGGAGAAAAACGACATCCTCAAAGAGCTGGAGGGTAGCGGCAGGAAGATCAAAGTCGACCGATCCAAGGGCCTTGGCGAGAATGATCCCGACATGATGTGGCTGACCACCATGAACCCCGAGACCCGCCGCCTCATCCGGGTGATGCCGGAGGATGTGGAGCGCACTGCCGAGATCTTTGACCTCCTGCTGGGCGACAATCTGCAGGGCAGAAAAGACCATATTGCAGAAAACGGCTACAAATACCTCGAAATGGCAGATATTTCCTGACAAGAGGAGGCTGGAGAAATGGAGAACCGGAAGACGCTGCTGCAGCGCATCCAGTGGGAGCTGCAGCACTCGAAGGAAACCGAGCGCCTGTTTGAGGCCTTGAATGCTGAAGTGGAATCGGTGGACGAGGAGACCAACACCGTTGTTTTTTGCATGGAGCCGATGCCCTGGATGCGGATCAGCTCCGGCATAGTGACGGCAGCGGCACAAATGGCGCTGATGGAGGTGCTGCTGACGCTGTCCTCCTGGGCAATCACCGGCAGTAACCAGTGGAGAGCCATTGATATGCAGGCAGACTGCCTGCGGCGCTTTGATGACACTGGGCGGTTTTGGCTTGCCTGTAAGCCGGACCATCTGGGGCGCCGCATGGTGCAGATGAGTGGATTTTTCTATACTGATCCCGAAACAAAGAAGCCGGTGACCCAATGCCGCATGAAGCAGATGCGGCTTGACGGCTGAAAATATTTGAAAACGGCGGACATTTCTTGATTTTAAAACAGTTTGGATAGGAGAAACGATATGGAAAACCTGATTTTACATGTCTATTACACCTGCAAGCCCGGCATGGCACAGACCTTTGTCAAGGCCGTGAAGGACTGCGGCGCACAGGCCAAGGTCCACGCCGAGGACGGCTGCATGCAGTATGACTACCATCTGTCCCTGGAGAAGCCGGATACCGTGGTGCTGCTGGAGCGCTGGCGCGACGCCGCGGCTCTGGAAACGCACATGGGCCAGCCCCATATGGGCGAGATCAACGCCCTGAAACAGCAGTATGTGGACGAAGTGAAGATCGAACGCTACGAGTAAGATCTTTCTGCGGAAAGGAACAGCATGGCTAAAAAGAAACAGCCGGAGGAAAACCGGCCGAAAGTGAATAACCCCAACGTGATGGGTCTGCGGGCCGCGGTGGTGGAGCAGCCCATCACCGACACGCTGGAGACCAACTATATGCCCTACGCCATGTCGGTCATCGTCTCCCGTGCCATTCCGGAGATCGACGGCTTCAAGCCGTCTCACCGGAAATTGCTCTACACCATGTACAAGATGGGACTGATGACCGGCGCGCGGACGAAGTCTGCCAACATCGTTGGCCAGACCATGCGTCTCAATCCCCACGGCGACGCCGCCATCTACGATACCATGGTGCGTCTTTCCAAGGGCTACGGCGCGCTGCTGACGCCCTTCGTGGACTCCAAGGGCAACTTCGGCAAGCACTATTCCCGCGACATGGCCTGGGCGGCGCCCCGTTATACCGAGGCCAAACTCACCGCCATCTGCGGCGAGTTGTTCCGGGACATCGACAGCGACACCGTGGACTTCGTGGACAACTACGACAACACCATGAAGGAGCCTTCGCTGCTCCCCACCACCTTCCCCAATATCCTCGTTTCCGCCAACAGCGGCATCGCGGTCGGTATGGCCTCCCAGTTCTGCGGCTTTAACCTGAAGGAAGTCTGCGACACCACGGTGGCCTACCTGAAAAACCCGGACTGCGACCTGTCGGAGACCCTGCTGGCGCCCGACTTTCCTACCGGCGGTGAGCTGATCTGTGACCCTGCTGCCCTGCAGGAGATCTACAATACCGGCCGGGGCAGCGTGAAGGTGCGGGCGAAATACCGCTACGTGAAGGCGGAAAATCTCATTGAGATCTATGAGATCCCCTATTCCACCACCGTGGAGGCCATTCTGGACAAGGTAGCGGAACTGATCAAACTGGGCAAGGCCAAGGAAATCGCCGATATGCGCGATGAAACCGACCTCTCCGGTTTGAAGCTGACCATCGACCTCAAGCGGGGCACCGACCCCGATAAGCTGATGGCGAAGCTCTACAAGTCCACGCCGCTGGAGGACTCCTTTGCCTGCAACTTCAACGTCCTCATTGCCGGCAGCCCGCAGGTGCTGGGTGTGCGGCAGATTCTGGAGGAGTGGTGCGCGTGGCGTACCGAGTCCGTTCGCCGCCG
Organism: Oscillospiraceae bacterium; assembly: GCA_015068025.1. Classification (GTDB taxonomy): domain Bacteria; phylum Bacillota; class Clostridia; order Oscillospirales; family Oscillospiraceae; genus Oscillibacter. Next base: position 36,967 of record SVLH01000015.1, on the reverse strand, counting down.
CATCTACTTCGTCCTGAAAAAGAAGAAGGACAAGCTGCACCTGCTCAAGGGTCTCAAGCGCATTCTGCTGGACATCGACAAGGCCATTAAGATCATCCGCGAGACCGAGGAGGAGGCCGACGTCATCCCCAACCTGATGATCGGTTTCGGCATCGATCAGGTGCAGGCGGAGTATGTGGCGGAGATCAAGCTGCGCAACATCAACAAGGAATACATCCTCAAGCGGACGCAGGAGACCGACGCCCTGCGGGACGAGATCGAGGATCTGGAGGATACCCTGAATAACCCCAAGCGGGTGAAGAAGATCATCGTGGACGAGCTGAACGAGGCGGCAAAGAAGTACGGCGAGCCCCGCCACACCTCCATCGTCTACGGCCACGAGATCGAGGAATACAAAGAGGAAGAAGCGGTGGAGGAGTATGGCGTCCACGTCTTCCTTTCCAGAGAGGGCTACTTCAAAAAGATCACGCCCCTGTCCCTGCGCATGGGCGGCGAGCAGAAGTTCAAGGAAGGCGACGGTCTGCGCCAGACTTTCGAGACCACCTCCAATGCCGAGATCATGTTCTTCACCGACAAATGTCAGGTGTACAAGACCCGTTTGGGCGAGTTTGACGACACCAAGGCCAGCGTCCTGGGCGACTACCTGCCCGCCAAACTGGGCATGGATGCCGGAGAAACTGTGGTGTACGCCGTGCTGCCGGGCGACTATTCCGGCTCGCTGCTGTTCTTCTTTGCCAACGGCAAGGCGGCCCGTGTGGAGATCGCCGCCTACAAAACCACATCCAACCGCCGCAAACTCACCGGCGCATATTCCGACAAAGCGCCCCTGTGCTGCATCTGCCGCATCGATCAGGAGCGGGAACTGGCGGTCTACTCCACAGAGCCGCGCTGCCTGATCTTCCATACGGCGCTGCTTGCCCCCAAGACCACCCGAGCCACCCAGGGCGTGGCGGTGATGAACATGAAGCCCAAGTATCAGATGGAGAGTGCAAAGCCGGTGGAGGAGACCTCCATCACTAACCACAGCCGCTACCGCGCCCGCAACATCCCCGCCGCCGGCGCGCTGCTGCGGCAGGAAGATTCCGAGGAACAGCAGATCGGCGGTCTGCTTGATTGAAAGGAGAGCGATTTATGGCATTTGAGACGGTAAAGAAAAATCTGGAGGCGCGGGGTTACACAGTGAAAGTCTTTGCCACCGGTGCGGAGGCTGCCGCCTATCTCAACGGCGAGATTGACGGCATGACCGTGGGCTTCGGCGGCTCCATGACCCTGAAAGATATGGGCCTGTACGAGCCTTTGAGCAGCCATAACGAAATCCATTGGCACTGGGTGGACGGTCCCGCCGCCCGCGCACAGGCCAAGGATGCGCAGGTCTACCTGACCTCCGCCAACGGTTTGGCAGAAAACGGCGACATCATCAACATTGATGGCGCAGGCAACCGCGTGGCTTCCACGCTGTACGGCCACGAAAAGGTGTATATCGTCATCGGCCGCAACAAGCTGGCCCCTACTTATGAGGAAGCGCTTTGGCGCGCCCGCAACATTGCTGCGCCCAAGAATGCCCAGCGCCTGGGCAGAAAGACGCCCTGCGCCGTCAACGGCGACCGCTGCTATGACTGCAAGAGCCCCGACCGCATCTGCCGGGGATTGGTGGTTCTGTGGGGACCCATGATGGGCATGGAAACGGAAATCGTTCTGGTAGACGAGGATTTGGGCATGTAATTGCCTGTGGAAAGGGAGGAGGTGTATCCTTGAAGATCCGATTGCTGGCGCTGGTACTGGCGGTGCTGTCCCTGACGGGATGCGCCTCGCTGCTGGAACGGGAATACAGCGTAGCCGAGCCCCACAGCAGCAAATTCTGGGAAAGCGGAGCCGCCGGCACGCTGCGTGCGGAGACCCGGCAGGACATCGTGAACGATCTGCTGCTTCTGATCGGCCAGCACACGGAAAAGGCTGCCATCCGCCTCTATAATTTTGAGGACGATCTGATGGTCTCCGATGTGCTGGATCAGGCCATTGTGGAAGTTCGGCAGGACACGGCCATGGGTGCTTACGCGGTGGAGTTCATCACCGCCACCATGACCCATACGCAGCGGGCATATTACGAAATTCAGGTGCAGATCAGCTACCGCCGCACGGCGGAGCAGATCCAGGCCGTGGCCAATGCCACCAGTCCGGAGGCGGTGTACAGTCTGCTCCGTGCCGCCATCGACGAGGAGAAACCGGAACTGGCGATCCGCGTGGGCTACTGGGGACAGGAAGGCCGGGCGCGCGTGGAGTCTGCTGTGGCGCAACTGCGGGAAGAAGCGGGATTGACGGACGAGGACAGCCCCTGGCTGATCGATTATTATCCCGCCGACGGCCCCGTGGGTCTGCTGGAATTTATTCTGCAACCCACGGAGGAACAGGTAGAGGCGTGGCTGGCGGAGGAGATGGGCGGCCTGACGGAAGAAGCGCCGGAAAATCCGCTGCTCCCGGAAGGGCAATAAAACAGAAAAATTTTTGGAACAAGGGGCTTGACAAAGAAAAAAACTCCTGTTAGAATAGCCCTTGTTCTCGCGGGCTTAGCTCATCTGGTAGAGCGCCACCTTGCCAAGGTGGAGGTAGCGAGTTCGAGCCTCGTAGCCCGCTCCAAAAAGAAACCCCATCCATTCGGATGGGGTTTCTTTTTACAACGAGAGTATCGTGTTCGCAGAACTCGCTGCCTCCACCCATGCACGAAGTGCATTTCAAATTCGAGGTGCGTGCAGGGTTCCTGCGAATTGCCGCAGGCGGTTCGCGGGATGCCGGGAAGCGAGTTCGAGCCTCGTAGCCCGCTCCAAAAAGAAACCCCATCCATTCGGATGGGGTTTCTTTTTACAATGAAAGTATCGTGTTCGCAGAACTCGCTGCCTCCACCCATGCACGAAGTGCATTTCAAATTCGAGGTGCGTGCAGGGTTCCTGCGAATTGCCGCAGGCGGTTCGCGGGATGCCGGGAAGCGAGTTCGAGCCTCGTAGCCCGCTTCAAAAAGAAACCCCATCCATTCGGATGGGGTTTCTTTTTACAACGAGAGTATCGTGTTCGCAGAACTCGCTGCCTCCACCCGCGAAACCCCCCCGCCTGCCATCGGCAGGCGGGGGGTGACTGTTGCATGTGGTCAATCCAGCTTGCGGACAAAGTTGCCGTAGATGCGGGTGCCTTCCTGCACGGTCAGGAACGCATTGGGATCGATGGTGTGAACGGTGTGGAGCAGTTCCTCGATCTCGTACTTGGAAAGGCATACGCACAGCACATGGACATCTTTGCCGCTGTATGCGCCGGTGCCGGTCCAGTAGGTGACGCTGCGATCCAGCTTTTCGATAATGAAGCGACCCAGCTTGCCTTCGTCCTCCCGGGTGAAGATCAGCGCCTGAACATTGATGTTCTGCTTGTGCATCCGATCCATGACGATGGAGGCGAAGAAGTTGTAGATCACGGAATAGATGGCCACTTCCGGCACAAAGAGGAGCAGGCAGGCGGCGTACAGGAAGATGTTGAAAAACAGGGAGAAGCGGCCTACGGTGATGCCCTTGCCCTGCTTGCTCAGGCACAGACCGATGATGTCCAGACCGCCGCTGCTGCAGCCGCAGGTCAGAACCAGTCCGCCGCCCACGCCGGTCAGGATGCCGCCCAGCAGGCAGCCGGTCAGATAATCGCTGACGATGGGCTGCGCGGGAGTGGGAATGAGGCTGTAGAAGAAGGAATAGGCCACCGTGCAGACCAGCGTTTTCGCCACCAGTTCTTTGCCCAACTGCTTATAGGCGTACAGCAGGATGGGGATGTTTACCAGAAAATAAAGAATACCTGCGATGTCATGGGTGCCGAAGCTGATGCCCAGGGAGTCCATCAGCAGGGTACGGATCAGCTGGCACACACCCATGATGCCGCCGGAGTACATATTCAGCGGAACGACGAAAACGTTCAGGGAAACGGCAATAATCAGCTCTCCTACCAAAGCGACCACCAGACGCAGCCACCGGTGATGCAGTGTATTATACAGCATGGAAATCCTCCTTTGTGCGGTATGGATTAGGATGCCCGGATACCTTGATTATACGAGTGAAACCGGAAAACCACAAGAAAAAAATCAGAGGGTGTACTGCAGATAGTGGTACAGCCGGTTCTGCGCCCGCTGCAGGGTGCGCGAGACCGTGGAGCGGTGGACACCCAGCTCCCGGGCGATCTGCGCAGGGGTGAGCTGCTGCTCGTAACGCATGAAGAGGATCTGGCGCTGCCGGTCGGTCAGTTCGGCATCTCTGGCCTGCTGCAGCTTCCGGCGCAGGCGGTGCAGCTGTTGGCTGTTGTCTCCCGCGTCCTCCTGCAGCCATCGTTTCAGTTCCGCCTGCTGCACCAGAGGAGAGTCAAGACACGTCCTGTTCATGACGGCGATTCCCCCTGTCGTAGTAATGGGCGGTCAGCGCGGCCAGTTCCCGTGCCTCCTGCAGCAGAGGAAAAAGTGCGTTGATGCGTGCCTTGTATTGGCGGGCGGTCATAGCGTCCGGGGCGGCGCGCTCTGCGGCGCGCAGTTCGGCGATCCGCAGCCGGAGGGCGGCGGCGCTGGCCGCGTATTGGACAGACATTTCAAGCAGGGTCATGTGTGGGGTCTCCTTTCCTGAACGAAGCGGGGTGGATAGAAATGAAGCTGTGCAAGGGTTGTGTCCTCCTTAAAGAATAAGAATGAAAAAATCTGTTGACAAACAGGAAAGTATCTGTTAGTATGTACCTTGCTGTTGGGCAGAGCTTGCTGGTGTAGCTCAGCTGGTAGAGCAGCTGATTTGTAATCAGCAGGTCGGGGGTTCGAATCCGTCCACCAGCTCCAATTTCATATGGAGGAGTTCCAGAGCGGCCAAATGGGGCAGACTGTAAATCTGTTGTCTACGACTTCGGTGGTTCGAATCCACCCTCCTCCACCAAGAAAACCGTTACACCGTCAGGTGTGACGGTTTTTTTCACAATTTGTTCATTTGACATTGACGGCGGGAGAATTTAAGATGTGTTACAGTGACCGAGAAAAAGGAGAATTTTGTTATGACCGCAAAAGAAAGCGCGCGCCGGGAATGGGAAAAGCTGAAAGACCGCCCAATGCGGGAGAAGCTGCATCACTTGAAAACCTATTATTGGGGTTATTTCGCGGCGGCCGCAGTGATCCTGGTGGGTATCGGCGTGCTGACCTATAGGCACCTCACGGCAAAAGAAATGGCGCTGCAGGGCTTCTTTATGCACGCGGTACAGAACGAGGTGGTCGCACAGGACTACGAGAAAGCCTTTGCGGAATTCGCGGGGATCGACCTGAACGAATTTGCATTCCATATGGAAGCCAACAGCGACTCCGTGGTCGGCGAGCCGGAAGCCAGCTACACCGACGGCCAGATCTTTACCGCCCGTCTTGCCGGCGCCGAGCTGGATGTCTTCGGCGGCGATATGACCACAATGATGACATACGCCTACGGCGGATATTTCAGCGATCTTTCGCAGGTGGCGACCCCGGAACAGATGGCTGCGTGGGAACCGTATTTGCTGTATATGGATCGGACCCTGTATGAGGAGATCGCCCAGAACACGGATATCGACGCCGTGTATGCCCTGCCGGAGCCGACAGAACCGGAAACGATGAAAAACCCCGTTCCCTTTGGCATTTCCGTTCCGGCGGACAGCGCTCTGCGTGAGGCCTACGGTTTCTATTGCGAGGATCTTGTCATCGGTCTGGCGATCAACGTGCCCCGTCCGGCCAATGCCGCGGCCTTTCTGGAATACGCGCTGCAATAAGCGCGTTCCACGGCCTGTTTTATACAAGCATGCAGCATACCATGTCCGCGTTTGCCGCGGCGTGGTATGTTTTGCGTTTGGGCAGAAAACAGCACCCGCCTGACGAATTCACAAGTATCTTGTCCATGGAAAGAAAGTAACACAAGATTCCTGCCATGTCAAGTGTAAATTAACAAGATTCTTGTAAAAATAGATTGACAGGCACAAGAATTTACAGTATGATGGTGTCGAAGAAGGTCGAAACGGCTCGCGGGAGGAGATTCTATGAGTTTTGGAGAACGGATTAAAAGGCGGCGGGAGGAATTGGACCTTTCCCGCGGCGAGCTGGCGGAGCGGCTGGGAATTTCCGCGTCCGCCGTCAGTAACTATGAAAACGAACTCAGCTTTCCGCAGAAAGATGTGATACTCAAACTGTTTGACTGCCTGGAAACAGACCCCAACACCCTGTTTCAGGACAGTTTTCGCGGCGGCGACAAGGTGCTGACCCGAAGTGAGCGGCAGCTGCTGGAACGGTATCGCGGGCTTTCCCCTATGGGGCGGGAGAGCGTGCGTGCGGTGGTGGAGGCAATGTGCGCCTACCGTGATGATCTGGAAAGCGGCAGAGTCGAGCAGGAGCTGCGAGTGATCCCGCTGTATTGCAGCCCTGCGGCGGCGGGCTATGCCTCGCCGGTGTTCGGAGAGGATTTCGATTATATCACCGTTACAGACGAGGTGCCGCAGACGGCGGAACTGGCCGTTCGCATTCAGGGCGATTCCATGGCGCCGTATATCGCCGACGAATCGGTAGTCTATGTGAATCACGATCCTCTGCGGGCAGGTGACGTGGGCATCTTCTGCGTGGACGGGGAGATGGTTTGCAAGCAGTATTACAAAGACCCGGCGGGGATCGTGTATCTGCTTTCACTCAACCGCGCCAGAGCCGACGCGGACGTGGTACTGCTGCCGGGCAGCAGCCGGTCGCTGGTGTGCTTTGGCAGAGTGATCCTGCATACGCTGCCGGTAGTCGGAAAGTAAAAAAACCGAGCGGGCATTTGCCCGCTCGGTTTTTTGCCGCAGTACATTATGTAATTTGGTTTCTGCCAAGGAGAATTTGTATTTTCCTTTCCGGCAGCAGAACATCAGTACTCGGTAACAGAACGCACCGAGCCGTCGGGGTTGTAACTGCTCTGCTTCACTATTCCTCAATTATGTTTCCGTTGTTGTCAAATTTCGTCACTGCAATTTCGTTCCCCGACGAATCCGTTTCACGAATTTTAATATACCGCACGCTATCTCCGCTACGACCCCATCCCCAAATTTTTGCTTTATGATCGGGCGAGGCCATCGTATAATTCGTAGACCAGGAAACTGTCTCCTCCCTCCATACAAAAGAAACCTCCACCTGATTTCCTGCATATTCATAGGTCTCATAGTGATCCACCGAGCCGTCGGCGTTGTACTGGGTCTCCTTTACCTTATTGCCATTGGCGTCGTATTCAGAAGTCCAGTAATAATCCACCGAGCCGTCGGCGTTGTACATGGTCTCTTTCACCTTATTGTCATTGGCGTCGTATTCGCTAACATGCTTTGAACCATCGGCACTATAATAGGTAGACTTCACCATATTACCATTGGCGTCGTATTCAGTCACAGACCGCACCGAGCCGTCGGCGTTGTACCAGGTAAGCTTCACTCGATTGCCATTGGCAGCGTATTCACAAATGTAGTAATCTTCCACCGAGCCGTCGGCGTTATAATAGGTTGTCTTTGCCTTCTTGCCTTCAGCATTGTATTCCGCAATGGAATAGCTGCCGTCTTCATTGTCGATGCGCTCCTCGGTGATCTCCAAAGTTTTTCGCATCTGGACGAGGACTTCTTCCGCCTTGGCGGTGTCGCCCTGTGCGGTATAGACTTCTGCCAGACTGGTGTACGCCTCTTTCCGCTTGGGGTCGATCTCAATAGCGGCCTCGAAGGCGATAATGGCCTCCTCGTACTTGCCCTCGGACAGGTAACGCACACCCAGATCATACTGCTCCTGCCACGTGGGTGCGGTTTGCTTCTTGCCGCAAGCTGTCAAAAGGAGAAGCAGACTCAAGACAACAATTAGACATTTCTTCACATCGAATACCTCGCAAATCAAGAAATTATATTTCCGCCAACAGCATAGTGGGTTGTGCCGATGCAATTTCTGCTGGCGTTATATTCAAGGGTTTATTCGCAGGAGACCAATCGGAAACGCTGATCGGAGGGATCTTTTGTCACTATCAAACGCATATCCCGGTTCGCTTTTTGGTGTCCCATCGGAGCAATAAGAATACTATGTGGTGCAGCCCCTCGTCGCAATCCTAGGGAGCGGTGTCAAATCACACAATAAAGCCGCCGTCCACCGTCAGCACCTGACCGGTGATGAAGGAGGCCTTCTCCGAGGCAAAAAACGCCACGGCATGGGCGATGTCCTCGGGCGTGCCCAGACGGCCCAGCGGCGTTTGCTCCGTGAGTGCGTCCAGAGTGTTCTGTCCCAGCCCTTTCACCATGTCGGTATGAATGACGCCGGGCGCTACGCAGTTTACGCGGATGTGAGAAGGGGCAAGCTCCAGCGCAAGGGAACGGGTCAGGGCGATGAGCGCCGCCTTGGTACAGGAGTAGGTGACCTCACAGCTGGCGCCCCGCAGACCCCACATGGAGGAAATGTTCACGATGCAGCCCCGCTTTTCGTGGAGCATGTGGGGCAGGGCGGCCTGAATGGCATTGTGGGCGCCGCGCAGATTGACGCCCATGCAGCGATCCCATTGTTCGTCGGTCTCGTCCTGAAACAGACCCTGACCCGCCACGCCTGCGTTGTTGACCAGCAGTTCGATGGGACCGAGGGTTGCCTCTGCGGCGCGAACCATGGCATTCACGGCTTCGCGGTCGGCAACGTCGGCCTGAACGGCCATTGCTGTGTGTCCTTCGCTTTGCAGTTGCCGAACCAGCTGCTCCGCCGCGTCCTTTTGTTCGATATAGTTGATGCATACGGCCCAGCCTTCCCGTGCCAGCGCGGCGGCGATGGCGCGGCCAATACCGCGGGAAGAACCGGTGACCAGAGCGACCTGTTTCATAGAGAGGCCTCCTGAGGAGTGATGGGAGCAGTATAACAAAAAAAATAAAATTTTGCAAGAAATGTGTTGACAAACGGTATGGACTCGTGTATTCTAACTTCGTTCCGCTTCGGACGATTAGCTCAGCTGGCTAGAGCACCTGCTTGACGTGCAGGGGGTCACAGGTTCGAGTCCTGTATCGTCCACCATGAACCCCAAAGCCGAAAGGCTTTGGGGTTTTTGCTTTGAACGGCGGACGTGGCTGCATTTGCGCCACACGCCTTTTTGTACGTGGATAACGGCTCCCCCAAACGGTCTCTAACCGGTCTGCACCGGGGCGAAAGAGGCGCGTGAGAAGGTGCGGCGCGATTTTAGATTGCTAAATGTAACAAAATATTTACCATTAAGTGCTATTAGATGATACTATTTTCAGGCGTGTTACGAGTGAAGAAAAAAGAATGGAAACATATTGCGGCTGGGGATATTTTCTGATAAATTAGATCTGCAGACTAGGCGTGAAAGCCCGATCCTGATACCGGGACTGGTGTAGGTCGACCGTTCCTGTGCCGGCTTTTCCGGCTCGATCCGGAAGAGGTGGGGCGGGAGCGCGGAAGTGGTTTTGCGAAGCAAAATCGTTTCCGGGCAGGCTAGCCCCGACACGAATCCCGGAGCGGGTGAAGATGGACACGCTGATGCTGCAAATACTTTTTAGGAGGATCCCCAAGTATGAAGAAGTTCCTTTCTCTGGTCCTGGTTCTGGTTATGGCCATGTCTGTGGTCACTATCAGCGCCGGCGCTGCATCTTTCTCCGACAGCGCAAACATCGAGTATCTCGAAGCTGCTGAGCTGCTGCACGGCCTGAACATCCACCCCGGTTTTGAAGACGGTACCTACGCTCCTCAGAACCAGATGAGCCGCGGTTTCGCTGCCAAGTGCCTGGTTTATTGCATGCTCGGCGCTGATAAGGCTGCCAAGCTGCCCACCGGCAAGACTGTCTTCAAGGATGTTACCCCCGACTATCGCTATGCTCCCTTTGTCAACTATCTGGCAGAGCAGGGCCTGATCAGCGGTTATGAAGACGGCACCTTCAAGCCCGGCGATCTGATCTCTGCTGCCGGCATGCTGAAGATGGCTCTGGGCGTCCTGGGCTACAAGAAGGACTACACCGGCGCCAACTGGCAGTGGGAAGTCCGCACCGACGCCAAGGCCGCTGGCCTGATGGATGGCATTGCCGATTTCCGTGCTGACAGCGCTGACCGCGAGCAGGAAGAGTGGTGGGCACTTCAGCGTGACGAGTGCGCTCAGATCATGATGAACGCTCTGACCAGCGCTGTTGTTACCTATGCTGACGGCAAGGCTACTCCCGTTGCCGGCACCAAGGCTGCTCACTATGACATCACCGCCGGCGCTGCTGCTGACGAGATCATGCAGCTGTGCGAGAAGAGCATGCCCGGTCTGAAGAAGGATGCCAAGGCTACCGACTTCCTGGATCGCGAAGGCACCGGCTGGTTCCTGAACGACGAGCAGGTCGCTTTCATCCTGGAGTAATTCTCCAATGAATAAAAAGACTCCGGACTCCGGTCCGGAGTCTTTTTTTGTTGCGCGTTGCGAAAACGGAAAATTTGTGGTAAAAAGGAAGAAAAGAAGCGGCCGCACTGTTGGCGGGCGGAGCCAGGAGGTGGAACTGACATGGGGAAAAAGAGTTTTCGCCGACCCGACGGGGAGGCGATGCGCCGCCTGTTGGGGCGGAACGAAGACACCTGCGCGGGATTGATTTTGCGGCTGGCCTGGAATATGGGCTTGTCGCTGGATGAGATGCACGGGCTGAAATGGAACGACATTTCCTTTGAAACGGGAGCGCTTCGCCTTTCTGACCGCAGAGTTCCGCTGGATGCAGACACAGTAAGATGTTTGCAGATGCGGCAGGGACGGCAGTTTCACAGGGTGTCCGAATACGTGGTGATCTCGGATCGCCGGCGTGCGCATATGCACCGCGTTTACATATCCAAAACCGCACAGGCAGCGCTGGGCACGGAGGCTGCGCTGAAAGACATCACGCTGAAAGACCTGCGGGAGGACTTCGTTCTCCGGCAGCTGACGCTGCATGACAGCGCATGGGTGGCGCGCATCAGCGGACTGACGCTGGCCACGCTGAACAGCACGTACCTGCCCTGCGTCTGTCCGGATGCCGCCGCTGCGGCGGAGAGAAAACAGCACGCGCGGGTGGAAGCGGTGGAATTGGAGGCGCTGGCCTGCACGACGGGCGCACCGGCGGGTCTTGCCATCTGGCTGGCGTGGAAATTGGGTCTGGAACTGGAAGAACTGGTGGCGCTGGAATGGCGGCAGGTGGACTGGACGGCGGGCGTGATCCGCCTGTCCGACCGTCAGGAAGCCGTGGACGATACGATGCGGGTGCTTCTGCGGCAGGCGTATGACCGGCGGCGTCCCGACGCTCCGCCGCAGATCCTGCTGAGCCGGAATGCGCAGACACCTTTTGATGTCAGCTACCTCTCCCGCGTTGTGCGGATGGCGCTGATCCGGGGCGGAATGGAGCGCATCAAACTCCGCGACCTGAAACGGGAGGAGCAGCGCAGCGAGGGCGGCGCGGCAATCCTTGCGTATGCCGCCCGCACAGGACACGTGAACCGGAACGAAGCCATGGAACTGCTGCACGAGGGAAAGACAACGGTATACCGCCGCCTGCGCCGCCTGACGGAGCAGGGGAAGCTGGTGCGCATCGGCGCGGAGTATTATCCCGCGGGCACCGTTGTGCCGCCGGAGGAGCAGTATGATTTGATCCGCGCCTACCTGGAAAGGGAGGGCGGCGCCTACCGGCAGGATCTGGCGGCACTTCTCCGCATCGCGCCGCAGCAGTGCGGCTGGATCCTGCAGACCATGGTGAAGGAGGGGCGGCTGCACCGCGAAAAGCAGTGGTACACGCTGCCGGAACAGGAAACTATATCTAGTTGAGCAAGCACGCGAAGTGGGCAGGGATGGTGTTTCCTGCCCGCTTTTTGTTACAGGAAGTGTGACAAATATTTACGAATCCGTACAAATGGTGCGCAACATTTATCTCTGCGTTACGAGTAAGTAAAAAAGGCCAAAAACTTCTTGCAAAGGAGATTTTTTTCGGATACATTAACCTTGCAAACCGAGGCGTGGAATCCGGAGTCCGAAGCCGAGACTGGTGTAGGCCAAACGTTCCCGGACCGGCCGTCCCGACTCAACCCGGAAAGGGTGGAACGGGAGCGAGAAATGGTTTTACTGTTTCTGGGCAGGCTAGCCCCGACACGAATCCCGGAAACGGGTGAGGGAAGCCATGCGGAGGGTTGCAAATATTTTATTAGGAGGACAACCACCTATGAAGAAGTTCCTTTCTCTGGTTCTGGCTCTGGTTATGGCCATGTCTCTGGTCACCATCAGCGCCGGTGCCGCGGATTTCAAGGACGAAGCTTCCATCGATCCCATCTATGCTGAAGCTGTCGACGTGATCTCCGCTCTGGGCATCGTCAGCGGCAACAATGGCGCTTTCATGCCTCAGGACAACCTGACCCGCGGCGCTGCTGCCAAGATCCTGGCCGGCGTCAAGCTGGGCGCCGATCTGGCTGCCAAGCTGCCCAAGACCTCTGCCTTCTCTGATGTCCCCGCCGGCAGCACCTTCGCTGGCTACATCAGCTACCTGAAGGACGAGGGCATCGTTGGCGGTTACGGCAACGGCACCTTCGGCCCCTCCAACAAGCTGACCGGCGACGCCTTCCTGAAGCAGGTTCTGGGCGTTCTGGGCTACAAGGCTGACGTTGAGGGCTACAATGTTACCGGCTGGCAGGTCGCCGTCGCTATCGACGCCCTGAGCGCTGGTCTGCTGAACGGTCTGGAGAACTTCAACTCCGCCGCTCTGATCACCCGCGAGCAGGCTGCTCAGATCATCCTGAACGCCCTGCAGGCTAACATGGTTGAGTACAAGAGCCAGTCCAGCATCACCATCGGCGATGTTGTCATCAACAACACCTCCGAGGCTACCGTCGTTGAGAACACCGGCGCTCACTTCAAGGGCGGCGAGGCTGACGGCAAGATGCAGCTGGTCGAGAAGGCATTCCCCAAGGTGACCAAGGTTGAGAACACCTATGATGCTTTCATGCGTCCCGCTACCCAGTGGAAGAACGACGGCAAGGAGATCGCTCTGTACATCCCCGCTGCTGACGTGACCTACACTGTTGCCCAGTATCGCAACACCGTGTACAACGCTCTGGGCCTGACCGACGAGGCCGTGAAGTACATCCGTTATGACAACGGCACCACCGCCGCTGCCAAGACCGAGGCTGCCTTCACCGCTACCAACGGCAAGTACACCGCTGAGCTGATGGCTAACGACGGCACCAACTATGTCGATAGCTCTGCCTACCGTTCCGGCTGGGAGATCTACTATCGCGCTGACGTCACCGACGCTCCCAAGGTCTCCGTCATCCGCATTGACGAGTATATCGCCAAGGTCAAGACCGTGAACGCCGCTTCCGGCGCCGTCAAGCGCTCCGTTACTCTGGAGACTGTTGGCTCTGCTTTCCCCGTTCAGGGCACTGTGGACTTCACCACCGACGAGTTCGAGAAGGGCGACATCGTCACCTTCACCTACTCCAAGAAGACCAACGCCGTTGTCGACGTGAAGCTGGCCGAGTACAAGACCGGTGAGGTCACCAAGTATCAGCTGAACTCCGGCCGTTATGACATCTTTGTTGATGACTTCCGCATCAACTATGCTTGGCCCGCTGCCGGCGCTTCCGCTTCCACCCAGCTGACCGTTGGCGATACCGTCAAGGTCTATCTGGACCGCAACGGCTACTATCTGTGGTCCGAGAAGGTCACCGAGGTCAACAAGTACGCTTACGTCCTCGATGCCAAGAACGATACCTCCGCTCTGTTCGGTGATGCTGTTGCTTACGCTCAGCTGCTGTTCACCGACGGCACCGTTGAGGTTGTCGAGACTGCCGAGCTGTACACCGACGCTATCAACGATTTCGTGACCTACACCATCAACAACGATGGCGAGTATGTCCTGGAGGACGCTGATACCACCAACATCGCTGCCAAGGCCAACGCTGCCACCACCAAGGGTGCTGTCACCGTGAAGGTCAACGGCGCTAACGTGGCTGTCAACAACGCTACCACCTTCATCATCAAGACCGTGAAGGACGGCAAGGATGTCTACACCGTCTATGTCGGCTACAAGACCATCCCCACCATCACCCAGGGTTCCACCTTCTCTGACTGCATCGTCGAAGAGAACGCCAAGGCTGCTGCCTTCGTTTACATCGATGCCGAGGGTCTGACCGTTGATACCGGCGCTGGCAAGGAAGACGTCATCATCGTCAACCGCCACACCACCGGCCCCACCAAGTACACCGACAACAACGGTTCTTGGTATCAGTTCAACGTTGTCGTTGACGGCGCTGTGAAGGAGATCAAGCTGGATACCGCTTCCTACGCCACTCTGGACCGCCGCGTTGTCCTGTTCACTGAGTACACCATCAACGAGGATGGCTACTATGTGCTGGATGCCGCTGACCGCATCACTCCCTCTGCTTACTATCAGGCTTCTGCCAAGTGCGGCATCGACTATGTCGACGGCCTGCTGATCCTGGGCATCACCGACGGCACTCAGGCCGCCAACTATGCTCTGGACGAGGATGTCACCATCGTCTACTGCAGCGGCAGCACCACCACCATCTGGACCGAGGCCGATCTGACCGAGGATGCCAACGACTACGCTTGGCCGTACGACACCGACTCTGACGGTGACGTCGACTACCTGTTCATCGAGAAGAAGTAATTTTTCCCTGATAACAGATAAGGTCTAGTACCAAGTCAAAAAGAGGCTCCGGGCGAAAGCCCGGGGCCTTTTTCTGCGCGTATGGGGAGCGCCGTTGCTTGCGGTATGCAGAAACCGCTCTTTCCGGCAGGCGCGCATGAAAAACCGCCGCGACCAACGGTCGCGGCGGTTTGCGCTGTTTCGGGGAATGTGCCTGCGGCGGATCAGTTGTCCAGCACGATCAGGGCGATCATTTCCAGATTTTCCACGCTGCGGTTTTCCATGCCGTGGGACTCGCCGTGGGCGGTGGCGCAGATGTCGCCGGGGCGGACAATGACCTCCGTGCCGTTGTCGTTGAACACGCCTTCGCCTTTGAGAATGTAGTAGAATTCCGTTTCGTTCTCGTGGATGTGGTATCCGATGGAACGGCCCGGCTCCAGTGTCACATGAGCGAACATGCGGGCGTGGTCGTACATAGCGGCGCGGTCAGACAGTTCCTTGATGTGGGTCAGGCCGTTTCCGTTCTGTACGCAGATGTCCTTTACGGAACAATGATCGGATCGTGTATACATGGCTCGACACTCCTTTGCCCCACCCTTCTTGCGGAAGCGGCGGTAAAATGTTATGATTCAATATATCACGGAGAAGCGCGTCTGTCCAGCGGCGTGCCGGAAGAAGAAAAGCAGTCAATTTCAAAAAAACACTTGACCTTCAAGTTACTTCATAGCATACACTCGGGGCAAAGGAGGCGGTGAAAATGACCGGTAAGGAAATAGAGAGCCGTTCCGGCGTGGCAAGAGCGAACATCCGCTATTACGAGGCGGAGGGACTGCTGCATCCTGCGCGGGAGAAAAACGGATACCGCGATTACAGCGAAAAAGATTTGGAGATTCTCGAAAAAATCAAGCTGCTTCGTCGGCTGGGCGTGACCATCGAGGAATTGAAGGCGCTCTGCGCCGGAAAGACAGAGCTGAAACCCGTGCTGGAGCGGAGGCTGGCGGAGGTGCGCGGAGAGCAGGAGAGCCTGTCCCGCGTGGAACAGGTCTGCGGGCAGCTGCGCTCCTCCGGGGAGACCTTTGCCACTCTGGATGCACCCAAGTATCTGCGCGCGCTGGACGAGGGGAGTTTGGCTGCGCCGAAACTGCCGGAAATCGATAAGCTGCCGGCGGTGTACAGCCCGTGGCGGCGCTTTTTTGCCCGCACGTTTGATGAACTGCTCTGGGGCACACTGCTGGTGTTAGTCTTTTGTCTGGTGGGAAAGAATCCCAAACTGGTGGAGGAGCAGGCCGGCGTACTGTGGACCATTATGGGTGTGCTGCTGGGCTTTGCGCTGGAACCCCTGCTGATCTCCCTGACCGGTACCACCCCGGGGAAGATCCTGCTGGGGATGCGTCTTGCCGCGCCGGAGGGCAGAAAACTGACTATCTCCGAGGCGTACAGCCGCCATTTTGTGATGCTGTGGCACGGCGTGGGCTTCTACATCCCCATCTGGTCGTGGATCCAGATGTGGCGCAGCTTGAAGCGAGGCTGGAATGAAGAACCCCAGCCATGGGACGCCGAGGTGGCCTACATCGCGCCGCCCTTTGAGGGAAAGTTCGTGGCTTTTATGGCCGCCGCGGCCGCTGTGCTGCTGGTGGGCGGCGAGGCGGTGAACAGCGCCAGTCAACTGCCGCCCAACCGGGGCGACCTGACCCTGAAGGAGTTTGTGGAGAACCACAACCGGCAGAGCGAGTATCTGGGGCTTCATACACGGCGCTATCTGGACGAGGCGGGGCAGTGGCAGGAACACCCCGAGCCGGAGTACAGTACCACCATTGTCATTGACATGTCCAGGGACTGGGACGAGGCGAAGGTGTACCACTACACGATGGAAGACGGCCGCATCACCGCTATCACCATGGAGGCGGAACTGGAAGATCAATTCGAATGGATCACACCGCCCATTGATACGGCGGCGGAGCTGATCCCCTCCTTCGTCTGGGCGCAGGAGGAGGCGCCTTTCTGGTCCTTCGGGCGCAAACGCCTGCTGACGGAGTTGGAACGCGCCAACTGGGAGGAGGGCTTCACCATTCATGACTCGGGCGTGGTCATCCGCGGCAAGGTCGAAACCGATGGCTACAACTTCGGAAACGGTTGGGACTGGGCCATCCCCGACGACACCCGCACAGAAAACAAAATCGCCTTCCATTTTTCCGTAGAATTGGAAGAGTGATTGCAAAAGCCGGATATTGGGTGTAAAATTCCCATATCCGGCTTTTTATTTTTATGGGGATTGTGCAATACGCAGAATTTCACCTACTACCGAATTAGTGCTTTACTTTGCTAAAATATAGAGGTAGAATAGAGTTATCATCACACCCGGGCGCAGTGCGCCTGCCAGGAGGGTTTCCTATGGAACTGGATCTGAACATTTTGAAACCGCAGGAGCGCATTTCGCTGCAGCTGCGGATGCTGTATGAAAAGGCGGGCTTCCGCCAGTACCATATGGGGCGTTTTGAAGAATACGGCCTTTATCAGGAGAACCGGCGGTTTCTCTCCTCCGAGCAGGTCCTCACCTTCACCGATCTGGACGGCCGCCTGCTGGCCCTGAAACCGGACGTGACCCTCTCCATCGCAAAAAATGCGCAGGTGGAGGAGGGGGGCTGCGGCCGCTTTTACTATCTGGAGAACGTTTACCGCCCCAGTCAGGAGAGCCACACCTTCCGCGAGATCGGGCAGATGGGCTTGGAGTGCATCGGTGCGGTGGACGACGCCGTGACGGCGCAGGCTGTGTCGCTGGCCATCGAGAGTCTTGCCCTCACGGGACGGGACTATATGCTGGAGATCAGCCACATGGGCTTCGTCACGGGGCTGTTCGACGCCGTGGGAGCGAAGGCTGCCATCCGCCCCCGTATGCTCTCCTGCATCCGCAACAAAAACCGCCACGAGCTGCAAAAGTGCGCCGCCGAGGCAGGGCTGTCCCGTCAGGGCACGGACGCCCTCTGCTCTTTGGGCAATCTTTCCGGCGCGTGGGAAACCGTGCTGGCAACGGCAGAGCCTTTGGCGCTGAACGCCGCCATGGGCGCGGCGCTGGAAGAGTTGCGCGCACTGTGCGAGGCGCTGTCCGCACAGGGCAAGGGTGACTGCCTGCGGCTGGATCTGTCCCTCGCGGGTGATATGGATTACTATAACGGCCTTGTCATGCAGGGCTATTTGGCGGGCCTGCCTCGCGCCGTCCTCAAGGGCGGACGCTATGACCCCATGGCGGAGCAATTCCGCAAGGGCGCCAAGGCGGTGGGCTATGCTCTGTATCTGGATGAACTGGCCCGCTTGGACGGCGAAGAGCAGCCCAAGGCGGAAAGGGTGATGCTGAACGTGGCGCTGCCCAAAGGACGTCTGGGTGATAAGGTCTATAATCTGCTCTCTGGCGTGGGCTACGGCTGCCCCGAAAATTACAATGAGACCCGCAAGCTGGTGGTGGAGAATGCCGAAGCAGGCATCCGCTACTTCCTTGTCAAACCCAGCGACGTTGCCATCTACGTGGAGCACGGCGCGGCGGACATCGGCATCGTGGGCAAGGACATTCTGGAGGAATCCGGCGCCGACGTTTACGAACTGATGGACACGGGCCTTGGCAAGTGCCGCATGTGCGTGGCAGGGCACAAGGATTTTGTGGATGACCCCAGCCGTACCCTGCGGGTGGCCACCAAGTTTGTCCACATTGCAAAGGACTATTACGCCGCACAGGGGCGTGACATCGACATCATCAAGCTCAACGGCTCCATCGAGCTGGCTCCCATTTTGGGTCTGTCCGACGTGATCGTGGATATCGTGGAGACCGGAACGACCCTGAAGGAGAACGATCTGGCGGTGCTGACGGAGTTCATGCCTATCTCCGCCCGCTTCATCTCCAACCGCGCCAGCTATCAGTTCAAGCGCAAGGAGATCGACACCCTGCTGGCAAAACTGTCGGAGGTGACAGGCGCATGATGCCCATTTACGAATTTGACAGCCTGGACCCGCAGAAGTTTCTGAATCGGGACATTCAGGCAGAGGCAGACGTCGGCGCGGCGGTGGACGCGGTGCTGGCAGACGTGCGGGCGAAGGGGGATGCGGCTCTGCGTGCCTATACCGAGCGCTTTGACGGCGTTGCGCTGGAAGACTTGCAGGTCAGCGAGGCGGAACTGGATGACGCGTGGAACAGCCTCGACCCCAATTTTATCGAAACGCTGCGTATGGCGGCGGAGAATATCCGCTTCTTCCATGAGCGGCAGGTGCATCAGGACTTCCGTCTGGAAAAGGACGGCGGCATCGTCATGGGGCAGCGGTACACCCCCATCGAAAAGGTGGGTATCTGCGTGCCCCGCAGTCCGGTGGCATTTCCCTCTACCATTTTAATGAATGTCATTCCTGCGAAGATCGCAGGGGTGAAGGATATCGTGCTGGTGACCCCTCCCGAAGCGGACGGCAGCGTCAGCGCCGCGGCGCTGGCGGCGGCAAAGATTGCCGGTGTGGACAAGATTTTCAAGGTGGGCGGCGCACAGGCTGTGGCGGCGCTGGCCTACGGCACGGAAAGCATCCCCAAGGTGGATAAGATCGTTGGCCCCGGCGGCATTTTCGTGGCCACCGCCAAGCGGAAGGTCTTTGGCCTTGTGGCCATCGACATGATCGCCGGCCCCAGCGAAATTCTGGTGGTGGCGGACGGCAAGTGCGATCCCCGCTGGGTGGCGGCAGACCTTTTGAGTCAGGCAGAGCACGATGTGCTGGCCTCTCCCGTGCTGGTGACCGACAGCCGTGAACTGGCGGAACAGGTGGCCACGGAGATCGAAGTCCAGCTGGCGCGGCTTCCTCGGCGGGAAGTGGCACGCAGAAGCGTGGATGAAAACGGCAAGATCATCGTGACGGACAGTCTGGATAAGGCTGTGGAGGCGGTGAATCGCATCGCCCCGGAGCATCTGGAGCTGTGCGTGGATGACCCCTTCGCCCTGCTGCCCAAAATCAAAAATGCCGGCAGCATCTTCCTCGGCCGCTATACCCCCGAGGCGCTGGGCGATTACTTCGCAGGGCCCAACCACACCCTGCCGACCTCCGGCACGGCCCGGTTTTCCAGTCCCCTCAGCGTGGATGACTTTGTGAAAAAGTCCAGCTACCTGTATTACACGCCGGAGGCGCTGGCGCCCGTGGCAGAGCGCATTGCGGACTTTGCCCGACGGGAGGGTTTGGATGCCCATGCCCAGTCGGTGACCATCCGCACCGCCAAGTAAGAAAAGGAGTGTTGACTGCATGAGCAGATTCCTTTCCAAAGAAGCCATGGTGCTGGCTCCCTATACCCCCGGTGAGCAGCCCAAAGACGCGCAATATGTGAAGCTGAACACCAATGAAAGCCCTTTTCCGCCCTCTCCCAAGCTGATGAAGGCCATGACCCGGGCGGAGGGACTGAAGCTGAATCTGTATTCTGACCCCACCTGCAGCCGGCTGAACGAGGCCATCGCCCGTCATTACGAGCTGAAGCCGGAAAATGTTATCAGCGGAAACGGCTCTGACGAGATCCTTGCTTTTGCCTTCCGTGCGTTTTGCGGCGAAGGGAAGGGCGTGGCCTACGCCGATATCACCTATGGATTCTATCAGGCGCAGACGGCGCTGTTCGGGCTGGAGGCCAGGCGCATCCCCCTGCGGGAGGATTTTACCCTGAATGTGGATGACTATATGGATTTCCCCGGCACCGTCGTCATCGCCAACCCCAATGCCCCCACCGGCATGGCTGTGCCCAGAGCGGACATCCAGCGCCTGCTGGAGGCAAACCCCGACCGGGTGGTCATCGTGGACGAGGCCTATGTGGACTTCGGCGCAGAGAGCTGTGTGCCCATGATCTACCGCTATGACAATCTGCTGGTGGTGCAGACCATGTCCAAGAGCCGCCAGCTGGCCGGCGGACGTGTGGGCTATGCGCTGGGCAGTGCGGAGCTGATCGCTGCACTCAACCGGGTGAAGTACAGTTTCAATCCTTATAATGTCAATCGCCTGTCCATCATCGCCGGTGCTGCCGCCGTAGAGGACGAGGAGTATTTTCAGGAGTGCTGCGCCGCTATTGTCGAAAACCGCACATGGCTGACGGGTGAACTGGAGAATCGTGGTTTTGCGGTGCTGCCCTCCTGCGCCAACTTTGTCTTTGCCAAGTGTGAAAAGATCGGCGGCGGTGAGCTGTACCGTCAGCTGAAGGAAAACGGCGTTCTGGTTCGCTGGTTTGACGCCGACCGCATCCGGGACTATGTCCGCATCACCATCGGCTCCATGGAGCAGCTGACGGAACTGGTGGACACGCTTGACCGGCTGCTGGAAGAACTGTAAGGAGGAAACGGGATGCGTACTGCAACGATGAAACGGGATACCCGCGAGACGCAAATTGAACTGACACTGAATCTGGATGGCACCGGTAAGGCTGCCATCGCCTCCGGCTGCGGCTTTCTGGATCACATGCTGGAACTGTTTGCCCGCCACGGCGACTTTGACCTGACGGTGAAATGCTGCGGCGACACGCAGGTGGACTATCACCACAGCGTAGAGGACATCGGCATCTGTCTGGGCAAGGCATTTACCGAAGCGCTGGGCGAAAAGCGGGGCATCAGCCGCTACGGCCAGTTCCTGCTGCCCATGGATGAAACGCTGGTGCTGTGCGCCTGCGACCTCTCCGGCCGGGATTACTTGGGCTGGGGCGTGGAGCTGCCCAGCATGACCGTGGGTGATTTCGACACGGAACTGGCGGAGGAATTCTGGCTGGGCTTCGTGCGCAACTGTCCCGCCTCCATTCATATCCGCCAGATGGCGGGCAAGAACACCCACCACATTTTGGAGGCCGTGTTCAAGGGTATGGGCCGCACGCTGAAAATGGCGGTGGCCATGGATGAAAAGCATCTGAATGAGATTCCGAGTACCAAGGGTACTCTTTGAAAGAGTTGATACGATGATCGCAATTGTTGATTACGGCGTGGGCAATCTCTTTTCCCTGTCCTCCAGCCTGAAAGCGCTGGGACTGGAAGCGGAGATCACCTGCGATGCCCAGCGGCTCCGTTCCGCCGACCGGATCATTCTGCCCGGCGTGGGTGCATTCGGCGACGCAAAAGCCAAGCTGGATGCCACGGGTCTGGTGCCGGTGCTGTTGGAGGAGGCGGAGAAGAAACCCTTCCTCGGTATTTGCCTCGGTATGCAGCTGCTGTTTGACCGCAGCACGGAATACGGTGACCATGCGGGTCTGGGTCTGGTGCCCGGCCGGGTGGTGGATCTGCGGGAGGATTTGGCAGACAAGACTCTGAAAGTCCCCCACATGGGCTGGAACAGCCTGCAGATCGTGAAGGACGACCCCCTGTTCAAGTATTTCAAAGATGGGGAGTATGTCTATTACGTCCACAGCTTCTATGCAAAGGACTGCATGGAAAGCACACTGGGCACGTCGGCGTACGGCAATGTAGCCGTGACGGGCGTGGTACGCAGCGGACGGGTATACGGCACCCAGTTCCATCCGGAGAAGTCCGGCGATGCGGGATTGCGGCTGCTCAAAGCCTTTGCTGAACTGTAAGGAGGGAAAAGAATATGCAGATTTTTCCCGCCATCGACCTGTCCGGCGGGCAGGTGGTGCGCCTCTATCAGGGCGACTACGACAAAATGACCGTCTACGGTGCCGATCCCTGCGCCGTGGCGAGAGAGTTTATCGCCGCCGGCGCCAAGTATCTCCATGTGGTGGACCTGGACGGCGCCAAGGACGGTACGCTGGCCAATTTCGAGAGCATTGCCGCCATTGCAAAGCAGGGCGGACTGTACATCGAAGTGGGCGGCGGAATCCGCACCGAAGAGCGGATCCGTCAGTATCTGGAGCTGGGCGTCGGCCGGTGCATCTTAGGCACCATCGCCGTGAAGGATTTCGATTTTACCGCCCGCATGGCCCAAAAGTACGGCGACGCCATTGCTGTGGGTGTGGACGCAAGGGATGGATATGTTGCCATCAACGGCTGGAAGGAGCTGTCCGCGGAAACGGGCATTGCGTTCTGCAAGCGTCTGTGCTCCGTCGGCGTGAAAACCGTCATCTACACCGACATCAGCCGGGACGGCGCGGAAAAGGGCACCAATCTGGAACTGTATCGGGAGCTGGCCAAGATCGAGGGGCTGAACATCACGGCCTCCGGCGGCGTCAGCAGCATGGAAGAACTGAAAGAATTGCAGACCATCGGCACCCACGCCGCCATTCTGGGCAAGGCCCTCTACACCGGGCGGCTGGATCTGAAAACCGTCATTGAGGAGGTGGGCTGATGCTGGCAAAGAGAATCATCCCCTGTCTGGATGTGCGGGACGGCCGCGTGGTCAAGGGCACGAATTTTGAGGGTCTGCGGGATATGGCTGACCCTGTGGAGATGGCCCGGTTCTATAACGAGTCCGGCGCCGACGAGCTGGTGTTTTACGACATTACCGCCTCTGCCGAAGGGCGCGGATTGTTCACCGACATTCTGCGCCGTGTGGCCAGCGAAATTTTCATTCCCCTTACCGTGGGCGGCGGCATCCGCACGCTGGAGGACTTCGACCGCGTGCTGAAATGCGGCGCGGACAAGGTGAGCGTCAACTCCGGCGCCATCGCCGACCCCTCCATCATCGGCGCGGCGGCGAAAAAGTACGGCGACCAGTGCGTGGTGCTTTCCATGGATGTGAAGCGGGTGGACGGACAGTTCCACATCTTCGCCAAGGGCGGCAGAGTGGATACCGGCATCGATGCCATGGAATGGGCGGTGCGTGGTGTAGCAGACGGCGCAGGCGAGATCGTGCTGAACTCCATCGACACCGACGGCGTCAAGGGAGGCTTCGATCTGGAAATGCTGGATGAGCTGGCTTCTCGGGTCAGCGTGCCCATCATCGCCAGCGGCGGCGCCGGCAATATGGAGCATTTCGCGGAGCTGTTCACCCACCCCGGTATCGACGCCGGACTTGCGGCCTCCATCTTCCACACGAAGCAGGTGGACATCAAGGAACTGAAGCGCTATCTCCGTGGCTGCGGAGTTGAGATGCGTCTGTAAGCAAAGGAGAACCAACATGGAACTGAAATTTGACGAAAAGGGTCTGATCCCTGCCATCGTGCAGGACCACTACACCAAAGAAGTGCTGACCCTCGCCTATATGAACAAGGAAAGCCTTGCCATCACCATCGATGAGCGGCGCACCTGCTTCTGGAGCCGCAGCCGCTCTGAACTGTGGCGCAAGGGCGACACCTCCGGCGCCGTGCAGCATGTGGTGGCCATCTATGCCGACTGTGACTGCGATGCGCTGGTGGTGGAGGTGGTGAAGGACGGCCCCGCCTGCCACACCGGCGCGGAAAGCTGCTTCTTCAACGAACTGTATCTCTCCGAGGAACTGAAGCAGTTCAGCTACGAGGGGCTTTACAACCTCATCGCCGGCCGCAAGACCGACCCCAAGGAGGGCAGCTACACCACATACCTCTTTGAAAAGGGCATGGATAAGATCCTGAAAAAAGTGGGCGAGGAATGCACCGAGGTCATCATCGGCGCTGCCAAGGGCGACAAGGCGGAAACGGTCTACGAGATCGCCGACCTCTGCTATCACGTCATGGTGCTGATGGTGCAGATGGGCATCACCGTGGAGGATGTCACCCGGGAACTGGAAAAGCGCCACGTGGTGGATCACAAGGTGAAGCAGGAGCGGATGCAATGAGCGGCCGTACACCGACCCTCTGTTCCGTCCACACGCACTCCAACTTCTGCGATGGGAAAAACTCCATGGCGGAGATGGCGGCTGCGGCATTTGCTGCCGGCGTGAAGCATTACGGCTTTTCCGGCCATATCCACACTCCCTGCCCCTCTGATGTGGGGGTCTGCATGGCGGCGGATATGACGGCGTACCGGGCAGAGGCGCTGCGCCTCCGGCAGGAGTACGCCGGGCGGATGGAGATTTTGCTGGGCATTGAGTGGGATCTCTGCTCGGATCTGGCGGTGCCGGACTGGGCGGATTACTGGATCGGCTCAGTTCACAACCTCTATCGGGAAGATTCCGGACAGTACTACTGCGTGGACTGGAAAGCGGAAGAACTGGAGTGCGGTCGGGACGAGTGCTTCGGCGGCGACATGGAGGCCATGGCAGAGGCGTATTACGCCGCCGTGGCGGAAGTGGCCGCCCTGCGGCCGACCATTCTGGGCCACGTGGACCTCATCACCAAACTGAACGAAAACAACCGCTTTTTCGACGAGGCCTCGCCCCGTTACCGGGCGGCGGCGCTGGACGCGCTGCACTGCGCAGATCCTGCGGCCACCGTGCTGGAAATCAACACCGGCGCCATGGCACGAGGCTATCGGCAGACGCCATATCCCGCACAGTTTCTGCTGAAAGAGTGGAAGCGGATGGGGGGCAGGATCATCCTGACTGCCGACGCCCACAGTGCCGACCGCATCCTGTACGGCTATGAGGCGGCTGCGGCGTGGGCAGAAGCGGCAGGCTTTGACAGCGCCGTTTTGCTGACGGCACACGGGTTTGTGGACTGCCTGTTAAGGTAATCGTTTTACAAAAAAGCTGAAAAGAGGCAGGGCGATGGCCCTGCCTTTTGTCATCCTGTCAATTGAGAAACCGTATACAAACTGGTAAAATAGGTATATTAAAGAAGAGGTGATGGCTGCCATGTACCGTACGGTGATCTTTGATTTGGATGGAACGCTCCTGAATACCATTGAGGATCTGGCCAATGCCGGCAACTGGGTCTGCCGGAAAAACAGCTGGCCGGAGCATACCACAGAGGAATATAAGACCATGGTGGGCCACGGCATTCCCAGTCTGGTGACCAAATTTTCGCCGGAGGAGAGCCGCAGCCCCCTGATGATCGCCAACACGCTGGAACAGTATTTCCGCTATTACAGCGCACACTGCATGGAGCAGACTGCGCCTTACGAGGGGATCGTCGGGCTGCTGGAGGAACTGAAGGCTGCAGACATCACACTGGCGGTCTACTCCAACAAGGCCGATGCCCTGACCTGCGCCATGGCAGAGCATTATTTCCCCGGCGTGTTTTCGCTGGTGCGGGGCAAGCTGGAGAGCGTGGCGGTCAAGCCGAATCGGGAGGGCATCCTGACGGTGATGGAAGATCTGGGCGCCGATCCCGAAACAGCGCTGTTTGTGGGTGACAGCCGCGTGGATATTCTCACCGGACATAACGGCGGCATGAAGGCCTGCGGTGTGACGTGGGGCTTCCGTTCCAGAGCGTCGCTGGTGGAGGCGGGCGCCGATGCGCTGGCGGACACCGTGGAGCAGCTGCGGAGCATCATTCTGGAGGGCTGAGCCATGATCCTGTCTTTTGACCGGGTGGGAGAACTTCTGGATGAGATGGCAGAACGCTTTCCACCCGCCTTGTTCGAGGAACTTAACGGCGGTGTGAACCTGCTGGAGGATACCGTGGAAGACCCGGAATTTCCTGCCGGGGAGATGTACATTCTGGGTGAGTACTGCGACGACTGTCTGGGTCTGTATATCAACCTGTACTACGGCTCCTTTGCCGCGCTGGCGGAGCGGGAGGAATGGGACGAACAGACCTGGATGCAGGAACTGCGCACGACGCTCTCCCACGAACTGACCCACCACATGGAAAACCGCAGCGGACTCCACGCGCTGGATGACCGCGACGCAGAGGAATTGCTCCTCTGGCGGCAGGAATATGCTGCAGAAAGCGAAAACGACGAATAAACGGAGACGGTAAAACCGCCTCCGTTTTCTTTTTCCCGCAAATGGAAAAGGTTTACAATTTTTTAACGTGCCTTCGGCGTTTTCAGATTGACACAAGGGCGGCGGGTGCTATAATAGATGACAACCTGTCATAAAGTGACAATCTGTCATTTCGGGAGGAGTGATTTGATGTGTACGGAGACCTTCCTCCGTTTGCCGGAGGAGAAGCGGGAGCGCTTTCTTGACGCTGCGTGGGAGGAGTTTACGCAGACCGGCTTTGCTGATGCGTCCATCAACCAGATCGTGCGGCGGGCGGGCGTTCCCAGAGGCAGCTTTTACCAGTATTTTTCGGATAAGGATGATTTGTTTTCCTATCTGGGGAATATCATACTGAAGCATCTTGTTGCGGAATACCGCGGCGTGATGCGGAAGGCGGAGGGCGACATTTTCCGTACGCAGCTTCTGTGTTTCGACCGAGTTGCCACCCATGGAAGTGCGGCAGACCTGCTGTTTGAGCGCAGTTTGCGGATCGTGCGGAAAAATCCGGGGCTGCTGCCGCAGGCGGCCATGCAGGAACAGGTGCTCTACCGGATCTTTGCGGAAGTCCGGGAGGACATGGATGTGTCCCTCCTGCGACAGCAGGATGAGACCTTCGTGTGGCATACCTTTGCGCTGGCCATTGTTGCGGTGGCCATCGCGGTGGTGGCCTGTCTGGAGAATCCTGAAAAGGCGGAGAGCATCCGCTGCGGGCTGGTCACACAGCTGGACATTATGAAAAACGGGAGCCTGGCAGAGCCCTGCCGGGAGTCTCTGTAAAAGGAGGACGCTATGAAACGAAACAAAGTGGCACTGCTGCTGGCAGTGGCGATGCTTGCATCCCTGTGCGCGGTATCCGCGATGGCAGGGGAGGAAACGAAACCGCCGCTCCTGATCGCGCCGGCGCCTTCCGGACTGTCTCCGGAGGTCGAGAGCGTGGTGCAGGAGACGATCATCACGCCTGATGCGGTGGGGACGGTGTCCTTCGGGAACGTCGGCAGCCGGATGCGGCAGAACAACCTGACCATCCTGACGCTGCAGCAGAGTGTGGACTCGCTGGAGGACATCGATTACGAGGAGATGAAAGAGGATGTCCGGGAGAATCTGAACCTGATGGCCGCCCAGAGTTGGGGAATGCACCAGATGTCTGCCTACGAGCCGATAGGCTCTATGATGGCGCTGTCCAGCGTGGAACAGCAGTACAGTTCGTTGAAGCAGACCTTTGAGGATTTGAAGGACGGGTCTCTGCAAGAGGAGAACGCCGGCCTGATCCGCCAGCTGCAAAACGGACAGGATCAGCTCGTGCTGGCGGGCGAGACCACCTTCATTGCTCTGAAGGGGCTGGAGGTGAAGGAAGCCGGTTTGGAGCGGCAGCTGGGCGCCCTGAACCGCACGGTGGAGGAGATGACCCTGCGCCATGAGATGGGGCAGATCTCCGAACTCCAGCTCTCCCAGATCAAGACGGGACAGACCTCCCTTGCCAGCGGACTGGAAACGCTGCGGATGAACATCGCCACATACAAGACCCAGCTGGAGCTGCTGCTGGGCGCAGAGCTGACGGGAGAGATCGTGCTGGGACAGCTGCCCGATGTGACCGGGGAACAGCTGGATCAGATGGATCTGGAAAAAGATCTGGCCTCCGCCATGGAACAGAGCTATGAGCTTTATGCGGCGGCGGAAACGCTGGCGGATGCGAAGGAAACGTATGAGGACGCAGCCGACAAGTACAACGAAAACGAGAAAAAGGCAGAGTTCCGCAACGCCAAGCGCGTCTGGCAGTCTGCACAGTATACATATAACGACACGGTGCAGAACTATGAACTGCGCTTCCGCACCCTGTATGCCCAGGTGGGAGATTACAGACAGGCGCTGGAGGCGGCAAAGACTTCTCTTGCGTTCCAGCAGCAAAATCTGGCGGCCGCGGAGCTGAAGTGCCAGCAGGGAACCATTTCCCAGAATGCACTGCTGGACGCAAAGGACAGCGTCCGCGAGGCGGAGGAGACTGTGCAGACAGCGGCCAACAACCTGTTTTCCGCATACAACAGCTACCGCTGGGCCGTTGACTACGGCATCTTGAACTGATGGGAGGAACAATGACGATGAAACTGAAAAAACCGGCAGTCTTTGGACTGGCGTTTGTCATGCTGCTGTCTTTGGCAGCCTGCGGAGAGAAGAACGAGCCGGTGCAGGGCGACGCGCCTGCTACCGGTATTGCCGTGCAGGTGGAAACCGTGACGGCAGATACCCTCGCTACGGAAAATAAGGTGTCCGGCATGCTGGCCACGGACAGCACCAGCACCGTGATGATCACGGTGACGGCAAAATGCACCGCAGTCCATGCAAAGGCGGGCGATGAAGTGAAGGCGGGCGACATCCTCTGCACGCTGGATCTGAGCAGCACGCAGTCCTCCTATCAGGCCGCCCTCATCAGCTACAACTCTGCCGTGCAGAGCTATCAGGACCAGAAGGCGATTCTGGATAAGCAGGTGAAGCTGGCGGAGGACAATGTGGCCAATACCCGCGCACTGCTGGCCATCGGTGCCGCCTCCCAGCTGGAAGTGGATCAGGCGGAGCTGAGCTACCAGTCTGCCGTGGCCGGCCGGAATGCGACGCTGGCACAGCTGGAGGCGGCGGTGCAGAACGCCAAGAGCGGCGTGGAGCAGCTGGATACCGCGCTGGAAAATGTGGATGCTGCCGGCAACGTCGTCGCACCGGCCTCCGGCACGCTGGTGAGCATCAACGCTACGGAGAATGTGTATGTGTCTCCCTCCTCGCCTCTGGCAGTCATTGACGGCGAGGAGGAGATGAAGATCGTCGTCTCCGTTTCCGAGGCGCTGGTACCCAAGCTTTCCGTGGGCGATACGGCCAGCGTGTCTGTCGGCGCCGCAGAGCAGGAATTCGCGGCAGTCATCCGTTCTGTGGAACGGATGGCCAACATGCAGACCAAGCTGTACACCGTGACGCTGGCCGTGCCTGCGGAAGCGGACGGTCTGCTTTCTGGCATGTCTGCGGACGTGATCTTCCACACCGGTGTGTCCCGGGATACCATCGTCATCCCCACGGAGGCCATTCTCACCAGCAACGGCAAGCAGTATGTTTATGTGGTGGAGAATGATGTTGCCCATTATGTGGAGATCGTGACCGGACTGACCGGCAGCGGTGTAACGGAAGTGGTGTCCGGCCTTGAAGCGGGGCAGCAGCTGGTGACGGTGGGTCAGGCCTATCTGATGGAGGGAGATGCTGTCCGCATCGTCTCCGGGGAGGCATAAATGAATATAGCCAAATTCTGTATCAAGCATCGGGTGACAACGCTGCTGGCGGTCATTATGATCGCCGTGTTCGGCGTGGTATTTACCACCCGGCTGCAGATGTCGCTGCTGCCCGATGTGGAGGCGCCCATGGCGGTGGTGGTTTGCTACTACAACGGCGCCACCCCCAGCGATATGGAGGAACTGATTACCCGCCCGCTGGAAACGGCCATCATGTCCGTGCCCGGCGTGGAGGAGGTTGCCTCCACATCCTCTGACGGGATCACCCAGATCCAGATCACCTATGCCGACGGTACCGATCTGGACATCACGGCCAGCAAGCTGCGTGAGAAATTCGATGCGCTGTCCCTGCCGGACGGAGCCATAGATCCCGTGATCATCAACATGAACCTCAGCGACATCCTGCCCACGGCTATGGTGGCGCTGATGGGAGACGATCTCAGCCAGCTGCAGACGCTGGCGGAGGACGTGGTCGTCCCTGCCCTGGAACGCATCGACGGCGTGGCCTCCGTGTCCGTCAGCGGCGGCGTGACGAAGCAGATCGCCGTGGAAATCGACCCTGCCCGTGCGGCGGGCTTCGGCCTTTCCAACGCTTATATTGCCCAGCTCCTGATGGCGGAAAATCTGCTGTATCCCGGCGGTGACATTCAAAACGGCAGCAAGAGCCTGACCGTCAGTACGGACGCCCAGTTCGAGAGCGTGGACGATGTGGCCAATATGCTCATTGCCCTGCCCACCGGTGGGACCATCCGGCTGAACGAAGTGGCGAATGTGGTGCTGGAATCCTCTGAAACCGATACCATCGCCATGATGGACGGCAGCGCCTGTGTGCTGCTGCAGGTAACCAAGCAGTCCGGTGCAAACGAGGCCCAGACGGCCGACGCCGTGGAGGCGCGTATGGCGGAACTGGCGGCGGAAAACCGCAGCATCCACTACACTCTGCCCTATCTTGCCACCAGCTTCATCGATATGGCGGTGGAGGCGGCGCTTTCCAATATCATCGTAGGCATGGTGCTGGCCGCCGTGGTGGTTCTTTTGTTCCTGCGTCGGTGGGCGGCCACCATGACCATCGCGGTGTCCATGCCGGTGTGTATCCTGCTGGTGTTCGTGCTGATGAACGCCATGGATCTGACCATGAACATGATGAGCCTTGGCGGCATTGCCATGGGCGTGGGCATGATCGTGGATAACTCCATCGTGGTGCTGGAAAACATCTACCGCTACGCTGCGGCAGGCAAGGATCGGATGACTGCCTGCGTGGAGGGCACCCAGGAAGTTATCACCTCTGTTGTGGCGTCTACCCTGACTACGGTGGCGGTGTTCCTGCCCATCGGCCTTTCCGGCGGTATGGCGGGCATGCTTTTTGACGATTTCTGCCTGACGATCTCCTTCCTGATTCTTGGCTCCATGGCCATCGCGGTGACGCTTGTGCCGCTGCTGTGCTACCTGATGCTGGACGAGGAGAAGGTGCGTCGGGATCAGCTCAAACGCGCGGAGAAAAAGACCGGTGGGCTGGCTGCGCTGCCGGGCAAGGTGGTCGGCTGGATGCGCCGCGTGTATCTGAAGCTGCTGGGCTTCTTCGTGCATCACCTCAAAACCGGTATGTTTGTATCCTCTGCGCTGGTGGTCATCTTTGTGGCAGGCTGTCTGTCCACCAACGCGGTGCTGCTGCCTTCCATGGATATGGGACAGCTGGCCGTGACCATCACCACCCCCATCGGCTCCCAGGTGGATGAGACTACCGCGATTGCAGATCGGGTCGCTACCATCGCCGAGCGGGAAGTGCCGGAACTGGTGAGTATGTACTACACTGCCCAGGCGGAAAGTGCCTCTCTGACCCTGACCCTGACCGACAAGAGCCAGCGGGAACGGAGCAGTGATGATGTGGCCAACGACCTGCGCCTGCACCTGCAGGACATCGCCGGCTGCGAGATCTCCATCGTGTCCTCCGACATGACGGCCATGATGAGCGGCAATGAGATCAGCGTGGACATTACGGGCGTTGACTACGGTACGCTCTCCATGATCGCGGACGATCTGGCCAAGCGGATCGGCGCGCTGCCGGATGCCGTGGATGTCAGCAGCTCCGTGGCGGAGCAGGTGCCGCAGGTGAAGGTGAGCATCAACCGCGAGGCTGCCGCCCAGTACGGACTGACCGCTGCCAACATCGGTGCCGCCGTCCGCTCCGAACTGACGGGTGAAACGGCCACCTCCGTGACCATCGACAACAAGGCGCTGGATGTGGTGGTTCGCGGCGACGGCGCTTCCTCCACCAGCCTGGATGCCCTGCGCTCCATGCCGGTATCCACGCCCAGAGGAGGCTATGTGCCGCTGTATACCGTAGCTTATGTGGACATTGTGCAGCTGCCCCAGACCATTGCCCGTGTGAATCAGTCCCGCCAGGTATCCATCACCGGCAATACCATCAGCGGCAATGTGACTGCCATGACCCGGGAGATCACCGCCATTCTGGACGCCTATCAGCTGCCCGAAGGCTACACCGCAGAGATCTCCGGCAGCTATTCCGAGATGATGGACAGCTTCTCTGATCTGCTGTTGGCGCTGGTGGTGGCGCTGGGTCTGGTGTACTTTGTGCTGGCGGCGCAGTTCGAGTCCTTCCTGATGCCGATCATCGTGATGATGATTCTGCCGGTGGCCTTCAGCGGTGCGCTGGTGGCGCTGCCCCTGACGGGTCGCGACCTGTCCATGATCTCGCTGGTGGCGCTGATCATGCTGGCGGGCACGGTGGTCAATAACTCCATCATTCTGGTGGACTATATCAACATCCGCCGTCAGCGCGGCGAGAGCCGCGAGGACGCGATCCTGAAAGCCTGCCCCCTGCGTATCCGCCCGGTGATGATGACCACCGTCACCACGGTGCTGGCCATGATCCCCATGGCCGCGGCCATGGGCAACACGCTGGAGATCATGAGCGACATGGGCATCACCATGATGAGCGGCATGATCATCTCCACTGTTATCACGCTGGTATTCACGCCGGTGTATTACTCTGTGATCGA
Source organism: Oscillospiraceae bacterium (assembly GCA_015068025.1). Lineage (GTDB taxonomy): Bacteria > Bacillota > Clostridia > Oscillospirales > Oscillospiraceae > Oscillibacter. The sequence continues at coordinate 4,317 of SVLH01000015.1, read as the reverse complement.
CAATATGACCCCCAAAAAGCGCAAAAAGAAGGCTGCTGCCGAGGCGCAGCCCGTATAAGAAAGAAACCGCCCGGCAGGCATTTTGTCTGCCGGGCGCGTTTATGATAGCGGAACGTCCCAATATAGTTTTGGATTTTGTGATGTTTCATAAATTTCAGGAAAACCGAAGCGGGAAACCGGAAAAACCTTGTAAATAAAAGAAATCGGTGGTATACTCATTTATACTAAAATGGCGGGGAGTGCAGCAATATTTCCTGATGAAATAAAAGCGAGTTGTACCAACCGTTTTTTAACAAGAATGTGCGCCGGATGCACGGGGGGAGTGTGGAAATGAGGAGACGTTTGGGTTCTGTGTTGATGGCCGTGTGCTTATTCATTGTGTTGGCACTTCCGGCTTATGCAGCAGAAACAGAACTGGAAATTGTGGCACCGGATGCCCTGCCTGCGGCAGGAGAGACCTTTGAGGCTTCAATTTCCGTTTCCGGGAATCCCGGACTGGGCGCGGTACAACTGACCCTTGCCTTTGACAAGACGGTGGTGGAGTGCATAGAAATTTCTATGGGAACTGTGCTCAGCGACTCTGTTGTGGGCGGGTCGAACCCCTCAGGAGGCAGCGGCGCGAAAGTGGCAGCGGTGGCCTTCGATCATTTTTCGGGAGACGGCATCCTGGCCACCTATACGTTTAAGGTGCGCTCTGCGGGCAATCCCGCCTTTGCGCTGAAAGACATCGTACTGATTGGCACGGACAGAAGTGACATCAATCATACGGTGAACATCCCCAGCCACGTTGCCCCGGAACAGCCGATGGTTCAGCCTCCGGTTCCCGTGCAGCCCGCCCCCGGAACTGCCACCAAACCAGAGACAACGGACAAGCCGGAGGAAGAGGATATCACGGCGCCCCTGCCCCAGACCTTTACCGATGTGCCGGGCAGCCACTGGGCTTCGGCCTATATCGAAAAGGCGGCGAGTATGGGTTTGATCCGTGGATATTCTGACGGAAGTTTCCGCCCCGGCAATCAGGTGACCCGCGCCCAGTTCGTTACGATGCTCTGGCGTATGGCGGGAAGTCCGGAAAGCAGCGGTAAAACGCCCTTTACCGATATCGTCGGCATAAACGCGGAGTTCAGGTCCGCCATTGCCTGGGCCTATGAGCAGGGCTACATCAACGGGCGCACCGCCACTACCTTTGCCCCCTCGGATCCGTTGAGCCGCCAGGCGGCTATGAAGGTTTTGTTCCTGTATGCGGGAGGAAAGAGCGGGCAGGAGGTCCTGTTTACTGAAATTTATAATGACAGATTCACGGACAGTGCCGGACTCCCTGACTGGGCCAGGACTTCGCTGTACTGGGCCGTATACAATGAGTTGATCTCCGGAACCACCCCCACCACACTGGGGGCGACCAATGCGGCGACGAGAGGTCAGCTGGCAAAAATTCTGGTAAACTATGCCGAAAAAATCGGAACACGATAAGGGAGAGGTGGAGTGATGAAACGAATTTTGAGCGTTCTTTTAATGACCGCGCTGATGGCAGCCTTGCTGTGTGCCACTGCTTCGGCAGAAGGTGAGCAGCGAAGCCTGAAAGCGGGCTTTTATGAGATCGGCACAGCGGACAATGTGACCATCGAGCCCCGTACGGCGGACGATATCAAGGTGGATCCTACCACTGCCGCAGTGGGACAGGGCACTTCCGAATACTATGAGAGTGCGGAGCGCCTCAGCGTGACCTACACCGGTCCTGCGGAAGAAAATGACCGGTTTCTGGTTCTGCTGGTGACGGGCGACGGCCTGCCCACCGCTTCCGATACCATCTGTTACATTGATCAGACGGTCACGGACACAGGCAGTGTCACCTTCGATGTCTATCCTATGCTGCCGGAAACCGGCACGAACCTGACGCTGTATATCACCAGCAGCCGTGAGGATTTCACCACCATCGGGGTTCCTCTGAACTATGCGGTGGACGACACCTATACGGAATATACGGAAGCGCTGTATACTGTTGGCGATGTGGATGAGGACTCTTACATCAATGTTGCGGATGCAGCCAAGGTCATCGACCATTTCTTGGAGAGAGCACCTTTGACGGGGGTTGCGCTCCTGGCGGCAAATGTGAATGGTGATGATTACGTCAACGTCAATGACGCAGCCAAAATCATCGACTATTTTCTTGAAAGAATCACTGGATTTCAATAATGAGTGAATAGAGGGGTATGACTATGAGAACATTGAAAAAGGCATTGGCGTTGCTGCTGGCTTTTACCGTGTTGACCAGTTTGATGGTCGCACCGGCATCGGCAGCCAATGCCACCGGAGAGGCCACCATTTCCCTGTCCCTGAACGTACAGGCAGGAGAATGGACCTATGGCGAGGGTTCTAATGAATACACTGTGGAAGTCATTGCCACTGCGAGCGAGGGAGATATTATCCCTCTGTCTGCATTGCAGTTGGTTTTAGCGTATGATAAAGATGCGTTAACATACAAAGGTGTATCCAGTGGCGTCAAATATGATGTTACCATTTCCGGCGTCGGAACCTTTGAACAGGTACAAGAATTGCAAACCAGCAACAATAGCAATGCCGGGTACGTGAAGAACTTGTTTGCTTCTAGTTCGTCTACTGAATACCGTGTTGCGAGCGGCAGCGCTATTGCGACCTATACGTTTGCTGTTGCTTCTGATGAAGTGGAATCCGGCGCTGTGGAATTCAGTTTGAAGCAGGATATTGACGACGGCAACTTCCTGATGTATTTGGACGGCTTCCAGAAGACGTACACGATGTCCGTCGGCGGCGCTGCTTCCGCCACCATCAATGGCGCTCTGCCCACCATCGATGAAGTCTCCCTGGCCAGCTCTGCTGTGACAGTGGAGGGTGGTAATGCAGCTGCACAGACCGTGCAGGCCAGTGCGGTCTCTGTCAAGGGAACGGATATTACCAACGATGTGACCTGGTCTGTTGTTCCCGCTGATCAGGGTGTGACCATCAGTGAGAGCGGTCTCGTTTCGGTCGATGCGAACGCGCAGGCCGACTCCTACACCATTACTGCAACTGCCAAGGACGGCGTTTCCCAGGGCGACGCCAAGACCGCCCAACTGACCGTTACCCGCGCGGCGGAGCAGGTGAGCAGCATTGCAATCTCTGGCAATCAGACCGTCACCATCAACGGCAAACTGGATGCAAGCAAGCCCACCGTGACCCTGACCGCCACTGTTCTGAACCAGTATGGCGATGCGTACTCCGGCGCCGTCACCTGGACTTCCAGCAATGAAGACGTGGCTACGGTCGCCGGCGGTGTCGTCACCGTGGAGGACTCCTCTGCCGCTGACGGCACACAGGTCACCATCACTGCTGCGGCCGGCGGAATGTCCGCCGAGCACGCCATTACCCTCAACCGTGCTGAGGCTGAAGCTTATGAGATCACTACCGAGACGACCAATCTGGTGATCCCCCTGGACGATACTGACAATGAGTATACGTTCACGCTGAAAGACCAGTTCGGCGACAAAATCGAAACCAATAAGTGGAAATTGAACGGTTCTGTTGCCGGTGTTGGGATAGACCACACGAACGGCAAGTTGTGGGTCTCTAAGGATGCTGAAAGCGGCACAAAGTTCAAGGTGACGCTTTCCGACATGGAATCCATGCAATCTGTGGAGCTCACTTTGCACAAGGCTGCCATGGTGGACGACAGCTGGGGCACCCCCACCACCTCCACCACGTATGGCGATGCCACCTGGGGCGAACTGTTCGAGGCTGTCACCGGTAAGACCACGGCTTCCATCACAGCGGTTGAGACCGGCGAAGTTACCGGCACGTATACCATTGACATGAACGGCAGCAAATATCCTGTAGTTTCCGGCTCGCCCTATAACGTGACTGCCACATTTACCATTGCTGACGGCCAGCAGGTAGGCGGCGTGGATTTGAGCGGCGTTGCTTTCACCAAGACCTTCCAGGTCACCGTGGACAAGAAGCCGATTACGATTGCCATGGACGACAAGACCAAGGAGTACGGTGCTGCAGATCCTGAGTGGACATGGACAGTTCCTGCCAATGCTCTGGTAGGTAATGATGCGGAGAATGTCATCAGTGTCACTCCGGCTCTCAACGGCACCAGCATTACCGGTACTGCCGCGGCGGACAACTACGCTGTTACTGTGACTCCCGGTACTTTTACTGTGACCAAACGTACTCTGACTGTCTCTGCCGGAAATGATTTGGTGGTTACCAAGACCTATGATGGCACCACCTCTGCCGGTGCTGTCTCCGGTACTCTGATACTGAACAATGTGTTTGGTACCGATATTGTTTCTGTGGTCT
>SVLH01000001.1:138456-161575 GCA_015068025.1 Oscillospiraceae bacterium | reverse complement strand
AGCGTATGCGCCCTTAGCTCAGCTGGATAGAGCGTCTGGCTACGGACCAGAAGGCCGGGAGTTCGAATCTCTCAGGGCGTGCCAAAACCCACGGGAAACCTTGTGTTTTCCGTGGGTTTTGTTTTTTCTCCCAGGTAGACCGTGGTCTCGCAGCGGTTATGAAAGTGAAAAAACGGATTTATAAAAGCTGCCTGATCTGGAAAATCAGGCAGCTTTTTGTAAAATTGTGGTTTTTGCCACTTCGTAGTTTCTGAAAATCCGTATTATTAGTATATCATTATATTGTGCAGAGCTTTGTTTGTCCATGTTCCGCGCTGGATTCCGCTGTTCTTGCGGTGAGAAAAAGATGGAGGAAGAAGCTTTGGATATTTCTTGGGCATACTTTGGAAGATGTGCGGGAAAACTGGAAAAAACGGTTCTGTGAGCGGTGTGTTTTCCTGGAAATGCGATATGTGCAAAAAGTGGGAAAGTCTTTGTGCAAAAGGAAGAAAACGGCAGTGGAAGGCAAATAGCACTTGCATGGAAAATGGAGGTCTTTTATACTATGATATATAACCCATTTGGAAAAAGGTGGGGATATTTTCGGGAAAACAGCGAAACATTCGGTGAAAATTCATGACAGGAGAGAAGGTGAAACTGATGTCCCTGGAAGCGATCAAAAACGTCACCCTCGTGGAGGAGGAAATTCGAGCGCGCAAGGTAGCAGTCGAAACGGAAGCGCGCCGACTGATCGCCGATGCGGAGCGGAATGGACTTGCGCTTTTGCAGCAGGTGCGCGCCGACGCGGCGGAAAACAGCCGCGCGATGCTGAAGCAGGCGGAAGAAAACGCCGCCGCACAGGCCGAAAAGATCGCGGAGGCCGCAAAGGCGGATAGCCTGGCCCTGCAGGAGCAGGCGGAAAAACGCCTGCATGAGGCCGCGGAGTTTATTGTCGGAAGGGTCGTGAAGAACTGAATGGCCATTGTAAAAATGAAAAAGCTGCGTGTGGTGGCAATGGCCGATCAGCGGGAAATCCTGTTGAAAGGACTGCTGCGTCTGGGCTGCGTGGAGATCAGCGAACCGGACAAAGCGCTGGAAGAAACGGATTGGGCGGCGTTGTTCAAACGAGCCTCATCCGATCTTGTGGAGACCAGAACCGAGATCGCTGATGTGAACACTGCATTGGATGCCATCAAACGGTACGCGCAGACGAAAGAAGGAATGTTCCTCCGGCGCGGAGAGGTCACAGAGGAGGAATTTCTCGGTGACCAAACCGTGGAGCGGGCAAAAGCGGTTCGCCAAAGTGTCGGAGCGCAGCTGCAGGAGCTGACGCGGCTTCAGGGGGAGCAGGCGCGCTTGCTGTCCCGCAAGGCGTCACTGCAGCCCTGGGCAGCGCTGGATAAACCGCTGGAGCAGGAAGCTACGGCGCACACAGTGCTTCGCACTGGGGTCTGTCCCGGCAGCACGGATACCGGCACAGTTCGCAGTGAACTGGAAGCTGCAGAAACGGCTGCGGAGTTGTATGAAATCAACGCAGACAAACAACAGAAATACTATCTGATGATCTGCCACAAGGCAGATGAAGATCGGGTGCAGGAGATTCTCCGCACTTACAATTTCAGCATCACGACATTCCAGAATGTCAGCGGAACAGCGGCAGAGAATATCCGGCAGCTGGAGCAGCAGCTGGCAGACAACGAGAAACGGCAGGCGGCGGCCGTCAAGGCCATTGCGGCAAGCGCCGAGGGGAAGGATGCGCTGCGGCTGTACGCAGACCGCCTGACCGCCGAGGCGGCAAAGGCGGCCAACGCCGAGAGGCTTTTGACGGACGGAACGGTGTTGTTCTTCGAGGGTTGGGCGCCGGCGGAACAGTTGGCGCAGGTGGAGGCGTTTTTGGAAGAAAACGGCTGTGCCTGGGAGGCCAGAGACCCCATGGAAGATGAGATTCCGGCCGTCCCCGTGAAGTTGAAGAACAACTGGTTCACCCGACCGCTGAATATGGTCACCAACATGTATGTGATGCCGGCTTATGACGGCTTGGATCCCAACCCCCTGATGGCACCGTTCTTCATCATCTTTTACGGCTTGATGATGGCAGACATGGGCTACGGCCTCCTGATGATCCTCGGCGCATGGTTCATGCTGAAGAAGATGAAGGCCAAAGACGGCATGAGAGACTTCGGCGGACTGCTGGGTCTGTGCGGTGTCAGTACTTTGATCTGGGGCGCACTGACCGGCGGTTTCTTCGGAGATTTCATTCCCCAGCTTCTCAAACTCATCAATCCCGAGAGCACATTCAATCTGCCGTACCTGTTCACACCGCTGACAGATACCCTGATGGTTCTGGTAGGCGCTCTGGCGCTGGGTGTGATTCAGATCTTCACCGGCATGGCCATCAGCGTGGTTAAGAAGGTGAAGGACGGCGAGTGGCAGGACGCACTTTGGGGAGAGGGAGCCTGGTGGGCGATCATCTTCGGCGGTGTGTTGGCCTTCCTGAAGATCGGCAATGTTGCGGGGTATCCCGTGCTGCTGATCGTGGGTGTGTTGATGCTGCTTTACGGAGCCACCCGCGGGAAAAAAGGCTTTGGCAAGATCAGTGGTATCATCGGTACGGTATATAACGGCGTGACCGGATATTTCAGCGACGTCCTGTCCTACGCCCGCTTGATGGCACTGATGCTGGCCGGTGCGGTTATTGCGCAGGTGTTTAATACGCTGGGTTCTGTTACCGGAAATGTGGTCGCCTTTGTGATCGTGTCCTTTATCGGAAATATGCTGAACTTTGTCCTGAATCTGCTGGGCTGTTATGTCCATGACCTGCGCCTGCAGTGTCTGGAATTTTTCGGCAGATTCTATAAAGAGGGCGGAAGACCCTTCAGACCCCTGAAAATTCAAACAAAATACGTTGATGTGATCGAACAGAAATAAGGAGGAAATAATCATGCAAGCTTTCTTTGACGCATTTGCCGGTATCGGTCTGGCATTTCTGGGTGCGGCGCTGGCGGTCGGTCTGTGCTGTGTTGGTTCCGCCAAAGGCACCGGTATGGTGGGTGAAGCTGCTACCGGACTGCTGAGCCAGAATCCCGAGCATTTCTCCAAGTGCCTGATCCTGCAGGTACTGCCCGGCACCCAGGGCCTGTACGGTCTGGTGGTGTGGTTCTTTGCCCTGTTTACCATGGGCGCTTTCTCCGGTGGAATCGTCCCGCTGACCGTGACCCAGGGCGCTACCATCTTCGCTGCCTGCCTTCCCATCGCGCTGGGCGGCTGGCTGTCTGCTATTTTCCAGGGTCGTGTGGCTGCCGCATCCATCAATGTGGTTGCCAAGAAGCCCGATGACTGGTCCAAGGGCATCATCCTCTGCGGTATCGTTGAGTTTTATGCCATTTTGTCTCTGCTGGCCTCCGTGCTGCTGCTGATGAACGCTCTGTAATGCGCTGCCACGACCGGAAAGGTGGTAACGAACATGAACGGAATCGAAAGAATCAAGGCACGGATCGAAGCTGACGCCCGCTTGGAGAACGACCGCATTCTGGCTGATGCCGAAGCAAAGGCGGCGGAGATCGCCGCCGCATACAAGGCACAGGCAGACACCGAAGCTGCCGAACTGGCAGCAAAAGGAGAGAAGCTTGCTGCCGAACGCGAGGAACGGCTGGTGAGCGCGGCGCAGATGGAAGCGCGCAAGGTACAGCTGGCGGCCAAGCAGGCGCAGGTGGAAAAGGTCTATGCTCTGGCGCTGGAAAAGCTGTGCGCCATGCCGGCGGAGCAGTATCTAGACATACTGGCAGAGCTTCTGGAAAAAGCCTCCGCTACCGGTAAGGAGGAGGTCATATTTTCCGAAAAGGACAGGGACGTGGGCAAGGCTGCTATTGAGAAGGCAAACCAACGTTCCGGAAAGCAGCTGAAGTTGGCGGAGGAGACCCAGAAGATCTCTGGCGGATTTATCCTGAAGGATAAAAATGTGGAGGTCAACTGCACCTTCGAAACCCTGGTGCGGCTGCAGAAGGCGGATACTGCGGGAACAGTTGCGAAAATGCTGTTCGCGTAACAAGGAGGAAGTGTCTTGGCTAAAAAAAACAAAGACACCGAATACCTGGCCATCTCAACGCAGATCCGTGCAATGGAAAACGGTCTGCTGACACGCGAGCGGATGGAACAGATTCTGGAAGCCCGCAGTGACGAAGAAGCGGGAAAGATCCTGCAGGACTGCGGTTACCCGGAGCTGGATCCAACGCATCCGGAGAGGATGGATGCGGCGCTGTCTGCTGCACGGGAGACCACGCTGTTCGAACTGGCAGCGGCTGCTCCCGATCCCAGGTATATCGATATTTTCAAGCTGAAATATGACTATCACAATGTGAAAGCTATTCTGAAAGCCGATGCCATGGGCACGGATCCGGATCGTTTGATGATGGATATGGGGCGTGTTCCGGCAGAGGTACTGAAAGAGGCTGTCCGCAGCGGTGAACTGCAGGATCTGCCGCCCCGTCTGGCGGCTGCTGCCGCAGAGGCTAAAGCGGTGCTGGACACCACCAGAGACCCCCAGTTGAGTGACATCGTGCTGGATCGCGGGTGCTATCTGGACATGGATGATGTGGCAGAGGCCACCGGCAGCGCATTCCTCCACGGCTATGTCAAGACGCAGATCGACGCGGCAAACCTGCGTTCTCTGATCCGGACGATCCGGATGGGGAAGAATGTGGATTTCCTGCGGGGCGTTCTGTTTGCCGGCGGCGAGATCGATATGGACGCGGTGCTGAACGTCAGCGAAAGCGGCGGCAGAGATCTGATGGAAGTCTACGGCTCCACCCGGTTCCGCGCTGCGGCGGAAGCCGGCGGCGAAGTGCTGGGCGGCGGCGCGCTGACCACATTCGAGAAGCTGTGCGACGATGCGGTGAGCGACTATCTTGCCGGTGCGCAGTTCGTGCCCTTCGGCGAGGCACCCCTGCTGGCGTATCTTGCTGCACGGGAGACGGAGTATACCAATCTCCGCATCCTGCTTCTGGGCCGCAGTACCGGGCTTGGTGCAGATGTGATCCGTGCCCGGCTTCGGGCGAGCTTTCTGTAAGGCGGTGTGAGTATGGCTGCAACGTATCAAATCGCTGTCGTTGGTGACTGGGAATCTGTCATGGGTTTCCGGGCGCTGGGACTGGACACGTATCCCGTTGCCTCTGCAGATGAGGCAAGGGAGACGGTTCGTGATCTTGCAAAAACCGACTGTGCAGTGATCTATCTGACAGAAACTCTGGCAAAGGACATGGAGGATGTGCTGGCTCGTTATAAAGACGAACTGCATCCCGCCATCATCCTCATTCCCGGACGGGAAGGCCCTCTCGGTATTGGAAAAAACAATATCCAGCGGGCGATCGAGCGTGCGGTCGGTGCCGACATTCTGTAAAGGCATTTGACTTGAAGCGCATTGAAAATACAAACCTCGGAAGAAAAATTTCCAAGGAAGAAGGTATGCTGATTTGAGCGGTAAAGTTGTTAAAGTATCCGGACCGCTGGTGGTGGCCACAGGGCTTGCGGACGCTAATATGTCCGACGTGGTCCGAGTAGGCCCCCAGCGTCTGATCGGCGAGATCCTGACCATGAAGGGGGATTCCGCCTCCATTCAGGTCTATGAGGAGACCTCCGGACTGGGCCCTGGCGCTGAAGTGGTGACCACCGGCGCACCCATGAGCGTTGAGTTGGGTCCCGGCATGATCGAGGGCATCTACGACGGTATCCAGCGCCCGCTGGAGAAGATCGTGGAGAAAGTGGGTGCCAACATTTCCCGTGGTGTGGAAGTGCCTGCTCTGGATCGCGAGAAGAAGTGGGAGTTTACCCCTGTTGCCGTTGTGGGCGATAAGGTGGTGGGCGGCGACATCATCGGTACGGTTCCCGAGACGGTGGTGGTACAGCATAAGATCATGGTTCCTCCCAATTTGAGCGGTACCATCGTGGATATCAGGAGCGGCTCTTTCACTGTGACGGAGACCGTTGCCGTCCTGAAAACCGACGACGGCAGGGAAGTGCCTCTGACCATGGTCCAGAAGTGGCCGGTTCGTGTGGGTCGTCCCTACACCAGAAAGTATCCCCCCAAGCGGCCTCTCTGCTCCGGACAGCGCATCATCGATACCATGTTCCCCATTGCAAAGGGCGGTACTGCGGCGGTTCCCGGACCCTTCGGTTCCGGTAAGACCGTAGTGCAGCACCAGTTGGCCAAGTGGTCTGACGTGGACATCGTTGTCTACATCGGCTGCGGTGAGCGCGGCAACGAGATGACCGACGTTCTGCGGGAGTTCCCCGAACTGAAAGACCCCCGTACCGGCGAATCCCTGATGAAGCGCACGGTGCTGATCGCAAACACCTCCGATATGCCCGTTGCTGCCCGTGAGGCCAGCGTATATACCGGCATCACCATTGCGGAATACTTCCGCGACATGGGCTACGATGTGGCGGTCATCGCAGACTCCACTTCCCGCTGGGCTGAGGCGCTGCGCGAGATGTCCGGCCGTCTGGAAGAAATGCCCGGCGAAGAAGGCTATCCCGCGTATCTGGCTTCCCGCCTGGCACAGTTTTATGAGCGTGCCGGCAGCGTGGAGTGCATCGGCAGCGGAGAGCGCCGCGGCAGTCTGACGGCAGTCGGTGCGGTTTCTCCTCCGGGCGGCGACCTGTCCGAGCCTGTTTCCCAGGCCACCATGCGCATCGTCAAGGTGTTCTGGGCGCTGGATGCCAGCCTTGCCTATAAGCGCCATTTCCCGGCCATCAACTGGCTGAACTCCTATTCGCTGTATCTGGATTCTCTGAAGCCCTGGTTTGACGAGCACTTCGGCGAGACCTTCATGAAGAACCGCACCGAGGCCATGGGTATTCTTCAGAGTGAAGCCAGCCTGAACGAGATCGTGCAGCTGGTGGGTAAGGACGCCCTTTCTCCCGCAGACCAGCTGACGCTGGAAGTCGCCCGCATGATCCGCGAGGACTTCCTGCAGCAGAATGCCTTCATGGAGATCGACTGGTTCTCCACCTATGAGCGGCAGGAGCAGATGCTGGCGATGATTCTGGACTATCGGAAACTGTGCCGCGCCGCCATCGAAAAGGGCGCCAACGTGCAGGATCTGTTTGCCATCTCTGCCCGAGAGGACATTGGCCGTGCCAAGAGCGTGGAGGAGGATCAGTACGCCCAGCGCTTTGTCCGCATCCGTGAAAAGATGGAAGCGGAGATCGAGACCATCGCAGCAAAGGGAGGTGAGCAGGTATGATCCGTGAGTACAAGACAGTAGAAGAGATCTCCGGCCCTCTGATGATGGTTCGGATGGTGGAAAATGTCACCTTCGACGAGCTGGTGGAAGTGGAGCTGCATGACGGTTCTGTCCGCCGCGGCAAGGTGCTGGAAGTCAACGGCGACGTTGCAGTGGTTCAGCTGTTTGAGTCTGCCGCCGGCATCAATCTGGCTGACGCCAAGGTGCGCTTCCTGGGTCATCCCCTGCAGTTGGGCGTGTCCGGCGATATGCTGGGCCGTGTGTTCAACGGCATGGGCCAGCCCATCGATGGCGGCCCCGAGATCCTGGCCGAGGAGATGCGCGACATCAACGGCCTGCCCATGAACCCCGCTGCCCGCGATTATCCCAACGAGTTCATCCAGACCGGCGTTTCCACCATTGACGGCCTGAATACGCTGGTTCGTGGCCAGAAACTGCCGATCTTCTCCGGCTCCGGCCTGCCCCACGCCAATCTGGCAGCCCAGATCGCCCGTCAGGCAAAGGTGCGCGGCGACGAAGCCGCAAACTTCGCTGTGGTGTTTGCTGCCATCGGCATCACCTTCGAGGAATCCGAATTCTTCGTCAGTGAGTTCAAGCGCACCGGTGCCATTGACCGCACCGTGCTGTTTACCAATCTGGCCAACGACCCCGCCGTCGAACGCATTTCCACGCCCCGTATGGCGCTGACCGCTGCGGAGTATCTGGCCTTCGAGAAGAATATGCACGTTCTGGTTATCCTGACCGACATCACCAACTACGCCGAGGCGCTGCGTGAGGTTTCCGCCGCAAAGAAGGAAGTCCCCGGCCGCCGCGGCTATCCCGGCTACCTGTACACCGACCTTGCCACCATGTATGAACGCGCCGGCCGGAAGTTGGGTCAGCCCGGCTCCATCACCATGATCCCCATTCTGACCATGCCGGAAGACGACAAGACCCACCCCATTCCCGACCTGACCGGCTATATCACCGAGGGACAGATCATCCTCTCCCGTGCGCTGTACCGTAAGGGGATCCACCCTCCGGTGGATGTGCTGCCGTCCCTGAGCCGACTGAAAGATAAGGGAATCGGCGCCGGCAAGACTCGGGAGGATCACGCAGGCACCATGAACCAGTTGTTTGCTGCCTATGCCACCGGTAAGGACAATCAGGAACTGATGTCCATTCTGGGCGAGGCTGCCCTGACGCCCACCGACCTGCTATATGCCAAATTTGCCGAAGAATTTGAACGCTGCTACGTCAATCAGGGCTACGAAGAAAACCGCTCCATCGAGGAGACGCTGGATCTGGGTTGGGAACTGCTGAGCATTCTGCCCAAGAGCGAACTGAAACGCATCAAACCGGAACTGATCGACAAGTACTGGCCGAAAAAAGACGAAACGTAAGGAGGGGTGAGCCATGGCGAACATCACGGTGACCCCGACCCGTATGGAGCTGACCCGGCTGAAGGGTAAGCTGAAAACCGCCCGACGCGGCCATAAGCTGCTGAAAGACAAGCGCGACGGTTTGATGAAGCAGTTTCTGGAAACGGTGCGTGAGGTCCGCGCGCTTCGCAGCGAGGTAGAGGAAGAACTGATGACGGTGCACAGATCCTTCACTGTTGCCTCTGCGCTGATGAGCAGCGAGGCGCTGGAGCAGGCGCTGCTGTATCCCAAGCAGAGTGTGGTGCTGACCCAGACCACCAAAAACATCATGTCAGTCAACGTGCCGGTCTTCGATTTCCAGACCAAAACCAAATCTGACGCCGACATCTATCCCTACGGTTTCGCAGCCACCTCCGGTGAGCTGGATGCGGCCGTGGATGCGCTGGGTCGGGTGTTTCGGAAGATGCTGAAGCTGGCGGAGATCGAAAAGTCCGCCCAGCTGATGGCGGAGGAGATCGAAAAGACCCGCCGCCGCGTGAATGCGCTGGAATATGTGGTCATTCCCAATACGGAGGAAACCATCCGCTACATCACCATGAAGCTGGATGAAAACGACCGCGCTACCACCACTCGCCTGATGAAGGTGAAGGACATGATCCTGAAGCAGGCCATCGAAGAGAAACAGGCGCAGACCGCAGAAATGCTGGAGAATTTCTCCTGAAACGCAGCTTACAGCAAAACGACGGTACTGTTCGGATCAGCCCCGGACAGTACCGTTTTTCGTTTTGCATCATGGTAAATTTTTACACAGTATACAAGTTGGTTTTGGGTACCAAAGTGCTTGTAAAAGTAAAAATTTTATGATAAACTGTAAAATAATCGAAAGTGTGGTGGTGAAATGACCGGCTTGCGCGATGTGTGCTTCTCTTATGGGAGGCGCAAGATCCTTGAGAATCTGAGCTTTTCGGTGGGGTCCGGCGAGTGTATCGTGCTTGCGGGACCGAATGGCTCTGGAAAATCAACGGCGCTTGCGATTCTTGCGGGCATCTTTCGCCCTGACTCCGGAGAAGTATATACGGATGGCGCGACAGGATACGTTCCGCAGGGAACTGCCCTGTTTGAAGATATGACCGTGAAGGACAATCTGCGCTTTTTTGCTGGGATGGCAGGTGCTGCAATAGAAAAGCCGCTTCCGTTCAATGTAGAACAGATGTGGAAAAAGAAAGTATCCAAGCTGTCCGGAGGAATGAAGAAGCGGGTGAGCATCACAAGCGCATTGATAGGCTCTCCCCGACTGCTGCTTTTCGATGAACCTTGTGCCGCCCTGGATGTGGAGTACAAGGAGGAGTTGATCGCCCTGATCCACAAACTGAAAGAGCAGGGGCGTTCTATCGTATATGTGACCCATGATCCAATGGAGGTCGCATCGTTTTATGATAAATTGGTCTACTTTGGAGATCCAGCCGTTACTTATACCCGGGAGCAGCTATCGGGATATCCAGCCAATACAAGCGTTTTTTATGAACGCTTTATGGAATTGTTTCACTAAAGACAGAGAGGAGAACAGAAAATGAGCGGAGAAGAGAAGTTTGTGAACCCTGGGGAGGAAACTGCGGCGGTTGAGATGTTCGCGGCGCCGGAGGCAGCAACCGGGGTCCCTGCACCGGAGGCAGGGAAGAAGAAAGGCGGAAAGAAATGGATCGTAGCGATTGCTGCGGTGGTGGTTGTTGCAATCGTGGCGGTTGCCGCAGCGTCCATCCTGTCGTCCCCCCTTGCGTTGGTGGAGAAAGGTCTTTCCAACAGCATCGATGCTCTGAATGAGAACAGCACGGTTGCCTTCCTGGATAAAGTTTCCAAGGGCGGAAGCGCAGAAGCCGTATTGGATCTGGAGACTCTCACCGGATATGTGGAAGGTGCTGTGTCTCTGAAGATGTATACTGCTGAAGAGAAAGCGGCCATCGTCGCAGGCGTTGAGATGGATGGCGATACCGTGCTTGATGCAAGCATATTTGCGGACAAAAAGAACGTTGCGTTTGCATCTGATGTGCTGCTCGGAAAAGAAGCTTACGGAATGAGCCTGACCAATTTTGCCGATGCGTTCAACAAGTCTGAATTTGGCCCGGATGGCGAATTTTCCATGGGCATTGAAATTCCTGATACGATGAATTCTTTCGCTGATGATGCTGCCAAGCTGAATAAAGAAGGCGAAAAGGTCGCCAAGGGTATGCGCAACAAGCTGGTCAAGACCATTCAGAAGAATGCAGCGATCAGCAAGGAAAAGGATACCCTCAGCTTTAACGGTACCGACGTTGCTGTTACCGCGGTGAAGATCCAGGCGAACAGCGAGGCGACGGCTGCGATTATCACTGACACTCTGGAGTATCTGCGCAGTGATGCGGCTCTGAAAGCGTACCTCTATGACTATGCCGATTACATGGTTGCCATTATGGATGAGATGGACATGATCTACGGTGGCTACTACGATGATGCAGAGGAATTCGTCGATGAGTTCTATGAAGCTCTCGAGGACATCGATGAGGACGCCATCGAGGATTTGGCCGAGGAACTTGAGGATGCGGACGCTGAACTTTCTTTGACGTTCTATATTACGAAGTCCGGCAAGGAACTGGTCGGTGCGGAGTTCGAGGTTGAAATGGACGGAGAGAAGGTCAAAATCTCTGCCATTGCCGGTCCGACCTGGAAGGATCTCGAGGAAATCAGCATTCGCGCGGACGATGGATATTCCACGTATCGCATGAGCTATGTTGTGGATACGAATGATAAGAATGAGTATTCCGCAAAGCTGAAGGTGCGCGAGGACGATTACAGCGTTTTTGAAGGCGAGTTTACATGGGACAAGAAGAGCAAGGACTTTAAGGTGGAAATGACCGATGATTGGGGTGACACCTATGGCCTGGAAGGCGCTCTTGAGGTGGGCTCCAAAACTGTGAAGGTCGAGCTGGAGTCTGCTTATGAGGACTCCTATGAAAGTGATCTGGGCATTTCTGTGATTCTTTCGACCTCTGATAAAATGCCCAAGATGCCCTCCTACACGGATGTCCTTGAAATGAGTTCCGATGATTTCGAGGATCTGATCGAGGAGATCGAAGACGCCGTATATGAGCTGGAGGACATTTTCTATTACTGATACGGACTAACGCGAAACCAACATTAATACATAGAGGGGTAGTTCCATACGATGCGTTACCAGATGCTGAAAAGGGACATGAAACTTTTTCTGCACTGCCTGTTGCCGGCAATGGTACTTACGACAGTATTTGCTGCGGTATGTGCCATTGCGGGTTTGGCAGCGGTTAACAACGCAAAGGATGTATATACCCCTGTAAGAGCTGCGGTTGTAGACAGGGGAGACTCTGCCTTCAACCGCATGCTTATTCGTGCCATTGCAAAGACAGATTATATTTCAGCGCTTCTGGAAGTCTCTGCCTGTGATATGGACACAGCCATGGAAGGGATGGAAAGCGGCGAGCTGTCGGCGGTGATCGTGCTTCCCGAAGGGGTGGTCGATGGGATTACGACCGGAAGCAGCACAAAAGGGGAAATTTATCTTTCCTCATCGGTTGCAGCGTATGCTGATATTGTCAAAAGCATTGCGGCGTTTGGAGAACTGCTCCTTGCGACCGGGCAGTATGGCGTGTTCAGCGGCCAGCATTTGATTTGGAAATACGATTTGGGAGAGCAGTTCCATTCGAAGTTTCTTTCGAAAGTAAATCCGTTGCTGCTGGGAGAAGGGATTGGCGCTGCATCTTCTTATTTCGATGTACAGGTGCTGGATTATGCCGGCACTGGCATGTCAACGGAAGCGTATTATGCGGTGAGCTGGGCGGCGCTGCTGATTATGCTGCTGCCTCTGTTTTTGGCCCGGTTGTATACGCAAGACCTGAAAAAACCTATGCTGTGCAGATTGCGGGGAGCGGGAATCAAAGACAGAGATTTCCTGTTGGGGAAAATAGCTTGCCCGGCAGCGTTTCAGGCGGTGGTTCTTGCGGTGATCCTGTACGCTGTAAAGGGACAGGTTGTGCCGTCTGTTGGTATCGTTCCCGTGCTTTGCGCGCTTGCAGGTGTCATTGTTTCTGCTGTGGTTTGTTGTTTCCTCATGATGCTGGGATATCGTGGGGTTTCACTCCTGATCGTGATCGCGCTGACCGGACTCCTTTTGTGTGGAGGGATCATTCCTCGACAAATGCTTCCGGAGGGGCTTCTTGCTGTGGGAGCAATGACACCGTATGGGATTGTACAAACCCTTTTGATGCCCATTTGGGGCGGACGATTCCGCTGGTCATCCTGCGGCATGGGGGCTGCCTATGTGGTCATAGCGTCTGCTGCGGTATATGCCAGATTGCGGTATGTGCGGATAGGGGGCGATGAAGTATGAGCCCACTTGTGTTTGCACTCAAAAGAGTTATTCAGCGTCCGCTGTTTGTCATGATGCTGGTGGCTTATGTATTCGCAGTTTCCTTGGCTGGGACGGTTGGCGGAGAGGTCGCTTTGCCTGCGGCCGGTGTTTTTGATGCCTCCGGATCCGAGGAGTCCCAGCGGATCGTTTCCTATTTGATCGGGAATGGATTCGTGCCATGCGAAAGTTCGGAAGACATGATAGAACTGGTTCGCAGCGGGAAGCTGGATTGCGGTGTGATCCTTCCCGAAAACCTGGTTTCGCGGATGGCAAAGAACGATTTGGACGGGTGTGTGCCATGGATCGTATTGCCAACCTCTTTTGTCCCCGATCTATACAGAAACCATGTGGCTGTTGCACTTTTTCGCGAATATACGCCGTATATCACTGCAACTTTGTTTGAAGATACGGTTGTGCCGCAAGAAGATGTCTTTCTGGAATATGAGAAGATGTTTGAGAGTGGGTATGTATTCTCCTTCGACGATACCGTAATAGACAGCACTTTGGCTGCCGGGGAACTGCAGCAAAGATCTTTGGTAATGGGCGTGTCGGCGATCCTGCTGTGTGTTGTGGTGTTTGCATTTTGTGCAGACATTGTTGGCGCGTCTTTTCAGGAAACCGTAAACAGGATCGGATTGTCGAAGGCAATTGCGATGACGGTCATTCCCGGTTTACTTGTGCGAACGGCGTTGGCCGCCTGTGCCGGGTGTATCGGTTTGTGTTTGACAAAAGCACAGGAATTGATCGTTCCGCTTTTGATATACACGGTTCTTTTGGCAGGAATCGGAACTATGTTATCTGGTTTGCTGCGCAATGTCAGACTCATATATACGCTGCTTTCCGTGTTGGTCATTGGTTCCATTGCGCTGTGCCCCATTTACACAGATGTTGCACTTACATCCCCTGCGCTGGCGGTGATACGGTATATTTTTCCGCCTTATTGGTTGTGGCTTTTGCCCGGGCACCGTTTCCTTGGAGCGATCGCTGCACTTGCTGCACAGCTTGGCGGGCTTCTGGTTTTGGTGATACGGTATTCGACTGCCGGAAAGTATTGTTTGCATTTGCGGAATAAAAGCAGGCAGCCATGCGGATGCGCGAAATAGGGATAACACGGGCGATGAAGGAGAACTGCCTTTAAGGAGACACAATCAATGTCTGGAACGAGGAAAGTGAGCCTGGTGGCCATGATAGCTGCTTTTTTCCTGCTTGCTGGATGTGGCGCGGATGCGGGAAAGAATGCAGAGTCGTTGAACGCCGAAGTGCAAATAGCCGACCAGGCAGGAGCTGCTGCGGAAGAGGTGCCGCTTGAATCGGAGCCATCTTCAGAAAGATGGGAAGAAGTGTGGCCGGCGGAGGACACCGAGGAGGTGTTTCCTGCTGCTGCGCCCCGTGCGGGACTGTACGACGGGCGGACATTGAGCTGCATTTATTCCAAAAACCAGAATGAACGGATGTACCCCGCCAGTCTGACAAAGATCGTCACCGCTTGCACGGCGCTGCGGTACGTTTCCACGGACGAGGTTGTCCGCGTAGGCACGGAATTGCAGTTCGTTCGGGAGGGCTCCAGCGTTTGCTGGCTCCAGCGGGGGCATCGGCTGACCATGTACGATCTCCTGACGGGAATGCTGCTCTCCTCAGGAAATGACGCGGCCTATACCGTGGCGGTCAATACCGCCAGAACTGTCACAGGTAATGCTGAAATGAGCGATCAGGAGGCGGTGGAATACTTCTGCGGCCTGATGAACGATTTCGTCGAGGATCTCGGCGCCAACAACAGCCATTTTGTGAACCCGGACGGGTGGGATGACGATGCGCAGTATACCACCGTCTGGGATATGGCCATGATCGCATCCTATGCCCTGAAAGTTCCGGAGATCCGGGAGATCACCAGCCTGCAAAGCAAAGAGGTGCACTTTGTTTCCGGCGGAAGCATCACCTGGGAAAATACCAACTCCCTTATGAACCCGGAAAGCAAATACTATTGTCCGCAGGTGGCCGGGATGAAAACCGGCTCCACCAGTCTGGCGGGAAAATGTTTGATTTCGGTGGTGCAGCTGGACGGAAGCGAGTATATTTCCATCGTTTCCGGCTGTGAAAAGGAGAAGGACCGATACGGTTCTTCGCTGGAACTGATCGGCTTGCTGCTGAACGGCGAGGTCGACGGCATCAAACCGGCGGCTTGACGGGGCGGACAGTCACTTGCAAAACAGAGAATGCTTTTGTACAGAAACCGAGCCTGTGGGATGCCCCACAGGCTCGGTTTTTATGCAAAAAAGGACTGCCGAAAAAAGCAGTCCTTTTTATATTATATTGTGCGTTACAGGAGCGTGATGCCGGCCTTTTCACAGGCTTCGACGGTGTCCTTATCCCACAGGCTGGCCTGCACCTCACCGATGTGGCAGGTGCCCAGCATCAGCATGCACAGGCGGCTCTGGCCGATGCCGCCGCCCATGGTGAGAGGCAGTTCACCGTTCAGCAGCATCTTGTGGAAGGGCAGTTCCCGGCGGTCGTTGCAGCCGGCAATCGTCAGCTGGCGGTCAAGAGATTCCTCGTCTACGCGGATGCCCATGGAGGAGATCTCAAAGCGGCGTTCCAGCACGGGGTTCCACATCAGAATGTCGCCGTTCAGCTCCCAGTCGTCATAGTCGGGGGCGCGGCCGTCATGCTTGGTGCCGGATTTCAGCACCTTGCCGATCTGCATCAAAAACACCGTGTGATGCTCGCGGCAGATGGCATCCTCGCGCTCATTGGGGGTCAGGTCGGGATAGAGATCCTCCAGTTCCTGGGAGGTGATGAAAAATACGTCCCGATCCAGCTTGCCGCGCAGGCTGGGGAAGGCCACATTCAGCGCCTCGCTGGTCTCGCAGACGGCGCCGACGATGGCACGCACGGAGGCTTTCAGGTAGTTTACATTCCGGTCTTCCCGGGAAATGATCTTCTCCCAGTCCCACTGATCCACATAGATGGAGTGAATGTTATCCACTTCCTCATCGCGGCGGATGGCGTTCATATCGGTATAAAGGCCCTTGCCCTCGTGGAAGCCGTAGCGCTTGAGCGCCAGACGTTTCCACTTGGCCAGAGAGTGGACAACCTCACCGTTGAGCCCCACATCGGGGATGTCGAAGCTGACCGGACGCTCCACGCCGTTGAGGTTATCGTTGAGGCCGGAATTGTCTGCCACGAACAACGGCGCAGACACGCGGCGCAGGTTCAGTGCGTTGCTCAAGTTTGTCTGGAAGGAGTCCTTGATGAACGCGATGGCACGCTGCAGTTCATAGTTGGGCAGGGGGGAGGTATAGCCTGCGGGAATGTATAATTTGCTCATGCGAATCTTCCTTACAAATGATTTTTTGGATCAGGCCTGCTGCAGTTTTTCGAGACCCAGACGCAGGCGGCGGAGGGTTTCCTCTTTGCCGAGAATGTGGCAGATCTCCACGGCGCCGCCGGGGGTGACCAGCTTGCCGGCGGCGGCGATGCGGACGGGCCACATCAGGGTTGCGTTCTTGACCTCCAGTTTTTCGGCAAGAGCGATGAGGGTGTCATGCACAGATTCGTTGGTCCAGTTGGCAATTCCCTCCAGAGCAGGGATGGCCTCGTTCAGCATCGATACACAGACTTCGGGGTTGGTCTTGGACTTCTTGTTGGTGAAGAATTCCAGATCGTATTCAGGCAGCGCGTCGAAGAAGTCCACCTTTTCGGGGATCTCCGTGAGCTTTTCGCAGCGGGCCTGCAGCAGAGCGGCGATGGCTGCGGTATCGACGGCGGGGTTCTTCACGCCCTGACGGATGTAGGGTTCAGCGACTTCTGCGAATTTCTCGGGGGCGAGTGCGCGCAGATAGGTGGCGTTGAAGTAGGTCAGCTTCTCAATGTCGAAGATGGCGGGGGACTTGGAGATGCCGGCGATATCGAAAGCCTCCACCAGTTCCTCCATGGTGAAGATCTCCTGCTCGCTGCGCTCGCCCTTGGGAGACCAGCCCAGCAGCGTGACATAGTTCAAAATGGCGTCAGTCAGGTAGCCCTGTGCCTTCAGATCCTCGTAGGAGGGGTCGCCGTGGCGTTTGCTCATCTTGTTGTGCGCGTCCCGCATGACGGGAGAGCAGTGGACATAGGTGGGGATCTCCCAGCCGAAGGCCTCGTACAGCAGATTATACTTGGGGGCGGAGGAGAGATACTCGCTGCCGCGCACCACATGGGTGATGCCCATCAGGTGATCGTCCACCACGTTGGCGAAGTTGTAGGTGGGCAGACCGTCCCGCTTGAGCAGAACCTGATCGTCCAGCGTTTTGTTTTCCACGGTGATGTCACCGAAGGAGACATCGTGGAAGGTGGTGGTGCCTTCTTCGGGAATCCGCTGGCGGATGACATAGGGCTTGCCGGCAGCAAGGTTGGCGGCCACTTCCTCTGCGGAGAGATTGCGGCAGGGATCGGCGGCGCGGTTGAACTCGCCGGTATCCTCTTCGGACTCCGCCTTCTCGCAGAAGCAGTAGTAGGCGGCACCCTTTTCCACCAGCAGCTGGGCGTAGGGCAGATACAGATCGCGGCGCTCCGACTGGACATAGGGGCCGGTGGGGCCGCCCACATCGGGGCCTTCGTCGTGGGTCAGGCCGCATTCAGTCATGGTACGGTAGATGACATCTGTGGCGCCCTCCACCAGACGACCCTGATCCGTGTCCTCGATGCGGAGGATGAAGGTACCGTCATAGTGACGGGCGATCAGCCAGGTATACAGCGCGGTACGCAGGTTGCCCACATGCATATAGCCGGTGGGGGAGGGGGCAAAACGGGTGCGAACCGTTCCCTTGGGAATGCGGGCTTCCATTTCTTCAAAAAACTTCATATCCATTGCCATGAAAGAACCTCCATGCAAAATTTCACAGTATAACAGACTATATTATCTCCGTTTGAGCCGGGAATGTCAAGATGGGGATGTCTATGGAAATTAAGTGGCGTTTAGAAAAGAAATGTGTCGTATTGGATCCGGGAGTTATTAATTTGCAATAAAAATATGCTGAAAATACTGTTGAAAAGCATGAATCTCCTTGGAGAGGTAAGTGGAATATTGCTTTTCTAAAATAAGAGTTATATACTGATATCGTCTATCATTGTGGAATATTCTGCCTGAAAGAATTCCGCAAAAAGAACACAAAAGGAGATGTAGGGAATGAAAAAACGTGTGTTGTCACTTCTGCTTTCTCTGGTCATGCTGCTCGGTCTGTGTGTGCCGGCGGCTGCGGCTGAAGAAGGCGGATACAAAGACACCCATGGTCACTGGGCCGAAGAGGCCATCAACCGCTGGAGCGGTTATGGCATCATCGGCGGGTACGGTGGCGGAGTTTTTGGCCCCAATGACAGCATTACCCGTGCGCAGATGGCTGCCATTTTGTCCAGAACTCTGGGGCTGACCGAAGAAGCGGCGGAGAATCCCTTTGTAGATGTTCCCGCTGACGCATGGTATACGACCCATATCCTGCGCTGCAACGAAGCGGGGATCATGATGGGTGATGCTGATAAAAAGGCAACCCCCCAAGCGTATATTACCCGTCAGGCAGCCATGACGATGATTTGCCGTGCCTTTGCGGTTGCGGCATCCGAGAGTGCAGATCTCTCTGCCTTTACGGACGCCAATACCACCTCTGCCTATGCTGCGCCTTATCTGGCAACGCTGGTTGAGATGGGTGTTGTGGGCGGTATCGGCAACGGTTTGCTGTCTCCCGACGGCAATATGACCCGTGCTGCTATGGTTACTGTGATCGACCGTCTGGTAATCCAGTACATCAACGAGCCCGGTCAGTATACCCTGACTGATGGCGAAGGCCTCGTCGTTGTTGCTTCCGGCGATGTGACGCTGACCGGCGAAACTTCTGCAAATATCCTTGTTACTCCTGCCGCTGATGACATGAAGGTGACCTTCGACAAGGCTACCGTTACCGGCGACATCACCGTTCAGGCTGACAAGGCAACGATTGTTAAGAAGTCCTCCAAGCTACCCGCAATCACCATGACCGGCGAAGGCAGCAAGGTCCAGAACTATGCCGGCGGCGGTTCCAGCAGCGGTGGCGGCGGATCCACTCCGTCCGTTCCCTCTGGCCCTGTTGATCTGACCATTGCCGAGAGCAAGACTGTTAATGACGGAACCTATAAGGATGTCACGATTGCCGATTCCGTGGGCGACGGCGAAGTTACGCTGAACGGCCTGACCATCGAGGGCGATCTGATCATCAAGGGTGGCGGCTCCAACACCATCAAGCTCATCAATTGCATCATCAAGGGCAAGGTCATCATGGCGAAGGTCGGCGGCGAAGTGCCCCGCCTGCACCTGACCGAGACCCCCGTTGCTGCGATCGAGGTTCAGGAGGCAGCCATCATCGAGGCGGCTGATGCGCAGTCTACTATCACCGCTGTGGTGGCCAAGGCTGCGCTGGAAGTCAAGGGCGAAAACACCGCCATCGACACCATTACCGTTCCCGCTGATGCGGAAGCGGCGGTGACGATTGCCGTGACTGCCGGTGCTGTCGATACCGTCGAAGCCAAGTCCGAGACCACCATCACCGGTGCGGCGGATTCTGTGTCCGAGGTCGTGGCCGAGGCAGACGTCGATGTGGATTCTGCCGCCGTGGCAAAGGTTGAGATCCCTGCCACTGCTCCTGCCGATGTTGCGATCAACGTTAGCGGTGATGAATCCATCGAGATCGCTGTGAACTCCACCAATGGCGCTGCCATTACCGGCGATTCTGCCAATATCGAGTTCTCCACCGAACTGGAAACCACTCCCGACTTCACCGTGAACGGCACGGAGACCCACATCCACAAGTGGAATGATGGCTCCGTCACGACCGAGCCCACCTGCGAGGAACCCGGCGTGAAGACCTTCACCTGTACTGCCGGCTGCGGTGAAACCAAGACCGAGCCCGTTGCCGCTATCGGCCACAGCTACGGCGCTTGGATCGAGCTGGACGACGATCAGCACCAGAAGGTCTGCGCCAACGACGCAAACCATGTGGTGAAGGAAGCCCACAAGTGGGACGAGGGCAAGGTCACTACCGAGCCTACTGAAACCTCCGACGGCGTGAAGACCTACACTTGCACCGTTGAGACCTGCGGCGCCACCAAGACCGAGACTGTTCCGGCTCTGCAGCATAACATGGGCGGTTGGGTAAAGGTTGACGATGAAACTCATAAGCGTGAATGCACGGATGAAGGGTGTGAGAAATTCGAAACTGCTCCCCATGACTGGGATGAGGGCGAAGTTACTACCGAGCCCACCTGTGAGGAGCCCGGCGTCAAGACCTACACCTGTACCGCTGACTGCGGCGCTACCAAGACCGAACCCGTTGCCGCAACCGGCCACGCTTATGGCGACTGGACCAAGCTGGACGATGATCAGCACCAGCGTGTTTGCGCCAACGACGCAAACCACGTGGAGAAGGAAGACCACGATTGGGATGACGGCGAAGTCACCACCAAGGCTACTTATGCTACCGACGGCGTGAAGACCTACACCTGCACCGTGGAGACTTGCGGTGCCACCTATACCGAACCCGTTGCCAAGCAGCAGTACTTTGTCATCTTCCGTAACGATACCGTGGCAAATGTAAAGGCAGCGCTGGAAGGAACTGAGGATGTCTGCACTTATGATGGCAAGACCTGGTACAAACTCCTTGTTTCTGTCAACGGTGTGAGCAAGAAGACTTGGGTTGACGAAACTTCTCTCGGTACCACCGACAAGCTGATGACTGTGTATCACGCCTTTACCGTGGTGACTGACGAGGGTCAGGAGTACTATTCCGTGGCAGCCGCCGACAATAGTGGATCTGCTGCAATTTCCGGTGCCTCCGGTACGGCAAATGGCTACAGATATGATTCTGCTGACGGAAAGCTGTATGTTTGGACGAATAAGGGCACATCCGGTGAAAAGAACCGGGTTCTGGCCAGCGATGCGATTATTATCCACGTGAACCATGCACAGGACTGCGCGGAAGCTTGGACTGTGGCAACTCTGGAACAGGATGCCAATAAGGCACACGCCGGCGATTACGTTTGGATGTACGATATCGACGGTAATAGCCAGATGGATATGGTCGCGATCATTCATAATATGACTGATCATTCCTACGACGAAGACGTGACAGAACCTACCTGTGAGGATGACGGCTACACGACCTACACCTGCGCCTGCGGTGACACCTACACCGATAACGAGGTCGCCGCTCTGGGCCACGCTTATGGCGAGTGGGTCAAGCTGGATGACGATCAGCACCAGAAGGTCTGCGCCAACGACGCAAACCATGTGGTGAAGGAAGCCCACAAGTGGGACGAGGGCAAGGTCACTACCGAGCCCACTGAAACCTCCGACGGCGTGAAGACCTACACTTGCACCGTTGAGACCTGCGGCGACACCAAGACCGAGACTGTTCCGGCTCTGCAGCATAACATGGGCGGTTGGGTAAAGGTTGACGATGAAACTCATAAGCGTGAATGCACGGATGAAGGGTGTGAGAAATTCGAAACTGCTCCCCATGACTGGGATGAGGGCGAAGTTACTACCGAGCCCACCTGTGAGGAGCCCGGCGTCAAGACCTACACCTGTACCGCTGACTGCGGCGCTACCAAGACCGAACCCGTTGCCGCAACCGGCCACGCTTATGGCGACTGGACCAAGCTGGACGATGATCAGCACCAGCGTGTTTGCGCCAACGACGCAAACCACGTGGAGAAGGAAGACCACGATTGGGATGACGGCGAAGTCACCACCAAGGCTACTTATGCTACCGACGGCGTGAAGACCTACACCTGCACCGTGGAGACTTGCGGTGCCACCTATACCGAACCCGTTGCCAAGCAGCAGTACTTTGTCATCTTCCGTAACGATACCGTGGCAAATGTAAAGGCAGCGCTGGAAGGAACTGAGGATGTCTGCACTTATGATGGCAAGACCTGGTACAAACTCCTTGTTTCTGTCAACGGTGTGAGCAAGAAGACTTGGGTTGACGAAACTTCTCTCGGTACCACCGACAAGCTGATGACTGTGTATCACGCCTTTACCGTGGTGACTGACGAGGGTCAGGAGTACTATTCCGTGGCAGCCGCCGACAATAGTGGATCTGCTGCAATTTCCGGTGCCTCCGGTACGGCAAATGGCTACAGATATGATTCTGCTGACGGAAAGCTGTATGTTTGGACGAATAAGGGCACATCCGGTGAAAAGAACCGGGTTCTGGCCAGCGATGCGATTATTATCCACGTGAACCATGCACAGGACTGCGCGGAAGCTTGGACTGTGGCAACTCTGGAACAGGATGCCAATAAGGCACACGCCGGCGATTACGTTTGGATGTACGATATCGACGGTAATAGCCAGATGGATATGGTCGCGATCATTCATAATATGACTGATCATTCCTACGACGAAGACGTGACAGAACCTACCTGTGAGGATGACGGCTACACGACCTACACCTGCGCCTGCGGCGACACCTATACCGCCGACGAGGTTGATGCGCTGGGTCACGATTGGGACGAGGGCGAAGTCACCACCGAGCCCACCTGCGAGGACGAGGGCGAGAAGACCTTCACCTGCAAGAACGATGCAGCGCATACCAAGACCGAGGCCATCGATGCCACCGGCCACAATCATGAGGCTGTTGTGACCGCACCTACCTGTGAGGCTGCCGGTTACACCACCTACACCTGCGCTTGCGGCGACACCTATACCGCCGACGAGGTTGATGCTCTGGGTCACGATTGGGATGAGGGCGAAGTCACCACCGAGCCCACCTGCGAGGACGAGGGTGTGAAGACCTTCACCTGCAAGAACGATGCAGCGCATACCAAGACCGAGACCATCGATGCCACCGGCCACGATCATGAGGCTGTTGTGACCGCACCTACCTGTGAGGCTGCCGGTTACACCACCTACACCTGCGCTTGCGGCGACACCTATACCGCCGACGAGGTTGATGCGCTGGGTCACGATTGGGATGAGGGCAAAGTCACTACCGAGCCCACCTGCGAGGACGAGGGTGTGAAGACCTTCACCTGCAAGAACGATGCAACGCATACCAAGACCGAGGCCATCGATGCCACCGGCCACGATCATGAGGCTGTTGTGACCGCACCTACCT
>SVLH01000001.1:0-138446 GCA_015068025.1 Oscillospiraceae bacterium | reverse complement strand
ACCGAGCCCACCTGCGAGGACGAGGGTGTGAAGACCTTCACCTGCAAGAACGATGCAACGCATACCAAGACCGAGGCCATCGATGCCACCGGCCACGATCATGAGGCTGTTGTGACCGCACCTACCTGTGAGGCTGCCGGTTACACCACCTACACCTGCGCCTGCGGCGATACCTACACCGCCGACGAGGTTGATGCGCTGGGTCACGATTGGGATGAGGGTGAAGTCACCACCGAGCCCACCTGCGAGGACGAGGGTGTGAAGACCTTCACCTGCAAGAACGATGCAGCGCATACCAAGACCGAGGCCATCGATGCCACCGGCCACGCCTACGGCAACTGCACCAAGCTGAACGACGAGCAGCACCAGAAGGTCTGCGCCAATGATGAAAACCACGTGCTGACGGAAGACCACGACTGGAACGGCACGGTCACCACCGAGCCTACCTATGCGACCGCAGGTGAAAAGACCTATACCTGCGCCGAGAACTGCGGTGTCGCCAGCTATACCGAGCCTGTGGCAAAACTGCCCTTCGTTATTATCAACCGTTTCGGTACTGCGGCTGAGGCGCAGGCTGCCCTTGAAAACGGCACCTATGAGAAGGCCGACGGCACAAGCGGCACCTGGTACGAGTTTGCAGCAGTGGTTAACGGTGTGGAAACCACGGTGAAGGTGGATTCTGCATCTATTACCGGCAGCGGCACAATGGATAAGAGAGTGCCCCTGTACAATTCTGCTTTGTATTCTGTGTACACCACCGGCGGCGAAGATTATTATACGTTCACAGATACCGTGGAGCAGTCGGCTTCCTACCAGACGGCTTCTACAAAGTGCGGTTTCCGCTACGATGGTGAAAACGAGCAGGGGATCCCTGAACTGACGGCAGGTATCACGAACGGCGGAAGCAAGGTAACCTACAAACTGGCAGACGATGTCATCATTGTTCGCGCCCTGGATCAGCATACCGTGACTGTCCTGAGCCTGGCTGATATGGAAGCCTATAATGAGGACGCTGATGACCATCTCTGGGTGTACAAGATGAACAGCGACGATCTCATTGACTTCGTGATCATCCAGAAGAAGAGTGAAGACCGCTGCCCCGGTGAAGCACACACCTGGCCCGCCACCGGCACTGTCACCACTCAGCCTACCTATACTTCCGAAGGCGTAAGAACTTATACCTGCAGTGCCTGCGGCGCCACCAAGACCGAGACTGTTGCCAAGGCAAAGGCAGTCGCTCTGTTTGTCCCGCCCCACGCCAGCGGCGCTTCGGCCTCCATCAAGGCGAATCCCAATACAACCGAGTATAATGGTGAAACCTACTACCAGTATCCCGCTATGGTTGACGGAGAGGCAAAAATGATCTGGGTTGCTGAAACATCGATCTGGTCGGATAAGACTGCCGATACATTGGGAGTTACCGGTTCTTGGATTATGTGGTTTACTAACTATACTGCGGATGGAGAGTATTACACGGTTTCTTCTCAGGCGGCCGATAGCACCTTTGTTTATTCTGGTTTTGGTTCTACGAGTGCCGGTCAAAAGTATGATGCCACAACAAAGCAGATCCAGTTCGGCCAGGATAGTTATTCCGGCAAAAAGACCTTCACCCTGGATGACTCTGCAGTGATTGTCCGTTTTGGTGGTGGTACCGGATCTAAGACGACGGCGTATACCCCGGAAACACTTCCTGCGGACGCAAACAACCCGGATTACGTTAGAGCGTATAACTTCGGTGGTGATGATACCGTTGATGTGATCGTTCTCTACGGAAGATAATCCGAATTTGTTTTCCTGTTCCTGCACATTATGAAAAACAGCACCTTCGCTTCGGCGGAGGTGCTGTTTTTTGGCTCATAGGGCAGGGGAGCGGTGGGATTCCTTACGGCGTATGTTCTGTCCGCGGGAAAACCACATTATTAAACAAACAGATAAGTTTTCCTGGAACAGATTGCGCTTTTGGGATTGGCGTGATATACTAAACTAGTTAAATTGCCGCAATAGTGCCTTACAGACCTGCGGCGCAGAATTTCGAGGTGTGATGATATGGAAAACCAAGCCCGAAAAAAGAGAATTTTCAGCGGTATCCAGCCCAGCGGTGATCTGACGCTCGGTTCTTACATGGGCGCCATCAAGAACTGGGTGGCGCTGCAGGATGAATATGAGTGCCTTTACTGCATCGTTGATATGCACGCCATTACCGTGCGACAGAACCCTGCCGACCTGCGCCGCCGCGCGCTGGAGCAGCTGGCGCAGTACTTGGCCTGCGGTCTCGATCCCCAGAAGAACGTGCTGTTTATCCAGAGCCACGTGCCCCAGCACGCAGAACTTGGCTGGATCCTGGGCTGCTATACCCAGTTCGGTGAGCTGTCCCGCATGACGCAGTTCAAGGATAAGTCTGCCAAGCACAAGGACAATATCACTGCTGGATTGTTCACCTATCCGGTGCTGATGGCGGCGGACATCCTGCTGTATCAGGCGGATCTGGTGCCTGTGGGCGCCGACCAGAAGCAGCACGTGGAGCTTTGCCGCGACATTGCCCAGCGATTCAACGGCCTGTACAGCGACACCTTTACGCTGCCGGAGCCCTTCATTCCCAAGATGGGCGCCCGCATTATGAGTCTGGGCAACCCCGAAAGCAAAATGAGCAAGTCTGATCCCGACGGCTGCATCTATCTGATGGATAAGCCGGAGGACGTCATGCGCAAGTTCAAGCGCGCCGTGACCGACAGCGAAACCAGTGTGAAGTTTGACAAAGAGAACAAGCCCGGTATCTCCAACCTGCTGACCATCTACTGCACCGCAACCGGCAAGACGTTGGAAGAGGCGGAAGCAGAATTTGCCGGTCAGGGCTACGGCGTGTTCAAACCCGCGGTCGGCGAAGCGGTCGTGGAACTGATGCGCCCCGTGCGGGAGGAAGCCACCCGTCTGCTGGCCGACAAGGCCTATCTGGAAAGTGTTTACCGCGAAGGCGCCCAGCGTGCCCAGTATCTGGCGAACAAGACGCTTTCCAAGGTGCAGAGAAAGATCGGTTTTATTGCCCGGTAACGGAGGAGAATCATGGCTATTGAAACGCAAATTGTCGCCTATATCGTGCTGGCTTTGCTGGTGGCGCTGTTGGTGAGTTTTCTGGCAACGCCGCTGGTCAAGGTTTTTGCGTATAAGGTAGGCGCTATTGATGTGCCGAAAGATGCGCGGAGAATGCATAAAGTTCCGATCCCGCGGCTGGGTGGACTGGCCATTTTCTGCGGATTTATGGTGAGTATTCTGGCATTCGCAGAGATCACCCGGGAGATGCAGAGCATTCTTCTGGGCGCGCTGATTATTGTGATCCTGGGCGTGGTGGATGATATCGTTGCGCTGCCTGCCATGCTGAAATTCGTGGTGCAGATCGGCGCGGCGCTGATCCCTGCGCTCAGCGGCGTCCGGATCCTGGCCTTTTCCAACCCCAATATTTTCTCCGAAAATCTGTACTGGGTGCTGGGCGGACTTTCCGTCCCCCTTACGGTGCTTTGGATCGTGGCCATCACCAACTCCGTGAATCTGATCGATGGACTGGATGGCCTTGCCAACGGTGTTTCCGCCATTTCTGCCACCACCATGCTGTTCATTGCGCTGGTGGGCGGACAGATGCAGGTCGCCATCGTACTGGCGGCGCTTGTGGGTGCCTGTGTGGGTTTCATGCCCTATAACGCAAATCCGGCCAAGATGTTTATGGGCGATACCGGCGCCACATTTTTGGGCTATATTCTGGCCACCATGTCCATTCAGGGCCTGTTCAAGTACTATGCGGTCATTTCCTTTGTGGTGCCGTTCCTGATCCTGGGTCTGCCCATTTTCGATACGGCCTTTGCCTTTATTCGGCGGATCGCCCACGGACAAAGCCCCATGCACGCCGACCGCAGCCACATTCATCACCGCCTGATCGATATGGGTCTGAACCAGAAGCAGGCGGTGGCAACGCTGTATGTGATCTCCGGCATTCTGGGCCTGTCCGCCGTGGTGCTGACCACCGGCGGCGAGCAGCGCGCGATGGTGTTTTTCCTTGCGCTGTGCGTGGTGGCAGCCATTGCCGCCCGCATCGTGTTCCCCAAGGAAGTGAAGAAGGAACTCCACGGTGAGCCACAGCTGCCGGCGGAGGAGGAAGTGAAAGCAGAAGAACCGAAGAAAGACGAGGATGTCTGATATGGAAAAGCTGCGTGTTGTAAGCGTTTTCGGCACCCGTCCGGAGGCCATCAAAATGTGCCCGCTGGTGAAGGAACTGGCCTCCCGTCCGGAGATCGAAAGCCTTTGCTGTGTGACCGCGCAGCATCGGCAGATGCTGGACTCTGTGCTGGAAGTATTTGAAGTGAAGCCGGACTACGATCTGGACATCATGACGCCCCGGCAGACTTTGTCCACCATTACTTCCAAGTGCCTTCTGGGTATGGAGGAAGCCATTGCAGCGCTGAAACCGGACATGATCCTGGTACACGGAGATACCTCCACCACCTTCGCCGGCGCGCTGGCGGCCTTTTATCATCAGGTTCCCGTGGGACATGTGGAGGCCGGGCTGCGAACCTATGACAAATACTCCCCCTATCCGGAGGAGATGAACCGCAAGCTGGTCACGTCCATTGCAGATCTGTATTTCTGTCCCACCGTCAACAATAAAAATAATCTCGTGAAAGAGGGCGTTGAAAACGGCATCTTTGTGACTGGCAATACGGTGATCGATGCGTTGAAAACCACTGTGCGTGAGGACTATGTCTTTGCAACGGAGGAGCTGAACCGGCTGCCCTATAACGAGAAAAAAGTGATTCTTGTGACCTGCCACCGCCGTGAGAATTACGGAGAACCCATGCGGAACATTTTCCTGGCTCTGCGGCAGATCGCGGAGACCCATCGGGATGTGGAACTGGTCTATCCCGTCCATTTGAGTCCTGTGGTGCGCGAAGCAGCGGACGAATATCTGCGCGGCGCGCCCCGGATCCACCTGATCGAACCGCTGCCCGCTGATGAAATGCACAACCTGATGGCGCGCTGCTACATGGTCATGACCGACTCCGGCGGCTTGCAGGAGGAAGCGCCTGCGCTGGGCAAGCCTGTTCTGGTGATGCGTCGGGAGACGGAGCGTCCGGAGGCCATCGCAGCCGGAACGGTAAAGCTGGCCGGCGTGGTGCAGGATGACATCGTCACCATGGCAGAACGGCTGATCTGCGATGGGGAAGCCTATAAAAAGATGGCGCGAGCCGTAAATCCCTATGGCGACGGCAACGCCTGCCGCCGCATCGCAGATGCGATTTTGTGGTATTTTGGCCGCGGAGAAAAGCCGGAGGATCATCAGGCCTGATTGGATGAAATGCGGGAGAGAGGAGGATGGTTTTGAACAGAAGAAACCTGAAATGGACCATCTGGATCTTTCTGCCCATGCTGCTGTTGATGGCTGTGCTGATCCTTTCCACCGCGCTGCGCCGCACCGCGCATATCGTTTTGCCGGAAACAGGGACGAGTACCGAGCTTGTACCCGATGCCTCCACCGGCGGCAATGATGCACTGAAGGTGCTGGAAGTACGTCCCGAAACCGTACAGACCGTGATCGAAACGCTCTCCCGTCCCACGGAATACCGCCGCACGGTCACTGTGGAGCAGTTCTGGACAGGCGGCAGCGGAAGCTACGAGGCACAAGTCGCGGTGAGCGGCGAGCTGACACGGATCGACCGCGTGATGTCCGGAAA
Organism: Oscillospiraceae bacterium; assembly: GCA_015068025.1. Classification (GTDB taxonomy): domain Bacteria; phylum Bacillota; class Clostridia; order Oscillospirales; family Oscillospiraceae; genus Oscillibacter. The sequence goes on along the minus strand of SVLH01000001.1, from coordinate 132,729 downwards.
CCGGATCCGCCACACCATTACCGGTGGGGATGAGACCTATGTGTGGTATAACGAGGAAAAGAAGATCTATGTTGCACCGGTGGGATCCATTTCGGCAGACAACGAGCAGTTTATCCCCACCTATGAAACCATTCTTGACGTGCCGCAGGCAGAGATCGCTGCGGCGGATTACCGCGTGCTTTCCGGCCTGAACTGCATTTATGTGGAGACCGTGGAAGACGAATGGGGCTATGTTCAGCGCTACTGGGTCAGCGTGGAAACGGGACTTCTGGTTTCGGCAGAGCGACTGCAAAATGGGGAGACCGCCTATCGCATGAAGGCGCTGACGCTGGAGCAGAGCGTGCCCGCGGCGGCAGAATTTGTCCTGCCGGATGGCAGAGAATTGCTTGAAGCAGAATAAACGATCGAAAGGACGGAGGGCTTCTCCGTCCTTTTCTTATAGGATCAGCAGCAGTCCCAATGCCACCAGCAGTTCCTCGTCTGCCTTTTCCCGGAAAAGGAAAAACAGTAAGCCTAATAGAAGCAGGTCTCCGGTATCCACCCGATCCAGTCGCAGCTGATCCAGAAGATGCCGCAGGATGGAGGAAAGCCCATCGGAGGAGGAACGGCTGCGGGGTGGTTCTTCCGCAGCGGTATATGAAGGCTTCTGCGTAGGCGGGGGCACGCGGCTTTCCTTGTTTTGTGGCTGGGGTGCGGATGGCTGCCGATGGGGAGGGTCTTCCTGGGGAACGCGGGTGTGTCTGCCGGTTTCGTTGCGGATGTAGCGGTTATACACGCTTCAGCCCTCCCATTCTGCCAGGAATTTTTTGCCGATGTGAAACAGTCGGGCCAGCTGCAGGGCACGTTCTACCTTCTCCTGCCGATCCGGTTTCAGGTAAGGGCGCAGGGCATAGAGAAGTTGGCTGGCGTTGGAGTTTTTTCCGCTGCCCAACTCCTGGATCAGCGGCATCAGCCGCATCAGCAGCGCGGGATCCATCCCGCCGGTCAGGGAGGAGAGCAGGTCGCCGTTTCCACCGCCGGAAGGCGGGGGAGGCGGTGCCTGCACGGGCTGTGAGGGAGGAGGCGCTGCCACGGGTTCCTGTCCGCCGCCGAGAGACTGTGCCAGCTGCATGATCTGCGCCATGGCATCCGGGTTGGACAGCAGGCTATTTAATTTGTCGTCGAATTCAGCCATGCGCCAACCGCCTTTCCCAGTTTATTTCTGCTGCACGGCCTGATTGATCCGCTGGATCAGCGCTGCGCCGTCCGGACTTTCCATGATGCGGTTCATCATTTGCACCATCTCGCCGGTGTTTCCCCGCACGGCTGCCTGTACGGCTCGCTGCAAGCCTGCGCCCTGGTCGCCCTGGGTCAGAAGCTGCATCAGCGACTGCCCATCCCGGGACTGCATCAGGGCGTGCAGGAGTGCCGGGTTGCGTTTGAGCTGCTCTGCCAATTTTGTCGTCGTTTCGTCCATAATGCCTCCTTATTCCAAGAGAAGTCTGTTACGCCAGTATATGATAGGGCGTCAAAAAAAGTGCCTGCGGTTGGCGCAGGCACTTTCGTTTCCTTATTTTGATTTTCCGGTGTCGCAGTCGGCACGCAGGGGACAGCCCTCGCATTTTGGATTGCGAGCGGTGCAGGTATCCCGCCCGAACAGCACCATGCGGTGGCAGAAGTTATTGGACTCCTTGGGAGGGACGTGCAGACGCAGCTGTCGCTCGACTTGCAGGGGATCCTTGGATCCGTCTGTAATGCCCAGCCGTCCCGTGATACGGATGCAATGGGTGTCGCAGACGTAGGCGCTCTGGCCGAACACATCGCCCAGAATGAGGTTGGCAGTTTTCCGGCCCACACCGGGCAGCGCGGTCAACTCCTCCATCGTTCCCGGAACCTTTCCGCCGTGTTCCTCCAGCAGCTTTTTGGCGCAGGCGACGATGTCTCTGGCTTTGCCGTTGTAAAAGCCGCAGGAGTGGATGTACTGCCCGACCTCCTCGGGATCTGCCTCGGCAAAGCTTTCCAGCGTTGGGAAACGCTGATACAGTGCCGGTGTTACCTTATTGACCCGCTCGTCGGTGCATTGGGCGGACAGGCGGACGGCAAAGAGCAATTCATAGTCCTTTTCATATTGCAGGGAGCATAATCCGTCCGGATAAAGCGCTTTCAGGGTGTTGATGATGCGGTTGATGGCAGCCTTTGACTTCATACGGTTCACCTCTTTTTTACACAATACCATACCCTACGGCAAAAGACCAGCAAAAAAACCATAGCAATCGCGTGCACAATATGGTAAAATATATTGTCAAACCGGGAAAGGAGGAGGGATTGCATGAAGCGGCCTCTGGCAGATGAAATACGCCCCAAAACGCTGGATGAAGTGGTTGGCCAGCGGCATTTGCTTGCGCCCGGCGCCATTCTTCGCCGGCTGATCGAAAGCGGCACGGACGCCAATATGGTTTTTTACGGCCCTCCCGGCACCGGAAAGACCACCATTGCAAACATTGTTGCGGAGAAAACCAACAAGACCCTCTACCGTCTCAACGCCACCACTGCCTCCTTGCAGGATGTGAAGGACATTATGGCGGACGCGGACACCTTGCTGGCGCCCGGTGGCATCCTGCTCTATCTGGATGAGATCCAGTACTTCAACAAAAAGCAGCAGCAGAGCTTGTTGGAGTTCATGGAGAACGGAAAACTGACCCTGATTGCCTCCACAACGGAAAATCCGTACTTCTATGTGTACAGCGCCCTGCTCTCCCGCAGCACGGTGTTTGAATTCAAAGCCGTCACGCCTGCGGAGGCGGAAGCGGCAGTCCTGCGGGCGTTGCAGATGATGCGCGCGCGCAGCGAGCTTCCGCTGGAATGGGAGGAGGGTGTGCCCCTTCAGATCGCCACTGCCTGCGGCGGCGATGTGCGTAAAGCCATCAATGCCGTGGAACTGCTGTGCAGCACCGCGGAGGTAAAGAAGGGAACGCTGACCTTGACGAGTGGGGATGCGGTGCAGGTCTCCCAGCGCAGTGCCATGCGGTACGACCGGGATGGCGATGCCCATTACGATATCTTGTCTGCGCTGCAGAAGTCCATTCGCGGCAGCGACCCGGATGCGGCGGTGCATTATCTTGGCCGATTGCTGGAAGCGGGAGACCTGCTGTCTCCCTGCCGCCGGTTGTTGGTGATCGCAGCCGAAGATGTGGGCCTGGCCTATCCCATGGCCATTGCGATCACAAAAGCCTGCGTGGATGCGGCGCTGCAGCTGGGACTGCCGGAGGCACGCCTGCCTTTGGCGGAAGCCGCCGTGCTGTTGGCCACTGCTCCCAAATCCAATACGGCGCACAATGCCATCATCGCTGCTATGAGCGACCTGAAAGCAGGGAAGATCGGAGATATTCCCCGCTGCCTGCAGAATGTACATGCCGACACCACCGGTTTCGATAACCGGCAGCATTATCTATATCCCCATGATTTCCCCGATCGCTGGGTGGAGCAGCAGTATCTGCCCGATACCTTGAAGGGCACAAAGTACTACGAATGGGGCGAGAACAAGACCGAACAGGCGGCCAAAGCCTATTGGGAGAAGATCAAGGGGCGGAAGCTGTGAAATCAGTCTCGATAGGCGCGCGCTCGTAGTTGGGCGGAGAGTACCGCCAATGCTCCAAACACCCGTCTGTGATCTGATATTGCAGCGGTTCGGGTGTATCAAGAGGCAGAAGCTTTTCGATGACCTGCAGCTTGATCTTCATGCGCTCTGGACGGATGCTTTTGATAAAGACGGAAACCTGATCGCCCTCGGTGAGAGGCTCTTTGGAGTCGGCCAGCCCGGAAAGGTTGGGGGAGAGTTCAACGAATGCGCCGTACTCTTTCACGCTGCGAACTGTTCCACGCACCGTCTCTCCGGGAGAAAAGCGGCTTGCGTTTTCCAGCCATGTACCCAGCAGTTCCCGATGGGTGAGCACGATGCGCCGTCGCTCCCTGTCAAAGGACAGCACCGCAGCGAGGAATCGCTGTCCCTCCCGGAAGCGCTCTCCGGGATGCCGGATCCGGGCGACGGAGATATGCTCGATGGGCAGCATGGCAATGATCCCGCAGCCGATATCGGCAAAAACCCCGAAACTCTCAAGCCGGGTTATCCGGCAGCTCAAGACCATTCCGGGTTTCAGATGTTCCAGGAAGAAGTCCATGGCTTTTTCCTGTGCCTTTTGGCGGCTTAAGATTGCCAGGGGTGCGCCTTTTTCATCGGAGGACACTGATTCAACTGTAAAGCAAGAATACTTTCCAACTCTTGATAAAACAGAGATTTCTCGTTCTGCGCCGCTGATCCACGATGCCACGACTTTGCTCCGGTCGATGATACCGGCGATCCCGTTTAGCGAGAGGTGCAGACGGTGATTGGAATCACAGCGCCGCACAGGCGCTTCGAGGATCGCACCGTTTTCCGCGGCAAGCCGCAGGCTTTCGATGGTGTGGTGTGCAGGAGGGCGAAGCCCCTCTGGTAAAAACAGATGATTTTCCGGCATGATCTATCGCATCCTATCTGCCGTTTTTACGGCTTTGATCTCAATTTACTATATGCAGCAAAAAAGGATGGATTGACAGGAGGACAACATGGACCTGCATCTGCACGATATGGTGGAACTGAAAAAACCGCATCCCTGCGGTGCTGTGCAATGGGAGATCCTGCGGGTGGGGATGGACATCAAGCTCCGCTGCTGCGGCTGCGGACATGAGCTGATGCTGCCCCGGAGCAAAGCAGAAAAGAGCATTCGAAAGATCCTGACAAAGGAGGAGACCCATGAATAAAAATAGCGTGCGTATCATGGCGCTTGTTTTGGTCGTGCTGATGGTCCTTGGCCTGCTTTCCACGATCTTCACAGCGCTGACGTAAGTAGTGCAAAAAGGCGGAACGGCAGTTCCGTCTTTCTTTTTTTTCCTCCGCTTTTGCGACGTCTTTTCCGCAATGCCTGGCCTATAATGAAACACGCAAAGCGGAGGGGGTGGCACATGACGGTTGTATATGCGGACAGTGTGTTTCTCCTGAATATGGCGATGGATTATGTCCTTTTTCTGGGCACGGCACGGCTGGCGGGACTGCCGCTGCGGCGCGGACGCTATGCGCTGGCGGCGCTGCTGGGTGGACTCTATGCGCTGGCAGTATTTCTGCCGGGACTGGAGGCTATAAGCGTGTCACCAGTGAAGATAGGGGTAGGTGTGCTCCTTTCGCTTGTTGCCTTTGGCGGAGAAGAAAAGCTGCTGCGCCTGATCTTGCTGCTCTTTGGCCTTGCCTGTGCCATGGCGGGTGGTGTTCTTGGGTTGAGCCTGCTGGCGGGCAGCCCAGCCCCTTCCGTCGGAGGGGTGTTTTTCACGGATGTGAACGGCGGCGTGCTGCTGGCAGCAGCAACGGCGGCTTATCTGTTGTTATCGGTGGTGTTTCGAGCCGCCGCAGCAAAGGGAACAGAGGGAAGGCTGATCCCGGTGCTGGTGCGGATCGGCGGAAGAACGGCGGAACTGACAGCTCTGTGGGACAGTGGCAATACGCTGCGGGACGGGGCTTGCGGCCAGCCCGTGCTTGTGACGGCGCCCGGAACGCTGGACAGGGTCTTGCCGCCGTTGGTGCGGGGATTGCTGAAAAACGGAGGGCTGAACATGCCCGAAACATTGCTGGAGCCGTTGCGAATGGCGGCGCCGGAACTGCGTCCGCGGCTGATTCCGTATCATGCGGTGGGGGTGGCGGGAGGTTTGCTGCTGACGATCACAACGGAACAGGTAGAGGTGAACGGAACGCAGTACGCCGGGTTGGCGGCGGCACTATCGCCCACACCGCTGGGAGACGGATATTCGGCGCTGTGGGGCGGCGAGATCAAAAAGGGAGGACGGCATGGTAGTAAGAAGCGCATGGAAGCTGCTGCTGGTGCGGCTGGGGATCCTGCCGGAGGACGGCGTGCATTACATAGGCGGCAGCGATACGCTTCCGCCGCCGTTGACGAAGGAGCGGGAAGCAGAACTTCTGGATCGTATTCCGGATGAGACGGCCAGAAAGGAACTGATCGAACACAATCTCCGTCTGGTGGTATATATCGCGCGGAGGTTTGAAAATACGGGAATCAACATCGAGGATCTGATCTCCATCGGCACCATCGGGCTCATCAAGGCGGTGGGAACGTATAAGGTGGATAAAAACATCAAGCTGGCCACCTACGCCTCCCGCTGTATCGAAAACGAGATCCTGATGTATCTGCGGAAAAATGCCAACCGCAGGGGAGAGGTCTCCTTTGATGAGCCGCTGAATACCGACTGGGACGGAAACGAACTGCTGTTGTCAGACGTATTGGGAACGGACAGCGATACCGTGATGCGCCCCATTGAGGAGGATGTGGATCGCAGCTTGCTGGCAGCGGCGATCAGCGCGCTGTCGCCCCGAGAACGGGAGATCATCACCCTGCGTTTTGGGCTTGGCGGAGGGAGAGAGCAGACCCAAAAAGAGGTGGCGGATTATCTTGGGATCTCACAATCCTACATTTCCAGACTGGAAAAACGGATCATTTCCCGCCTGAAAAAGGAGATCCTGCGTCTGTCTTGACAAACGGGATGCGGTTAGCATATAATATTTCCTGTTAATGCGAGGAAGAGGAGTAGTACGGATACGCGGAAGCAAAGAGAGAGGGCGGATGGTGCAAGTCCTCGTGATGCGTGTGCGGAAGTCGCCTTGGAGCAGCCGTGCCGAAGGAGAGTAGGCCGGACGGGAACTCCCGATACAGAGTGACGAGTGCCGCAGTGTTGATGCGGAATTCAGGTGGTACCACGGACGGTTTTGTTCGCCCTGAGCCTTATGGGCTCGGGGCGTTTTTTGTTGTAAAGGAGATAGAGATGCGTTTTGTAAATCAAACTGTTTATGACCGGGCTGCGCTGACGGTATACTTCCGTGTGCGGCGGAAGCTGCTGCACGGAAAGCGCCGCGGGATCCCGTATATTCTGCTGGGAGTGTTGGCGCTGGCGGAGCTTTTCACGCTGGTCATGGCGTTACAGGCCGGAGAACCCGGCCAACTGTTCAGTTCCACCTTTTTTATGGTGGTTTTGGTGGCCTTGTTTTTCTGCCTGCTTATGCAGGATACGCTGCAAGCCAGATTCACGCTGCGAAAACTGGATCCTGCCATGCGGGATTATGAAACGGTGTTCGATGAGGATGGCTTTGTGGTTTCAACGGAAGAAACGGAAATGGAATGCGCCTATGAAAGCATCCGTTATTCCTATGAGACCGAGGATCACTTCCTGTTTTTTATCAGCAAGGAAAAGGGAAAGATCTTTGCAAAAAAAGGCTTTGAGAATGGGGAAATTGACGCATTTCGTGCGTTTATTGCGAAAAAAACCGGAAAACCGGTGGAATATAGTTTGTAATTTGAACTGACAGGTTCTGAAGATAGGAGAGAAATCACATGAATAGAGAACTGCCCAAGGTGTATGAACCCCAGCAGGCCGAAGGCCGCATTTACCAGATGTGGATGGACGGAAATTGCTTCAACGGGGATCCCGACCCCAAGAAGAAGCCCTTTTCCATCTCCATGCCGCCTCCCAACGTCACCGGCCAGCTGCACATGGGCCATGCGCTGGACTGCACCCTGCAGGACATTCTGACCCGTTTCAAGCGCATGCAGGGCTATGCCACACTGTGGCTGCCCGGTGTTGACCATGCCGGCATCGCCACCCAGATCAAGGTGGAGGAGGAGCTGCGCGTCAAGGAAGGTCTGACCCGCTACGATCTCGGCCGTGAAAAGTTCCTCCAGCGTGTTTGGAAGTGGAAAGAAGAATACGGCAGCCGCATCGTGGAGCAGCAGAAGAAGATGGGCGTGTCCTGTGATTGGAGCCGCTCCCGCTTTACTATGGACGACACCTGCGCCAAGGCCGTCCGCGAGACCTTCTGCGACCTGTATGACAAGGGTCTGATCTATAAAGGCAGCCGCATCATCAACTGGTGCCCTCACTGCATCACCGCTCTGTCTGATGCAGAGGTGGAATACACCGACAAGCCCGGCAATCTTTGGTATATCCGCTATCCTCTGACCGATGGCTCCGGCGACCTGGTAGTGGCTACCACCCGCCCCGAAACCATGATGGGCGACACCGGCGTGGCAGTCAACCCCGAGGACGAGCGCTTCAAGCATCTGGTGGGCAAGACCTGCATCCTGCCCATTATGAACCGTGAGATCCCCATCGTTGCGGACGATTATGTGGAGCTTGGCTTCGGTACCGGCGCGGTGAAGATGACCCCCGCACACGACCCCAACGACTTCGAGGTGGGTCTGCGCCACAATCTGGAGGTTATCCGCTGCATTGGCGATGACGGTATCATCAACGAAAACGGCGGTCCCTATAACGGACTGGACCGCTACGAGTGCCGCAAGCAGATCGTGAAGGATCTGGAGGCACAGGGCTATCTGGTCAAGACCGAGCCTTACAGCCATAACGTGGGCACCTGCTACCGCTGCCACAATGACGTGGAGCCTCTGATCTCCGCCCAGTGGTTCGTGAAGATGGCGCCTCTGGCCGAGGAGGCTCTGCGTGTTGTCAGGGACGGCGAGGTGAAGTTCGTCCCCGAGCGTTTCTCCAAGACCTATATCAACTGGATGGAGAATGTGCACGATTGGTGCATTTCCCGTCAGTTGTGGTGGGGCCATCAGATCCCTGCCTGGTACTGTGATGACTGCGGCCATATCAACGTGGATCGTGAGGATCCCACCAAGTGCGCCAAGTGCGGCAGCACCCACCTGACTCGCGACGAGGATGTTCTGGACACCTGGTTCTCTTCTGCTCTGTGGCCATTCTCCACGCTGGGCTGGCCCGAGAAGACCGCTGATCTGGACTTCTACTATCCCAACTCCGTCATGGTCACCGGCTATGACATCATCTTCTTCTGGGTCGCCCGTATGATCTTCTCCGGCTGTGAGCAGATGAAGAAGATTCCTTTTGAGACCGTCCTGATCCACGGTCTGGTGCGCGACGACAAGGGCCGCAAGATGTCCAAATCTCTGGGCAACGGCATTGATCCTCTGGAGATGGCGGAGAAGTACGGCGCGGACGCTCTGCGCTTTAATCTGATTACCGGCAACTCCCCCGGCAACGATACCCGCTTCTATACCGAAAAGTGTGAGGCCATGCGGAACTTCGCCAACAAGATCTGGAACGCCAGCCGCTTTGTGATGATGAACTTGAGCATCGACAAGTGCGCCCTGCCCGCGGCGGACAAGCTGGAGCAGGAGGACAAGTGGGTCCTCAGCAAGCTGAACGATCTGGTGCGTGAAGTCACGGAGAATCTGGATGCCTACGAGATCGGCGTGGCATCCGCCAAGGTCTATGACTTCATTTGGGACACCTACTGCGACTGGTATATCGAGCTGACCAAGACCCGCCTGAACGGCGAGGATGAGGAAGCGAAGTTGGTTGCCCAGAACGTGCTGTGCTATGTGCTGACCGATCTTCTGAAGCTGCTGCATCCCTTCATGCCCTTCATCACCGAGGAGATCTTCCAGGCTCTGCCTCACAGCGGCGATTTCCTGATGACCGCGCAGTGGCCCGAGTATCAGGAAACCCTGAACTTCCCCGCGGAAGCCGCTGCTATGGAAGCTGTCATGGATACCATCAAGGCCATTCGTGCCCGCCGCGCCGAGATGAACGTGCCCCCCTCCAAGAAGGCGGAGGTGCTGCTGGTCACTGCTACGCCGGAGATCTATCAGCAGGGTCTGCACTTCATGCAGCGTCTGGCCTACGCCTCCCAGGTGGCCTTTGCCGAGGCGGCGCCTGCCGATATTTCCGGTCAGGTTTCCGTGGTCACCGCCAACGCCACTGCGTATATGCCCATGGCGGAACTGGTGGACATTCAGGCTGAACTGGATCGTATCAACAAGGAAATTGAGAAGGCACAGAACGGTCTGCGCATCGTGGAAGGCAAGCTGAACAACGAGAAGTTTGTTTCCAAGGCACCGGAAGCGGTTGTCAATGTGGAGCGTGAAAAGGCCGCCAAGTTCAAGGAACTGATCGCCAAGCTGGAGGAATCCGCAAAGGCGATGCAGATGTAAATTGCATAGAAAAACAGCTCTGCGGAGGACCGCAGAGCTGTTTTTTTGTTGCTTGGGCGTAATTTCCTGAAAAAGTTTTGGAAAACGGGCAGGCTCGGAAAGAATCCGACAAAAAAAGGAAGGACAGGCTCCTATAATGAACGGGAGGAAAGCAATCGGTAGATCAAAATCGGGAGAAGGAGATTTTTATGGAAATACAGGCGAAAAGCGCAGACCGCAATCTGCTGCTGGAACTGCGTGGAGAATTGGATCATCACGGGGCAAAGGATGCCCTGCGGGAACTGGAACTGGCGGTGGATGCGGCGCTGCCGAGGCGGTTGGTGATGGATCTGTCGGGCGTGACCTTTATGGACAGCTCCGGGATCGCATTGATCCTGCGGGCACAGCAGCGGATGCAGATGCTGGAGGGCAGCCTGCTGGTATGCGGTGTGCCGCCGCAGGCAAAACGGGTGCTGGATGCCGCAGGCATCAGCAGACTGGTTACGATCAAATAAGGAGGGTTACATATGAGGACAAAGGCAATGAATGAGATCACACTGGAATTTCCCAGCCGAAGCAGTAATGAGGGGTTTGCCCGCTCTGCGGTTGCATGTTTTGCGGCGCAGCTGGATCCCACGCTCAATGAACTGGAAGACATCAAAACGGCGGTCAGCGAGGCGGTGACCAATGCCATCGTGCACGCATACCCGGATTCCATCGGAAAGGTTTGGGTAAAAGCAAGGATTTTCCCGGGAAATGTTCTGGAACTCACGGTCAAGGATCATGGCCGCGGCATCCCGGACGTGGAACGGGCGCGAGAACCCATGTTCACCACCGGTGGAGAGGAGCGCAGCGGAATGGGCTTTACCATTATGGAAAGCTTCATGGATCAGCTGAATGTGCGGTCTATGACCGGCAAAGGGACGACGATCACCATGAAAAAGAAGCTGGCAGCGCGGATGAAAGCATCCAAATGAGCGTAGAGCTGGAGATGCTGCGGGCGGCACAGGAAGGGGACCGGGATGCCTGCCAGCAGGTCATTCTGGAAAACAGCGGCCTGATCTGGAGCATTGTGCGGCGGTATTACGGACGGGGCGTAGAAGCGGAGGATCTGTATCAGTTGGGGTGCATGGGCTTTTTAAAGGCGGTGCAGGGCTTTGATTTCGGGTACGGCACCTGCTTTTCCACCTATGCGGTTCCCAAGATCGCAGGGGAGATCCGGCGGTTTCTGCGGGATGACGGTATCGTAAAGGTGGGCCGCAGTATCCGGGAACGGGCTCAGACGATTTATGGCGCCCGGGAACGCCTTCGGCAGGAATTGGGCAGGGAGCCTCTCCTTTCAGAGCTGTCCGAGGTTACAGGGTTTTCGGCAGAGGAGATCGCACAGACAGATCTGGCCACGGAAGCGCCGGAATCGCTGCAGCAGGAGACTGGTGACGGATTGACGCTGGAGGGCGTGCTGGGGACAGACGCACCAGAGGAATCACTGGTGGAACGGATCGCGCTGCGGGAGGCCATTGACCGCTTGCCCGAAAAAGAAAAAGTGACCATTCTTCTTCGCTATTTCAAAAGCCTTACGCAGGAGCAGACGGCTCGTGTGCTGGGGGTATCGCAGGTGCAGGTGTCGCGGCTGGAACGGCGGGGGCTGATGCGGCTGCGGGAGAGTTTTGAGCTTTGAAGCAATCCTCATTCTGGAATTCGGTCATGGTATTCCAATAGCGTTTTGGCATATTGGTTATCCGGCAGCGGGGGTTCTCACGTTCCTTAATGGCGATGGTGTCGTAAAACCGCTTCCAAAGGAGACGGTATCTGGCCTCTGCTTCGTCCGGAGGAGCCATTTGAAAGGACTCCAGCGGACAGATCACCGCCTTGCCCGCGGAATAGAACAGCGCCTCCTTGTGGGTGCGGTCATACAGGAAGAAGGATTCCCCCTGATAGCGGGCGCAGAAGTGGCTGCGCAGCAAAGGAAGCACCCTGTTTTTCGGCTCAATCTCACCACCCAGAACGCCGCCCAGTTCGGAAAAGCGAACAAAGCCCTTCAGCAAATGGGCTTCGCCGTTCAGGTGGCGGACTGCGGCGGCTATCGGGTATAAGGTTTCGTCGGAAAAGTTGCGCAGAAAGCCGCAGCCTTCCTCCAGTAGTTTCACCACCAGCCGATACAGGTGCATTTCTTTCTCGGGCAAGCAGGTGAGGAAGCCTTTTTGCAGCAGTTCCGCTGCAAAGGAAGAACACTTTACAATCTTTCTTAATACGCGATTTGCGTGGTTTTTATCTGTTAAAATTGTGCGGGATGCAAATAGTGTGGGAATATCGTCCTCATCGCGATAGATCGCGGTGAGGACTTCTTTGTTGGCATAGCTTTCGAAAATGCAGCAGAGAAATCCGTCGAAGCTGCCATCGTAATAGTATACCATTTCGGGCATAGAGGAACCTTTCTATCCGGCGCTGTCAAACAGGGACAGCTGTTGTGTTTCCGGTTGCGGCAGCAGAGACCGTTCTGCCGCGATCAGATTTTGCAGGAGACTGTCCGGTGTGAAGCGCAGACCCTCGGCCATTTTTCCGGAAGCGGTGAGGAAGTATTGAGCGCGCTTCATGACAACGCCCAGTTTTTTCAAATCGTCGACCTGCAGTCTGCCGGCACGGCGGGCGGCAAGGATCCTCTTGGCGGAGGTGACGCCCACGCCGGGGATCCGCAGCAGGGTTTCGTAATCTGCGGCGTTGATTTCCACAGGGAAACGGTCAAGATGCGCCAGCGCCCAGCTGCATTTGGGGTCGACCCGCGTGTCGAAGTTCTGATGCGCCTGATCCAGCAGCTCCTCTGCACGGAAGTGATAGAAGCGCAGCAGCCAGTCTGCCTGATACAGGCGATGTTCCCGCAGCAGAGGGGGTTTTACGTCTTTGGAGGGCAGCAGGGCGTGCTCCACCACCGGCACATAGGCGGAATAGAACACGCGCTTCAAGTGGTAGCGGTCATAGAGGCCCTGTGTCAGGCGCAGGATGTGGAAGTCGGAATCCGGTGTTGCGCCGACGATCAGCTGAGTGCTCTGTCCGGCCGGTGCAAATTTCGGTGCATGACGGTACTTGACCAGTTCCTCCTTGTTCTGGTGATTTCTGGCCTGGATCTGGCGCATGGGCGCAAGGATGGCGCTTTTGGTCTTGTCGGGCGCCAGAGCGGTCAAACCTGCTTCGGAGGGCAATTCGATGTTGACGCTGAGCCGGTCGGAAAGAAGACCCAGCTGCTCCACCAGTTCCGGCGAAGTGCCCGGGATCGCCTTGGCATGGATGTATCCGTTGAAGCGGTACTGCTCGCGCAAAAGGCGCAGGGCGCGGATCATCAGTTCTGTGGTGTAGTCCGGTGAGCGAAACACACCGGAGGATAGGAACAGTCCTTCGATATAGTTCCGTCGATAGAAACTGATGGTCAGGTCGGCCAGTTCCTCCGGGGTGAACATGGTGCGGCGGGTATCGTTGCTGCGGCGGTTGACGCAATACTTGCAGTCGTAGATGCAGCAATTCGTCATCAAGACTTTCAGCAGCGTCACGCAGCGCCCGTCCGCAGAAAAGGAATGGCAACACCCTGCCATAGAGGAAGATGTGTTGCCAAGAAATCCTTTTTTAGGTGTGCGGTTCCCGCCGCTGGAAGTACAGGCCGCATCATATTTTGCGGCGTCTGTCAGGATCGTCAGTTTTTCCAGAATGTCCATGGCACTGTTTCAGCGAGCCATGGCGCGCCGACGGGAGCGGCGGGGAGGCTGTTCAATGGCATCGACCAGCCGAAAGATCTGCGCGGTCATCAGGGAAACGCCCAGCAGCATGAAAAAGAAGCTCCAAGTCATTGTAAAATCCTCCTTGTCGAACTTTTGTTCTATTGACACTATAACTCGAACAAACGTTCTTGTCAATAGAAAATCGAACAAATTTTCGATAAATATTTTGGAAGAGAAAAAATGCCGCCGGATAATGGGATTTTCTGGAAACCAGAGCGGTTTATACATAAAACCCCGCCCTTCACCGACGCGGAGAAGGGCGGGGGTGCGGATATCGTCAGCGTTATCTTTGCGTTTTGGCAATCACGATATGGCAGGCGTCACAATAATACGCCTCGGCGGCATATCCTCCAACCTTGAAAAACGAAAACTTGTTTTGTAGTTCTATTGCGTTTTCGGAAACGGAAAATTTGAGGTAGGAAGGTTTTTTGCCGTCAGGAATCCATTGTACGGGCTGGGCGCCGTTATAGAGATAGCCGAGAGCCAATTCTTTTGAACAATACGGACATTTCATATGACCACAGCTCCTTTTGAGGGGTAGCAGGTTATTTACAGGCTGCCAGATCCTGCAGGAAGCGGTCGATGGCGGCTTCGGGCGTCGCCCAGCTGGTGACGAAACGCACGCAGGTGTGGTCGTTGCCATCGGCGTGGTCGATCTCGAACTCGTAGCCCATCTCGTTCAGCTGACGAACTACCGTGTTGGGCAGAACGGGGAACTGCTGATTGGAGGGGGAGGGCACAGGGAAGGGATAGCCCAGCGCGGCGATGCCGTCGCGCAGGCGGAAGGCCATTTCGTTGGCGTGACGGGCGATGTCGAAATAGAGCCCGTCCTCCAGCAGGGTCTGGAACTGAATGCCCAGCAGGCGACCCTTGGCCAGCATGGCGCCGCGCTGCTTCATGTGCCAGCGGAAGTGGTCGTTGGCGGCATTCATGATGAGTGCTTCGCCGAACAGGGCGCCGTTTTTTGTGCCGCCGATGTAGAAGGCGTCTGTCAGGGCGGCGAGGTCGGCCAGCGTCAGGTCGTTTTCGGGGGAAGTGAGGGCAGAACCGAGACGGGCGCCATCCAGGAACAGGAAAAGGCCGTGCTTGTCGCAGCACGCACGCAGGGCGGTCAGCTCCGCCTTGGTGTAGATGGTTCCGAGTTCCGTAGTGTCAGAAATGTAGACCAGACGGGGGAGGACCATATGTTCGCTGCTGTGACCCTTTACTACGGATTCCACCAGTTCCGGCGTCAGCTTGCCGTCAGGGGCGTAGACGGTGCAGACCTTGTGACCGGTGGCTTCGATGGCACCTGTCTCGTGGACGTTGACATGGCCGGTATGGGCGGCGATGACCGCCTCGTAGGGGCGCAGCAGAGATTCGATGACAATCAGGTTGGTCTGGGTGCCGCCTACCAGGAAGTGAACATCGGCGTTGGGGGCGCTGCACAGGCGGCGGATGGTGGCGCGGGCGGTATCGCAGCGGGGATCCATACCATAGCCGACGCTTTGTTCCAGATTGGTGTCAGTCAGCGCTTGCAGCACTTTCGGGTGGACACCCTCGCTATAATCATTTCGGAAACTGTACATAAAGGATTACCTGCTTTCTGTAAAAGATTTACACTCATTTATATTGAAATCATACCTTACTTCCTGTATAAAAGCAAGTAAGGGCGTAATTTCGCCCGAAACAGGAAATACTTTTTCAACATGGGAACTTTTTCGTTGGAAATGCCGTCATAATACCGGAATCAGTCGGGAGAACGCTTTTCTGAACTTCCGTTTGACCTGCGTGTCATATATTAGACGAGGGGAGTTAATTTTTTGATTTTCAGTAGCTTGACATTTTTATTTGCCTATCTGCCGCTGACGCTGCTGCTGTATTTTGCGGCGCCGCTGCGTTGGCGGAACTTCATCCTGCTCGTAGTCAGCCTGTTTTTCTACGGATGGGGCGAGCCGGTGTACATCACCATTATGTTCGCTTCGATCCTGATCGACTATACCCATGGCTGGCTGGTGGAAAAGTACCGCCACAGAGATAAACTGGCTCGGTATTTTGTGGCGCAG
Organism: Oscillospiraceae bacterium; assembly: GCA_015068025.1. Classification (GTDB taxonomy): domain Bacteria; phylum Bacillota; class Clostridia; order Oscillospirales; family Oscillospiraceae; genus Oscillibacter. Next base: position 116,895 of record SVLH01000001.1, on the reverse strand, counting down.
TCTGTGGTGTTCAATCTGCTGCTTCTGGGCTTTTTCAAATATATCGATTTCTTTGCGGATAACCTGTTCCTGCTCACCGGAATTGAACTTCCTATGAGTGCTACGCTTCTTGGCGTTACGATCCCGCTGCGGAATATCCCCCTGCCCATCGGTATTTCCTTCTTTACCTTCCAGACGATGAGCTACACCATCGACGTGTACCGCCAGGATGCGCCGATGCAGAAAAACATCATCAATTTCGGCGCTTTTGTCACCATGTTCCCGCAGCTGATCGCAGGTCCCATCGTCAAGTATAAGACGGTGGCGGAGGATCTGGATCACCGGGTGAATACCACGCAGGACTTCGCCATGGGCGTGCGCCGTTTTTGCGTGGGTCTTGCCAAAAAGGTACTTTTGGCGAACTCTATCGGCGCTCTGTGGGAAACGCAGCTGGCGGCCCAGAATGCCGGTACGATGACTGTGGCCGGCGGCTGGCTGGGCCTGCTGGCCTTCGGCGCCCAGATTTATTTTGACTTCTCTGGTTATTCCGATATGGCCATCGGTCTGGGACAGGTTTTCGGCTTCCGCTTCGATGAAAACTTCGACTACCCGTATACGTCCAAGTCCGTCACGGAATTTTGGCGCCGCTGGCACATGTCTTTGACCAACTGGTTCCGTGAATATCTCTATATTCCTCTGGGCGGCAACCGTGGAGGCGCCCTCAAGACGCTGCGCAATATTTTCATTGTCTGGTTCTGCACCGGTTTCTGGCATGGCGCCAGCTGGAACTTTATCCTGTGGGGACTGTACTTCTTCGTCTGGCTGATGATCGAGAAATACGCCCTGAAGAATGTGCTGAAAAAGACGCCTGCCGCCATCAAGCATCTGTATACCCTGCTCGTGGTCTTTGTGGGCTGGGGCTTCTTCGCGATGGACGATCTGACAGTCTGCTTCCGTTATCTGGGTTCCTGTTTCGGCAAGGCGCAGCTGTGGAGCGCTGTGGACGGCTACTATCTGCGCAGCTATGCCATCACGCTGATCGCGGTGGTCATCGCATCCACAAAGGCCGGAAAGAACCTCTGGAACCGCCTGCCGGACAAGACCCAGAAGATCCTTTCTCCCGTGCTGATGGCGCTGGTGTTGTTGGTTTGTACTGCCTATCTGGTGGACGGAAGCTACAATCCGTTCCTGTATTTCCGATTCTAAAAGGAGGGAAACGACATGACAAAAGCATACAGCCGTTTCCTGGCGGTGTTTTTCTGCATCTTCCTTGGCGGATTGCTGGTGTGGCATGTGGTGCTGCCGGATCGTGAGAAGTCAGAAACGGAAAACCGCCTGCTTGCCGGACTGCCGGAGTTTTCCTGGGAAGCACTGAAGGACGGCAGCTATACCGAGGGCATCGAGTCCTATTTTGCGGATCAGTTTCCTCTGCGTGACGCGTGGACCGAAGTGAAGGCTCGTGTAGAGCAGCTGCTGGGCAAGCGGGAGTTCAATGACATCTATCTTGCCGGGGACACCCTGATCTCCAAGGTGGAGAAGCCCAATGCCGAATTGTTGGACAAAAACCTCTCGTATATTGACCGTCTGGCAGAGAAGCTTCCTGCGAACCTCTATCTGGGTCTGATCCCCTCCGCGGCGGAGATCTGGAAGGATAAGCTGCCCTCCGGAGCCGATTCCTGGGATCAGGGCGCATTTCTGGAAAACCTGACGGTGAGCGACAAGATTTCCCAGATCGACATCAGCGCCGCACTGAAAGAGCACGCCGGGGAGCAGATCTATTACCGCACCGACCATCATTGGACGACGCTGGGTGCTTTTTACGGCGCCAATGCCATTCTGGAGGCTTTGGGTAAGGAGCCGTTAAAGGAAAGTGACTTTACACCTGAAACCGCCGCGGATGACTTCAACGGCACCCTGTATTCCCAGTCCGGTATCCATTGGCTGCAGCCGGATACCATTGAGTTCTGGGTGAAGGAGGAGGGGCTGACCCTTTCTTCCTGGCTGACCGGAAAGGAAGCCATTGCTCCCCTGTATGACCGCTCCTATCTGGAAGTCAAGGACAAGTATTCCGCGTTCCTGGGCGGCAATCAGCCTCTGTGCATCATCAGAAACGAGTCTTTGGGTGAGGATGCAGGCAAGATCCTGCTGGTTCGTGACTCCTATTCCGATGCGCTGGCGCCTTTCCTGGCACAGCGGTATGCGGAAGTCCATCTGGTCGATCTCCGCTATAACCGCACACCTGTTTCTGCCTATGCCGCGGAAAACGGCATCGACGATGTGGTAATCCTTTACAGTATTCAGAACTTCATTTCCGACAACAATATAGTTCTGCTGACGCAGTAACCATAAAGCAAAGCGCCTCCGTCAGGAGGTGCTTTTTTCTTTTCTGTCGGCGGAAATGGTACTGAAATACACGAAATCCGGTTGACAAAAGGCGCTTTATTCGATAAAATACCCACGAATAAAGCGTTGATGCGGAGAAGTACGCGATCATTTCCTGCAAAGAGAGCCTCTGGTCGGTGGAAAGAGGTGAGGAAAGACCGCTGAATACACCGCGGAGCCGGTGCCCGAACCGCCCGAAAAGGCGCAGTAGGCGTGCCCCGGGTGCGCCCGTTACTGCGCCGTCGTGTGCTTGCACGACACGAGGCTGCCCTTGTGAGAGGTCAGCGAACCAGAGGTGGTACCGCGAAAGTTTTTCGCCCTCTGTCCTAACGGGACGGGGCGTTTTTTCTTTGCCCGTTTCGGTAAAAACTAATTTGAACAGGAGAGATTCAAATGCAGATTTATGAAGAACTGATAGCCCGTGGCCTGATCGCCCAGGTGACCGACGAGAGCGAGATCCGCGAAATGATCAACAACGGAAAGGCCACATTCTACATTGGTTTTGACCCCACCGCTGACTCCCTGCACGTGGGCCACTTTATGGCTCTGTGCCTGATGAAGCGCCTGCAGATGGCCGGCAACCGCCCCATCGCCCTGATCGGCGGCGGCACTGCCATGATCGGTGACCCCTCCGGCCGCACCGATATGCGCTCTATGATGACCCGTGAGACCATCCAGCACAACTGCGACTGCTTCAAGAAGCAGATGGAGCGGTTTATCGAGTTCGGCGAAGACAAGGCTATGATGGTCAACAACGCCGACTGGCTGATGGATCTGAACTATGTGGATGTGCTGCGTGAAGTGGGCGCCTGCTTCTCTGTCAACAACATGCTGCGTGCCGAGTGCTACAAGCAGCGCATGGAGAAGGGACTGAGCTTCCTGGAGTTCAACTACATGATCATGCAGTCCTATGACTTCTACTATCTGTACCAGAAGTATGGCTGCAATATGCAGTTCGGCGGCAACGACCAGTGGAGCAACATGCTGGGCGGCACCGAACTGATCCGCCGCAAACTGGGCAAGGACGCCCACGCCATGACTATCACCCTGCTGCTCACCTCCGAGGGCAAGAAGATGGGCAAGACGGCCTCCGGTGCGGTGTGGCTGGATCCCAACAAGACCTCTCCCTATGAGTTCTATCAGTACTGGCGCAACATCGAGGATGCCGACGTACTCAAGTGCATCCGCATGCTGACGTTCCTGCCTCTGGAGCAGATCGATGAGATGGACAAGTGGGAAGGCGCCCAGCTCAATACCGCCAAGGAGATCCTGGCCTACGAACTGACCAAGCTGGTTCACGGCGAGGAAGAAGCCGTCCGCGCGCAGGAGACTGCCCGCGGATTGTTCTCCGGCAAGGGCAGTCTGGAAAATATGCCTGCCACCGAGCTGACGCCCGACAAGTTTGAGGGCGGCAAGATCGGTGTCCTGAATCTGCTGGTGGCCTGCGGCCTGTGCGCTTCCAACGGTGAGGCTCGCCGTCTGGTGCAGCAGGGCGGTATCGCCGTGAATGACGAAAAGGTGTCTGCCATCGACTGCGTCTTTGCACAGAGCGCCTTTGAGGGCGAGGGCGTCATCATCAAGAAAGGCAAGAAAGTTTTCCACAGAGCCTTCGTGAAATAAGAAGTTTACAGCCGACGCGGGGGTTCGCCCCCGCGCCGCTGTGTGTAGAAAGGAATCGAAATGATCACAGTCAACAATGTTGGTATGAACTTCAGCGGTCAGCAGCTGTTTAAACATGTGGATCTGAAGTTCGTGCCCGGCAACTGCTACGGCATCATCGGCGCCAACGGCGCCGGCAAATCCACCTTCCTGCGGATTCTCTCCGGCGATCTGGAACCCACCAGCGGCGAGGTCATCATCTCCAAGGACCAGCGCATGTCCATCCTGAAGCAGGATCACTTCCAGTACGATGCCTATACCGTGCTGGATACCGTCATCATGGGCAACCAGCGCCTGTATGACATCATGAAAGAAAAAGACGCCCTCTACGAAAAGGAGGACTTTTCCGAGGAGGACGGCGTCCGCGCCAGCGAACTGGAGGCGGAGTTTGCAGATATGGACGGCTGGGAGGCAGAATCCGACGCATCCCGCCTGATTCAGGGTCTGGGTCTGCCCAATGACATCCTGTACAGCGAAATGAGCAGTCTGACCGCAAAGGAGAAGGTGAAGGTGCTGCTGGCACAGGCGCTGTTCGGCAAGCCGGACATTATCCTGCTGGACGAGCCCACCAACCATCTGGACATTCAGGCCATCGAGTGGCTGGAAGACTTCCTGATGGAGTGCGAGAGCCTTGTTCTGGTGGTCAGCCACGACCGTCACTTCCTGAATACCGTCTGCACCAGCATCGTTGACGTTGACTACGGCCAGATCAAGATGTACGTGGGCAACTACGAGTTCTGGTACGAGTCCAGCCAGATGGTGCAGAAGATGATCCGCGACCAGAACCGCAAGAACGAGGACAAGATCCGTGAACTGCAGCTGTTCATCCAGCGCTTCTCCGCCAACAAGTCCAAGAGCAAGCAGGCAACCGCCCGCCGCAAGCTGCTGGACAAGCTGACGGTGGAGGAGATGCCCTGTTCTTCCCGCCGCTATCCTTTTGTGGGCTTCAAGATGGATCGCGAGTGCGGCAAAGAGATTCTGTATGTGGAGAATCTGTCCAAGACTGTGGACGGCCGCAAGGTGCTGGACAAGGTTTCTTTCCGCATCAACAAGGGCGAAAAGGTGGCCTTTGTCGGTGAGGACGAAATCGCCAAGACCACCCTGTTCAAGATTATCATGGGTGAGCTGGAGCCGGACGAGGGCGAATTCAAGTGGGGCACCACCATCACCACCAGTTATTTCCCTCTGGATAACTCCGCCTTCTTTAATGACTGCGACCTGAACCTGCTGGACTGGCTGGCCCAGTACACGGCCAACAACGCAGAGGAGAGTACGGAATCCTTTAAGCGCTCCTTCCTGGGTCGTATGCTGTTCTCCGGCGATGACGTGTTCAAGCCTGTTAAGGTTCTCTCCGGCGGCGAGAAGGTTCGTTGTATGCTCTCCCGCATGATGCTGTTCGGCTCCAATGTGCTGGTGCTGGATCAGCCCACCAACCATCTGGATCTGGAGTCCATCACCGCAGTCAACAACGGCCTGATCGACTACAAGGGTGTGGTGCTGTTTTCCAGCCATGACCATGAGTTCATCCAGACGGTGGCCAACCGCATTATGGACTTCCGCGACGGCAAGCTGGTGGATAAGATGGGCACTTATGAGGACTATATTGCCTATATCCGTGCGCAGTAAATGAATCTGTAACAGACAAAACAGGCGGGGCACCCCGCCTGTTTTTCTTATGCCGGAAGCAGTTCGTACTGCTGAAGTGTGGCTCGGATACGCGCAAGATTTTCCTCCGAGGGCGGGCAGAGGGGGAGACGCAGGCTGCCTGCCTGCCGGCCCATGAGGTTCAGGGCGGTCTTCACCGGGATGGGATTCACGTCACAGAACATGGCGTCGCACAGATCTTTCAGGCGAAGCTGCAGGTTTCCGGCGGCGGTGAATTCCTCATCCAGACACAACTGGGCCAGCGTGTGCATCTGCTTCGGCAGAAGATTGGCCACCACGGAGATGACACCCACGCCGCCCAAAACGCAGATGGGGACGGTTTCGTCATCGTTGCCGGACCAGATGTAGAAGTCGTCGGGACAGAGGTTTCGGGTCCTCTGGACATTGCTGAGATTGCCGCTGGCCTCCTTGGTGCCGTTGATGTTGGGGTGAGTGCTGAGGGCGGCGTAGGTCTCCGGCAAAATGTTCACGCCGGTTCGGGAAGGTACATTGTAAAGAATGATGGGGGAGTGGACGGCGTCTGCCGTCACGGTATAGTGGCGGATCAGCCCCTGTTGGCTGGCCTTGTTGTAATAGGGGGTCACCAGCAGCAGCCCGTCGGCGCCTGCCCGCTCTGCGTCCCGGGCAAGGGCGATGGTGTTTTCCGTGGAGTTAGAGCCGGCTCCTGCGATGACGGGTACCCGCCCTGCCACATATTCCACGCAGTATTCGATGGTGCGCATTCGCTCCCAGTAGGTCATGGTGCTGGCCTCTCCGGTGGTGCCGCAGACGATGATGGCGTCCGTACCACACTCCAGCTGGAAGTCCAGCAGACGGCCCATGGTGTTCAGATCCACGGTTTCGTTATTGAAAGGCGTAACAATTGCAACGCCAGATCCTGTAAAGATAGGTTGCTTCACAGTAAAAACACTCCTTTTTCGGTTTTGAGGAGAAGGAAAAACGGCTTGCCGGAATTGCCGGAAAGCCGTTTTCGTAGGTGAATATTTATTTGGCTTCGATGTAGCCCTTGGCGCACAGCAATTCGGCCAGCAGAACAGCGCCGCCGGCAGCGCCGCGCAGGGTGTTGTGGGACAGACCAACAAACTTGTAGTCATACTGGGTATCCTCACGCAGACGGCCCAGGCAGACAGCCATGCCGCCCTCGGTGTTGCGATCCAGACGGGTCTGGGGACGGTTCTCCTCCTCGAAGTAGTGAAGGAACTGCTTGGGCGCGGAGGGCAGTTCCAGCTCCTGGGCGGGACCACGGAATGTGGCCCAGTCGGCCTTGATCTGCTCGATGGAGGGCTTGCAGCCATCCTTGAACTTCATAAACACGGCAGCCATGTGACCGTCCTGGCAGGCCACACGGATGCACTGCGCGGTAATGGCGGGGGAGGCGGCCTTGACGATCTTGCCATCCTCGACCTTGCCCCACAGTTTCAGGGGCTCCTGCTCGCTCTTTTCCTCTTCGCCGCCAATGTAGGGAATGCAGTTATCCACCATTTCCGGCCAGCGTTCAAAGGTCTTGCCGGCGCCGGAGATGGCCTGATAGGTGCAGACCAGTGCGGATTCCAGACCGTATTTCTTCAGAGGGTGCAGCGCGGGGACATAGCTCTGGAGAGAGCAGTTGGACTTGACGGCAATGAAGCCGCGTTTGGTGCCCAGACGCTTGCGCTGCGCCTCGATAACCTCCAGATGCTCTGCGTTGATTTCGGGCACTACCATGGGCACATCGTCCGTCCAGCGGTGAGCGGAGTTGTTGGAAACGATGGGGCACTCCAGTTTCGCGTAACGCTCCTCGAGGGCGCGGATCTCATCTTTTTTCATATCCACGGCACAGAAGCAGAAATCCACCAGACTGGCCAGCTTTTCCGCATCTGCATCTGCGTCCAGAACCACCAGTTTCTTGGCCTCCTCGGGCATGGGGGTATCCAGCGCCCAGCGGCCTGCCACAGCCTCCTCGTAAGGCTTGCCGGCGCTGCGGCCGCTGGCTGCGATGGCGGTGAGCTGGAACCAGGGATGGTTCTCCATCAGAGTGATAAAACGCTGGCCCACCATGCCGGTGCCGCCGATGATTCCGACTTTGTACTGTTTCATGCTATGCTCCTCCTGCTGGTTTGATACAAGATATTGGGTTTTTGTCGAATTTTAGTTGAATATCGTCGGTCTATGTAGTATAATAGCTATAATTTGAGAAAATGCAGAAATGTATCCCCGACGCGGACATTTGTTTTCTTCGTGTATAATACCACTCTTTTGCGGCCGCGTCAAGGCTGCCGGTATTGGGAGGTTCCATGAAAAAATTACTGGTAACACTGGCTTTCGTTGTGACATTTTTTACAGTGAGTGCGACGTCTGCCTCTGCTCTGGCGAATAATACCATCAAAGTCGGCCTGTATTACGGCAGCACGGCACTGTTTTCCGCCAATCTGGAAAACGCGGTGGGCGCAGGCTATGACTTTGGCTACTTTGATGAGGAGCGCATCTACCGCAAGATCGGCCAGACGGAGGAGATCACCATCTCCGTGACGGCTGCCGGCAACATTTATGTGGACGGGAACGGGGCCTATTCTCCCACGGCGCCCTCCGCACCCAAAGCCTATCTTGGCTCCTGGCATGTGCAGCTTCCTGGTGAGTTTGCCGGATACCGTTCTGCCAGCGAGGCGGCGCTTTCCTGTGGAGGCTGGCCTGCGTGGATCAATGGTGTGTATGCTGTCCGCACGGGCTGCTACGCGACTGCAGAGGAAGCGGCGGCTGCGGCAGCGGCATGGGAAGGAACGGCGGTTCAGTCGTCTTCCACCGGCGTCATGGTCACCGTCACCCGCACGGACAAGATCCTCTTTGAGTTTGACGGCGGCGGAACGCTGCAGCTTGGTGTCCGCCCCAACGGACAGGGGCAGGCCTCCGTCACCTGGTTCAAGGCGAAAAAATACCCCGGCGCATTCGAGTACATCCGAGCCGCCGGCGGCAATATCAGTGTGATCAACGTGCTGCCGCTGGAAGACTATGTGAAGGGTGTTATTCCTTACGAGATGAGTCCCAGCTGGCCCATGGCGGCGCTGGAGGCGCAGGCTGTCTGCGCGCGCACCTATGCCTGCCGCAGCAGCAGGCATTTGAAATCCTACGGCTTTGACGTCTGCAATACCACGGACTGTCAGGTTTATTACGGCTACGGCAGCGGAAACAGCAGCCCCAGTGAGAGAACGGATGCGGCTGTTGACAATACGAAGGGACTCCTTCTGTATTACGGCGGCGACATGGTGCAGAATGCGGTGTATCACGCGGCCAACGGCGGCGCCACGGAAAATGTGGCAAGCGTCTGGGGCAGCGAAAGAGGGTATCTGGTCGGCAAGGAAGACCCCTATGAGGCACAGACATCCCTGCCTGCCAGTTACAAGAGCTGGTCGGTCACCTATTCTGCTGAAGAACTGACCCAGATCCTGGAACAGAAGGGCCACAATATCGGCACGGTAAAAAACGTTTATGTGTCCAAGGTTTCCCCCACGGGAAATGCCATTGCAGTGACCTTTGAAGGAACGAAGGGAACCAAGGTGTTTACGGGTGAGTCCGGAAAAACTGTTTTTTACAGCAGTACTTATGGAAAATCCGTCAAAAGTATGCGCTTTGCGATCCATGGCGCGAATTCCGGAAGCGGCGGAAACCCGGTCTATCTGAATGACGAGACCCAGTCCACAACGAAGTTGGAGGGACTCTCTGTCCTTACAGCGGATGGGATGACGCTGCTTCCTGCGGGGACGGTTTCCGTGATCTCGTCGGAGGGAACAACGACGCTTGCACCGGGAGCGGGCGCGATTTCTGTTCCTGAAGGGCAGTTCCTGATTACCGGCAGCGGAAGCGGGCACAATCTTGGTATGAGCCAGTATGGTGCCAAGGCTATGGCGGAACTGGGATATACCTACGAAGATATCCTGCGGTTCTATTACACGGGGATTACGATCGAATATGTGGATACCGAGATCATCGTGGTGGAGCCCGAACCCGAACCCGAACCTGAGCCCGAGCCTGAGCCCGAACCTGAGCCCGAACCTGAACCCGAACCCGAGCCTGAGCCTGAACCTGAGCCCGAACCCGAACCTGAACCCGAGCCGGAGCCCGAACCCGAGCCTGAACCCGAGCCTGAACCCGAACCCGAGCCTGGATCCGGACCCTTGCCCTGGGATGAATGATGTTAAAGCAGGAACGAAGATGAAAACCAGTGATTTTTATTATGATCTCCCTGAAGAATTGATCGCCCAGACGCCCATCGAGCGGCGGGACGCGTCCCGGCTGATGACGCTGGAGCGGGAAACGGGAGCGGTGGAACACCGTCACTTTTACGAGTTGCCGGATTTTCTGCGGCCCGGGGACTGCCTGATTCTGAATGACTCCAGAGTGCTTCCGGCACGGCTTCTGGGACAGCGCGTTCCCGGCGGCGGAGCCTGTGAGGTGCTGCTGCTGATCGACCGGGGAGAAAAGACCTGGGAGTGTCTGGTGCGTCCCGGACGCAAGATGCGTGCCGGTGCGAAGCTTTCCTTCGGTAACGGAGAACTGACGGCGGAAGTCGTCGGGGAAGTAGAGGGCGGAAACCGTCTGGTCCGGTTCGAGTATGAGGGGATTTTCCTCGAGGTGCTGGAGCGGCTGGGAAAGATGCCGCTGCCGCCTTACATCAAAGAAGAATTGCAGGATCGGGAGCGGTATCAGACGGTGTACTCCAAACATGTCGGCAGCGCCGCGGCGCCTACGGCGGGACTGCACTTTACGCCGGAACTTCTGGAAAAGATCGCTACTATGGGCGTGGGGGTCGGTTATGTGACGCTCCATGTGGGTCTTGGCACCTTCCGCCCGGTGAAAGAAGAGGATATCCTAGATCACGAGATGCACAGCGAGTATTGTGTGATCTCCCAGGAAACAGCGGATCTAATCAATGAAACGAAACGCCGCGGCGGACGATGCATCTGCGTGGGAACGACCTCCTGCCGGACGCTGGAGTCCTGGGCGGAAGAAGACGGCACGATGACTGCAAAAGCAGGATGGACCAGTATTTACATCTATCCCGGCTACCGCTTCAAGGTGATGGATGGTCTGGTGACCAACTTCCATCTGCCGGAGAGTACGCTGATCATGCTGGTGTCCGCCTTTGCCGGGCGGGAGAATGTTCTCTCTGCCTACGAGGAGGCGGTCAGGGAACGCTACCGCTTTTTCAGCTTCGGCGATGCGATGTTCCTTCGGTAACATTCGAAATAGGAGATAGAAGATGTTCAAAGTCCTCAAAACAGAAGGGCGAGCCCGCCGCGGCCAGTTTTCCTGCGCCCATGGCGGGATCGTCCAGACCCCGGTGTTTATGAATGTGGGCACGCAGGGCGCGATCAAGGGCGGCGTCAGCGCCCATGACCTGAAAGAGGTCGGCTGCCAGATCGAATTGAGCAATACCTACCATCTTCATTTGCGGCCCGGCGACAAGGTTGTCAAGCAGTTGGGCGGCCTGCATAAGTTTATAGATTGGGATGGCCCGATCCTGACGGATTCTGGTGGCTTCCAGGTGTTTTCTCTGGCGTCACTGCGCAAGATCAAGGAGGAAGGCGTCACCTTTGCTTCCCACATTGACGGGCACAAGATCTTCATGGGGCCCGAGGAGTCCATGAAGATCCAGTCCAATCTGGGCAGTGACGTGGCGATGGCTTTTGACGAATGCGTGGAGAATCCTGCCACCTATGAATATGCAAAGGCCAGCTGTGAGCGGACTCTGCGCTGGTTGGAGCGCTGCAAAGTGGAGCATGACCGGCTGAATGCGCTGCCGGACACAGTAAATCCGCAGCAGATGCTCTTTGGAATCAATCAGGGCGCGACCTTTGCGGATCTGCGCCAATGGCATATGCAGCAGATCGCGAAGATTGACTGTGACGGCTATGCCATCGGTGGATTGGCGGTGGGTGAGCCGGCGGAGGTCATGTACGAGATGATCGACGCGGTGGAGCCCTATATGCCGCAGGAGAAACCCCGGTATCTGATGGGTGTGGGTACGCCCAGCAACATCATTGAGGCGGTCAGCCGCGGTGTGGATTTCTTCGATTGTGTGATGCCTTCCCGAAACGGGCGGCACGGAAAACTCTTTACATGGGAAGGTACGGTCAATATCCTGAACCAGAAATATGAAACAGATGACCGTCCCATCAGTGAAAGCTGCGGGTGTCCGGTGTGCCGCAATTTTTCCCGAGCATATCTTCGCCATCTGTTTAAGGCGGATGAGGTGCTTGCCCTGCGGTTTGCGGTGCTGCACAATCTGTATTTCTACAACGATCTTATGGCAAAGATCCGGCAGGCGCTGGATGAAGGGACGTTTGCGGAATTCCGCAAAACATACAGCGGGAAGCTGGAGGAACGCGCCTGAAAAAGAAAGTGCTTGCAAAGTCTGGTTTTTTTGGTATAATAACGATGTTCTGCATACGGAACAATAGAAGGTAAAGGAGTTTTTAACTATGCCTATTATTACGCTCGTGGCACTGTTCGCGGTGATGTATTTCATGATGATCCGTCCCGAGAAGAAGCGCAAGCAGAAGGCGCAGGAGATGCGCGACAATCTGAAGAAGGGCGATGTCATCACCACCATCGGCGGCATCATCGGTAAGATCGTGGCGGTCAAGGATGAGACCATCGTGATCGAGACCAGCGAGGATCGTGTGCGCGTTGAGTTCACCAAGTGGGCTGTTTCCTCTGTGGGCGTCCAGACCAGCGATACCCCCGGGACTTCCAAGAAGGAAAAGAAGGAAGAAGCGGTCGAAGTCCCCGAGGAACCCGTGAACGAGATTCCTGCCGAGGAGCAGTAATCATTCATAAAAAGAACCTCCCTTGGAATATGCTCTGATAACGAGTGTGTTGCAAGGGAGGATTTTTTATGGGCAAACAACAAAAAACATCGTCTGTTTGGGTTGTGCTGCTGCGAAGCCTTGTGGTAGCGATGATCCTTTATATGGGAGGGGCGGCAGTGTTGGCGCTGCTTCTGGTGAAGGGAGTTTTGCCGGAAACGGCGGCCTTTCCTGTGCTGGCGGTGCTGTGTGTGGCAGCGGCAGTGTTCGGCGGTGGTCTGTGTGCGAGGAGTTTGACCTGGGGGACGCTGCCGGCCTCGCTGGCGGCAGCGGCGTTGTTTGCGGCGGTACTGCTGGGGGTTGGTGCTGCGTTCCTGCGGGGGATCGCGTGGTCGGCTCACGGGGGAGTTCTGCTGCTCTGTGTCGCCGGCGGCGGGCTTCTGTCCGGGTTACTGGGCGGCGGGCGAACAAAAGGGAAACGGAAACGGAAAAAGGGGAAACTGTGAATTTCCACAAAAACGGAGGGAAGGGGAGAGAGGGGGCGTGGTTTTGTTTGCGCGTCCCTTAAAAATGAGGCTCTTCATGAAAGTGGAAGATATGGGGCGCTTGCGCGGGAGCGACCCCAAAATCTTGGCCTTTCGTGAACGTGCAGCTCGACCCCTACTCCATTTGTTGCGCGGGTTTACATAACGCTGTTTACATAACATTTTGGCATAACTGCCAAAAAATAGTTTTTTCCAGCGAATTCCTTGATAAATATGGGAATTTAAACTATATTTAAATAGAAACCGGTTTACATCAACTGCTCTTGCATACGCCGCCATTCTGTGTCATAGAATGCGGTGAGGTGAGAGGATTGAAGTGGAATCGGCATCGAAATACATTGTTGCTGCTGGAGCTTTTGTTTCTGGCGCTGTTTTTTTTCATCGGCGTTGTTTTAGGACAGGTTCTGGCTGTCAGGATGCCGGCTTCCGTGGGGGATGAATTGGAGCGCTATCTGCACCATTTCGTCACGCTGGAGGAGCCGGTTTCTCCACGAGCGGTTGTTTCCGCACTGGTGCTGTATTTTCGCTATCCGTTGCTGGCTTTTTTGCTTGGCTTTGCATCGATCGGCGTGGCACTGCTGCCTTGTATGGCAACAGCTTTCGGCTTTTTTCTGTCCTTTTCCGTCAGTTGCTTTGCGGCAGCCTTCGGCAGGGAAGGGATTCTGGTGGCGCTGGCGGTTTCCGGCGTTCGCTGCGCGGTAACGCTGCCGTGCTTTTTTGTACTGGCAGTCCCATCCTGGCGTACTTCTGCGGCGCTGGCAACGCTTATGTTTGGAAAAGGCCGCCGCGCGGCGCCTGTGGCTTACGGGCGGGCGTGCTGGGTGCGGATGGCTGTTTGCGCTGCCGTTTTGCTGGCAGGAATGTGTTTGGATCTTTTGGTTTCGCCGTGGTTTTTGCAAATTGTGCTGGGACGGGTCTTGGCATAGTACGAAAGAAAGGGGGCTTCCTGATGGATGATATCGCTCGCTATGGACAATATTTGACGGAGGAGAAGCACTCCTCTCAAAACACGGTCAGTTCTTACCTGCGGGATATCACGCAGTTTTCCGAATACCTGAACAACTATCAGGACTGTGTTCTCCGTGATGCCACCGGGGATATGGTTCACAGCTACATGAACTGGATGATGGGTCACGGCAAGTCTGCCGCCTCTGTGACTCGTTTTCTGGCCTCTGTGAAGTCTTTCTACAACTTCCTGATCGCTGCCGGCGACCTGAAGGAAAACCCTGCAAAAGGCGTTACGGCCGCCAAGGTGGAGCGGAAATACCCGGAGATCCTGACCGGCAAGGAAGTGGAACTGTTTTTGGAGCAGCCCCAGTGCGTTGACGCAAAGGGCTTCCGTGACCATGCCATGCTGGAACTGCTGTATGCCACCGGAATTCGTGTCAGCGAGCTGATCTCCCTTGATATGATGGATCTGAACCTTGCTGCCGGTGTAATCCGGTGCAGAAACCGCGGAAAAGAGCGGGTTATCCCTTTGTACCAGACGGCTGTGAAGGCCTTGCAGGACTACGTGCGCAACATTCGGCCTCAGCTACTTGCAGACAGTGGGGAGGCGGCGGTTTTCGTCAACATGGGCGGTGAGCGCATGAGCCGACAGGGCTTCTGGAAGATCATCAAGCATTATCAGGAGAAGGCGGGCATCCAGAAGGAGATCACCCCCCATACCCTTCGCCATTCTTTCGCCGTGCATCTGCTGGAAAACGGCGCGGATCTGCGCTCTATTCAGGAGATGCTGGGCCATGCGGACATTTCTTCCACACAGATCTACACACAGGTCGTGAAACGGCAGCTGAAGGATGTCTACCAGAAGGCACACCCCAGAGCATAAAGTCAGCACGGTGTTCCGTGCTGACTTTTTCGTACATTTGTTCTTTTTTGGTTGCGAAACGACACGCGATTTGGTATACTGATTAAAAATGCGGCACGGAGGAAGAAGGATGCGCATCCTGGGGATCGATCCCGGCTATGCCACCATCGGTTTTGGGCTGGTGGAAGCGAATCGGGGACAAGTGCATATGGTGACTTACGGCGCCATCACCACCCCGGCAAGCTTGCCGCTGTCCAGACGGTTGTATCAGATCGATACAGACATGCAGGAACTCATCGCGCAGCTGAAGCCGGATGCGATCGCCATTGAAGAGCTGTTTTTCAACACCAACATCACCACCGGCATTGCCGTTGCGCACGGACGGGGCGTGCTGCTGTGTGCCGCGGAGAGGGGCGGCATTCCGCTGTTTGAGTACACGCCGTCCCAGGTGAAGCTGGCGGTGACCGGTTACGGAAAAGCGGAGAAGCGGCAGGTCATGGATATGACCCGCAGATTGCTGAAATTAAACGATATTCCGCGGCCGGATGACGCTGCCGACGCGCTGGCGATCGCTCTGTGCCATGCAAGGAGTTTTACTTCACGGCTCCCGCAAACAAAGGAAGTCAAGGAGACTGTTTGATATGTTTTACTATCTCGACGGTATCGTATCGGAAATCCTGCCCGGTGTGGCGGTCATTGACTGCGGCGGCGTCGGCTATGGCTGCATGACCACCAATAATACCCTTTCCAGCCTGAAAAAGGGGCAGAAAGGGCGGGTTTATACCTACCTGAATGTGGGTGAAAACATCTTTGACCTGTATGGCTTTGCAACGCAGAACGAGTTGAACAGTTTCAAGCTGTTGATCGGCGTGTCCGGTGTCGGGCCCAAGGCTGCGCTGGCCATCCTTTCCGTCTGTACGCCGGAAACGCTGGCTATGGCCATCGTCACGGGGGACGAAAAGGCGCTGACTGCGGCGCAGGGGATTGGAAAGAAGATCGCCCAGCGCATCATTCTCGAACTGAAAGACAAAATGGCCAAGGAAACCGCCGCAGGGCTGGATTTCTCCGGCGGAAAGGGAACGCCTGCTCCCGCCATATTTTCCAACAAGGCCACCGAGGCTGCACAGGCGTTGGCGGTGCTGGGCTATTCCACCCAGGAGATCCAGGTGGCGCTCAAGGGCGTGGATGTGGAAACGCTGTCGTTGGAGGAGATCATCCGGCAGAGCCTGAAAAAAATGGTGAAGTAAGTCGAAGGAGAATTTGCTGATGTTGCTGATGTTACTTGGCGCCGGGCTTCTTATTGGCGGTCTTCTCGTGTTTCTTAACAGCAAACATAAGGAAGCCGGCATCTGCTGCTTTGCTTCCGGCGGATTATTTTTGATACTGCCTATGACGCTTGCTTTGGAATCCGGGAAAGAACTTCTTGGGTATCTTCTTTTTTTGGGAAGCTATTTTTTCTTAGCTCCGGTGTGGAGCGCATATAAAACATATCAACAATACAGGCAGCAATCTTATTTAGAAGACGAGGAAATTGCTGTAAAGGAAAAAGCATTGAGTCGAATATGGGTGTTTGTGTTGTGTTTTATATTTGGAGCATTATCCGGTTTTTTTATGATATGCCAAGCGTTGGCGGTATAATAGATTTCAGCAGTACTGAGGAAGTGAAGCAATGAGCATTGATTTCGGAAACGACATTTATGAAGAACCCATTGTGGCCAAGACCTTTTTGGCGGAGGATGCGCAGGAAGGCTCTTTGCGCCCCAAAACCCTGAAAGAATACATCGGACAGCAAAAGGCAAAGGATAATTTGTCCGTATTTATCGAAGCCGCCCGTAAGCGGGAGGAGGCGCTGGATCATGTGCTGCTTCACGGTCCTCCGGGATTGGGCAAGACCACGCTGGCCGGCATCATTGCGCAGGAAATGGGCGTCAACATCCGCATCACGTCCGGCCCGGCCATTGAAAAACCCGGCGATCTGGCCGCGCTGCTGACGAACCTGAACGAAGGGGATATTCTGTTTGTGGACGAGATCCACCGGCTGAACCGGGCGGTGGAGGAGATCCTGTATCCGGCCATGGAGGACTATGCGCTGGATATTATCGTGGGAAAGGGTCCTTCCGCCAACTCTATTCGGCTGGATCTGCCCAGGTTTACGCTCATCGGTGCTACCACACGCGCCGGTCAGCTGTCTGCGCCGCTGCGCGACCGTTTTGGTGTGACGCTGCGCCTGGAACTGTATACCCCGGAGGAACTGGCAAAGATCGTGACCCGCTCCGCCGGCATCCTGAATGTGGAGATCGTTCCGGAGGGCGCCTACGAGATCGCCCGCCGCAGCCGCGGCACGCCTCGTATCGCGAACCGGATGCTGCGCCGGGTGCGGGACTTTGCACAGGTGAAGGCGAACGGTGTGATCACTGCTTCTTTGGCGGATCAGGCGCTGCACGCGCTGGAGATCGATGAACTGGGTCTGGATCCCATCGACCACCGGATGCTGAACGCGATCATTGATAATTACGGTGGAGGCCCTGTGGGGCTGGAGACGCTGGCCGCCACCATCGGCGAGGAATCCGTCACGCTGGAGGATGTCTATGAGCCGTACCTGATGCAGCTGGGCTTCCTGACGCGCACCCCTCGCGGTCGCTGTGTGACCCATAAGGCCTATCAGCATCTGCACAGGCCCGTTCCGGGTGGAGCGGAGCCGGAGCAGCAGTCCATGGAACAATTGTCGCTGTAACCACCTTGAACGCAGGAATGAACAGGGAAGATGCTTTACAGAAAGAGGTGTCGCTTGCCTGAAATCCGGTTTTTCGGGCGTGTATGCGATCGGAAAAAGTAAACAAGTGGATGTTTTCTAATAAAATTATGCAAAATAACCGATAATACAGGCAAATTTTTATAATTTGCTTGACATTTTCCAAAAGAAATAGGTATAATACTGTATGTGTATATGTGTAATTGTAATGAAAACTTGTTCGTGTCGTTAAACCGCCTGCCCGACGAGGAACTTTGTATCCTGACGGGAAAGGGAAACCGTCAGGCCGAGGAAGAATTGGTCGCACGGTATCATCGGCTGGTCCGCACCTGTGCCCGCCCCTTTTTTCTGGCCGGCGGCGACAGTGAGGACCTTACCCAGGAAGGCATGGTAGGTCTCATTCATGCGGTTCGGGAATATGATGCCGATAAGGCGGCGACCTTCCGAACCTTCGCAGAAATTTGTATACGCAATCGACTGTACTCCGCCCTTCGTGCTGCGGCACGGGATAAGCACAAAGCGTTGAACCAGTCGATTTCTCTCGATACTCCTGACTTTGACAGCAATTCTTACACCTCTGGTACCAGTAGCATGGCGCAGCGCAATCCGGAAGATTTCCTGATCGACCGGGAGCACACAGCAGCCCTCTTAGCCGGTGTCCGAAAGCAGTTGTCCGAATTTGAAGCGAAGATTTTGGGGTACTATTTAGACGGTCTTACATGCAGGGAAATTGCCGAGATGGTCGGCAAGACTCCGAAGTCCGTGGACAACGCTGTGCAGCGCATTCGTCGCAAGGTGGCACAGCAATTACTATCCGGCGATGTCAGCAGAAGCTGAGCGCATATATAATTTTCTCAAAGAGAGGGTAAAATCATGTACGAAGACAAGACTTTAGTGTGCAAAGAGTGCGGCAGCGAGTTCGTGTTCACCGCCGGTGAGCAGGAGTTCTACGCAGAGCGCGGCTTCCAGAACGAGCCCCAGCGCTGCAAGACCTGCCGTGATGCTCGCAAGAATGCTGCTCGCGGTCCCCGTGAGTTCTTCACCGCTACTTGCGCCGCTTGCGGTGGCGATGCCAAGGTTCCCTTCGAGCCCAAGAGCGATCGTCCCGTTTACTGCAGCGAGTGCTTCGCCAAGATGCGCGAGGGCAGATAATTATACAGTTTCAGGAAAACGGTGTCCGTGAAGACGGACACCGTTTTTTCGTCGACACAGGTTGCGTTCCATACTGTGCCAATTTTGACAGATTCCTGAAAAAGGACAGACTTTATAGGAAAAAAGCCTATTTTTATATTGAATTTATGGCCATAATATCGTATAATACCATCGGTTATTGTAACCGATGATTTACTGAACGGAGGAACCAAATATGATTCAGATCACGAAAGACACCATTATTGGTGATGTCCTCGATATCGCCCCCCAGACCGCTCCCATTTTCCTGTCTATCGGCATGCATTGCCTGGGCTGCCCCTCTTCCCGCGGCGAAACGGTTGAGGAAGCCTGCATGGTGCACGGCGTTGACTGCGATAAGCTGTTGGCTCTGGTGAACGAAGAGGCCAACAAAAAAGCTGACTGATTTACCTGATTGAGACGCATACGGGGCTGCCCGTATGCGTCCTTCCATGGATGACGGCCTGATTTCCACGGTCAAGAGCGCGTTTGAGGAGGAACTTATAGTGAAACAACTGGAACTTTCTCCCCGTCTGCAGCTGCTGGCCGACTGGGTTTTGCCCGGCGCGGCGTTCGCTGATGTTGGCACAGATCACGGTTACCTTCCTGTGTGGCTGCGGCTGCAGGGGAGAGTGGTTTCTGCCATTGCCAGCGACCTGCGAAAGGGTCCGCTGGAACGAGCCAGAGAAACTGGCCGAACCTACGGCGCGGACGGGATCGATTACCGCCTTGGAAATGGTCTGGAGGGCATCCGTGCAGAGGAAGCGGACACCATTGCCATCGCTGGTATGGGGGGAGAAAACATCATTTCCATCCTGGAAGCGGCGCCCTGGACGGGGGACGGACAGCACAGACTGCTCCTTGCGCCCCACACCCACGCAGAGCGCCTTCGGCAGTGGCTGATGGAGCATCACTATACGATCCTTCGTGAGGCACTGGTTCGCGACCGTGGAACGATCTATCCGGTGATGGAAGTAACGGCGGGAGAGATGCAGTTATCTCTGGGTCAGCTTTACGGCGGCGCAAAACTGCTGCAAGACCCTCTGGGTGACCGCTACATCATTGAGAGGATCATCCGGCTTCAGGGCGCTGTGGCGGGTGCAAACCGCTCCGAAAAGTATGAAGATCGGATCAAGGCAGATGGGCTGCGGGACATCCTGACGGCCTTACTGGAATTGAGAGAGGAGTGGCGCCATGCCAACCGTCCGCGAGATTGAGCAGCGGCTCTATGAACTGGCTCCGCGTGAGCTTGCCTTCGACTGGGATAATGTGGGCCAGCTGCTGGGCGACCCTGAACAGGAAGTATCTCGTGTCCTTGTGGCATTGGATATTACCGAGGCTGTGGCTGATGAGGCCATTGCTGCCAGTTGTCAGCTGATCGTTGCACACCACCCTGTGATGAACTGCCGGTGGCTGCCTGTGCAGAGCGTTCGCAGCGACACCCCCCAGGGGCATCTGCTGCTGAAACTGCTGCGCAGCGACGTTTCCGCCATCTGTATGCATACCAATCTGGATGCGGCAGCGGGCGGCGTGAATGATTGTCTTGCAGAGGCATTGGAGCTGGTCGACCCTGGGCCCCTGAACTGGGGCGAAGAACGGCTCTGCCGGGTCGGTACATTGAGAGAACCCATGACGGCGGATGCTTTCGCCCGGTTTGTCTGCGAAAAACTAGGCTCCAACGGCGTGCGCTGGAGCGGCAAGGGCGGCATGATTCGTCGGGTCGCAGTGGGCGGCGGAGCCTGTGCCGACAGCCAGGATGCCGCCATTGCGGCAGGGTGTGATGCCTTTGTCACATCGGATATTAAGTACCACGATTTTCTGGATGCGGCAGGGAAGGGCATCAACTTGATCGATGCCGGCCATTTCCCAACGGAAGATCCTGTCTGCGAAAAAATCATCTCGTATTTGACCGGTCGGTTCCCGGAACTGACCGTTACCAAATCGGCTTCTCATCGGGAAGTCATTCAATACTACGTTAAAGGAGAATAACGACCATGTCCGGACATTCCAAATGGCATAATATTCAAAAGACCAAGGGCGCAGCCGACGCCAAGCGCAGCGCTGCATTCACCAAGATCGCAAAGGAGATCCTTGTTGCGGTGAAGGAGGGCGGCTCTGGCGATCCCGCCAACAACTCCCGTCTGGCCACTGTTATTGCCAAGGCCAAGGCAGCCAACATGCCCAACGACAACATCAAGCGTACCATCGACAAAGCTCTGGGCGCCGGAAGCACCGAAAACTTCGAGTCTGTTACTTACGAAGGCTACGGTCCCGCCGGTGTTGCCGTCATCGTGGAGGCTCTGACCGACAACCGCCAGCGCACCGCTCCCGAAGTGCGTCACGCATTCTCCAAGTGCAACGGCTCCATGGGCGCTCCCGGCTGTGTGAGCTGGTCTTTCGACAAGAAGGGTGTCATTGTGATCGACAATGAAGAGGCCGAGCTGGACGAGGATACCGTGATGATGGATGCCATGGACTGCGGTGCCGACGATTTCGAGCCCGAGGACGTCTGCTTCACCATCTACACCGATCCCGACGCCTTTAACGACGTGGTCAAGGCGCTGGAGGAGAAGGGCTACACCTTCGTCAGCGCACAGGTGGAAATGGTTCCCCAGAACGATATCAAACTCAGCGATGAGGGCGACATCAAGAACATGACCAAGCTCATCGACATGCTGGAAGATAACGACGACGTCCAGAACGTCTGGCACAACTGGGATCAGGAGTGAGCTGAATCAAGAAGTCCCCGCTGCAAACAGCAGCGGGGACTCTTTTTTTGCCCGCATTCCCTGACCTGTCAAAAGGTTTTGGAAGACCTTGACAATATATATACTTGGAGGCATGAAGCACGTAGAAGTCCCGGCACCGTTTCCCGCCATGTGCGCGAATACGAAGCCGCAGTAAGCGCGGCGGACGAACTGCTCTTTCATCATTTCTCTGGTAAAGTAGTAATTCAAATATGCCTAACCTTTGGCATCCAGTCCGTCAAAAAAATGAGTAACAAAGTCTGTGTTCTTCATAAAGAACCTCCTAAATAAAATGTATTCAAAAGTAAAATTTTTCTCTTACTTTCTATAAATATTATAACAAATTTTTTGTTAAAAATCAAAAAAGACCGGATGGCGTAAACCTTGGAATACCTTGTACGAGAGACGGCGGGGTATAATACGGGCAAATAAAAATTTAGAAGCCAGACTTTGAAAATGGGTGGTCGGCATCGTTACGTAGTGGATTTTTGTTTTACCGTCATCGTTGCAGTGAAAACACACCAAAATACTCTAGTTTCATTTGGAATTATAAAATAACGCAGAGTTTTACAAAAACACGAAGAAAAACACGGAGAATTTCTTTGTGTTTTTGCATTTCCTTATGTATTTTCGTAAAAAACACGGAAATATAATAATTTTTTTGAATATTTGATGAAATACGAAAGGAATATGACAATTTTCGAGGGAATTCTTGACAATATATATATATATATAATTTGTTGTGCGAACTCTTGGACATCGTCATGCCAAGATCGCACATTTTATATTTTTGGAGGGTCATATCATGCGTATTATTCTGGATACTGAAAAGAAAACCATTACTGTTCCTTGGAACTATGCTGACAAGCTGGAAGCCTATAACAACATGGTCATGCAGATTTCCGGAGATACGAATAAAAAGAAAGACTTCAAGTCCTTCATTGACGATGTCTGGAAAGAGTGCATGGCGAATAGTGACAAGTGCTTGAAAACCGCCGACAAGCCTAAGAAGCCCGAGAAGAAGTGATATGGGTGCTCCGAGAATTACGCCCAGCGAGATCATCCAAATGCAACAGCTCTACCGGGAGTTAGGTACTTACGCAGCCGTAGCGCGGAAGATGGGAAGAAGTGCATCTGCCGTTTCAAAGTATGTGCAGATGAAAGATGTCCCCCGCAATATCCGTATCGCGGTTGAAACATTATCACAGAAAACATAAATTTAGAAACGAGGGATAGAATTTGGCTTGGCAAATGAGAATTACTCTTGAATTTGTGGCTGGCATAATTATGTCGGTGTGCACTTTAATTCCCTTTAACAATTATCTTGGTCATGAGTTTAGGACAATGTTTTCTACTGATTTTTTGACATTTCTTTCTATTGTGATCTCTATCGCTGTTGTTATTCTTTTTGAAAAAATACGAGCAAAAAGAAAAGCTGCAGCAATCAGCTATTTGTCTTACGACAAAAAGACAAAGACTCTAACTGTTAGAGATAGAAAACCTGAAAATGCACATGTAATCAAAGTTGCAGAAATGGTGGACTACAATCTTACCTACCATCCCTCTGAGATTGTTTATACGGGTGTAACGGTTGGTGGTGTTCACACCGGTGGATTCTGCGATATAGGCAATTACCACACAATTGACGGAACAAGTACAAAAAAATACCATTTGATTTATAGAGGGGCGGACGTCACTTCCGAGGATTACTGCCCGATAGAAGTAATAAAACTTCATTCATCTTTAGTTAATGCTGCAAAGAAAACTGCAGATATCAATCAGTATCTAAGTCCGGATGGAACATTAACTCTTTCCAATAATGTGAAGTCCAAATATGCTCAACAGATTGAAGCGGCAACTAAGCAAGGAAACGTTGATCTTGCTATCAAACTGGCAAAAGCCGATTACTTTAATCAACAATTATCTAAAGAACAATGTACTGCCATTAAGGATTGGATTTGTTCTTGAATTCTCCACAAAAATGGAGCGAGCTTTTGCTCGCTTCATTTTTGTTCGTAAGGGTACACCTTTACGAATATGAAAAATATCAGTTTCTTGCGTTCGCATATGGAAATTCAGGAAGAGAAAATTCACTAGTAATATTTCGCCTGAAAACTGCACAAATCTTTAGTTTTGCGCAGTTTATGAATGAGGGTTCATGTGTTGGACGCGAAGAGGGAGTAGGAGTGGGTGGAAAGAAAGAGCCTGTCCCTGGATGGGACAGGCTCTTTGAATGTAAAATGGGTTATTTCTTTGCGTTTTTAACGCGTGACAAGGGATTTGCCTTTGCAGCGATACGCAGGGATTCGTTGTCCACATGGGTATAAATTTCCGTGGTATTCAGGTGTTCGTGGCCCAGAACCTCCTGCACAGCGCGGACATCCACGCCGTTTTGCAGCATCAGCGTCGCGGCTGTGTGTCGCAGTTTGTGGGAGGAATACTGGGTGGAGTCGATACCGGCCTGGGAAAGGCGCTTTTTTACCATGGCATGGATGGTGGAGCGGCTGATGCGCTCGTTTTGCGAGGAGAGAAAGAGTGCGTTGGCGTCACGGCCTGTGATGGGTCTCCGGACGGCCAGATAACTCTTTAAGGCGTCCTGGCAGGCGTCATTCAGGTAAATGATCCGCACTTTGTTGCCCTTGCCGAGAACGCGCAGTGTTTCGCCTTGAATATCGTTGGTATTCAGGGCAACCAGCTCGGAAATACGCAGTCCGCAATTCAAAAACAGGGTCAAAATGCAGTAGTCACGTTCCTGATTTTTGCCGTCAACAGACTCCAAAAGCTGCAAACTTTCGTCCAAAGTAAGGAATTTCGGCAGAGTTTTCTTCAATTTAGGAGAATCAATATCTTTGACAGGATTTTCACGAAGTAGGTGCATCTTGTTGGTCAGGTAATTGTAAAACGAGCGAATCGTGGCAATTTTTCTGGCGCGGGAGGCGGCATTCAGGCCATATTCGGAGTTCTGGCTGTTGTGATGCAGGATGCGATCCCGGCTCAAATAGGTCATATAGCCGTAGATGTCCGTCAACGTTACGGAACTGACAAACGCCAGATCCACGTCCATAATGTCGATCTCATCCAGCGCCTTGTCAGAGAGCGCGGGATCGCGGATCTGTTTCAGATAGCGGAAGAAATTCCGCAGGTCAAGGAAATATTCATCGACTGTGCGTCTGGAGTGGGCTTTGATGGTTTCGTGATACGCCAGGAAATCACGCAGGATCTGCGGCGCTTCAGTACGATAATCAGCCATAGCATTACGGGAACGATACAGAAAGAATTGCAGAACCCGGCAAGTAGTTACAGCAAAAGAATGCAATTTGCTGCAGAACCGCCGGAATAGCCGGAGGTGCCCGAAAACAGCCCGGAATGGCTGTAAACCGCAATAAGGGCATTTTGTCCTCCCCTAAATTAAACAAAATTTTTATTTTGTTCAATTATATGTATCGCTCCGTAAACCTCCTTCCCTCGGTCATAATTTTCACGGAACGGGTCAACCTATCGTATCACCAAAGAAACGGATGATGCAAATGAGTTTGATCCCGTGTGTCAGTAAGTGTGTGTATCAGTGTGACGGTCTTTGTTCGCTGCACAGCGCTGCCGCAGCCGGCGCACCTTCTATGGGCGGCGCATGTATTCACATTATTCCGCCGGACGCAGCGCGGCTCGGATCGCCTCACCGATATTTTGAACCTGGATCAGCTCCAGATTTGGCGGCGCAGAGATCGCGTTCTTTTTCTGCACAGGAATGATGCACCTGGTAAAGCCAAGGCGATGGGCTTCGGAAATGCGCTGTGACAACTGGTTCACATTCCGCAGCTCCCCTGTCAGGCCGACTTCCCCAATGGCCACCAGTTGGGCGGGCACAGGGCGATCCAGATAACTGGATGCCAGCGCGATGACAGTGGCAAGGTCGGCTGCGGGCTCGTCCAGCCGCAGGCCGCCGATGATATTGATGTAGGCGTCACAGGCAGATACTTTCAGGCCGCCGCGCTTTTCCAGCACAGCCAGCAGCATGGCGGCCCGATTGTAATCGAAGCCGTTGCTGGTGCGGCGGGGATTGCCGGCGGCGCAGGTGGCTGTCAGCGCCTGGATCTCCGCCAGAACGGGCCGTACGCCCTCCATAACGCAGGTGACGCAGGTGCCCGGCGCGTCCGTGGGACGGCCGGAAAGCAGCATTTCAGAAGGGTTTTCTACCTCGACAAGGCCTTCTTCCCGCATTTCAAAGACGCCGATCTCGTTGGTGGCACCGAAACGGTTTTTGGCTGCCCGCAGAATGCGGTGCGTGGTGTGTTGCTCTCCTTCAAAGTACAGCACGCAATCCACCATATGTTCCAGGACTTTCGGGCCTGCAATAGAGCCCTCCTTGTTCACATGACCGATCACAAACACGGTAATGCCCTGCCCCTTGGACAGCTGCATGAGGGTCATAGTGCAATCCTTGACCTGACTGATGCTTCCGGCCGGAGAATCCAGTGCATCATTATAGAGGGTTTGGATGGAGTCCACGATGAGGACGTCCGGCTTTTCGGCGGCGACCGAGGCGGTCATATCCCCAAGAGAGGTTTCGGACAGGACATACAGATTGCTGTGTTCCACGCGTAAACGTTTAGCGCGGAGCTTTAACTGATGTTCCGATTCCTCACCGGATACATAGAGAACTTTGGAAAATTCACACAATTTGCTGCAAATTTGCAACATTAAGGTGGATTTGCCGATGCCGGGCGCACCGCCGACCAAAACCAGAGAGCCTTTTACCGCACCGCCGCCCAGAACCCGATCCAGCTCCCCCATTCCGGTGGAAAAACGGAGTTCTGCATCGGTTTCCAACTGCGTGACAGGACAGGCGCGGCGCGGCGCATCGGTACCACGGACAGTTTTGCCGCGCACCGGATTTTTGGGCAGCTCCGGCTGTTCTGTGATGGTATTCCACGCGCCGCAGGCAGGGCACTTCCCTGCCCATTTCGCGGTTTCGTTGCCGCATTCCGTGCAGTAAAACATGGTTTTTGCCTTCATGGTGCTTCCTCTCCGGCCATTGCACGCAGGAAGCCTGCGGTAATGGCCATGGCAAGTTTCGTTTGGTAGGATGGCTGCGTCAGCAGGGCGGTTTCGGCTTGGTTGG
The DNA here is from genome assembly GCA_015068025.1 of Oscillospiraceae bacterium. Taxonomy (GTDB): domain Bacteria; phylum Bacillota; class Clostridia; order Oscillospirales; family Oscillospiraceae; genus Oscillibacter. Next base: position 90,285 of record SVLH01000001.1, on the reverse strand, counting down.
ACAGGAATCCGCATTCCACCAAAACTGCCGGCGCAGTGACGTTCTTCATCAAATAGATCGTAGACGGGATAGGTTTTGGCTGTTTTTCGTTTCCCGGGTTGATGCTGCGATTCAGGGAATCCTGCATCAGCCGCGCCAGCGCCTCCCCTCCCTCCTGCCGGTTCCAAAAGACCTGCGCCCCATGGGTCACCGGAGAGGACGGCAAACTGTTCTGGTGAATGCTCAGCAGAACTGCGCCGGGCGTATTGTTTACAAGTGCTACCCGATTACGGATGTCGGAGGCTTTTCGTGTGCGGATGGTTTCGCCTTCTGTGTGGATGGAAACGTCTTCCGTTCGCACCATCTTTGTTTGGCGTCCGGCGAAGCGGAGAAGGTCATTGACGCGGATGGCAATTCCCAGATTCAAACCGCTCTCCTCTACCCCATCCGGGGAGACTGCACCGCCATCTTCGCCGCCGTGGCCGGGATCGACCACCACCGTGACGGGAGTGCCGTCGGCGGCGGCAAACGCAGGCAGGCGGAGGTTGGGCAAAGACCAGAGAACAGCAGACAGTGCAAGGATACCGCAGCAGGACAGCGCGACATAAAAGACTGTGTGTTTACGAATCAGCAGGATCATGGCAAACACCTCCGAGAGAGGCTATGCCTGCCTGCTTATCCCATATACCGATTATAGCGGATTTTTCAGGTGAAATCAAGGTCAGGCTCCCCTGCCCTGCCGGCTGCATAGAATGGTTTGAGTACGCGGCGGATACGGCGCGTACAGACTATCCTGCAAAGGAGGATGCGATTGCAGATGGAAAAACCTGAAAACAATCAGGGCGCAAACAGACCGTCCGCGGCATGCGGCACGGGAAAGGGCGCATTGCCCGGCTATTGTGCGCCGCTGGCGTTTCCGTATATTCCCGTACAGGATGAAAATCCTGTGCGATACAGCCGCATGGAGGCTCTGCAGACCGGCACGCTGTTTCCGGGGCTGGACCTCCCCTTTAAGGCGGCCATTCGGGCGAAAACCAAAATGGCAAATACTGCCCTTGTGGAGCTGATGGCGCTGGACTTTGCCATCGATGAACTGGGGCTTTATCTGGTGACCCATGCCGACGATCAGGAGGTCCTGCGGCTGTATTGGTCTTATATCAAGCTGGCACAAGAGGGACGGGAGAAATACCAAAAGATGTACGGCCCCCTGCTCCAGACCGACCTGACTCCCGAGGACGGATACGCCTGGCTGAAGGATCCCTGGCCCTGGGAAGTAGGAGGGAATGACTGATGTTTGTATATGAGAAGAAACTGCAGTATCCCGTAAAGATCAAAAACTGCAACCCCAAACTGGCGGCGGTCATTATCTCGCAATACGGCGGGCCGGACGGCGAACTGGGCGCATCGCTGCGTTATTTGAGCCAGCGGTACTCCATGCCCTACCCCGAACTGAAAGGTCTGCTGACCGACATCGGTACGGAAGAGCTTGGGCATCTCGAGATGGTGGGAGCCATCGTCCATCAGCTGACCCGAAACCTCAACGAGGATCAGATCAAAACCGCCGGCTTTGACACCTATTTCGTGGATCACACCGCCGGAGTTTACCCGCAGTTTGCCTCCGGCACGCCGTGGACGGCGGCGACCATGCAGGTCAAGGGCGATCTGATCGCGGATCTGACGGAGGATCTGGCTGCCGAGCAGAAAGCCCGCGTGACCTATGACAACATTCTCCGGCTCTCGGATGACCCGGATGTGAACGATGTCATCAAGTTCCTGCGGCAGCGGGAAGTGGTACACTTCCAGAGATTCGGCGAAGGCCTGCGGCTGGCGAAGGACAGAATGAATGAGAAGAACCTGTATTTCGTGAACCCCAGCTTCGACAAGTAAACCTTACCCCGGGCAGCCTCCTGGCTGTCCGGGTGTTTTCTGCGTCGGTGTGTTGCTCTTTGTTTGTGAGTATGCTATACTGTGCTTGGAAATCAAAAAAGGAGAATCTGCTATGAATCCGTTTGAAGATATCGACGTATTTGACTGCCCGGTTTGCCACGGCACCGGCATGATTCAGGTGGAAAACGGCTGGTGCCTGTATGTGGAGTGCATGGACTGCGCCTGCCACACGGCAGAACTGCCCTACAATTCCCCGGAGGAGCGTCTCCGTGTTGCTCAGCAGGCGGTCAGCCTGTGGAACGTGGGCAAGGTGATTAACTCCGGCGTGGGAGACTGATGAAACGATCCAATATGAAAACCGCCATCTCATAGTGAGATGGCGGTTTTTTATCAGATCAGAATTCCGTTGCAGTGGTCGATCTCGTGCTGAATGATCTGGGCCGTCCAGCCGGTAAAGGTTTTCAAACGCACCTGAAAATCCGCGTTTTGGTACTGTACCTTTATATTTTGGTATCGCGTTGTTTTCCGCACGCCGGGCAAGGAAAGACAGCCCTCCTCTGTTTGATACGGCTGGGAGCTTTTTACAATCTCGGGGTTGAACATCACCGTGGGAGTGCCGTTGTCATCAAAGACGATGACCCGCTTTGCCGCGCCGATCATATTGGCAGCCATTCCGACACAGTGCTCCCGGTTTGCTGCCAGGGTGTCCAGCAGATCCTGTGCCAGGGGCAGATCGTCCGGTGTAGCCGGAACCGATTTCTGTGCCAGAAAAATGGGGTCTTTCATAATGGAACGAATCATACTGAACCCCTTGGTTATTGCAGCATTGCCGCAAATTCATCTTCACTCAAAACGGGAATGCCCAGCTCCTGTGCCTTCTTCAACTTGCTGCCGGCGGCTTCGCCCGCCACCACGTAAGTGGTTTTTTTACTGACGGAACCGGAGGCCTTTCCGCCGCGATCCTGGATCATAGCCTCTGCTGTTTTGCGGTCGAAACGCTCCAGCGTGCCGGTGAGGACAAAGGTCATGCCGGCGAAGCGGTCGTCTATCAGCTGCGCAGTACTTTCTGTGTTGACGCCCGCTTCCACAAGACGATGGATCAGGTCTTGGGACTGGGGCTGTGCCAGGAAATCCACGATGCACTGTGCGGTGATGGCGCCAACATCGTTGATTTCGGTCAGCTCCTCCGCGCTGGCGGCCATCAGGGCGTCCAGCGTACGGAAGTGGGCAGCCAGCACTTTTGCGGCCTTCTCCCCTACCTGCCGGATACCAAGACCGTAGATCAGCTTGGAAAGGTCATTGTTCTTGGACTTTTCAATGGCGAGGATCAGGTTTTGAGCGGATTTTGCACCCATCCGATCCAGCTTTGCAACATCTTCCGCTTTCAGGCTGTACAGATCCGCTGCGTTGCGGATCAGATCGTTTTCTACCAGCTGCTGCACCACCGCCGGGCCGAGATGTTCGATGTCCATCGCATCGCGGCTGGCAAAATGGGTCAGGTTCCGCAGAAGCTGCGCAGGACATTCCGCACCGGTACAGCGCAGCGCAGCGCCGTCTTCATCCCGGAAAACAGCCGCACCGCAAACGGGACAGGTCTGCGGCAGAATATAGGGCACGGTGCCCTCCGGCCGCTTGGAGAAGTCCACTTCAAGGATCTCGGGAATGATCTCGCCGGCTTTCTGTACAATGACGGTATCGCCGATGCGGATGTCTTTTTCTGCAATATAGTCCTGATTGTGGAGGGTCGCGTTGGTGACGGTAGTTCCTGCCAGACGAACCGGCTCCAGCACGGCTTTGGGGGTCAGGACACCGGTGCGGCCCACCTGTACTACGATGTCAACAATGCGGGAGGGTTTCTTTTCAGGTGGATACTTAAACGCCACGGCCCATTTGGGGAATTTTGCCGTGGAGCCAAGTTTTTCGCGGTCTGTAAGGTTATTAACCTTTACAACTGCGCCATCAATATCAAAGGGATAATCCATCCGCTCATCGTTGATGCGGTCAATTTCTGCCTGCACGGCGGCGATGCCTTTCAGGGTTTTGTGCGGGATCATCTTGAAACGCTGGGAGGCCAGGTATTCCAGCGTATCATCGTGGGAGGTGAAGGTCTTCCCTTCCGCCAGCTGGAGATTGAAAATCTGGATATCCAACTTCCGCTCGGCACACAGCTTGGGGTCCAGCTGGCGCAGAGAGCCGGCGGCAGCGTTTCTGGGGTTAGCCAGAAGCGGCTTCCCCTGCAGTTCCCGCAGGGTGTTGATCTCTTCGAACACAGTGCGAGACATGTAGACCTCACCGCGGACGATCAGGCGGGGGAGCTGATCCGGTAGCGTCATGGGAATGGAGTAAATGGTACGCAGATTCTCCGTGACATCCTCACCAACTCTGCCGTCACCTCTGGTAGCACCGCGGTAAAAGACGCCGTTGCGGTATTCCAGTGCAACGGACAGGCCGTCGACTTTAGGTTCGACGGAGTATTCCACGTCAGCGCCAAGGGCTGCGTCGATCTTTTCACCAAATTCCGCCACTTCTGCGGCGTTGAATACATCCTGAAGGCTTTCCAGCGGCACATCATGTGCGTAGGATGCAAAACCCTCCAGAACCTTGTCACCGACCCGCTGGGTGGGAGAATCCGCTGTGATCTCCTCGGGATGCTCGGCCTCCAGTTCTTCCAGTCGGCGGTTCAGGCGGTCATACTCATAGTCCGGGATCACAGGCGCGTCCAGCACATAGTACAGGTAGCTTTGTTCATTCAGATAGTCCCGCAGATATTTCATTTCTTCGCGGTAGTCCATAAGAGGGCCTCCCTTTAGTTGTTCAGGATGTAGTCTTTCAGATCCTCTTCATAGGTATCCGGGTTGGTGCTGAAATAGGTGTATGTGTCCGGCACGTTGCCCACGATCACCGTTTCCGCTACCGTCACGGTGTTGGAAACCTTTGTAGCGGCGGCAAAGCCCGGCAGAAGAATGGTCACGCTGACATCGATGTGCAGTAAGATCTGGTGACGGGTCTGGTTGATACCGGCAGAGGTAAAGGCATTATCAAAGCGTGCGGAGGATGTACCTACGGATTCCATCCGCACGGAGATCCGCGGCCCACGGCCTGCCAGCAGCGCCGAGCCCGTCAGGGTGCCGATGGGGATGCTGAGCTCCCGTGCGGAGACCTGATCGATCCGCGCCAGGATGATGTCCAGGATCTCCGCCTGCAGGCGGTTGAAGGCTGCCATATTGCTGTGGATGGCGGTGACCTTGCCCTCGTTGTCCTTTTCCAGGAAAATCAACTGGGAATAGCTGATCTCTCCGCTGCGAATGGCTTCGTCCACCGCTTCGATTACAATGCGATTGACGGTATTGGATACCCGCGTGGTGGCCAGGCGGGTCAGCAGTGGCTTCATCTGACTGGCAGCAAAAATCAGCAGCGTCAGGAGCAGTACGATGAATCCAAACAGAATAAAACGCAGCAGCAAGCGGCGATCAAAGCGACGGTAGTGGAAACGGCCGAAGCGCATCTAAATTCCCCCCTCCGCACAGCATATGCGGAAAGGGCATGGCCTTATTTCAGGCTGTTTACGATGTCCTTGAACACCTGTCCCCGCTCCATGAAGTTTGCAAACCGGTCAAAGGAGGTGCTTGCGGGCGAGAGAATGACCACATCTCCCTCTGTCGCATGGCTGTCTGCGACGGCCACGGCTTCGTGATAATCAGCCACATCCACGATGGGAAGTCCGCCGTAATTTACAGCCTTTTCTGTTGCCTGCCGGATCACGCCGGCGGTTGCGCCGCAAAGGATCAGCAGTTTTACGTGTTCGTTGACCACGGGTCCCAGTTCATCGTAGGGGATTCCTTTATCCTTGCCACCGGCAATCAGGATGACCTGCTCCGGAAAGGCGCGCAAGCCGGCCATGGTACGGCTGGGACTGGAAGCGATGGAATCGTTGTACCAGCGGATGCCGCGGTGGGTGCGGATCAGTTCGATGCGGTGGGCTACACCGCCGAATTCCCGGGCAAAATTCCGGATGATATCGTCCGGCACAAGGCCGTTTACCGCTGCGATGGCAGCCATATAATTTTCAATGTTGTGAACGCCGGGGAGCTTGATGTCCGTGGTTTTCATAACCTCCCGTTCTGTACCGTTTTCCCGCAGGATGATGGCGTTTCCCCGTAGGAATACACCCTCGTCGAGTTCCTTTTGACGAGAGAACCAGCGCACACGGCTCACCGCCTTGCTTGCGGAGAGAACGGAGTCGGTATTATCTGCGTTGAAAATGCAGATATCCTGCGATTCCTGATGTGTAAAGATATTTTCCTTTGCAGCAATATACTCCCCGTAATCCTTGTGAACATCAAGATGGTTGGGCGCAAGGTTGGTAACTACTGCGATTTTGGGGCTGGAAGACATGGTCATCAGCTGGAAGGAACTGAGTTCCAGAACGGCAATGTCCTCTTTCCGCATCGTGCCGGTTTCTGCCAGCAGCGGATGGCCGATATTACCGCCCAGATGGACAGTTTTTCCCGCCGCGCGGAGGAGTTCTGCGATGATGGTGGTCGTGGTGGTTTTGCCGTCCGACCCGGTAATAGCGATTTTGGCACAGGGGCAGACATCAAAAAAGACTTCCATCTCACTGGTCAGGATGCTGCCCCGCGCAACAGCCGCAGTCAGCTGCGGAAGGTCGGGACGCATACCGGGGGTGCGGAAAATGACGTCTTCCGTCAGGTTTTCCAGATAGGCCTGGCCCAGACGCAGCGTGACACCTTTGGCTTCCAGCTCCTCTGCAATGCTGCCCAAAGCCTCCCTGCTCTTTTTGTCGCAGGCGGTGACGGCAATGCCGCGGCTGCAGAGCAGGTCGATCAGTGGGCGGTTGGAAACGCCGATGCCGATGACCGCCACGGTTTTATTCTGTAATGCGTTCAGATATTCCTCGAATCTCATAAAACGCTCCTTATATGATGCTGGTTTTCGATTTTTTCGGGAAAAGATATCAATAAATTATACCGCAAACGGCAGAAAAAAACAATGTGAAACCCAAATTTTCGTAACCGAATTCCCACCGTTGACAATCGCCGAGCCATCTTGTACAATGTAGCCGCGAGGAAGACAGACGGTCGCGTGGGCAGGCCGAAAGGCCGTCCATGAGGAAAGTCCGGGCTCCACAGGGCAAGGATAACGGGTAACGCCCGCCGAAGGCGACTTCAGGAAAAGTGCAACAGAGATATACCGCCTTTGTTGTTGCAGGTTTCATATTGTTCGTTTCTCTCCATATTCCGGCTGAACCCAGCAAAGCGGTTCTGCCGGAAAGAGGCGGAGCAGCGCAATGAGTGAGCTTTGCCGTATGCGGCGAAGCGAGCGATATGAAGCTTGCGACGACGAGGGTAAGGGTGGAAAGGTGCGGTAAGAGCGCACCCGATGGCTGGAGACTGACCATCGCTGTAAACTCTATCCGGAGCAACACCGTGGAGGGGACATATGGCTGGCCCGGCCGTTCCCGGGAGGTGGCTTGAGCGTGCCGGCAACGGTACGCCTAGATAGATGACTGTCAAATACAGAACCCGGCTTACAGTTTTGCTCGCATAAAGATACGGTCCCGACCGCGGAATACGCGGTCGGGACTTTTCTTATCGTTCAGAAAACACATCCATCCATCCCTTCCCCTTCACGGACGCACGGTGCCGGTAATGTGCAGATATCGGGCCTTTTGATACTCATATGTGGACAGTGGCCGGTTGTCGGCATCATAGCTGTGGGCTGCCAGCAGGATGGTTTCCGGCGTTGCCGGGCGTTCCGTGAACACCACCACCGGAGAATGCTGAAACCGCTCGCCGTCAAAGGATAGCTGGAGGATATCACCGGGACGAAGATCTCCCAGCTCGCATGGCTCCCCTACCGGCCCCAGAGAAATGTTGCGGCGGGTCAAAAAATTCCAGAGGTATTCCACGCCTGTCCAGGCGGGCGCCTTCTGGTTTGCATCGATATAATACCAGCCGTAAGTGGGTGTGAAATTCATGATGCCGCTTCCGGCAAAAATGCACTGTGAGGCGAAGTTGGTGCAGTCACCGCCCAGTTTTTCGTAATCATAGAACCGCGGATTGCGCCCGTAGGCCCAGCGGTGGGCATACAGCACGGCGGCGGCGCGGTCGTAGTCCTGCAAAAAGCGCATAAGTCTCCTCCCTTTCCTTTCATCCTATGCGGGAGGAGAAAAACGGCCACCGTCAAAAGGGCAAAAAACACCGCCGGAACATCCGGCGGTGTTTTTATGATTGTGATCAAGCCTTGCCGTCGCAGCCCAGAACGTTGATGAGCTTGTGCTTAACCATCTCCTTGATGGCGGTACGAGCGGGCTTCAGGTACTGGCGGGGATCGAAATGACCGGGATTCTGTGCCAGATACTCACGCACGGAAGCGGTCATGGCAAGACGCAGGTCGGAGTCGATGTTGATCTTGCAGACGGACAGAGCGGCGGCCTTGCGCAGCTGCTCCTCGGGCACGCCGATGGCGTTGGGCATAGCGCCGCCGAACTGGTTGACCTTGGCGACAAAGTCCTGAGGAACGGAAGAAGAGCCGTGCAGAACGATGGGGAACCCGGGCAGGCGCTTGGAGACTTCCTCCAGAATGTCAAAGCGCAGAGCAGGAGGCACCAGGATGCCCTGTTCGTTCACGGTGCACTGCTCGGGAGTGAACTTGTAAGCGCCGTGGCTGGTGCCGATGGCGATGGCCAGAGAGTCGCAGCCGGTCTTGGCGACGAACTCCTCGACCTCTTCGGGACGGGTGTAGGAAGCGTTCTCGGCGGAAACGTTGACCTCATCCTCGATGCCGGCCAGAGAGCCCAGCTCGGCCTCAACGACGACGCCGTGATCGTGAGCATACTCAACGACCTTCTTGGTGATCTCAATGTTCTCCTGGAAGGAGTGAGAAGAAGCGTCGATCATGACGGAGGTGAAACCGCCGTCGATGCAGCTCTTGCAGGTCTCAAAGCTGTCGCCATGGTCCAGATGCAGAGCGATGGGCAGACCGGTCTCGATCACAGCGGCTTCCACCAGCTTAATCAGATAGGTGTGGTTGGCGTAGGCGCGGGCGCCCTTGGAAACCTGCAGGATCAGAGGAGCGTTGACTTCCTTTGCAGCCTCGGTGATGCCCTGAACGATCTCCATGTTGTTTACATTGAAAGCGCCGATGGCATAGCCGCCGTCATAGGCCTTCTTAAACATCTCGGTAGTGGTTACGAGTGCCATACAATCATCTCCTGAAATTTATTTGTTTCCGCCCCACCCTTTCCCGGATAAAAAGGACGGAATCAAATGAGCGTAATTGTTCATTCGAAAAGACGAAAACGATTTTCCTCTTTGATAATATCATAGAAAAATTAAATTGCAAGTATTTACAATTCTTTTTTTCAATGTTATGATGATTCTACTATATTCTAGGGAGGCATTTTCTCATGAATGAACTGAAAGGCGCATGTATCATCGGCCAGTCCGGTGGTCCTACTTCCGTCATCAATTCCAGTGCATACGGTGTCATCGACACTGCGCTGAAGAATCCCGCTATTACCCGCGTTCTGGGTGCCGCAAACGGTATCGTTGGTGTCCTGAACGACCGACTGTACGATATGGCTGAAGAAGATCCCGCAGAACTGGAACTGCTGAAGTACACTCCCTCTTCTGCGCTGGGTTCCTGCCGTTATAAGATCGCCGATCCTGATGTGGATGATACCGATTACAAGCGTATTCTGGAGATCTTCAAGAAGTATGACGTCCGTTACTTCTTCTACAACGGCGGCAACGACTCCATGGATACCTGCAACAAGATCTCCAAGTATATGCAGAAGGTTGGTTATGCGTGCCGCGTGATGGGCGTGCCCAAGACCATTGACAACGACCTGTTCGGCACCGATCATTGCCCCGGCTTTGCTTCCGCTGCCAAATATATTGCTACTTCCTGCATGGAAGTTTATCAGGATGCCCGCGTGTATGATAAGGGCATGGTCTGCATCATCGAGATCATGGGTCGTCATGCCGGCTGGCTGGCTGGCGCTGCCGCTCTGGCTACCGCACAGGGCGCAGGCCCCGATCTGGTCTACCTCCCCGAGGTCGACTTTGATATGGACAAGTTCCTGGCTGACGTGGAGCGCATCTACAAAGAAAAGGGCAACTGCATGGTCGCCGTTTCCGAGGGTATCCACTATGCCGACGGTTCCTTCGTTTCCGAGGCAAAGACCTCCGCTACCGACGGTTTCGGTCATGCTCAGCTGGGCGGTCTGGCCGCTATGCTGGCTGAAGTCGTGAAGTCCAAGCTGGGTGTCAAGGTCCGCGGCATCGAGCTGAGCCTGCTGCAGCGCTGCGGTGCACACCTGGCCTCTCTGACCGACATCGAGGAGTCCTACATGTCCGGTAAGGCTGCCGTTGAAAACGCCGTTGCCGGTCTGACCGATAAGATGGTCGGCTTCGAGCGCAGCTATGAGGACGGCAAGTACGTCTGCAAGACCAAGCTCTTCAACCTGACGGATGTTGCCAACACCGAGAACAAGGTGCCTCTGGAGTGGATCAACGCCGAGGGCAACGGCGTGGAGAAGCCCTTCATCGATTACGCACTGCCTCTGATCCAGGGCGAGCCCAACCTGCCCAAGGAGAACGGCCTGCCCCGCTTTGCCAAGCTGAAGAAGGTTCTGGCAAAGTAAGAACAAACGAAAAAAGGAAGCATATCCGATCGGATATGCTTCCTTTTTGCTTGTTATGCGGACGCGTGGCGCGCGGGTGTTTATTTATTGCGCTCCCAGCCAGCGGCAGGCTTCTGCCGCTGTATTGGAGAGGTAACGAATAGCCTCTGCGGGATACTGCCCCACGGCGGTCTCCCCTGTCAGCATCACGCCCCAGGCACCGTCTGCCACGGCATTGAAGATGTCGCTGACCTCCGCTCTCGTGGGTACAGCGGCGTGTTCCATGGATGCAAGCATCTGGGTTACGACGATAAAGGGCTTCCCTGCGGCACGGCAGGTATTTGCGATGCGCTTCTGCACGGCAGGCAGCTGCCACAAAGGCATATCGTTTCCGAGGTCGCCCCGGGCAATCACGATCACATCCGCATAGGGAAGAATGTGGGGCAGATTGTCCACGCCCTCCATCGTTTCAATTTTGGCAAAGACCTGCAGATGCCCGGCTCCGTTTTCATTCAAAAGCCGGCGCAGCTCCAGAAGGTCTTTTTCGCTGCGGACAAAGGGTTGCAGCAGTCCGGTCACGCCATATTTCGCTGCCTGTCGGAGGTTTTTGATGTCCCGTTCTGTTAAAACCGGCAGACGGATGTCTTTCCCAGGAAGCTTGATGCTCTTGTGCCCGGTAAGCGTACCGCCGCGAAAAACGGTTGCCTCTCCCCTTTGGGCCGATGTTACACGCAGAGAGATCCTGCCGTCATCCAGAAGAACTTCGCAGTCATCTTCCAGCGCTTCTGCCACCACAGCAGGGATCGGGATCCCGGTCTCACCCAGAGAAACGAGCATCCCATTTTCCAAGAAAACGGGCAGTTCCAATGCGCCGATGCGCAGCTCCGGGCCCTGTGTGTCCACCACCAGCTGCGGGTGGATTCCTGCTGCTTCTGCGGCTGCGTGAAAGGCACTGATCTGTGCGGCGATGTCTGCGAGGTCGCAGTGGGAGAGATTCAGTCGGATACCGGTCATTCCGGCACGAAACATTGCTTCCAGAACGGTCTGTTCTTTGCAGGCAGGGCCAATGGTTCCGTAAATTTGGGTCATGGAGTGCCTCACTTATTTTTCTGGTAGATGGTCCACAGACCGTCCATCAGCAGATACTTATCGTAAATGATCTCGTTGCGGCAGTACCGCACGATGACCGGCGCGTTGCCGCCGGTGGCGACCACCGTCAGCTTTTTCCCGGGAAATTCCCCGCGGAGGCGGTCGATGATCCCGTCCAGCATTCCGGCGGTGCCGTACACGATGCCGGAGCGCATACAGTCCTCTGTGTTTTTGCCGATTAGTGCCTTGGGGTGCTGCAGGGAGATATCCGGCAGCTGTGCGGCACGGCGGCTGAGCGCTTCCAGGGACACATTGACACCCGGCAGCAGCATGCCGCCCTCATAGTTTCGCCCCTCGGAGATGATACCGATGGTAGTGGCGGTTCCCATGTCGATGGTCACGATTGGTGCTTCAAATTTTTCCAGCGCGGCTACGGCGTCGGCCACGATGTCCGCGCCCACCTGCGTCTGGTTGGTCAGGCGGATGTTCAAGCCGGTTTTCACACCGGGGCCGACTACCATAGGAGGCTTGCCCAGCAGACGGGTCAGTGCCTTCTCCATCATGAAGTTCAGCGGCGGCACCACGCTGCACAGAATGGCACCCGTCACGCAGGTGTAGTCATAGCGATACAGCGTAAACAGGTTCATCAGGTCAACGCTGATCTGGTCGGCGGTTTTTCGGCTGTCGGTATCCAGAGAGGCCAGAAAACACAGGGTCTTGTCCCGGTCAAACAGGCCGACAGACGTGGTGGAATTGCCTACATCAATGGCGAGCAGCATGGTGTGCGCCCCTTTCCGATGTTTTGTTCTTTTCTGTATATGGTAACACGAGTTTTACGCCCTTGCAAGGGCTGCACATCGTTGTTATACTGAAAAAGAGAGGTGAGATTTCTTTGTACAAGATGACACTTCCCTCCCCGATGGGAACATTGACGCTCGCATCGGACGGCACAGCGCTGACCGGATTATGGATCGAGGGACAGAAGTATTTTGCGCCGTTCCTCACCGCAGATACAAAAGAAGCGCCGCAGCTTCCGGTCTTTCTCCAAACCGCTGCCTGGCTGGACAGCTATTTTTCCAACGATGAGACGCTCCCTCCCCTGCCGCCCCTCTCCCCGCAGGGCAGCGCGTTTCGGAAGGCGGTGTGGAAGCTTCTCCTTGAGGTTCCCGCCGGCGAAACAACAACTTACGGCGCTCTGGCAAAAACGCTTCAGAGCCGCGGAATTCCTGCGTCTCCGCAGGCGGTGGGCGGTGCTGTGGGACACAATCCGATTGCCATCCTTATTCCCTGTCACCGTGTTGTGGGTGCGGACGGAAGCCTGACAGGCTATGCCGGGGGTCTGGAACGAAAGTTGTTTTTGCTGGAACTGGAAATGAAAAACCGGAGTCGATGAATCCATCGACTCCGGTTACTTTTATAGAATGATACAGATCAGCCCGCCGCTTCCCTCGTTGATGATGCGGGTCAGGGTCTCCTGCAGCTTTTTTCTGGCATCATCCGGCATGCGCTTCAGCTTGGTCTGCAGATCGTCGCTGACCAGTTCATGGAAGCTGCGGCCAAAAATATTGGACTGCCAGATCTTGCTGGTATCTCCCTCGAATTCCTGCAGGAGATAATTTACCATGTCCTCGGACTGCTTTTCGTTTCCGACAATGGGTGAAACGGCGGTTTCGATGTCTGCGCGGATCATGTGGATGCTGGGCGCGCTGGCTTTCAGCTTCACGCCGTAGCGTCCCCCCTGCTTCATGATCTCCGGTTCCTCCAGCTGCAGTTCATCGATCCCCGGAACCACGATACCGTATCCCGTTTCTTTTACGTCCCGCAGAGCGCCGGAAACTTTGTCATACTCTGTTTTTACTGCGGCAAGATGGGTCAGGAGGCTCATCAGGTCTCCATCATCTCCGATCTCGAAACCGGACTGCTCCGACAGCGTGTGATAGAACAGCTCCCGCGGCAGATGCAGCACGGCGGAGGCAACGCCGGTCCCCAGATCGATGGAGGATATTTTCGCCTCGCTGATAGACTCGCAGTTTCCCAGCGCCGCAATGACATCCTCCACCTCCCGAATGTGTCGCAGAGTGCCGGCGGTGCGGCGCACGGCGTCATATAGACCGGCTTTGAGAGGATGGTTCTCCGGCAAGGCATCTACCCAGGGCGGCAGGAACAGATCCAGCTCCTGCATGGGGAATTCGTACAGGACTGCCTTGAGGATGCCGGACACATCCTCCTCATTCAATTCCAGACAGTTCACGGGAATGCAGTTGACCTCATAGCGGGAGGTGATGTCCCGGGCGATGGCGGTGGCTTTTTCGGACTGCGGAAATTCGGAATTCAGCAGGACGATAAAGGGCTTCCCCAGTTCCTGAAGTTCCCGAATGACCCGCTCCTCCGCTTCCAGATAGTCTTCCCGGGGGATGTCGGAAATGCTGCCGTCGCAGGTGATGACGATCCCGATGGTGGAATGCTCCGCAATGACCTTGCGGGTGCCGATCTCCGCTGCTTCCGTCATGGGGATCTCGTGGTCGTACCAGGGGGTGGTGACCATACGGGGTGCGTCATCCTCGAACTGCCCGATGGCGCCGTTTACCATGTAGCCTACGCAGTCAATGAGGCGGACAGAGAACGCGGCACCGCCTTCCAGCTGGATCTGGGCAGCTTCTTCTGGAACGAACTTGGGTTCCGCTGTCATGATGGTGCGGCCGGAGCCACTCTGGGGCAGTTCGTCTCTGGCTCTCTCCCGACGATATACATTTTCAATATTGGGGATCACTTGCGTTTCCATAAACCGTTTGATGAAGGTGGATTTTCCCGTCCGCACGGGACCCACCACGCCGATGTAGATGTCTCCCGCAGTGCGGGTGGCAATATTCTGATAGATACTGGTATTCATATCATCCCGTCCTTTTGCGCTCCATAGTCATGTTCCAACTCTATGATTCCGGGGTAAAAAGTATGACAGCCCGTCTTTCTTTGTTTGAAATGTAGAAAAAATTTCCGGATTTTCAACTGAGGTTATGCGTTTTTGAACTTTACAAAAATAATTTAGTGTGGTAAACTGCTACTGTAATAAACGGACGATGACCGTCCGGAAATTTGGAGGATTCGTTATGAAGAAGTTGTTCACTCTGCTGCTGGCAGCAATTATGGTTCTCTCTCTGGCCGCCTGCGACGCCAAGCACGATGCCGAGTACATCAAGGGAAACGGCAAGGTTCTCGTGGGCATTACCATTTATGAGCCTATGAACTATTATGACGAAGCCGGTAATCTGACTGGCTTTGATACCGAGTTTGCGCAGGCTGTCTGTGAGAAACTGGGCCTGAAAGCCGAGTTCGTCGAGATCAACTGGGACACCAAGGAAGTGGAACTGAACGCCAAGAGTATCGACTGCATCTGGAACGGTATGACCATCACCGAGGAGCGCGCTGCCAATATGAGCATCTCTGTTCCCTATGTCAAGAATGCCCAGGTCATCGTTGTCAAGGCTGACAGCGCCATTGTTGCTACCGCCGACCTGATCGGCAAGACCGTGGTTGCCGAGATCGGCTCCGCTGGCGAGGCTCAGATCAAGGGCGAGGACGCCAACGCTGACCTGGCTCAGGCAGAGTATGTTGGTATGGCCAAGCAGACCGACTGTCTGATGGAAGTCAAGGCCGGCACTGCTGACGCTGCTGTTCTGGACTGGACGCTGGCCAAGTCTATGGTTGGCGAAGGCACTGATTTTGCCGATTTGAAGATGGTTGCCGATCTGGAACTGGCTACCGAGGAGTACGGCATCGCCTTCCGTAAGGACAGCAATTTCACCGCTGAAGTTGACGCCGCTATCAAGGCTCTGGTTGCCGACGGCACTCTGCCCGCTCTGGCTGAAAAGTACGGTCTGGCTCTGGCTCCCGCCATCGCCGGCTAACACACGAAACAATCAGGTGATAGGACCAGGCGATTTTCGTCTGGCCCTATTTCCCTGTTTATGAGGAGAGACACTTATGAACTTCATTGCTGAGATTGCCGCCTGGTGGGACGGAGTCGTTACTTGGTGGACAACTGAGGCACACGTTATCATTGGCAGACTGCTGGAAAGTTCCCAGTTGAATCTGGAAATTTTCTTTATCACCCTTCTTTTTGGTCTGCCTTTGGGACTTTTGATTTCCTTTGGCTCTATGAGCAAATTTACCCCTCTGCGCTGGCTGACACAGACGTTTGTGTGGATCATCCGCGGAACACCCCTGATGCTGCAAGTCATTATTGTCTTCTACGGCCCTGGTCTTATCTGGGGCGGCAAGGCAATGGGTCGTATGGAGGCCGCCCTACTGGCCTTTGTGATCAACTATGCCTGTTACTTTTCTGAGATCTTCCGCGGCGGCATCCAGAGTATGCCTGCGGGACAGAAAGAGGCCGGTGAAGTGCTGGGCATGACCAAGACGCAGATCTTCTTCAAGATCACTCTGTTGCAGGTCATTAAGCGCATCGTTCCCCCGATGGGAAACGAGTTCATCACGCTGGTAAAGGATACCTCTCTGGCACGCATCATTGCCAACAAGGAAATCATTATGATGGCGCAGGAGTATGCTTCCAGCAAAGCGCTGATTTGGCCGCTGTTCTCTACCGCCGTCTTCTTCCTGATCGCCTGCGGCGTTCTGACGCTTCTTCTGAACTACGCAGAAAAGAAGTTGAGTTATTTCAAATAAGGAGGTTCCGATATGGCTATTCTGGAAGTTAAGAATATTGAAAAGCATTTCGGAGCCACGCAGGTTCTGAACGACATCAGCTTCTCCCTGGAAAAGGGACAGGTCATCTCCATCATCGGCTCCTCCGGCAGCGGTAAGACCACCCTGCTGCGCTGCCTGAATTTTTTGGAAAAGCCGGATCAGGGCACGATCTCCGTCAACGGAAATATCATTTTTGACGCCGCAGATCCCGCCACGCAGCTGGAAAAGGAAATTCGGAAAAAGCGCCTCCACTTTGGCCTGGTGTTCCAGAATTTCAACCTGTTTCCCCAGTATACTGCTCTGCAGAACGTCACGCTGGCTCGCGAACTGATGGCCAAGGAGCACGGCGGCGAGAGCAAGGAAGAGATCGAAAAAGCCGGACGGGAGCTGCTTGACCAGATGGGTCTGGCCGATCGTGCGGATTACTATCCTCACCAGCTCTCCGGCGGTCAGCAGCAGCGTGTGGCGATCGCCCGTGCGCTGGCCATGCATCCCGACATCCTCTGCTTCGACGAGCCTACCTCTGCCCTGGACCCCGAGCTGACAGGCGAAGTGTTGCGGGTCATTCGCAATCTGGCCGAACAGAACACCACGATGATCATCGTCACCCACGAGATGGCGTTCGCCCGCGATGTTGCGGATCATGTGATCTTTATGGATGGCGGCGTGATCGTGGAACAAGGCGATCCCCGGGAGGTCATTGAGCATCCCAAGGAAGAACGTACCCGCCAGTTCCTGACACGGTACGCCGATAATTAAAAATGAAAGCGGACTTGGACGGCAACGTACCGCCCAAGTCCGCGTTTTTATGCTCTTTTTCTGGGAATTAGCAGCAGAGTTTCTCGAGGAATGTCAGCTTCCGAATCCAGCTGATTGGCAGCAAGGATAGTCTCGATGGTGGTGTTATTGGCCTTTGCCAGCTCCCAGGTCGATTCCTGTTTGCCAAGACAGCGTAGCACAAGAGAGGGCGCGCCGCTCATGTCTTTTGGTGCATCCGTGTTTACCGTCACCGAAGAAATGCAGACCTTTTTTGTTTGGGTCGCCGCTTCGATGCGAAAATCAATGGGAAAGCGTACCTCGATGCCGCGGTCGCCGATGGTGGCCTGCACTTCCTCCGGACAGATGGCTTTGGCGTTCACCTTGCAATCCTGCGGGAGATCCAGCTGACAGGATACGTCCATGCGGCGCTCCGCAACGAGAGGCACGCCGCCTTCGTCCAGATAAAGCGCACGAACAGTTGCGGCAGTGCGCAAAACGGTGTGGTCACCTTCCCTGCTGACGGAAACCCCGCCACAGGCGGCAGAGACCAGAAGAATCGATTCTGCAACCACGCCAATCTCCAGTACTTCCCTGATGGTCTGCCGGCGGTTGAAGCTTTCCCAGAAACCGGAAACGCAGAGGGGCGCGGCTTCATGATCCGTGTGGTATGCGGTGGAATAGAGGTCGCTGAGGAGCGTCAGTTCCTGTTCCTGCCGTACCAGGGCAGTGGCGTGTAGATAGAAGGTAACGGCGATCTGTCGTCCTTCGGCATCCTCCCCATCAATCTGGAAGTCTGTTCCGGTCAGCTGCAACTGGATGGAAGCCAAACTTCCCTCTGCCGCGCCGTCGGCTTCCATGATCTGCGAAAAGGGCAGTTCTGCACTATGACAGCAGTACTTGCCCCCGGCGGTGCGATACAGGACGGAAACAGTGAACATGCCCTTCACGATCAGTTTGTTCCCAACCAGCTTACTTTCCGTGACAGAACTGCAAACTCGTCCGTTCAGCAGCTCTGCCGCTCCCTCCCGCCCGGGGGAAAGATTCATAGTATCTGTAAAGGTAAAATCCTTTTCTGTAATTCCGGTTAAAAGCATTGCGCGCTGATGCTCCTGCCTTTTCTCCAGATAGAGCTGCGGCTCGCTTTTGAAATCTTCGCAGAAGCACAGCGGCGCTTTTCGGTATCCTGCCATGCGGACGATCAGCTTGCAATGGGTGAAGATCTTGCGGGGGTTCAGCATTCTGCTTTCCAGATATTCCACTTCGGCATCGCCTGTCAGGTATACGCAGCCGTTTAAAGCGTGGTTGTCGCTTTCTGTGGTAAAGGGAATGGCAAACTCCAGAATCCGGATCCCGCCTTCCCCATCGGGTGTGTACAGGACGGTGATCCGGACTGTGCCGGAGACCTCTGCCTTCCCTTCCCGCAATTCCCGGCTATGTACATAAACTTTTCCCTCGGTTGCAATGATGCGGGCAATATCCGGGCAGTAGTCCGGTACGATGGTTTCTGCGGTTTCTTCCTGTGTCAAAGTCAATTCTGCCCCTGCTTCATACGCATCCAGGCAGGTTTTTTTCAATTCCAGCTCCATGAAGGTATCCTTCCTTTCCCTGCAGTTCATATCCTCACTGTATGACCTGCAGGGCGGCATTATGCCTCTTTGACCCGAAACAATTTCCGCAGGATGCCGCGCAGGGCTTTGGGCGATTTCCAGACAACGATATTCATATCAGAAACTCCTTTCTAACGCCGGCAGCAGGCGCAGCCGCATGCGATCAGCAGAAATGCAACCAGAAACAAAAGCGCTCCCACCGGAAAAATCGCGGCGATCAGAATGCCGGCACCGAGCGCTACGGCGCAGACACCCAGAAGAAAGCTTCCGCTTCCCCGTCCGTGAAAAAACATATGCTGCACCTCCTTTCTTCTGTTTCAGTATATACAACGGAATGGAGGTTGGTGCAAAAAGAGCCGCCGGAATGAACCGGCGGCTCTCGTTTTTCAGGTTTTCTGGCGTTCCTGCCAGTCTTTCAGGGACTTCAGTTCTTCGAAAAGACGCAGATAGCTGGCGTGACGGCTTTTTTGGATCCTTCCCTGCCGCAGAGCATCCAGAACGGCGCAGCCCTTCTCCTTCGTATGGCTGCATCCTACGAAGCGGCAGTCCGCCGTATAGGGTACAAAATCCCGGAAGGTTTCGGGCAGGCGATGCTTCAGCTCCAGATTCAACTCCTCTGTTTCAAAGGAGGAAAAACCGGGAGAATCCACAATCTCTGCTCCGCAGCCAAGACGCAACAACTCCACGTGGCGGGTGGTATGCCGTCCGCGGCCCAGGGCATTGCTGACCTCGCCTACCTGCAGCTGAAATGCGGGATCCAGCGCATTCAAAATGCTGGATTTTCCCACGCCGGAATTGCCGGTAAAGGCCGACAGTTTTCCGGAAATCAGGGGGATCAGCTCCTCCAGCCCCTCCCCTGTTTCGGCGCTGACGCGCAAAATACGGAAGCCGGACGCACGGTAGATATCATATAACTCGTCCGCCTGATCCAGATCACATTTGTTCAGCAGGATCAGCACATCGCAGCCCTTCAATTCCGCAATCGAAGCAACACGGTCGATCAGAAACGGGTCTGTTTTCGGAATGGCACCGGAGGCAATGATAACCAGCTGATCGATGTTAGCCACCGCCGGGCGCGTAAAAGCATTGCGTCGCGGACAGATGCGCTCGATAAAGCCTTCACCGTTTCCCAGTTCACGCACCTCCACCCGATCGCCCACCAGAGGAGAGATCCCTTCCTTGCGGAATTTTCCTCTGGCGCGGCAGGTCAGGAGTTCTGCGCCTGTATCCACATAATAGAAGCCGCTGAGGGCCTTTTGAATTCGTCCTTCTCCCATTTACTGCAAACTAAAGTCCAGGAAGTGGGAGGAATAGTCGTCCAATTCACCATCGAAGTAGACGGAAATGAATTGTACGCCCTCGCCGTCCAGCGTAACCGTGACAGTTTCCTTGGAACAGTCGACGGTTTCGGCAAATTGGGGTTCATCCTCGTCTCCTACATAGACCTCAACATAGACGGATTCCCGTCCATCCTGCGGCAGATCATAACTTTCGGAGATTTTGGGAGGCTTGCCTGTGCTGACCTGGAACTGGATGGTGGAGCCTTCGGGCACCTCGGCTATGACGTCAAGGCTCTGCCAGATGATCTTTCCGGCGGGTTCCAGACTGTCTACCAGTTCGATGTCAGTTTCCTCATCGCAGACCAGCTTCCATGTGGAAAGCTGCGGCAGAACCATATCGATCTGCTGCCCCACAAATTGGGGGACCACAATGGTATCGGGGGGCTTGGGGCCCTTGCTGACCAGGAGACGGATGGTATCGCCCCTTCTCAAAGGCTCGCCCTCTGCCGGGATGGTGGAAACGATATAGCCGGGAGTGATGGTATCGCTGTACTGCTTATCCTTCTCCAGTGCCTCCAGAACGAGATTGTACTGGTTGAGCAGCTTTTTCAGCTCCACCTCCGCCTGTACGGGGGTGATTCCCTCCACATTCGGCATGGGCACGGTATCCTCGCCTGCGCTGACCCAGACGCGAATGACACGGTTGTCGCCCTTGCGGTACTCACCTTCCGAGGGATCCTGTCTGATGATCTGACCGGGAAGGACGTCTTTGTTGAATTCGCTGCCGGCTTCTTCGATGGTGAAGATCCCCTTGACACCGGCGCGTTCATAAGCCTGTTCGATCGTAAGACCCAGGACATCAGGCACCATATACTGCTCGATGGGTTCGCTGTCAAAGGAGGTGATGATGGAGTGCAGCAGGACGCCTGCCACGGCCAGAGCCAGAGCAGCCACGATAATCATCAGGATCGTCTGTCGTCTGGTGCTTCGCGGAGGCTCATTGTCCTCGTCTTCCTCTTCCTGCTCACGGCGGCGCTCTCGCTGCGGCGCGTTTTTGGCACCGTGCGGATCGGCCGCAGCACGCAGAGGACGAGTGGGCTCATCTGTTTCCTCGGGACGCAGATCCTCCAACTGGAAGTCCAGACGAACGCCGGGATTTTTGCGGAACTCCTCCAGATCAACGGTCATGTCATCGGCAGAGAAATACCGCTTTTCCAGATCGGGAGCCATTGCCTTCATGCAGATCAATTCCAGCTGTTCGGGAATGTCGGGATTGATCTCACGGGGTGCCAGAGGAATGGAACTCAAGTGCTGGATCGCAACAGAAACGGCGGAGTCGCCCTCAAAGGGAAGCCGGCCGGTGAGCATCTCATACAGCACGACACCGGAGGAATAAATGTCGCTGCGGGCATCGATGCGATCCCCTCTGGCCTGTTCGGGAGAAATATAATGCACGGAGCCGAGTGCCTCCTGCGTCAGCGTCTGCGCGGAGTTTTCAAGACACGCGATACCGAAGTCGGCAACACGCACGCTGCCATCCCGCAAAACCATGATGTTCTGCGGCTTAATGTCCCGGTGGACGATGCCGCGGGAGTGGGCGTGGGCCAGACCTCTCATGATCTGGGAGATAAAGTGCAGGGATTCCCGCCAGTTCAGCTGACCCCGCTTTTCCATATATTGCTTCAGAGTGATACCATCGATAAGTTCCATAACGATATACTCGGTATCGCCGCCGCGGGACACATCGTAGATAGACACGATGTTTGGATGCGACAGCTGTGCAACGGCCTGGGATTCCGCATTGAAACGACGGCGGAAATCTTCATCCTGCGCCAGATCGGACTTCAGGATCTTGATGGCCACCAGACGATTCAGCCGATGACACTTTGCCTTGTAGACCACCGCCATGCCGCCTGTGCCGATGCGCTCCAGGATCTCATAGCGATTGTCCAGCATTTTTCCAATATACTGATCCATGGTCTCCCTCCTTTCTTACAAATTTTGTACCAAAACAGCCGTCACGTTATCCGGGGCTCCGTGCTGTTTGGAAATTTCCAGCAGGCGGTCCAGACAGTCGTCCGGGCCTGCACCATGTACAACCTCAAAGAGGATCTCCTGATCGCTTACGGTATCCACCAGTCCGTCAGTACACAGAAGCAGGAAATCTCCTGCATCCATTGTGCAGATGTATCCGTCACACTGTGCGTCGGTGTCCCGGCTCAACGCCCGGGTGATCAGGTTGCGGTTGGGATGACGGCGCGCTTCTTCGGCGGTAATGGTACCCTGATCCACCATGGACTCCACAAGGGAGTGATCTTTCGTGACGCGAGTGATGCCGTTGGGGGTTATGTGATAGGCGCGGCTGTCGCCCACATTGCTGACGACCATTCCGCTTCCGCAGGAGATCGCTGCCACCAGCGTTGTGCCCATGTTCTGATACTCCTCCTGCTCGCCAGCAGCGGAGCGGATGGCTTCGTTGGCCAGAGAAACCACATAGGAGGATGCCTCCCGGATCTGTTCCGGGCTCATTTCCGCTGTCAGGATCTTTTTGAGTTCCGAGATGTAAACATCGACGCCGATGCTGCTGGCCACCTGGCCGCCGGCGGCGCCGCCCATGCCGTCACAGACCACACAGACAAGATGCCCGGAGGGCATTTCCTGACAGATGGCGTACGAATCCTGATTCTCTCGCCGAACCAGACCGATATCGGTAATACCCCATGCTTTCATTGGTTCGTATCAACTCCTTTTTTCGCGGCTTCCATCGCCTTTCGGCGAAGCTGTCCGCAGGATGCATCGATATCGCCGCCCAGGCTGCGCCTGACGGTTGCGGTGATACCGTGAGATTCCAGTCGTTTTTGAAACGCGGAAACGCGTTTCGAGGGCTTGAATGGGCTTTCCACAACGTCGTTGAGTGGGATAAGATTCACGTGTCCCGGCATGCCCTTGAGTTTTTCGGCGATCAGGTCGGCCTGCCAGTCCTGATCGTTGACGCCGTCGATCATGGCGTATTCAAAGGAAATGCGTCTGCCGGTCTTGCGGAAATATTCGTGACAGGCACAAAACAGCGATTCCACATCGTAGGCACGGTTTACGGGCATGATGCGGGTGCGGGTCTCGTTGTCCGGTGCGTGGAGGGACACGGAAAGGGTCAGCTGCAGTCCCAGTTCGGCCAGCCTCTCGATCCCCGGAACGATGCCGCAGGTGGACAGAGAAATGTGCCGCATACCGATGTTCAGTCCGTCAGGATGATTGACCAGCTCCAGAAACCGCAGAACATTGTCCAGATTGTCGGTGGGTTCTCCGATGCCCATCAATACGATGTTTGAAATGGTCAAACCGGAGTCCAGTTGGGTAAAGAGAACCTGATCCAGCATCTCTGCCGGAGTCAGATCGCGAACCTTACCCGCGATGGTGGAAGCGCAGAACGCACAGCCCATGCGGCAGCCGACCTGAGAGGAGATACAAACAGTATTCCCGTGATGGTAGCGCATCAAAACAGTTTCAATGCAGTTTCCGTCTGCCAGTTCCCATAAGTATTTGATGGTGCCGTCCTGCTGGGAGATCTGCTTGCGCGCCACAGTGGGCGGCGTCAGGCTGCATTCCGCAGCAAGTCTGTCCCGCAGGGGCTTGGGGAGATTGGACATCTCCTCGAAGTTTCGCACGCCTTTATGCAGCCAGCTGAACACCTGTTTTCCACGGAAGGCGGGCTGCCCCATATTTTGCAGCAGCGCGGTGATCTCCTGCTGCGTCATGGATTTTAAATCGGTCATAAAAACCTCTCACTGGTGCCGTGTCATGCGGCAGATATAAAAACCGTCGGTATTGTGGCGCTGAGGCCAAAGGGTCAGGCTGCCGTTGCTTTCTCCAATGGGATGCGGCAGCAAAAATGGACTTAACTCAAATGCGGGCTGTGTGGACAGGAATTCCTGTACGACCTGTTCGTTTTCCTCCGGCAGGATGGTACAGGTGGAATAGAGTAAAACGCCACCCGGACGCACATAGCGCGCCGCGTTTTCCAGAATAGCGGACTGCACCACAGGCAGGGTAAACAGATCATCCGCTTTTTTATACCGGGTATCCGGTTTTTTTCGGATGATGCCGAGACCGGAGCAGGGCGCGTCCACAATGACAGTATCAAAGGTGCCTTCCCACTCCGGGCGGAATACTCTGCCGTCCGCCGCGGCGGTTTGCACACAACGTACATCCAGCCGCGCGGCGCTCTCCTTCACCCGGATCAGCTTATTTTCATGCAGATCGCAGGCGATGATCTCGCCCTGATCTCTCATGGCAAAGGCGCAGCTAAAGGACTTGCCGCCCGGTGCGGCACACACATCCAGCACGCGCTGTCCGGGCTGCACGCCGGCAACCAGAGAGACCAGACGGGCTGCCGGATCCTGAACGATGAATTTTCCCTCCCGGAATGCGGACAGCTTTGTGAGGTCGCCGGTTTCCGAAAGTTCCAGACAGTCCGGCACCCAGCCGTGGGGAGAAACGGAAATGCCTGCTTCCGTCAGTTCCGCGGTCAAATCCTCGACCGTTGTTTTCAAAGGATTGATCTGGATGGTGATGGGAGCCACAGCGTTGTCGGAAGCGAGGAAGGCCTCGGCCTCCTCCCTGCCCAGCAAAGTCAGCAGCCGCTTTACAAGCCATTTGGGATGGCTGTATCGAACGGAAAGATACTGGAGTTCGTTTTGCTCGGGAATGGCGGGCAATGCGTCTTTGCTTTGGGAGACTTTGCGCAGAACGGCGTTGACCAGACCGGCAGCCTGTCCCCTTTTGTGCAGCTTTGCAAGTTCCACGGAGGTGTTGACAGCAGCGCTGTCCGGGATCTTGTCCAGAAACAGGATCTGATACGCGCCCATTCGCAGGATCTCCAGCAGAGGCGGCTGTAAATGATCCGGTTTTTGAGAACAATAGGCTGCGAGATAGTGATCCAGCAACATCTGCTGCTGCATCACGCCGTAGACGATGCGGCTGCAAAGCGCGGCGTCCGCGCCGGACAAGCTGTCACGGTTCAACTGTGCTTTCAACGCAGCATCGGCCCAGGCTTGGTTGGTGCGGCAGTGGATCAAAACCCGCAGCGCGGATTCACGGGCAGAGCTCATCAGTCACGTCCTCCCCGTCGATTGCTTCTGCCTGCAAAAATCAGAACATAGCGCAGAAGCTGCAGCACAGAGGTCAGCAATGCGGCCACATAGGTCATAGCTGCGGCACGCAGCACTTTTTTTGCGCCGGTCAGTTCATCCTCATCCAGCAGGAGGCGGCCCTCAATGGTTTCGATGGCGCGGCGGGAGGCATTAAACTCCACCGGAAGGGTCACCAGCTGGAAAAAAGTGGTCAGGGAAAACAGAAGAATTCCCACCAGAAACAGCGGCTGGCTGTACATCAGCAGCCCCACCAGCAGCAGGATGAACGATGCTTTGGAACCAAACTGCGTGGCTGGGACGATCAGGCTGCGCAGTTTGATCGGACCGTATCCCACGGCGTACTGCACCGCGTGGCCGGCCTCGTGGGCGGCAACACCCACTGCCGCAATGGTCGCCGCACCATACACGCCTTCAGAAAGGTAGATGGTGTTGTCCCGGGGGTCATAGTGGTCGGTCAGGTTGCCGCGGACGCTGCGAATGGCCACATCATACACGCCGTGTGCCTTCAAAACTGCTTCGGCGGCCTGTGAACCGGTGAGACGACGGCGGTTGGTGACGCCGCTGTAACGCCGGAAGTTTCCACTGACCTGCAGCTGCGCCCAAGCGGAAAAGAGCATCACGGGGATCAGCAGCAGAAAATAGATATTATTGGCCAGAAAGTCGCCATAGCCGTATCCATTGGAATAATAAGGCATAGTCTTCCTCGATTCAAATGATTTCAAACGGTGATGGGATGTCCCAGCAGATATGCGGCCGCAGCCATCCGCTTTCCGCCCTCGGCCTGCAATTCTGTGATATACAGACTGCGCCCATCGCCGCAGGCGACCTCAATCCCCTGCTTTCCGGCGGAAAGGATCGTTCCGGGTGCTTTTTCAGTATTTCCACCCAGAGTGGTTTTATAAATCTTGAATTTGGTGCCTGCCAGCTCTGCGGCGGCACAGGGCCACGGAATCAAGCCGCGAATCTGACAGTTGATCTCGCGGGCGCTGCGATTCCAGTCGATGTCGGACATCTCGCGGGAGAGCATGGGGGCATAGGTGTGCTTTTCGTGTTCCTGCGGCGTGCGGGTGGCCGTACCGGCAGCCAGAGCTGCCACAGTTTCACTGAGCGCTTCTGCACCAAGCTCTGCCAGCCGCACCGTCAGGGCAAGGGCATCCTCGTCCTCACCGATGGGGGTGGATTTCTGGTGAATGATATCACCGGCATCCAGTTCCTTGGCCATATACATGATGGTCACGCCGGTTTCGGCAAGGCCGTCCAGGATGGCCCAGTTGATGGGTGCTGCGCCGCGATAGGCAGGCAGCAGGGATGAATGGACATTGATGGAGCCGTATTTGGGATAGTTCAGCAGATCTTCAGGCAGGATCTTGCCGTATGCGGCAACCACGATCAATTCCGGCTTCAGCTGCTCCACAATGCCCATGGCTTCACCGTCACGGGCTTTCAGCGGCTGAAAGACCTCCAGATTCTGTGTCAAAGCATATTCCTTTACAGGGGTTGGCTGCATTTTGTGTCCGCGATTTTTCGGTTTGTCGGGCTGGGTGATAACGCCGCAGATGTCGTGCCCGTCCTCTACGAGCCGCTTTAAAGATGCAACGGCGAAGTCCGGCGTTCCCATAAACAGGATCCGCATGCAATCACTCCTCTTCTTCTGCGTCGCGGAAATATTCCATCACTTCCTCGTCGGTGAGGAAGCGGTCGATATGCTCGGTGTACAGATGTCCGTCGAGGTGTTCAATCTCATGGCAGAACGCACGAGCGCCAAGTCCCTCGGCCTCTGCCTCGAACCAATCACCGTAGCGATCCTGTGCGCGGACGCGCACCACATTGGGACGGGTCACGATACCCCATTTACCGGGAACGCTCAAGCATCCTTCCAGACCGGTCTGTTCCCCGCTCTGGGCGATGATCTCGGGATTAATGAGCTCCAGATAGGCTTCGTTTTCTTCGTCCAGAACCAGACAGATCCGCCGCAGAACACCAACCTGTGGCGCGGCCAGACCGGCGCCGTTGGCATCAGCCAGGGTTTCTGCCATGTCATCCAGCAGAGCGTGCAGACGGGCGTTAAATGCGGTAACGGGACGACATACCTTGTTCAGGCACTCATCGCCCTGTTCCACGATTTTTCGTAATGCCATGATCGTTTCCTCCTTGACTGCTTAATCCATGACGTTGCAGTCTACAAAAATATTCTGTCCGCGGTTTGCGCGGTCATTTGCAAATTCTTTCAGCAGCCAGCTAAGCTTGTCCCGGGTGTCCTTGTTGTTCCTCCCTACCAGTGTACAGCGGTAGCGATAGCGGTTGTTCAGTTTCAGCACGGGGGCAGGAGCGGGACCGAGGATCTCGGCTTCCTGTTCCTGAAACAGGTGCTTGAGCTGTTCCCGCACAAGGACGGAGGAACGCAGCACCGCCCCCTCCTCCGTTCCGGATACAGTCACCGTAAAGATGTCGGCAAAGGGCGGATAGCGCCGCAGGCGGCGCATACGGATCTCGCTTTCGTAAAAACGGGCGTAATCCTGACTGGCTGCGCATTGGATCACATCGTTTTCCGGGGTATAGGTCTGGATCACGGCGCGGCCAATCTTGCCGCCGCGTCCTGCTCGCCCAACGACCTGTGTCAGCAGGTTGAAGGTTCGCTCAGCGGCGCGGTAATGATCCACATACAAAGACGTATCGGCTGAAAGCACGCCTACAAGGGTCACATTCTCAAAATCCAGGCCCTTGGCCACCATCTGGGTGCCGAGAAGGATCGGAATGCGCTCGCGTTCAAACCGTTCCAGTAGTGCACGGTGGCCGCCGGATGCGGTATCTGCGTCCATACGCAGGATGCCTGCCTCCGGGAACAGCTGCCGCAGTTCCTCCTCCACCTTTTGGGTACCACAGCCAACGCGCTTCATGATGCCGCCGCAGACGGGACACTCGTTCTGTGTGCGCTCGGAGTGGCCGCAGTAGTGGCACATCAGTCGCTCGTTGGCGGAGTGATAGGTCAGGGGTACGCTACAGCGCGGACATTCGGGAACATGTCCGCATTCGCCGCAAAGCAGCATTCTGCTGCTGCCTCGCCGATTTAAAAACAGAATGCTCTGTTCGTCGTTGGCAATATTTTTCGTAAGCTCCGCCTGCAAAGCTTCGCCGATCAGGCCGGAATTGCCCCGCCGAATCTCCTGCCGCAGATCTGCAACGGTCACTTGTGGCAGTGCGTTTTCGTTGTAACGGCTCCGCAGAAGTGCTTTTTGATACAGCCCCTGCTCTGCCGCCCAAGCCGTCTCCACCGCAGGGGTTGCGGAGCCAAGAAGCAGTATGGCGCCCTGCTTGGCGCAGAGATACATTGCGATCTCTCTGGTGTGGTAGCGGGGGGCGTTTTCCGATTGGTAGCTGCCCTCCTGCTCCTCGTCCAGAATGATGAGTCCAAGATTTTGCAGCGGGGCAAAAATCGCGGAGCGGGTGCCAAGAACGACCTTGACCTCTCCCCGCTTGATGCGTTTCCATTGGTCGTAGCGTTCACTCATACGCAGTGAGCTGTGGAGCATTCCCACCTCGCTGCCGAAATAGGAGGTAAATTTCTGCATCATCTGCGGTGTCAGAACGATCTCCGGCACCAGCACGATGGCGGTTTTTCCCTGTTTCAGAACTTCCTGCACCAGACGCAGGTAGACCTGTGTTTTTCCGCTGCCGGTCACGCCGTGCAGCAAGATGGCCTCTCCCTTCTGCTGCTGGGCAAGAGAAAGGATGGACGCAAAAGCGGCCTCCTGTTCCCCGTTCAGGCAGATAGGTGCGCCGGGCTCCGTTTCCTCCGGGAGAGGCACGCGCAGCGCCTCTTCTTCCGTCAGAGCCAGAATACCCATCTTTTCCAAGCCACGCAAAGACTGCATGGAGGCGCCTGTGAAATAGCAGATATCCGCAGCAGATGCACGGCCGGTGGTGGACAGAAAGCGGATGATCTCATGGCGCATGGGCGCAGAGCGCTTCTGCGCCGCGGTGATGGCCAGGGCATCCTCGGCATCGGCTGTCAGAGAGGCGACCCAGCGGGTCTTGTCGTTGATCTTCCGTTTTGCGGTGGCCTCACAGGTGACAACGCCGGCCTTTTGCAGCTTTTTCAGCGTGCGCTCCACCTCGTCGCCACAGGCGTTTCGCAAGGCCTCCAGATCTGCCTTTCCACCGGAGGAAAACAGCACATCCAGCACAGCGGGGGCTTTCCTGATCCCGGAGGCAGCGGCATCTGCCGCGGCGCGGTCCATCCCCTCCTCTGCAAGGTGCCAGATCTCGCGGAAGCGATACCACAAGCCGGCCGGCAGAATGGTTTTCAGTGCCTCGAACATGGTACAAAAGTACCGCTGACGCATCCACAGTGCCAGCGCAATGCCGTCGCTGTCCAGAATGGGGGCGTCATCCAGCACGGAATCCAGAGGCTTCAGACCGGGGCGCTTTTCGCCCCCGTCGTTCCGGGCCAGCACAAATCCTTCCGATTTTCGGTTTCCCTGCCCGAAAGGCACGATCACCCGCACGCCGGGAACGGCGGTCTGGGCAAGTGCATCGGGCACGAGATAGTCATAGGGTTTGTCGATGGCATAGGGCGCGGCACTGACAGCCACTTTCACGATGACGGCGTGTTCCATGCCTTGCCCTCCTTTACGGATGTTTAGAAGAAAATCAGGCCTGAATGGTCAGATCCATTCCGCTGGCGTCCAGCTTGCCGTCAGCCACTTCGTTGATGGCGAGCGTGACGGGCTTTTCGGTCAGGCGCTCGCCGCAATCCTCTGCGGTCTCTGCGATCTGGCGGGCACGGCGTGCCACCACGTTGACCAGCATATAGCGATTAGGGACATAGCTGGTGAGTTTGTTCATAGCGGGATAGAGCATCATAATCAATTACTTCCAATCTGCCTTGCGGCGAAAATATAAACAGGTATTACTTGGTATCGATCAGCGCGATCCGTTCGTTGGCCTTGCAGTGTTCCGCGGTCATAATGGCTTCCAGCTCGGCAACGGCGGATTCCACGGTATCGTTGATCACGAGATAGTCATAGGTGTGGGCGGTCTGGAATTCCACCTTGGCTCGCAGCAGACGCTTCTTGATCTTCTCCGGCGTGTCGGTGCCGCGGTCGGTCAGGCGGCGTTCCAGTTCTTCCCAGCTGGGGGGAGCGATAAAAATGCGGACGGTATCAGGTCGCTTGGCGATCACCTGAGTGGCGCCCTGCACTTCGATGTCAAGGATCACATCACGGCCTTCGTCCATGGCCTGATCCACATACTTTTTGGGGGTTCCATAAAAGTTCCCCACAAATTCCGCATACTCCAAAAATTCGTCTTGAGAGATCCACGCCCGGAAGGTATCGGCGTCGATGAAATGGTAATGAACGCCGTCGATCTCGCCGGGGCGGGGTTGGCGGGTAGTGGCAGAAACAGAGAAATAAATGTCCTTGTGTTTTTCCAGCAGTGCAGTCAGCACGGTACTTTTTCCGACACCGGATGGGCCGGAGACCACAAAGCACTTTCCTGATGTACTCATACGCGCTCCTCCTCCCCGCCTCCGGTGCGGAGACTAAATTTTTCCGGCGGCAGAGCCGACAGGATCACATGGTCGCTGTCCATGATGAAGATGGACGCTGTTTTGCGGCCGTAAGTAGCATCAATCAGCATACCCCGTTCCCGGGTCTCCTGTACCATGCGCTTGATCGGTGCAGAGTCGGGGCTGACGATTGCGACCAATCGCTCCTCTGACACCATATTTCCAAACCCGATGTTAATAAATTTCATGGCGATTACTCCACATTCTGTACCTGCTCGCGCATTTTTTCCACTTCTGCCTTCAGGCCGATCACCACCTGCGCGATGGCAACATCGTTGCACTTGGAACCAATGGTGTTGGATTCGCGGTTGACCTCCTGGATCAGGAAGTCCATCTTCCGTCCCATGGGCTCGTTGGAAAGCAGCATGGTACGCAGCTGTGCAACATGGCTGCGGAGTCGAACGGTTTCCTCATCAACAGCCACCTTGTCCGCATAAATGGCGGCCTCGGTCAGGATCCGCTGGGGGTCGATGGTGGTGCTTTGCAGTACCTCCTGCATACGGGCTGTCAGCTTGGCGCGGTATTCCGCCACCGTCTCCGGAGAGCGAGATTCCACCTGGGTGGTATATTGCTCAATGGCAGTCAGGCGGTTGCCGATGTCTTCCGCCAGTTTCTCGCCTTCTGCGGCGCGCATGGCATTGTAAGCCTCCAACGCCTGATCCAGCACAGCGCACAAATCGGCGCTGACGGTTTCCAGATCCTCGTCTGCCTTGGTGACTGTGAGGACATCGGGATAGCGGGAGAGCTGCTCTGGCGTGATGTGTGCCGCCGTGCCGCAAACCTCCGCCAGTTCCTGCAGGGCTGCGGCGTACTGGGCGGCGAGCTCCTGATTGACGGTCACCTTCGCCACATCCGCTGCGGAAGCATCCACGGAAATGAACACATCCACCTTTCCCCGGGAAATTGCCTGCTGGACGTGCTGTTTTACAGCGTCCTCGGCAAAGGTATACAGCCGGGGCATTTTCACCGTGCAGTCCAGATACCGGTTGTTCACGGAACGGACCTCAACGGTAATGTCGCGTTTGTTTCGTGTTTCTTTCGCCCGGCCATAGCCGGTCATGCTTTTAATCACGTTTTTTCCTCCCTTGTATCCGCTCAACAGCAGAAGATCCATCCGCCGCTGCTCAACAGAGAATAGGCACAGCAAAGGGGCAGGCAAAGGTTTGGCGCACATTGCTCTGTGCCAAAGACACCGCCGCCCGGCTGATAGGCCGATCGTGTGCCGTTTTCCATAAATTCCAGCGCATGCCGATATTCCGGATTGCCGGGTTCCATCTGGCAGGCAGTTTGATAATACCGCTTTGCCTCGTCCATCCATCCGCGCCGATAGCAGACCGCCCCGCGCAAAAAGTTCCATTCGGCGTTGTGGTCGCTGTAATTGGCCAGCAGCGCCTCTGCACGACTGATGTTGCCGCTCTGAATGGCAATACGCACCTGCTGCAATACAGAACTGCCGGAGGCAGAATACCCGCCGCCGTATCCGCTGTATCCGCCGGAATAGGCAGAGCCTGTCCCGCCGGGACGGCCACCACTGCGCATTTTGGTGATCTGTTCGTAGGCGGCGTTGATGTCTTTCATCTTCTCCTGTGCCAGATCAGCCAGCGGATTGTCGTGGTAATTGTCGGGATGGTATTTCCGCGCAAGGTCTCGGTATGCTTTTTTTACTTCGTCATCCGAGGCGCTTTCGGGAATGCCGAGGATCTGATAGGGATCGTTCATGAAGGCTCCTTAATTCTTTTTCTGACGGCGCTCTTTTGAAACGTTCCGTCCAGAACAGATTTTCCTGCCTGGAAAAGGCTGGTATAAAGGGTATTGGATAAAAGCGGCGTCCATACGCCAAAGTCCCAAAGCTCAAAGGCGGTCGTAACCATGTGGATGGAGTGATCCAGCGTGGCAGTAAATTCGCGGCGCGCTTCGCTTGTCCAGACACCGTCGGTCAATTCGAACCGCAGAAGAACGGGGTTGTAGTTTCCTGAAACCGCATCCTCTTTCAGGTCGTCTGCCGCGTCGATCAGATAGATCCATCTTCCCAGATGATACAGCATCTGCCGCAGGACGCGCCGCCGGACGGGGTCTGCGATCTCGTCGGCAGCGTATTCCAGCAATTTGGCAAAGGCATCCGCCGCCTCGTCGATGGAGCTGCATTGCTGCGCTTCCAGTTTGGAGAGCACATCCAGCTGCTGCCGCACGACCCGGTCAAAGGCCGGCCGCAGCGCTGCGGCTTTTCGATATGCCGGTTCCAGAACGGCTGAAAGACTCCGGTATTTCAGTCCGTGGAGCCAATCGTGGTCGGTCACGCCGTCCCGCAGCTGCCAATAGGTCAGGATCACACTTTCATCCGCCGCAAGAGCCAGCGCATCGTTGGTCGGGAGATACGGTCTCGGATGCACGGGATGCACGATGCAGCGGCGATGACGAACATCTTCCTTCCCGGCTTCGGAGAGGAAAATGGCAAGATAGGTGAAATCATAGTTCAGGATCATCCGGGCAGCTGCTCCGTAACGGCTTCCCAGAGTGTGGCACAGTCCGCAATACATGCTGCGGAAGCGCACAGCATCTTCTTCGGAAAGCATTTGCAGCGGAGGTCTTACATATCCAAACATTTCAGAAAAGACGGACGATGGTAAAGGTCAATCCACCCTGGGAGCGCAGTCGGCGGTCATACAGGATCGCGATGACGATCCCCAGAACGAAACCTGCGATCGCGGCGGTATATTGGATCGCCACACTGGCAGAGAGCGCCACCATGACCAGATACCCAAGAAGAAACAGCACAATGGGCGTGGTATAGACCAGCGTCACAATGCCCAGCATCTTTTTGGTACTGCTCTCCACCACGACCTTCTGCCCTGGTTTTGCGCCAATGAGATTCACGGCGACTGCCTCCACAGCGGCACCGGAAACACCGCAGCCGGCGCACTCCTCGCAGTCGTGGCCGCAGGCGGACTTCCGGGGAACGGAGATCAGCGCGTGGTTGGAGTCGATGACGCGCTCAACGGTTGCGATTTGGGTCATAAAGAACTCCTTTGTGTGTTATTCCGCAGGCAATTCAACGGAAGGGTCTGATTCCGGTTCTGTCGGTTCCAAGTCCTGAATGTCGATCTTGACCTCATACTCTCCGGAAATACCAACATCCTTGCCGGAAGTGATCTCTGCGGATACGGGCACGGTATAGGTGCCGGAAGCGCTGGAGAAATTGCGCAGATCTGCCGTGACAGACAGTCGTTCCGGCGCGATGGATGCAACATCAGCGCTCTTGCCATAGACTGTGATCTCAAGTTCCGGATTGAGGAGCGTGATCTCCTTCCCTGCGGGCTGGTTGATATAGGTGATCTTCTTGACAGGAATTTTGGAAAAGACCATATCCTTAAAGCTGACGGTGATGGTCGCACGGGTAATGTTGTTGACATTCTGCCACTCCTGCGGGATCGAGACGGAGAAAGAGTGGGTGGAAATGCCGGTTTTGGGAACATTCAGCAGATCCAGTTCTCCAAGGGTGATGCTTTCCACATCACGAAGCGCAAGGGCGTCGCCGGTGACGGTAATGACCGCCGGTTCGATGCTGATATTCAGATTGTCCGCCCGCAG
Source organism: Oscillospiraceae bacterium (assembly GCA_015068025.1). Taxonomy (GTDB): domain Bacteria; phylum Bacillota; class Clostridia; order Oscillospirales; family Oscillospiraceae; genus Oscillibacter. Next base: position 56,026 of record SVLH01000001.1, on the reverse strand, counting down.
GCCAACGCTTTCGAGAATGGTCACATCCAGCGTCAGGTCTTTGGTCACATAGATGGGAAGTGTCGCCAAAACCGATTCTATGGAGGGATGGATGTTCTTGATATCCACAAGACGGTCATTTCGGTCGTAGAACTGACAGGTCAGCTGACGGGAGACTGTTTCCATGGCATCCTTACCGATATCAAGGGTTACCTTGGCGTAGCTGATCTCTTCGATATCCGAATCCAGACCGCGAATGTCAACGGTGGTCTGTTCCAGCTGCAGCGCACCGGCGGAATAACCATTGGCCACATTGCCAACCAGTTCACAGCGCACATCCACGGTTTTCTTGTTCAGTTCGCTGATATTCACGGTGGCAAAGCCGGGGGTGTTGCTTTTGCGGGTAAGATTGTTGAATCGGTTGTTGCTGAAAGTGATCTTGTAGCTCAAATTCTGTACGCCGGGCGCAGCAATGGCGGAAAGATCCACCGTGACCTGAATGTCGGACCGGTCAAGACGGGAAAGCAGCCGGCGCCCCCCCTCCAGCGTCAGGTCGATGGTTGCGGTGGTTCCCTCTTCCAACACCATCAGGTCGCGGTCCAGCAGGATGTTTTCGTAACGATACTCAATGGGGATGTCCTCTACAGTCTTTTCCTGCAAATAGGGGCCGCCGTTGTTGCCGTATTCGTCCACGAAAAACCAGATCGCCGCAGCAATGAAAATGGACAGGAGGATGTATACCCCCTTCTTGTTCTGATTATTCTCCATCAGACGTACCTCCGTTCAGCTTGGTACGCAGTAATTTCAGCAGAGAGAACTTCTGCTTGTCCTCGTCAAGGTCGTCCTGCGGAAGCAATTCGTTCCGCAGAAGGTTGCCGAGGGTTTCCGGCTTCAGATGCCGTTTCAGCATGCCGCCAACCGCCACGGAAACAGAGCCGGTCTCCTCGGATACGATGACGACCACGGCGTCGGAGTTCTCGCTCATGCCGATGCCGGCGCGGTGGCGCATGCCCAGAGCTCTGGAGAGATTTTCGTTTCTGCTCAGCGGCAGCATACAGCCGGCGCCCTGTACTCTTCCGCCGCGAATAATCACAGCGCCGTCGTGCATGGGAGCCTTGACGAAGAAGATATTTTTCAGCAATTCGCTGGAAACAGCCGCATCCAGAACGGTGCCGCTGCGGATCATGTCGTCCAGCCGCATCTCTCGCTCAAATACGATGAGGGCGCCGGTACGGGACTGGGACATTTCAGCGCAGGCCAGCACCGTCTGGTCGATGCTCTGCTCCAGATTGGTTCCGCTCTCCGTATGGGAGAAGAACCGCATGAAACGGCGGGAACCCATCTGTTCCAGGATTCGGCGAAGTTCCGGTTGGAATAGCACAAGAAACGCCACCATGCCATATTCCAGAACCCGGCTCAGGATGAAATAGATGCTGTGCAGCTTCAGCAGCGAGGACAGCATGATGATCGCGAAGAACACTGCAAGACCCTTCAGGAGGCTTGCTGCCTTGGTGCTTTGTACCAAAAGCAGGATGTTATAGGCAACAAATGCAAGGATCGCGATATCCAGATAGCCAGTGATGTTAATGGAGATCAGATAGCGTCCGATGCTGGCAAAAAGCTCGGTAAAATTCAGTTCCATTTTGACGTCATCATCCCTTTCCTACCATGGGCACATTGATTACTATATTATATAAAATATACCGAAAAATTGCAAGGTGAATCGCGGGAAAATTAACGGACTGTTCAGAACTCTCAAGGCAAACGGCGCTTCAAGACCCGCAGGGTGTGCCACACCTCCTCTGGTGTGTTGAAATCGGAAAAACTGAAGCGGAGCGTGCCCGTCTCCAGTGTTCCGGCGCTTCGGTGTGCCAGCGGCGCGCAATGGATCCCGGCGCGCACCGCGATACCGTGTTTTTCCAGTTCTGCACCAAAAGATTCTACGTCTTTTCCCTTTGGGATCACCGACAGAACGCCTGCCTGCGCCCTCATATCCGGCAAGGAAAATACCTGTACACCATCTGATTTATGAAGTTCTTTGCTCATTGTAAAGGCTAATTCCCGCTCCCGGCGGAAAATCGTGCCCACTCCGCGCTGGCGGACATAGCGGACGCCTGCCAGCAGACCGGAAATGCCGGGCATATTGTGCGTTCCTGCCTCCAATCGATCCGGAAGGAAGTCCGGCATTTCCTGCTGCACGGAATAGCTGCCTGTTCCACCCTCCAAAAGAGGTTTTGTTTCCTGCCCTTCCGCGCACAGCAGCACCCCGGTGCCCTGCGGACCATACAGTCCCTTGTGTCCGGGCATTGCGATGAAAGCGGCGCCCAGTGCCCTCATGTCCAGCGGAAGGATTCCGGCGGATTGGGAAGCATCGATGATGAAGGGGACTCCTCTCTCGCGGCACAGTGCCGCAATGGCTTCCACGGGCTGAATGAAGCCGAATACATTGGAAACGTGGTTGCAGATCACTGCATCGATGCCAGGCGTGATGCACGCGGAAAAGGCTTCCACTACCGCTTCGGGCCGGAAAAGCGGTGCTGCCGCAACGATACATTCTGCCTCCAATGAAGTAAGAGGCCGCGTCACGGCGTTGTGTTCGTAGCCGGAGATGACGACGCGTCCTCCCTTTGGCACAAGGCTTTTGATGGCGATATTCAGCGCGTGGGTGGCGTTCATGGTAAATACCACCTGTTCCGGATTGTCCAGATGAAAGAGCTCAGCCAGCTCGCTGCGACAAGCAAAAGCGACCTCTGCAGCCTTGGCGGCAGCCGGATAGCTTCCGCGTCCGGGAGAACTCATGGCGGTAAGAGCTTGCTGCATGGCAGCACGGACAGAGGGCGGCTTTTGAAAGGTGGTGGCAGCGCTGTCAAGGTAGATCATAGCTGACCTCCTGATACGTCCCCTGGTGGTTGAAAAAAAGTTTAACAGGAGTCAGAGAACTCCTGTGAAGCACATTCATGACGGCTGTCAGATCTTCGCCGGCAACGTATACGGCGTAGGCGCATCCCATATCTGTGAGGGTTCTGGGGGCGCGGAAGATCTGGCAGCGGATCCCTGCCCGGTCCAAAACCTTGTGCATTCTCTGTGCATAGGTCACCGAGCGGGCCAGAAGCAAATAATTGTCCACAGACATTCCTCCTCTCTTACCCAGTGTATGCCCCGGGGCGAAAAAGGTGAAAAAAAGACGCGCCGCAGGCGCGTCTTCTTCTGTTAGATCGTTTCCAGCAATACCACAGCATGTGCCGCCATTCCCGACCCATCTCCGGTGAAGCCAAGACCTTCCTCCGTAGTTGCTTTTACGTTGACCTGATCTTGGCTGATCCCAAGGGCTTTTGCGAGATTTTCTGCCATCTGCCGGCGATAGGGCGCCACTTTCGGTGCCTGCGCCAGCAGTGTTACATCCAGGTTGACCACGCAGAACCCCTGGGCCGCCAGCAGCGCGGCGACCTCTTTCAGCAGTTTCAGGCTGGAGATCCCGGCATAGGCAGGATCTGTGTCCGGAAAGAGCGTTCCGATGTCTCCCAGACGGGCGGCGCCGCTGATGGCGTCCATCACGGCGTGGGTCAGCACATCGGCGTCGGAATGTCCCAGAAGGCCTTTCTCCCAGACGATCTCAACGCCGCCAAGGATCAAAGGTCTCCCCTCCACCAGCCGATGTACATCGTATCCGTGTCCGATCCGCAGATTTGTCATCGCTGCTCCTTCCTGGCCTGTAGGATGGCCTCTGCGAAAAAAAGATCCATTGGGGTGGTAATCTTCAGGTTCTCCTCCTCGCCGTCAATGAGGAAAACGGTTTTTCCCAACGCTTCCACAGCGCTGCAATCGTCGGTGACGGGCAGCTGCTGTTCTGCTGCGGATTGCAGCGCGGCTTTCAGGATGGCAGACTGGAAGACCTGCGGTGTCTGGACAGCGCGCAGAGAGGATCGATCCAGCGTCTGCTCCACGGCGCCATCTGTCCCTACCGTCTTGACCGTATCCTTCACCGGGATCGCCGGTGCAGCGGCGCCGCACCGCTCTGCTGCCGCGATGACGGCATCGATCAGTAACGGTGTCACCAGAGGCCGCGCACCGTCCTGCACCGCAAGCAGCTCCGTGTCGGAGGAAGCCTCCAGTGCGGCCAGCAGCACGGAATGGACGCGGGTCTCGCCGCCGCGGATGACCTTGCTGCACTTGGTGATGCCGTATGTATGGCACAGGCGGGAGATCTCCATGATGTCATCTTCCCTGGTGGCAATGATGATCTCATTCACCCGTTCTGCCCTTTGGAGCGCGGTCAGTGTACGCACCAGTACAGGTACGCCGTCCAGTGGCTGCAGCAGCTTGTTGACGCCGCCCATCCGGGTGGAATTGCCGGCAGCCGCCACCAGTGCGGTGCATCTGGGGCGGCTGCTCTGCCGTATTTTTTTCCAAAAAGGTAATTTCATCAAAATGGTCCCCCGGTCGATTAGTTCGCAACAGGCAGCTGCATCATGGCCTGATCCAGACGAAACTCAACGTCCTTATATGCAACATTCTCTACCAGAACGATCTCGGAGATCATGATCTGCTTGGCGCTGTGGAGCATTTTTCGCTCGCCGGTGGAAAGACCCTTCTGGCTGTCCCTGTGCATCAGCGCCTTGATGACGCGTGCGACCTCGTAGAGATCCCCGCTTTTCAGGCGCAGCAGGTTTTCCTGATAACGTTTGTTCCAGTTTGTGTTGCATTCCACTTGCAGCGCAGGGATGGCATCCAGAAGCGCAGTTGCCTCGGTTTTGGACATAATGGAACGAATGCCGACGACTTGGGAGTTGGCAGTCGGGATTTTTAAGATCAGACCACCTACCGGCATTTTGAAAACATAGTATTCTTTTGTGACTCCGGCGACCTTTTCCTGGACGATATCATCAATGATACCGGCGCCGTGCATTGGATGCACGACCTGATCTCCAACGCTGAACATGGCACATCCCTTCTCCGTCTGTCGCACAATGCGAAGCGTTCCACCTGTAAAACCGTAAATGAATACACTTGTATTATACCGTTAATTCCCTACTTTTACAAGCATTTTTCTGAATAATTTCTTGAAATCTCTGCAAAAACAGTCTAAAAACGGCGGACAGATCTCCGCTGCCCGCCGTTTTTTCTAATTCACATATTTACTTCTTGTTGGAGCGGCGCCAGATATTCATTTTCTCGGCTTGAGAAATCAGTTCCTCCCGGAACATGGGGTGTGCCAGAGAGATGGCGGCTTCAGCGCGCTGCCAGGTGTTCAGACCTTTCATATTGACTGCTCCATATTCGGTGACGATATAGTGGGTGCAGGAACGGGGGTCAGTGGCGATAGAGCCGGGAGTCAGGGTGGGCACGATGCGGCTCTTCAGGACACCGTCCTTCCCCATCACAGTGGAGGACATGCAGATGAAGCTTTTGCCGCCCTTGGACATATAGGCGCCCATTGCGAAGTCCAGCTGACCACCGGTACCGGAGATGTGCTTGGTGCCTGCGGATTCGGCATTGACCTGACCGAACAGATCCATGTCGATGGCGTTGTTAATGGAGATGAAATTGTCGATCTGGGAGACCACATGGACATCGTTGGTGTATTCCACGGGGGCGGCCATGATCTCGGGATTATGGTTGATATAGTCGTAAAGGTCTCTGGAACCAGCCGCGAAGGCAAAGACCTGACGCCCCTTATCGATGGCTTTGTTGCGGCCGGTGATCTTGCCGGCTTCTGCCATGGCAACAAAGGCATCCACATACATCTCGGTGTGGACGGACAGATCCTTCAGGTCGGACTGGGCGATCATGGCACCGATCGCATTGGGCATGCCGCCGATGCCCAGCTGCAGGCAGGCGCCGTCGGGGATCATGGGTACCACCAGATTGGCCACGGCGATATCCACCTCGGTGGCTTCGCCGCCGCCGGGCAGCTGTGCGATGGCGGGATTGTCGCCCTCCACCACCATGGCAACATCGCGGATGTTGATCTCGGTGGCAGTCAGGCCGTTGACCCATGGCATATTTTCGTTGACTTCCACGATGATGCACTTGGCGCGGGCAAGCATATCGCCCAGATGAGAGCAGTTCAAGCCGAAGTTGAAGTTGCCGTGCTCATCCATGGGGGTGGTCTGCATCATCACCACATCCACGGGATCCAGATGCTCCCGATAAAAACGGGGCAATTCGGAGTAGCGCATGGGGCTGAAATAACCCATGCCCTTGGCAATGATCTTGCGGTCGACGCCGCTGCAATGCCAGGAGTGCCAGGTAAAGTGCTCTCCAGCATCTTCGGCCTTGCAGATTTCAGGCATCCACATGGTTACGCCGCCGCGCACCTTCACGTCAAACAGCTCGTCTTTCCGTGCAGCCAGTGCCTGATCCAGTGCAACAGGATGGCTGGTAGACCAGGTGTAATCCACCCAGTCGCCGGATTGAATGACCTTTACTGCTTCTTCCGCGGTGGTCAGCTTCTGCTTATATAATTCCTGATAACCCATGAATGTTCCTCCTAACGATCCGATCATGGTATTTTTAACCTTATATTGTCAAGATTATAACAGAATACAAAAAACAATGCAACGAAAACATAAAAAAGACAGGCCTTTCGGCCTGTCTTTTCATTGGCGGAAATTACTCCTCGACGGGAGCCTCGTCAGCCACATCCTCTTCTGCAGCGGGAGCCAGCAGAGCGCGGATGGACAGGGAGATCTTCTTCTTCTCCTCATCGACAGCGGTGATCTTGGCGGTCACGACCTGACCCTCGGACAGGACGTCCTCGGGCTTCTCGATGCGGCGGTCAGCGATCTGGGAAATGTGGATCAGACCGTCAACGCCGGGAACGACCTCGGCAAAAGCACCGAAGGTCATCAGCTTCACGATGCGAACCTCGGCCACATCGCCAACGCCGTACTTGTTCATGAAGGCAGTCCAGGGATCCACGCTGTGATCCTTGCAGCCCAGGGAGATCTTGCGCTTCTCGGCGTCGAAGGAGATGACATAGACCTCCATGGTATCGCCGACCTTGCAGATCTCGGAGGGAGTCTTAATGCGGCTCCAGCTCAACTCGGAGATATGTACCATACCGTCCACGCCGCCGATGTCAACAAAGACACCATAGGAAGTCATGGACTTCACGGTACCGGTATAACGCTTGCCCTCTTCGATGGTGCTCCAGATAGCCTCCTGAGCGGCCTTCTGGACCTCATCGGTGACAGCGCGGATGGAACCGACCACGCGACGGCGGGCACGGTTGACCTCGGTGATGCGCAGCTGGACCTTCTTGCCCTTCATCTCGGACAGGTCGGCGCCGCGGGGCATGCCGCTCTGGGAAGCGGGCACGAACACGCGCATACCCTTGACAGAAACGACCAGACCGCCCTTGTTCTCCTCGGTCACGGTGCCTTCCAGCACGGTCTTTTCCTCAACGGCAGTTTCAATGTTCTCCCAAATCTTGACAGCGTCCAGACGCTTCTTGGACAGTTCGGCGTAACCCTCCACGTCGTTGACGCGGACGATGTAGGTCTCGATTTCGTCGCCGATCTTGACGATATCCTCAGGCTTTGCGCTGGGATCATCGCTCAGCTCGGTCAGCTTGATGTAAGCTGCCTGCTTGGCGCCCACGTCCACCTGCACCTCAGTGGGGGTGATGGCCGTGACGATACCGGTGACCTTCTCTCCTGTATTTAAAGTTTTGAAAGACTGATTCAGTAATTCCTCGAAGGACATTTCCATGCCCTCGGCCGCTTTGATTTCTTCGCTCATCGTTGCATATACCTCCTTAATAATGCCCGCAGGTGTAGAGGCGCCGGCCGTAAGCCCAGCAACAGAGCATCCATCGAAAACGTCCGGCGAGAGCTCGTCCGCGTGTTCGATCTGGATCACACGGGGGCATCTCTTCATGCAGATTTCCGTCAAATGTTTGGTGTTGGCGCTTTTACGGTCTCCCACCACAACCATTACGTCAGCCTGTTCGGCGATGCTCATCGCTTCAGACTGCCGCTTATGCGTAGCATTGCATATTGTATCAAATATTTTTACGTTTGTACACTCTTTTTTTAGGATTTTCCAAGAAGTTTCAAAAAGCTCGCGAATGCAAGTTGTTTGTGCAGCTACAGTCAGGGGGATGTCCTTGCGCTTTTCATCGCCGTCGAGCCATTCCTGCACGGATTCGGGGCCTTCGAACACCAGAGGATTGCTGCACCAGCTGGCGATCCCGATGACCTCGGGATGGTGAGACTCGCCGATGATGACGGGTTGTCTTCCTTCCTGCTCCGCCTGTGCCACCAGCTTCTGGATCCGCATGACATTGGGGCAGGTGGCGTTGACGCAGGCGATCCCGCGCTGCTCCAGATCGTCCAGCACACTTTTCAGCTCTCCGTGGGAACGGATAACAACGGTCTCCCCTGCCTGCAGCGCGGCAGGATCCGCCACTTTGCGGACGCCCTTTTCCTCCAGTGCACGGATGACGTGGGTGTTGTGGATCAGGTCGCCCAGCATCCAGCAGCCACCGTTCTCTTCCGAGGTTTTCTTTGCCAGATCCACGGCGCGCTGCACGCCGTAGCAGAAGCCGGCGCTTTCCGCAAGAAGTACTTTTTTACTCACAGGGGCTTCCCTCCTACGGCCTGTCCGCCCAGTGCATAGGCGTTTTTCAGGATCTCATCGGCGATCTGCTGCATTTCCTCGGCAGTTCCGCGGCGGCCGGTAATAGCCGGCGTGTAGGGCTTGCCGAACACCACGCGGGTGCGGCGGAACAGTCGCTTTCCCTGCGCGATAAAAACAGGAATGATGGTGGCCTCCGTGCGCACGCCGATCATGGCCACGCCGCCCTTTGCATGTGCGGGCAGACCGTCCACAGCGCCGATGCCGTCACGAATGACCGTGCCCTCCGGGAAGATCAGAAGATTATCGTCGGATTTCAGGATCTGGATGGCAGTTTTTACCGCCTGGATATCGCTTTCACCGCGCTTTACCGGAAAGCCGCCCAGCTTCCGGAAAAACCAGTTGAGCAGCTTGTTTTCAAACAGCTCCGCCTTTCCCATGAAATGGAGTCTGGAATTGACCGGAAGCGCTGCAGCCACCAGAAGCGGATCGATGTCGCTGCAATGATTCGGACAGAACAGGACACGGCTGGGCGGAACGTTTTCAAGCCCCTCCACTCGGGTGGGAAACAGCAGCCGCGCCACCGGACCAAGGGTTCGATAAAGGACTGCAAACAGTCTGTTTAACGGTTTCATCAGCGGGTCTTCTCCTTAATGATCTCCAGCACCGCCTGCTCGGCCTCTGCGAAGTTCAGGTTGGTAGTGTCCAGCAGCGCAGCATCATCCGCCTGCTTCAAGGGTGCCACGGCGCGGTGGGAATCGTTGTAGTCACGCTGCCGGATGTCCTGCAGAACCGATTCAAAGGGCTGGGGCGTTCCGCGCTGTTCCAGCTCCAGATGACGGCGACGTGCCCGCTCCTCTGCGGTGGCAGTCAGGAAGATCTTGACCTGTGCGTCGGGAAGAACCACCGTGCCAATGTCCCGGCCGTCCATGATGACATTGTTGGTGCGAGCCAGCTGCCGCTGCATTTCCAGCAGAAATGCGCGGACAGGCGGATGTGCAGACACGGCAGAGGCGTACATGGAGATCTCCGGCAGGCGGATCTCCCGGGTGACATCCTGTCCGTTGAGCAGCATGTGCTGCAATCCGTCATCGCCATAGCACATCTCTACCTGAATTTCAGGCAGAACGGCCGTCACAGCCTCCTGATCCTTTGGGTCGATGCCGTGGCTGAACACATAATAGCCGATGGTGCGGTACAGCGCGCCGGTGTCTACATACACATAGCCCAGCTTGGCAGAGAGGCTCTTGGCAAGCGTGCTTTTTCCGGCTCCGGAGGGGCCATCGATGGCAACGGAAATGGTTTTCATAGGGTTCACTCCTGTTACATATTGTTTTGCGCTGCAGCAAAACCGGCAGCTTTGCCGGTCGCCCAGGCGATTTGTAAGTTAAATCCGCCGGTATAGGCATCCACATCAATGATCTCGCCTGCAAAGTAAAGTTCCTTTACAATCTTTGATTCCATTGTGGTTGGGTTGATTTCTCCCACTTTAATACCGCCGGAAGTGATGATCGCGTCGGTCACGGGGCGCGGGCCTGCGATCTCTACGGGAAATGCCTTCAACAGGCTCAACAGCTTCCGCCGCTGCTCTCTGGTGAGGTCATGAACTTTCTGATGCGGCGGAATACCGGTCAGTTCTACCATCACCGGGATCAGCTTTTGCGGAAGAAGGTCGTTCAGCGCGTTGCAGAAATCGCTGTTGGCGTGCTTTTCAAAGTCCGAAAGCAGCCGCTTGTCCAGCATCTGCTCATCCAGCGCCGGTTTCAAATCGATTTCCAGTCGGTATTCCTTCTTGTCGAAGTGTCGCATATGTGCCGAAGCGGACAGGATCAGCGGGCCGCTGACGCCAAAATGGGTAAACAGCATCTCGCCGAAATCGGTGTAAAGCTTCTTGTTGTTTTCAAAAACGGTCAGTTCCACATTCCGCAGGCTCAAGCCCTGCATTCTCGCGCAGAGATTTCCCTTCTCTTTCAGGGGAACCAGCGAAGCGCGCAGGGGTGTGACGGTGTGGCCGGCCTCTGCTGCCATGTGGTGGCCTTCGCCTGTGGAGCCGGTGGCGGGATAGGACACGCCTCCGGTAGCAAGGATGACCGCGTCTGCCGGGTATGTCTTCTGGGCACCTGTAACGCCGCATACCGCGCCGTCTGTAAGCTGCAGGCTGACTGCCCGATCGCGAACCAGAGCGACTTTCAAGGCTTTCAGGCGGCGTTCCAGCGCGCCGCTGACATCGAATGCACGGTCACTGACCGGGAAAACACGGTTGCCCCGTTCTGTTTTCATGGGGACGCCCAGCTGTTCGAAGAATGTCTTTGCATCTCTGCCGTCAAAGCGGGAAAAAACGCTGTACAGAAATTTGCCGTTCTGGGGCGTGTTGGCCAGCAGCGTTTGCAGATCTGCGTCGTTTGTGACGTTGCAGCGGCCTTTGCCCGTAATATTCAATTTCTTGCCCAGGCGTTCGTTGGGCTCCAGCAAGGTGACCAGTGCCCCCTGCTCAGCGGCGGAAATGGCGGCCATCATGCCGGCTGCACCGCCGCCGATCACAACGATTGTTCTTTTATTCATCGTCCACCTTACCGAATACACTGTAAGCGTCCCAGATGTCCTCCAGCTCTCCGAAGATCGTGGATACATCAGCGCCCATACGGTGCGCCAGCGCCACCAGCAGCGCATTCAGGATGGACAGCGGCGCCACCATGGAGTCCACGAAGGAGAGCATTTCGCAAGGCGCGAACAGGGATGCCGCCGCTTTCTGGTGGATGGGCGACATGGGACTGTCTGTCAGGCCAATGATCGTCGCACCTCTGTCCATGGCAAACTGGACGGTGCTGAGTGTGATTTTGGAATACCGGGGGAAGCTGATGGCAATGAGCACATCGCCGGGGCCGATGCGGAACAGCTGCTCAAAAATTTCACCGGTTGCGCTGGACTGAACCAGAGTCACATTTTCAAACAGCAGATGCATATAGAAATTCAAATAGCCGGCCACAAATGCGGAGGAACGGGAGCCGACGATATAGATGTGTTTTGCATTCAGGATGTGCTCCATAACCTCGCTGAAAGCGCCGCGATCCGACCGGGCAGCCATTTCCCGCAGCTGGTCGATATCGGCCTGCACCACAGAACCCAGAATATCCGGGCCGGAGAGTTTATCATCCGCGACCTGAATTCTCTGGGTGGAGGTCAGGCGGCTGCGGATCATCTCCTGCAACGCCCGCTGCATGCTGGGATAACCCTCATAACCAAGCTCCGAAGCAAAACGAACCACGGTGGACTCGCTGACGCCCACCAACTTACCCAGCTTGCTGGCGGTCATAAAGGCAGCTTTATCGTAGTTTTCCAGAATGTATGCCGCGATGCGCTTCTGTCCCTTGGAGAAGGCGCTCATATTGCTCTCGACAATGTGTAAGATGCTCTTGGGCACGGTCATCCCTCCGTGTTCTCTCTGTTCTGCGCGTCAATCAGTGGGTTTGAGTCAAACGCTTTCATATTGTATCACAAACTCGTCATATTTCAAACTCTATTTGCAAGATTTCTTTCAAAAATACAAAAAAAATAGCCGCGCAGGCGGCTATTTCCGTTTATATGTTTTTCAGTGCATCCACTTCTGCTTCGGTGAGATACCGCCATGTTCCGACAGGAAGATCGCCAAGGGTCAGGGTATGCTCCGCAACGCGACGAAGGCGCTCCACACGCAGAGCGCAGGCGGCGCACATTCGGCGGATCTGGCGGTTTTTCCCCTCGTGGATCACGATGGATAGGGTCGCTTTGTGTTTGCGCTGTTCCAAAACAGTCACCTCTGCGGGACGGATCACCTCTCCCTCCAGATCCGTGATGGCGGAGAGGCGCTCTGCTGCGCCGTCCACTGCGCCGCTGACCCAGACGTGGTAGGTCTTGTTGACTTCCCCGGCAGGATGCAGCAGGCGCTGCATCAGAGCGCCATCGTTGGTCATCAGGAGCAGCCCCTCGGAATTCAGATCCAGCCGGCCTACGGGATAGACCCGTATGCCGCAGTCTGCCACCAGATCGGCGGCGGTGGGGCGGCCCTTTTCGTCGGAGAGCGTGGTAACATAACCGCAAGGCTTGTTCAGCAGAAGATAGACCCGTTCTTCCCCAATGGAAACGGGGGTGTCATCCACCCGGATGTCATCCGTTTCCGGATCAGCCTGCTGTCCCAGAACAGCAATCATTCCGTTGACGGTGACCCGTCCGGATAAAATGTAGTTCTCCGCCGCTCTGCGGGAGCAAATCCCGGCGGCGGAGAGAATTTTTTGCAATCGCTCCTGCATATGTCGACCTCATCCAGATAATCCGTTTTTCAGGGCATACAGCGCAGATATCAGTTTAGGCGGAACACTTTCGCCGCACAACAGCGCTACTCGTCCCACTTCCCTGCCGTCCAGAGAGAAAATCGCCTCGCCTACTTGGGTTCCGGCAGAGACCGGTGCCGCCAAAGGGGCGGTTTGGCTGATTTGTGAGGTGAGCTGCTCCCCTTCCGCCAACGGCCAGGAGAAGCTGTCGGCCGCCACAAGGGTCACGGTGTCTTTTATGCCGTTCAGGACCGGTACTTCCCCGAGCGGCTGTCCCAGAACCGCCGCCTGATACAGGGGAAAGGACGAAAATCCATACTCATAAAGGGTTTGGTGATCCGCCCAGTCGTTTCCGTCCTGCAAGGTAACGGCCACCAGTCGCTGTCCGTTTCGCTCCGCACAGCTGACAAGGGTTCGGCCGGCAGCTCTAGTATATCCCGTTTTCAGGCCGGTGCAGCCCTCCATATAGGACAGCAGTTTGTTGTGGTTGGTCATTGTTCTGCCGCCGATGGTGACAGAGCGGGTGGAAGCGATGCGCATCAGCGTTTCGTTTTCCGCCGCTGCACAGGCAAGCAGTGCCATATCTCTGGCAGTGGAATAATGACCGTCAGCGTCCAGTCCGTTGGGATTGGCGAAGGAACTGTGCTCCATGCCAATACTTCTGGCTGTTTCGTTCATTCGTGATACGAATGCCTCTGTGCTGCCTGACACGTGCTGTGCGATGGCGACTGCCGCATCGTTTCCTGAACAGAGCAGCAAGCCATACAGAAGGGTTTCCAGTGTCAGCGTTTCCCCGACTTTCAGGTACATGGAAGACCCTTCGGTGTAAGCCGCCTCCCGGGAAACCGTTGCCGTGTCGGTCAGATTCCCTTCCTGAATGGCAACCAGCGCCGTTAGGATCTTCGTTGTGCTGGCGATCAGCATCTGTTTGTCGGCATTCTGCTCATACAGGATCCGCCCGCTGTCCGCATCCATCAGGATGGCAGAGGTTGCCGAAGTGCTGACAGCAAGGCTCCGCACCGACAATGCGTGCAGCAAAATCACAAAGGAAAGAACAGAAAGAGCGCGCCGAAACAAAGGTCATCACCTCATATAATCACAGTGATGATAGTATGTCCCGCTTACAGCTCTTCTTTTTCGTTCTTTTTGTCGAAAAATTTTTCCACCTTATCCAGAAGATCGGGGGCCATATCCACAATGCGATCCACGGTGGTCTTGGGAGGCGCCGCAACCGGTAAAACACGAGTAAAGCCGTCCTTGATTACCAGAAACGCCACCGGATCGATCTTCACGCCGGCACCGGCACCGCCGCCGAAGCCGTCCTTGGGCACGCCTTTACCGTAATCCGCACCGCCGCCGCCAAAACCGAAGCTGACCTTGGAGATCGGGATCAGGGTCACGCCGTCCGGCGTGGTGATGGGCTGGCCGACGATGGTGTTGGTGTCCACCATCTCCCGTACCTTATCCATAGAGGAGCGGAGCATGTCGCTCAGATTGTTCTTCTTGTCCAGTGTATTATCCATAAGAGTCATCCTTTCTTATGTCCTGACTGCTTCCTGAACGGTCGCGGTCTTTCGTTCTTTGTTCTGATAGCGAATCAACCAGCGCAGCGCCGGAATTCCCATGCCAAAGGCAACGGCAAGCAGGGTTCCGATTCTGATGGAGATCCCCGCCTCTGCTTCTGTGGTGGTTTCCGCCGCGTCAAAATCCAAACCGATGTGGATGCGGGGATCCGGAATATCCAGAAGCTGTTCCGCCTCCGGCATCAGCGTCCAAAGCCATGCCTGAAGCTGTCCGTATCGCTGCCCTGCGGCGGCGGGATCCTCCTGGCCGCCAAGGGTCAACGAGACGCGCAGAGGATGGATCCGCACGCCGCGCCCGGTGCGGCGCAGCGCCCGCTTCAAGGGCGGCGCAAGAGCGCGGAAGGCATCCCTGATATCTGTAAATGTCGGTTTCGCGATCGTTTTTTTGGGCGTTTTCTTTTTCTTACCAGTCGGTTTGCCGCTCTCCTTCTTCCTCGGTAAAATGTGAAAGCAAAGCAAACCGATCTTCGCATCCAGTACCAAACTGCCGCCGTGCCATCTTGCCTGAATTCCGACGCGAGTCAGACATAACAGGAACAAAAGCACGATCAGAATCCCCAGGATCCAAAGCCAGAACACAGGCAGCACCTCCTTCCGGCACAGCTATCGGATCGCGGTTATTCCTCGGCGCCTTCTCCGGGGAATGCAGCATCTTCCGGTAGGTCGCTTCCAAAGACCTCGGTGGTTTCCGACGGGTCGACGATCTGGCCGTCATCGGTCAGGCGCATCTGGCCGTCGCTTCCCAGATCGGGCATTTCAGGCAGATCGTCCAGACTGTTGAGATGGAACGCCCGCAGGAAATGCTTGGTGGTGCGGTACAGGTGCGGTCTGCCGGGTACCTGGAGCCGGCCGCACTCCTCGATAAGCTTTCGCTCCTGCAGAAGTCCCATTGTGTAGGAACTGTCCACACCGCGGATCTGATCCACATAAGCGCGGGTAGTGGGTTGATAATAGGCGATGATGGTGAGGACTTCCAGCGCGGGCTGGCTCAGCTTTGCCGGCTTTCGGATCTCAAAGGCTTTGCGGATCATGTCCGCGTAATCGGGCGAGGAGCAAAGCTGCCAACTGTCCTCGATCCGCAGAAGGCGGATGCCCCGCCGCTCGTAGGCGTAGTAATCCATCAGCCTCTGGAGCACCTGCTCCACGGTTGACCGATCCATCTCCATCGCCACACAGATGCGATCCACGTGAACAGGCTCTCCCGATGCGAACAGGATGCCCTCGATGGCAGATTCTATTTCTTTCATCTCCATGGTTTCCATGGCGGATTTCTCCTTATCATGATTAATATACACAGCGGTGCTTACAACCCAAAATGGATCACAAAACGCTTCCCCTCTGCCGCTTGCCGAAACAGTTCCTTCAACGGCGAAACTGCATTGGTTTTTCCTTTGGTCATAGCATGTAACGATTCCGGTGGGATCAGAGTAACACCGCAATACGCCAGCCCTTTCGCAGGGCAGTCGGTCGTATGCCAATAGGTGTCGATCTCGCTCCACTCCGGAGCGATGCATTCTATCAATGCATCATCAACTGCAATGCATCCGTATTTCTCCGGTTCATAAGCATCATAGCGCTCGTGTACTCCCGGCACACAGGGCATAATACCGAATTCGTGCTTTGCCATCATCATACCCCCAAAAACGTGTCGAAAGGCTTACAGCCGCAGATCGTCCGGCAGTTCCCGCTCCTGACGCACGGTGCAGTCCGTTTCCGATCCGGCCAGATGCAGAACACGGGCGCGGCAAAGCTCCAGAACCGCCAGAAATGTAGCAACGACCTCACTGCGGCTGCGATTGCCGCGGAACAGGAGACGGAAACGGGTAATACCGCTTTCACGAATGTGTCGCAGGATCTCTCTTGCCTTGCTCGCCACCGGATAGGGTTCGTGCTGCACGATGGCCTGGAACGAGGTTTTCGGTGGGGGCAGGCTTCGTTCTGCACGGTTCTGGATCTCCGCCATAGCAAGGACGAGATCCGCTTTCTCCTGATCGTATTCGTAGATCTTTCCGCGCTTCACGGGCTCCGGATTTCGGGTCAGGATGTTCCGGCCGAACTCGCTCATGGGTTCCAGTCTTTGCGCCATCATTTTTACGCGGACGTAATTTTCGTTCCGTTTGCGCTCCTCCAGCGACTGGATCAGGGCGTCCATTTCGCTCTGTGCCTCCTCGTCCTCGATGGAAAGCAGCATGCGGGTCTTGATATATACCAGATGGGAGGCCATGGTAACAAATTCGCTGGCAACCTCCAGATCCAGCTTCTGGCGCTGTTCCAGCCAGAGGATGTACTGGTCGCAGATCAGGGAAATGGAGATGTCCTGAATCTCCATCTTATTCTTTCCGAGCAGGAAAAGAATCAGATCCAGAGGCCCCTCAAAGTCCTGCATTTCCTCGCTGCGGGAGCGAACCACTTTTTCCAGTTTGTATACAGGATTTTCCAAACAGTCCACCTCAATAAATCAGGGTAAAGAGAAACATGTAAACGGAGACGATGGCATCACTGATGAAGCTGCTCATCACGCCAAAATAGGACAGCGCAAGCAGCACCAAAATGCCGTAACGCTCGTAGTACATCAGTTTGTTGTATGCCCGGTCGGGAAGGAACGCCGCAAACAGCTTTGATCCGTCCAGCGGAGGGATGGGAAGCAGATTGAACAGGCCGAGACCAACAGAGAGCGGTGCTGCCACATATAACAGGAAGCTGAACAGCAGTTCAACTCCTGTGGAATAAGGGATGTAAAGGTATACCAGTTTACTGGTAAGGATCAGCAAAACTGCCAGCACCAGATTGGAAAGCGGGCCTGCCAGCGCGGTCAGCGCCATGCCAAGCTTCGGTTTTTTGAAATAGCGATCATCCACCGGCACGGGTTTTGCCCAGCCAAAGCCAGCAAAGAACATCATCGCCAGACCGAACCAGTCGATATGGCGCAGCGGATTGAAAGAAAGGCGGCGCATCCGCTTTGCGGTGGGGTCGCCCAACATATATGCTGCCAGTCCGTGGCAGGTCTCATGCACCGTCAGGCACAACAGCACCGCGGCAACGCGCAGCAGTGCGTCCAGCAGCGAGCCGATATCCAGAGCCTGCAACAGCTCCCGTAAATAATGCAGCATGGTATCTCCAGTCACAATAACCCAAAATATAGTTGCATTATACCAGATTCAAACACTAAATACAAGAAAAACCCTGTTGAATGGACAGTTTTTCCGCAGACAGCGCGAAAGTTCCTTACCGGAAAAAAGAAAGAGGCAGACGCGAGATGCGTCTGCCTCTGTTTCGTTTCGGAAATGGGTAATTAGCCCTTCACCATGGAAGCGATCTCGGCTGCGAAGTTCTCTTCCTTCTTCTCGATGCCCTCGCCCTTCTCGAAGCGCACGGCGTTCTTGAAAGTGATGGTGCCGCCCTGTGCCTTGGCAACAGAAGCGATATACTGCTCGACAGTGAAGTTGTTGTCCTTCACGAACTCCTGCTGCAGCAGGCAGTTCTCAGAATAGAACTTGTTCAGCTTGCCGACAACGATCTTCTCGATGACCTGCTCGGGCTTATTGGCCATCTTGGGATCGTTGGCCATCTGGACCATCATGATCTTCTTCTCGGCCTCCAGAACCTCGTCGGTAACCTGGGACTTATCCCAGAAACGGGGGTTCAGAGCGGCGATCTGCATGGCGGCGTCCTTACCGGCCTCTTCCACCTGCTCGGCGGTGAGGTTGGTCTCCAGGTTGACCAGAACGCCGATCTTGCCGCCGGCGTGGACATAGGCCACGGAAACACCGTCGGCGAAACGGGCAAAGCGGCGAACCTTGATGTTCTCGCCGATGACGAGAACCATCTCTTGCTGCTGCTGCTCAACGGTCAGGGTGTCGTTGTACTTGGCGGCCATCAGAGCGTCCAGATCAGCGGGATTTTCCTTGGCGACGACAGCGGCAACGCCCTTGACGAAGTCGACGAACTTCTCGTTCTTGCCGACGAAGTCGGTCTCGGCGTTCACTTCGACCACAACGCCAACACCGTCGATCACGGCGGCGTAGGCCATACCCTCGGCGGCGATACGGCCGGCCTTCTTTGCGGAAGCGGCCAGACCCTTTTCGCGCAGATATTCGATAGCCTTGTCGATGTTGCCATCAGCCTCGGCCAGAGCCTTCTTGCAATCCATCATGCCCACGCCGGTCATTTCGCGCAGGTTCTTAACATCAGCTGCGGTAAAAGCCATTTTTATATCCTCCAATTTTATTGATATCAAAAGCGCATCGCGCTTGAAGCGTTGATTACTCGGCGTCCTCGACCTTCTCTTCGACGGCCTCGATCTGCTCACCCTGCTTGCCTTCCAGAACGGCGTTGGCCATGACAGAGGAGATCAGCTTGATGGCGCGAATCGCGTCGTCGTTGCCGGGGATGACGTAATCGATCTCATCGGGATCGCAGTTGGTATCGGCGATAGCCACAACGGGGATACCCAGCTTGTGAGCCTCGGCGATGGCGTTGCGCTCCTTGCGGGTGTCAACGATGAACAGAGCGCCGGGCAGGGTCTTCATATCCTTCACGCCGCCCAGATACTTCTCCAGCTTCTCGATCTCGCCCAGATGCTTCATGACTTCCTTCTTGGGCAGCATATCGAAAGTGCCGTCGGTCTGCATGGTCTTGAGCTGGTTCAGACGATCCACACGGGTACGCATGGTCTTGAAGTTGGTCATCATGCCGCCCAGCCAGCGAGCGTTGACATAGTACTGACCGCAGCGCAGAGCCTCCTCGCGGATGGCGTCCTGGGCCTGCTTCTTGGTGCCGACGAACAGGATGGACTGGCCGTTCTGGGCAACTTCGCGGACGAAGCTGTAAGCCTCTTCCAGCTTGCGGACGGTCTTCTGCAGGTCAACGATATAGATACCGTTGCGCTCGGTGTAAATGTAGGGAGCCATCTTGGGGTTCCAGCGACGGGTCTGGTGACCGAAGTGGACGCCTGCTTCCAGCAGGGCTTTCATGGATACGACGTTAGATGCCATTGTTGTGTGTTCCTCCAAATCAAATTTAGTTTTTACCTCCGGCGGCTTCATCCCCCCTGCCAACCTGTATGGCACAGACAGAAAGTCGACGCACCGTGCGGAATGCTGAAATATAATACCACAGCAGCAAAGTACAATGCAAGCATTTTTTCCAAAAAAATAAGCAAAAATACGGAAAAATCTCCTGAAAATCAGGAGGTCTTTCCGTATTTTTCTCTTTTTCAGAACTTTCGTCTGCGTTTGTGTTCCGGAATGGGGTCCCGTCGCTGAAACGGCTTGTCGATGAGAATGATGTCATCCCCGATACGCTGGATGCACTCCCAGGGAATGTAGTACTCCTCTCCCCTGCCGAACAGTCCGAAAAACCGGTAGGGTCCATTGACCACAATGGCCACCACCTGCCCTTCCGGAATCCTGACATCCACATCCGACACCAGACCGAGGCGGCAGCCGTCGCAGATATTGATGACTTCCTTGCAGCGTAAATCACGAATCCTGCACTGCATCACACATCCCTCCCGAAAAAAGCCTATGCGGGGACGATGATGTCCTATCACCGCGCGCGTCTTTCGTTTTTCAGAATGCGACAAAAGCTTCCAGTATAGGAAAAACTCCCTGCGTCCATACTTTTCCCAAAAGGTTTCAGGAAGCAGGAGGGTGTCTTTTGATGCTGGGGAAGGTCGAGATCGCAGGGGTAAACACCGCAAAGCTGAAGGTTCTGAAAAACGACGAAACCATGGAGCTTCTGCGTCGGACAAAGGATGGAGATCAGGAGGCCAGAACGCAGCTGATCGAAGGCAATCTGCGTCTGGTTTTGTCTGTGATCCAGCGGTTTTCCGGACGCGGAGAACAGGTGGATGATCTGTTTCAGGTGGGCTGTGTAGGACTGATTAAGGCCATCGATAACTTTGACATCAATCAGCCGGTCAGATTTTCCACCTATGGTGTTCCGATGATTATCGGCGAGATCCGGCGATATCTGCGGGACAACAGCGCCATTCGCGTATCACGCAGTATGCGGGATACCGCATACCGTGTTTTGCAGGTACGGGATCGCATTCTGGCGGAGACACAGCGGGAACCCACCGTAGAGCAGATTGCCAAGGAACTGGATATTCCTCGGGAGGAAGTGGTCTTTGCCATGGACGCCATCGTGGACCCGGTGTCCCTCTATGAGCCTGTTTATTCCGACGGGGGTGATGCCATCTGCGTGATGGATCAGGTCAGCGACAGAAAAAACACGGATGAACTCTGGACAGACCGCATTGCATTAAAAGATGCGCTGGAACGGCTGGACGAACGGGAACGACGCATCCTCTCCCTGCGGTTTTACGAGGGAAAAACGCAGATGGAGGTTTCTGCCGAGGTGGGCATCTCGCAGGCGCAGGTCTCCAGACTGGAAAAGGGCGCCATCAACACCATCAAACGGAATATCTGATTCCCGAATTGACCTTTTTCGCAGGAAGGCGTACAATGGTGCCACTACGGAAAAGGAGTGTTCCCCCATGGATTTTGAAAAACTGAAGGCCTTTCGCCAGAATTGCAGTCGATTCACGGAAAGAATGGGGATCACCGTGGAGGAGATCCGTCCCGGGTACAGCCGTGTCAGCAAGAGCATCGGTGAGGATGACCTGAACCCCATCGGCCGTGCCCATGGCGGTGTTTACTTTACACTGGCGGATCATGCCGCCGGAACGGCTATGGCTACCTGCGGGTATCTGGCGGTGACGGTAAATGCCACATACAACTATTTCCGTTCCGCAAATCCGGGCGACCAGCTCACAGCCGAGGCACAGGAAGTGAAAGCCGGAAAGACCCTCTGTGTATTCGATGTCCGCGTCACCGATCAAAACGGCGCTCTGCTGGGCAGCGGTACGTTTACCTTCTATCGGTTGGAAGAAAAACTCGATCTTTGATACAAAGAGAGCGGCGTCAGACGACGCCGCTCTCTTTTATTTCTTAAAGCTGTCTTTCAGGGAAACACTGCGGTTGAATACCATGTGATCCGGAGAAGAATCCTTGCTGTCAAAGCAGAAATAGCCCAGACGCATGAACTGGAAGGACGGTGCGGTCTTTCCCTTCTTTTCGGTCTGTTCGTAGGCCTCTGCCTCCTTGCGGAGACCGGCCTCCACCTTACAGCCGGAGAGAGTCTCCAAAGAGGCGGGATTCAGGCAGTCGATAAAGTCCTTGTCCGCGCCGTCGGGATCGGCATCTGTGAACAGGTAGTCATACAGACGGACTTCCGCGTCCACGGCGGTTGCGGCATCCACCCAGTGGATGGTGGCGCCCTTGACTTTGCGGCCGTCGGCGGGATCGCCGCCGCGGCTGTCGGGATCGTACTCACACAGGACTTCGATAATGTTGCCCTCCTCGTCCTTCACGTAGCCGGTGCAGGTGATGAGATAGGCGCCTTTGAGACGGCACTCGGGGCCGCTGGGATACAGACGCTTATACTTGGGCACAGGGACTTCCAGGAAGTCGTCTGCCTCGATCCAGAGATCGCGGGAGAAGGTGACTTCGCGGGTGCCGGAGGCGGGATCCACGGGGTTGTTCTCCACAGTCACCGTCTCACTCTGACCCTCGGGATAGTTGGTGATGGTCAGCTTGATGGGATGCAGAACGCCCATAACGCGCTCGGCGGTCTCGTTCAGGTCCTCACGCAGGCAATGCTCCAGAAAACCGTAGTCCACGGTGGAATCGGCCTTGGAAACGCCGATGCGCTCGCAGAAATTGCGGATGGACTTGGCGGTGTAGCCGCGGCGGCGCAGGCCACACAGGGTGGGCATGCGGGGATCGTCCCAACCGGAAACGCGGCTCTCCTCCACCAGACGGCGGAGCTTGCGTTTGCTCATGACGGTATAGTTGATGCCAAGGCGTGCAAACTCGATCTGGCGGGGACGGCTGGGAACGTCCGTATTTTCAATAACCCAGTTGTACAGGGGGCGGTGTGCCTCGTACTCCAGAGAGCAGAGAGAATGGGTAATGCCCTCCAAAGCGTCCTGAATGGGGTGGGCAAAGTCGTACATGGGGAAAATGCACCACTTGGTGCCCTGACGGTGATGCTCGATATAGCGGATACGGTAGATGACCGGGTCGCGCATATTGAAGTTGCCGCTGGCCAGATCGATCTTGGCACGGAGGGTATACTTTCCCTCGGGGAACTCGCCGTTGCGCATGCGTTCAAACAGATCCAGGCTCTCCTCGATGGGACGGTCGCGCCAGGGTGACTTGCCGGGCACGCCGATGCTGCCGCGATATTCGCGGAACTCATCGGGCGTCAGCTCACAGACATAGGCCAGACCCTTTTTGATCAGGCCGACGGCCAGTTCGTAGGTCTTCTCGAAATAATCGGAACCGTAGAACATCCGGTCATCCCAGTCAAAACCGAGCCAGTGGATGTCCTCCTGAATGGCGTCGACGAATTCGGTGTCCTCCTTGGCGGGGTTGGTATCGTCAAAGCGCAGGTTGCAGATGCCGCCGAACTTCTCTGCGGTACCAAAGTCGATGGTCAGCGCCTTGCAGTGGCCGATGTGAAGATAGCCGTTAGGCTCGGGCGGAAAACGGGTGTGGATCTGTCTGCCCTCATACTGTCCGCCGGGAGCCAGATCCTCCTCGATAAACGCATGGATAAAGTTCCGGCTTTCGGAAACTTCTTCCTGCATGGTCTTGATCTCTTCTGCCATAAGCTGTCAATCCTTCCTTCAGGTCAATTTCAGCATAGGCTTGTATTATACAGACTTCGCAGGAAAAAAGCAAGTATTTCACTCCAAAAGCCAGTCCTGCAAAATGTCCGGTACTGACACCGGCGTCACGCATCCTCGCACCAAAGTGCCAAGCAACTGCCGGATCTTCATTTCCGACAGGCTCAGACCTGCCGCAGTCACTGATTCTCCGTTATATTCCACCCGGATACCGTAAGAGTATCCTGCCGCCTTTTTCTGTAGCAACAGGTAATACCGGATCGGCAGACCGCGGCAGATGGCCGTAGCGAAAAGTGTTCGTTTCAAAGCATTCCCCTCCTCATCCGACAGCATATCACCGGCGCCTTGTCGGGATTTGTCGAAGAATGTCGAAAGTGTCGAAAAAAGAAGATACAGAGCCACTGTTCCCGGTGGCTCTGTATCTTGCTAAAGTTCATGGATCAGATTCTCGGCTTCCTCTCTGCTGTAAAGCAGATTCAGGGCGTCCAGCAAGCCGTTTGCCGTCAGGTGCTCCGGAAGCTCCAGCTTTTTCAGCAGTGCACTTCTCTTGTCCGCACTGCCCACTCCGCCGGAAAGACCCCAGAGGAACAGGTCGGTTTTTGTAATGGGCTCTCCTGCTGGTGTGCTCTCCGTCCCGCTTTCGTCCAGAAAGGTGGCGCCGGCACGCCGCAGAGCTTCCAACAGGATCTCCGGTTTCATGCCTTCCACGCCCAGCTTCCCCTCTTTACCGCCATGACGCTTGCGGCGTTCTTTGCCGCTGACATCGGGAATATAGGCCTGCTTCACCAGTTCCTTGGGCAGCGCACCTTTCAGGTAATTGCGGATCATAAAGCCGGCGCCGTCGCTGTCCGTCAGCACGATGATGCCCTGCTTCTCCGCCAGACGACGGAGGAAAGCCAGCTTCTCCCTGTCGTCAAACACCGCAAATCCACCCAGCGTGATGACGGTAGCGTCCACCACCTGCAGCAGTGTGTTTTTATCGTAGCGGCCCTCCACCACGATGACTTCCCGGATCGGTCTCCTCATGTGCGCCGCGCTCCCAGCCGCACCAGGAGCAGTTTCAATTCGCCTGCTCCGTCAATTCCCTTTTCGCTTTTCATTCTTCGATCCAAAACCTGACATTGCTTCACCGCATCGGCGCACCAGTCGGAGGTGGCCTGCCTGGCGGCGGACAGCAGGATCTTTGCCTGATAGTCGCTTTTCATCCCCCATAGCTCCATGACCCAATATTTGTCCTTGCCGCTGTCGATGGCGATGCGGGCGGTATACAGACGGCGGAGCTGGCTGCCCAGCGCGCCGAGGATCATGAAGGGCTCTGTCTGCATTTTCAGCAGATCCCCCAGAATAGAGGCCGCTCTGTCCCGCTCCCCCTTGATGACAGCATCCGCCAGCTTAAAGGTCTCTGCGGACAGCACAGGGTCTGCCACGGCGTCGATGTCTTTCTGGGTAATGGTCTTTCCCTTGGCGTAGGCGGCGATCTTCTGGATCTCCGGCACAAGGCCGGTCATCAGCCCGCCGCAGAGGAAGATCAGGTATTCGGCCGCTGCACGGTCGATGTCCTTATCCAGCGCCCGGAAGCGGCGCACGATCCACGGAATCAGGTCGCTGCTGTCCGCCGCCTTGAACTCCACCACCTGCACATGGTCGCCGATGGTCTTGTTCAGCTTCTTCATGGTGCCGTTGGGCTTATAGGGGATGGTATCGTACACGAACACCACACAGCAATAGGGCGGGATGTCCTCGAAGAAGGCGATCATGCGCTCCCTCTGATCCTCGGGCATCTTGAACAGGTCCAGATCCGTCACCACCACCAGCGTGCGTTCTGCCATCATGGGCATGGCCTCCGCGATTTCGGAGAGGGTCTGGGCGGTCAGATCCTTTCCTTCCAGACGGTGGTAGTTGAACTCCTCAAAGCCCGCGGGAACCAGCGTTTTGCGCAGCTCTCCCAGGTAGTATTCCCGCAGGTAGCTCTCCTCCCCGTGGAAAACGTATGCACAGCCGACCGTTCCGGAGGCAAGGTCTGCTTTCAGTTTTTGAAGCGCTCCGGTTTTCTTCGTGTCACTTGTCTGCTTTGCCATGATGCTCTCCTTCGTTCAGTCGTTCAGGGAAATGCGGACGGTGCCGTGCAGATCTGTCCGATATACCACGCAGGCGCGTTCCGCAAGACGCCGCAATACTTCCGCGGTCGGATGGCCGTAGTTGTTGCTGCCGACGCTGATGCAGACGGTTTCCGGCTTCAGGGCGTCCAGCAGGGCTGTGGAGGTAGAGTGTTTGGAGCCGTGATGTCCCGCCATCAGAACTTCGATATCCGGCAGACGGTATTGCTTCAGCAGGCGCTTTTCCGTGGCGGTGGACATATCGCCCGTCAGAAGGAGATCCTGCTCTCCCGCAGAGGCCAGCACCGAGAGACCGCGTTCGTTGGTGTCATCCCCCTCTCCCACCGGAGGAAAGATCGTCAATTCCGCAAGGCCGAACTCCAGCGTGCGGAGATCATAGATCGTTTCCACGGAAACGCCGAATGCGTCCAGTTCCGCCAGCAATTCATCGTCGCTTTCCGGGATCAACACCGTTTCCACCGTCATGCGGCTCAAAAGATCCGAAATGCCGTTGGTGTGGTCGGCATCGAAATGCGTCAGGATGAGGTAGTCCAGTTCCGTACAGCCGGCAGATCGCAGATGCTGGCTGGCAATGGTGCCGGGGTCGTACCAGCTGTTTGCACTGCCGCAGTCCACCAGTGCAAATTCGTCCTCCGACTTCAGCAGAACACATTGCCCCTGCCCCACATCCAGAACCACGGCATCCAGAGCCGCGCTGTACCGGTTCTGCCCCAACCAAAGGGTGACCACCAGCATAGCCGCAGCAAGTACTGTCGCCAAGACATATTTTCTTCTGCCGCCACGCAGCAAATACGCTGCGGTAAACAGCACATAGAGAAAAGCCAGCCAGTATTTCAGATACGGATTCGTAAAATAGATCGCATGACCGGGGATCGCCGCCAGAACATGGGCGGCCGCGAGGATGAGCCCGGCCAGAACACGCGGCAACACCGCGATCAAAAGCCCCAGCGGCTGGAACAAAAAGGCCGCAGCCGTGGCGGCAAGACCAAAGATGAACGCAAGGGTGGCCGCCCACAGGCACATCAGATTGCTCAAAGCAGAAATGAGATGGAAGGTATCAAAGTACAGCGCAGACAGCGGTGCAGTAAAGACCATGGCACCGATCGTCGTTGAAATTCCAGTTGCAATAAAGGAAAATACCTTGCCAGTTTTTTTGCCTCCGGTGATCAGTCGATACAGCCGCGGCGTCAGCCAGAGGATACCGGCCATGGCGGCAAAAGACATCTGCAAACTCACAGAAGCCGCAGCAAAGGGGTTGACCAGTAGAATCAGAAACAGCGCGGTAAACAGAGCGGTTGGTGCGTCGCTTTCCCTTCCAAACAGCGGGGCGGCAAGAAACAGAATCAGCATCACACACGCACGCAGCACCGAGGGGCTGCCGCCCGTCAGAACTGCATAAAACGCCAGCAGCGGGATCATCGTTGCAGCAATCAGTCGTCTGCGCTGCTTCCCTGCCAATGCAGTCACCATCGTCAGCAAAAAGCCGCAGTGCATACCGGAGATCGCGAGGATATGATACAGACCTGCCTCGGAAAGGTCGGCAGAGGCCTGCACGGATAGGCCGGATTTATCGCCTGTCAGCAGGGCGGTCATGAATGCGGCGATATCTCCCTCAAACAGCACCGCCAGCCTCTCCTGCATGGCTCTGCCCATTCGTGCCGGCCACCAGCGCAGAGAGGTCATGCTCCCCTCCCCAAATACAGCTTCGCCACGGGAATAGGCCAGCAGAAACACGCCTTTTGAGGTAAAGGCAGTCACATCCTCCTCGCGGATACAGGCGGCATTTTCCAGATAGACATCATCGGTAACCGTCTGGCCGGGGCGCAGCTCCAGAAGCGCCGGATCTCCGTAATAGACCAGCTTTCCCGGAATGTCCTCCGCCCGCACCGTCGCTTTAGCGCCGTTTTCCGTGGGTGTGGCATATTCGCAAAGCGTCATGACCACAGTCTGTCTGCTGCCGCTCAAAGCCACAGCCGGCTGTTGAACTTTCAGGGTATGCAGGCAGTTCCAGCCGAGAGCCAGCGCAAGCCCCACGCCGATCAGCAAAAGGCGGCGCCCCGTCTTTCCGCGCAGGAAGATCCGTCCGCAGGCCAGCACAAAGCAGACCGCCGCACTGGGCAGCAGCCATTCGAAGGGCAGCAGATACTGTGCAAGGAAGATGCCCGCGGCAAAGCTGGCAGTAAAGGTTGCAAGAACTCTCATCGCTTGGGCTGTGCGGGGTCGTCCGTTCTGCCCAGCAGATAGTCCGTGCTGACCCGGTAAAAATCGGCCAGTTTTACTACAATCTCCAAGGGAAAATCCCGTGCTCCGCTTTCATAGCGGCTATACACAGTAGGATGAATTCCCAAATACGTAGCAACAGCTTTTTTTGTAAGGTCATTATCTTCTCTTAAATCATAAAATCTGCGCAAATACAAGCAAATCACCTCATAGAGAGGTTACCATTTGGTTAGTTAGTATATGCGCAAACCTAACCATTTGGTTAGGTAGTGACATTATATCGCATAAAGAAAAAGAAAGCAACGCTGTTTGCACAGCGCTGCTTCTTTCTTCAACGACGGATCAATCAACCCGGAGGCCAGGTCATATCCCGTCCGCCCAGGACATGGAAATGCAGATGGAACACGCTCTGTCCCGCCCGTTCGCCGATGTTGGACACCACACGATAGCTGTCCAGACCCAGTTCTGCAGTTACCTTGGCAATGACCTCAAAGATGTGGGCCACCACAGCGCTGTTCTCCCCGCACACCTCGGCCACAGAGCCGATATGCGCTTTGGGGATCACAAGAAAGTGGGTGGGTGCCTGGGGGGCGATATCATAGAACGCATAGCACAGGTCATCCTCATAGACCTTGCTGCTGGGGATCTCCCCTGTTGCGATCTTACAGAATAAGCAATCAGACATTCCGGGAACCTCCTTTGTTTGATAACTTCATTTTACTACCAAAACCAAAGTTTTGCAACAAAAAGAACGGGACGGCAAAAGCCGTCCCGTTCGGCGTTTATGGAATCAACCCAGCTTGGAAGCCACGAAATCGTCCACGGAAGCCAGCGCATCGTCCAACTTCAGCACATCGCTGCCGCCGCCCATAGCGCTGTCGGGCTTGCCGCCGCCCTTGCCGCCGCAGATGGTGCAGACCTCACGCACCAGATCACCGGCCTTGACGCCGCGCTTTACGGCCTCTGCGCCGCAGACGGCCAGGAAAGTGATCTTATCGCCGTTGACGGAGGACAGCACCGCCACAACACCGGGTTCCTTATCCCGCAGGAAATCGCCCATCTGGCGCAAGGCGTTGGCGTCCAGACCGCCGCGGTTGGCGGTGACGACCTTCAAGCCGCCCACATCCTTGGCGCTCAGCAGGAACTGGCGCGCCTCGCCCAGAGAGGCCTCTGCCTTGAACTTGTCCAGCGCAGTCTTCAGTTCCTTCATCTCGGTCATCTGCTGCTGAATGCGATTTTCGATCTCGCCCACGTTGGTCTTGAACAGCTGTGCCAGGTGCAGCAGAATCTGCTGATTCTGGTTGATGGTCTCGGCAGTCTGCTTGCCCACAGTGGCCTCGATGCGGCGCACGCCGGAGGCGACGCTGCCCTCGGACTTGATGCGGAACATACCGGCCTTTGCGGTATTATCCAGATGGGTACCGCCGCAGAACTCCATGGAAAAGTCGCCCATCTCCACGACACGCACGGTCTCGCCGTACTTCTCGCCGAAGACGGCCACGGCGCCCTTCTTCTTGGCTTCTTCGATGGGCAGGATCTCGGTCACCACATCGTAGCCCTCCAGAATGGCATCGTTGACGATGCGGTCGATCTCGGAAAGCTGTTCGGGGGTGATGCTCTCAAAGTGGGTAAAGTCGAAGCGGATGCGGTCAGGCTCCACCAGAGAACCCGCCTGATGGACGTGGTCGCCCAGAACCTTTTTCAGGGCGGCGTCCAGCAGATGGGTGGTGGAGTGCGCACGCATGATGGCGCGGCGGCGCTCGGTGTCGATGGAAGCCGTAACGGTGTCGCCCACCTTAAAGCTTCCGCCGGCGGCCTTGCCGTAGTGCATGAACTTGCCGCCCTTGTTCTTCAGGACATTGTTGACCTCAAATCTGGCCTCGCCGCAGGTGATCACACCGTGGTCGGCCACCTGCCCGCCCATTTCGGCATAGAAGGGCGTCTGATCCAGCACAAGGATGGCGTCCACACCGGGCATTACAGTCTCTGCCAGCTCGTTCTCCACCACCAGCGCCAGAACCTTGCCTTCGGCCTCGGTGCGGTCGTAGCCGATAAACTCGGTGGCGGGCATCTCGGAGCCAAACTCGATACCGGCCCAGCCCAGATCGCCCAGAGCCTCGCGGGCCTTACGGGCACGAATGCGCTGCGCTTCCATTTCGGCGTCGAAGCCGGCACGGTCCAGCGTCATCCCCTCTTCCTCCACCATTTCGGCGGTCAGGTCAACGGGGAAACCGTAGGTATCATACAGCTTGAAGGCATCTGCGCCGGAGAACACGGTCTCGCCCTTCTCCTTGTGTGCAGAAAGCAGTTCGCTGAAGATCTTCATGCCGCCGTCAATGGTCTTGGCAAAGTTTTCTTCCTCGGTGCGGATGACCTTGGTGATATAGCCCTGCTTTTCGCGCAGGTCGGGATAGGCGATCTCGTTTTCACGAACGACGGTCTCGATAACCTCAAACAGGAAGGGACGGTTCACGCCCAGCAGCTTGCCGTGGCGGGCAGCGCGGCGCAGCAGACGGCGCAGCACATAGCCGCGGCCCTCGTTGGAGGGCAGCACGCCGTCGCAGATCATCATCACGCCGGAGCGAATGTGGTCGGTGATGACGCGGAGAGAAACGTCCTTCTTTGCGTCCTCCTTGTAGGTGGCGCCGGTGATCTCGGAGACTTTCCTGGTGATATTCATCACGGTGTCGACCTCGAACAGAGAGCCGACGTTCTGGCACACGCAGGCAAGGCGCTCCAGACCCATGCCGGTGTCAATGTTCTTCTGCTGCAGTTCGGCGTAGTTGCCTTCGCCGTCACTGCTGAACTGGGAGAACACGTTGTTCCAGACCTCGATGAAGCGGTCGCATTCGCAGCCCACAGTGCAGCCTTCCTTGCCGCAGCCAAACTCAATGCCGCGGTCGTAGTAGACCTCGGAGCAGGGGCCGCAGGGGCCGGCGCCGTGTTCCCAGAAGTTATCGGCCTTGCCAAAGCGGAAGATGTTTTCCGCGGGGATGCCGATGTCCTTGTTCCAGATCTCAAAGGCCTCCTCGTCATCCAGATAGATGGAGGGATACAGGCGGTCTTTCTCCAGCCCCACCACTTCCGTCAGGAACTCCCAGCAGAACGGGATGGCTTCCTTCTTGAAGTAGTCGCCGAAGGAGAAGTTGCCCAGCATCTCAAAATAGGTACCGTGGCGGTCGGTCTTGCCGATATTCTCGATGTCGCCGGTGCGGATGCACTTCTGGCAGGTGCAGACGCGGTTGCGGGGAGGCTCTTCTTCCCGGGTGAACCAGGTCTTCATGGGTGCCATGCCGGAGTTGATCAGCAGCAGGGATTTGTCGTTCTGGGGGATCAGGGAAAAGCTGGGCAGACGCAGATGACCCTTGCTCTCAAAGTAGCTCAGGAACATCTCGCGCAGTTCGTTCAGCCCGTGGTTGGGATGTGCCATCGTTGTGTCCTCCTAAAAGTATATATGGATATTTGGTTACAAAAATAAAAAGTCTCCGCCCCCCGTTTTAGGGGCGAAGACTTGCTTCACGGTACCACCCTAATTATCTTTCCGTTCGGAAAGCATCTTAGCCATTCGATAACGGGAATGAACCGTTCCGCTCGTCGCGGACTGCTCCAAAGTGGCTGTTTTGCGGCTCAAGGCCAAGGGGCTTTCACCGTCTCCCCTCTCGCTTCGACCGGCACAGCAAAACTGGCTTTGTCCTTGCGTTTGACATATGGGTCGTCATTATTATATCGGTTTTGACCCGTTTGTCAAGAAGAAGCCGTCTCTTTCACCTGCTTTTCCTGCAGTTTCTTCTGCAGATTTCTGCGCATCACGCACTCGCCGGAGGCAATGCACTGTCCGCAATGGCAGCAGCCCATAGCACCGCCTTTTTTCGGATCGCTGGCATTGCCCCAGAACCACGCGCCGACAACGAGAATCACGCCGACTCCG
Organism: Oscillospiraceae bacterium; assembly: GCA_015068025.1. Lineage (GTDB taxonomy): Bacteria > Bacillota > Clostridia > Oscillospirales > Oscillospiraceae > Oscillibacter. Next base: position 24,617 of record SVLH01000001.1, on the reverse strand, counting down.
ATCAAAAAGAACCACTGCATTGGGATCCCTCCTTATGTTTTTCCATATTTTACAAAGAAAACCGGTCGACGTCAGTTGCATCCGCAACAGATATGAAGTCGATCAAAAATACCTCGTATTTTCCTGCGGGATATGGTATACTGCTTTTAATTCGGGACACGAGGTGAGCACTGTGCGTTTTTTTGCACATTTGAAGACGGTGAATCGCCACAGGGCGCTGGTGCGGAAGTATTGCTTCCGGCTGGGGCTGTATTGGCAAGGTTTAACCCACGATCTGTCCAAATACTCCCCTGTTGAGTTTTTGGCGGGCGTGAAATACTTTCAGGGCGACCGCAGCCCCAACGACCAGCAGCGCAGGCTGTTCGGATACAGCGAAGCCTGGATCCACCACAAGGGGCGCAACCGCCACCACTTCGAGTACTGGACGGATTACAGCCCCAGCGGCATCGGCATCGATGGGGTGGAGATGCCAAAAAAATACGTGGCGGAAATGTTTTGCGACCGTCTTGCCGCCAGCAAGGTCTATCGGGGCGCGGACTTTCAGCCGGGTGATCCTTACAGCTTCTTCCTGCGAGGCAAAGACCGCCGCTTGCTGCTCCACCCTGCCACAGCAGAACTGCTGGAGCGGATGCTGATTGTTCTGCGGGACGAGGGTGAGGACGCCGCCTTTGATTTTGTCCGTCACGAAGTTCTTGGAAAATAAGGAAAAAGACCGCCAGAAAATCTCCGGCGGTCTTTTTATGCTGTTATACATCCTTCGCAGACAGCTCCACGGCACGGCGCACCAGTGTCATGGGGGGTACGGAACGAGGCAGCTTCATGCGGAACACCATCTGGGGCGTCCGGGGCTCGTCCAGCACATTTCCATCCTCGTCCTGCATGGCAGGTGCAGTTATGGAGAAGGGACGCAGGTTCGGACCGACCAGTTCCACCTCATCGCCGGTACGGAATTTGTTGCGCAGAGAGAGAACTGCGTTGCCCTCCTCGTCACACTCCGTGACAAGGGCAACCACTTGCCACTCCCTGATATAGCGGGAGTTTTCGTAAAACTGTCCGGGATATCCGTAGTAGAACCCGGTGGAATAGGGACGATGGCTCACATGGTCCACTTCGTCGCGCCAAACGGGGTCTGCCTGCAGTCCGGCGGCAGCGGCATCCAGACAATGGCGATAGGCGCCGGTGACAATGGCCGCATAATAGGCGGATTTTGCACGCCCTTCGATCTTCAAACTGTTCAGTCCGGCATCGATCAGGTCGTCCAGATGGTCGATCATACACATATCTCTGGAGTTAAGGATGTACGTGCCCTTTTCGTCCTCCTCGATGGGGAAATATTCGCCGGGGCGCTTCTCCTCCATCAAGGCGTATTGATAGCGGCAGGGCTGTGCGCAGGCGCCGCGGCTGGAATCCCGTCCGGTCATGTAATTGCTCAACAGGCACCGGCCGGAGTAACTCACGCACATGGCGCCGTGGACAAAGGCCTCAATTTCCAGCTCTTTCGGTGTCTTTTCACGAATGAGGCGGATCTCCTCCAGTCCCACTTCTCTGGCAAGGATCACACGGGAAGCACCGAGATCGTGCCAGGCCCGCGCCGTTTCATAGTTGCAGATACTGGCCTGTGTGGAAATGTGGCGCTGACAGCGGGGCGCATACTTCTCTGCCATGCGGAATGCGCCAAGATCAGCTACGATCAGGGCATCCACCCCCGCCTCGTTCAGTACCTCCAGATGCTCCGGCAGGCGGACGATCTCGTCGTTGCGGGGCATGGTGTTGATGGTGCAGTGTACCCGAACGTCATGGCGGTGGGCATAGTCCACCGCCTGACGCAGCTCATCGGGCGTAAAATTGCCGGCAAAGGCACGCATGCCAAAATCCGTGCCGGCCAGATATACGGCGTCCGCGCCGTACAGAACGGCCATTTTCAGCCGCTCCATATCACCGGCAGGTGCCAGCAGTTCGGGAATTTGTTTCTTATCCAGCATAATTACCACTGTTCAGGAAGTTGTTGTGTTCTTGCAGGGTTCTGGAGAAATGATGCTTTCCGTCCTTCCCCAGCGCATAGTAATAATATCTTGTGTTCTCCGGCTCAAGCGCGGCTTCCAGAGATGCAAGACCAGGATTTGCAATAGCGCTGGGCGGCAGTGCCGCATACTTGTAGAGGTTGTAGGGGGAATCCAGCTCTTTGTCCGCCGCTGTGATCTGGGTCGTTCCCTCGGGAAGCACATACAGCAGCGATGCGTCGATGTTCAGCATGGCCAGCGTGCCGTGTCTGCCGTCGGTATCGTTGAGCCGGTTATAGATGACGGAGGCGATCTTCTTCCGGTCGCTGCCGTCCGTCTCCTTTTCAATCAAAGAGGCGATCGTCACAATGTCTTTCATTGTGTAACCATTGGCCTCCGCCTGCGCCAGAAGCTCCGGATCTAGAGAGTTGTACTTGTTTTTGAAGTTTTTCAGGAACTTGCCCAACGCAGCTTCGGGGTTGTGACCCACATAGAACGTGTAGGTGTCCGGGAACAGATAGCCCTCCAGACGGGTAATATCCTTGGAGTCATTATCGATAAAATCGTAATCAAACTGTGCTGTCTTGGCGGCTTCCAGCAGATTTTTCTCGGTATTGACTCCGTTTTTGGCCAGCAATTTGATGGTTTGCATCACTGTATAGCCCTCCGGAATGGTGACATCCACCGTTTCGGAAACAGGGCTTCCGGGACGCATTCCCACGATCAGAGCGCGGTAATCCATCTCCTTGTTCAGGGTATAGATGCCCATGCCGATCTTTTCATCGGCGTTGGCGAACTTTGCAAACAGCTTGAAGAACCATTTGTATTCGATCAATCCGGCTTCTTCCAGCTTGTCGGCCACGGTACTGACCGTGTCCGTTTCTGTAACCTCCACAACAACAGTATCCTCTTTGGTGCCTTTGTTGAATGCGCAGAGGTCGCTTGCCAGCTTCCATCCCACGCTGGCCAGCACCGCGGAGGTCAGCAGCACCAGCATTGCGTACAGGATCATATTCAGCAGCGGGCTTCCGCTCTGCTGCGGCTGTCTGCCGTTCCCTTTGTTCTGGTTGGAATGCTGCTCCTGCCGGCGTACCTTTTCCGCATTCCACTCGCCGGTATCACCGTTTTTGAATCCAGACATCAAATCCTCCCTATCTCCGTTTCCAACGAAACGGCAGAAATCCAAAACCTTTTTCCGGTAAATTTTCAAGTGGCCAGGCTCCCGGCCTGCCGTCTGCGCATAGACTATCACAAAGCGAGGTGATATTCATGTGCTTCAACAACGGCAACAACGATTGCTCCTGCCTGTGGCTCATCATCATTGTGATCCTGCTTCTGTGCTGCTGCAACAGCGGAAACAGCTGCGGGGAACATCACCATGGGCACGGCGGCTGCGGCTGCAACGAGGGCTGCAGCTGCTGCTGAATACTTAACAGATCGGGACGCGGAAGCGTCCCGGTTTGCCGTGCCGCGCCGGGACAGGCTCACAAGATCGCCTTTACAATGTCAAGCACCTGGGCGTGAATGTCCTCCGGTGTGCGGGGGGCGTCGCCGTCAGCGCAGTTGATCACCGTCCAGCCACAGGTCTTGACCACTTCTCTTGCACCCTCGCGGCAGCGTTTGAGATAGTCCGCGTCCTGCTCGTGGATATCGGCATGGGTGCCGGTGTCCGCTTCGCGGCGGCGCATCATCTTCTCTGTGATCTCGGTGGGCATGTCCAAATAGATCACCAGATCCGGCTTGGGCAGCCCCAGCAGGCGGTATTCCGTGTCAAACAGCCAGTCCAGATAGACATCTCTCTCCCCTGCCGGCAGCTTGGAGGCCTGATGCACCGCGTTGGATGTGGTATAGCGGTCTGCCACGATCAATCCGCCCCGCTCATAAAACGCGCCCCAATCCTGCTTGTAGGAGGCAAAGCGGTCCATGGCGTAAAACATGGATGCGGCGTAGGCATTTACATCACCGGGTTTTTTACCCAGATTTCCGTCCAAATATTCCTGCACCATGGCGGCAGAGGGCTTTCCGTATCTGGGAAAATCAATTTTCCGGTACGGCGTACCCATCCGCTCCAATGCCTGACAGAGCAATTTTGTCTGTGTGGCCTTTCCGGAGCCGTCCGTACCTTCAAATACGATCAGTTTTCCGTTCATTTCCGTTTTTTCTCCTGTCTTACGTGTACCAGAAACAGCGGCAGCTTCATCATGCGCCCGATACGGCGCGGCTCTTTGCACAGGCGGTAGAACCACTCCAGATTATGGTCGCACCAGAATTTCGGCGCACGCTCCACCGTTCCGGCGAAAACATCCATGCTTCCGCCCAGTCCGCACAGCAGCTTTGCGCCCGTGGCGGCTCCGTTTTTCTTCATCCATTTTTCCTGCTTCGGCGCGCCGAGGCAGACGAAGACACAATCCGCGCCGCTTTCCCGAATAGCGCTTACAACAGCATCATCCTCTTTGAAGTAGCCGTCATGGGCGCCGGCGATTTTCAGCCCCGGATTTTTCTCTGCCAGGTTTTTGGCTGCCAGTTCTGCTACGCCGGGCTTTGCGCCCAGAAGATAAAGGGACAGACCCTTCTCTGCCATCTTCTCAACCAGATGCGCGCCAAACTCAACGCCCGGAGTCCTCTCCTTCAGCGGAGTGCCCAGCATGGCGGCACCTTTGATCACGCCGATGCCGTCCGGCAGCACCAACGCAGCACCGTTGACAGCCTCTTTGGCCTCCGCGTCCTCGCGGCAGACCTCTACAATCTCCGGGTTTGGGGTCACCACATAATGGGTTCCCTCTCCTTGCAGCAGCTCCACCGCGTGATCTATGGCTTCCTGCATGGTTACATTGTCGAATCCGACTCCTAAAATGTCGATGCGCACGATACCACCTCGCTACATACGAATACAGTTTAGTATTATACCATGATCTTCCGTCTTTGTCCAACAGAAAACGCCGCGCAGGCATCTGCGGAAACAAATAACATGCAAACGACAGCAAAGCGGGGACACTCCCCGCTTTGCTTATCTTTTTCTCGTCGGAAGCTGTGCCAGAATCACAGCCGACAGCATGAGCGCGCAGCCAAAATACTCCCTGCCGCTCATTTTTTCATGCAGGATCGCCGCCCCTGCCAGCGTAGCAAATACTGATTCCAGACTCAACAGCAAGGATACCACCGTGGGATTGGAGTCCTTCTGTGCCAAGATCTGCAGCGTATAGGCAACGCCGCTGGAAAAAATGCCCACATACAGGATCGGGCCGATGCAGGCCATCAGGGCCTCCCAGGACGGTGTTTCGGACACCAGCATGCCCACTCCCGAAAAGACGGATACCACCAAAAACTGCACGCAGGACAGCTCCACACCGTTCACCTTTTGTCCAAAGTGGTCGATCACCAGAATATGACCGGAGAAGCAGAACGCGCAGATCAGCACATAGAAATCTCCTATGGTCACTTTGAAGCCATCTTTGATGCACAGGCAATAGAGACCGACTACGGCCAGCAGCACACAGAACCAGATGATCTTCGGTGCCTTTTTTTTCAGAAAAATGCCAAGAATAGGAACAATGACGATGTAAAGTGCCGTAATGAAGCCCGCTTTTCCGGAGTTTGTGGTTTCCAGTCCCTTCTGCTGAAAAAAGGAGGCCACCGTCAGCGCAGCGCCGCAGCAAAAGCCGCCCAGAAGCAGCGCTTTCCGGTTTCCGGCAGGGGCTTCTTTGGAAACGGTACGGCCTCTGACCCGCAGGAGCAGACACAGCACCAGCAGAAACAAAAATGCCACAACAGAGCGGGCGGTATTGAAGGTAAATGCACCCACATGGTCCGCGCTGACGCTTTGGGCCACAAAGGCGGTACCCCAGATCAAAGCTGCCAGGATCGGCAGCACAGTTTGTCTTACTCGATTCATCCCCATGCCTCTTGCTCCGAATTTTGTTCCATGATATACTGCAAAGCAGAGCCTTGCAGCGTATTGGATTTTAACACCGAGGTGACAAAATGGCAATACTTTCCCGTTCTTTTTACTCCGGCGATACGGTTGAGATCGCCCGGCTGCTGCTGGGAAAATATCTGGTACGCCGACTGGACAGCGGTGAAATCCTAGTGGGCCGCATCACGGAAACGGAAGCCTATATAGGCCGCTGCGATAAAGCCTGTCACGCCTATAACTACCGCCGGACGGAACGCACCTCCACCATGTTCGGCCCGCCGGGACACGCCTACATCTATCTGATTTACGGCATGTACCATTGCCTGAATTTTGTCACCGAACCGGAGGGCGAGCCCTCGGCGGTACTGATCCGGGCGATCGAACCGGTAGCCGGCGCGGAGACCATGCACCGCCTCCGCTTTGGGGACAGACCCATGACCCCTTACCGAAGCAAGAACTTCATGAATGGCCCGGGCAAGGTGTGTCAGGGCTTGCAGCTGACAAAGGCGCAGAACGGCGCCGATCTCACCGGGGATATGCTGTTTGTCTGCCAGTCTCCTGAAGATGTAGGGCTTCCCTGCCCGGAGATTCCTGCGGAACAGATTTGCAGCGGCTTACGCATCGGCGTGGATTATGCAGAGGAAGCAAAGGATTTCCCCTGGCGCTTCTGGCTGGAAAGGACGGAACACTGATGTATTTTTTTGATCTGGACGGGACCCTCATCGACTCCAACGGCGTTTGGAAGCAAGTGGATATCGATTTTCTGGCCAAGCGGAACATCCCCTACTCCCGTGCCTATTTCGAAGGCGTAGCCCACACTGCACTGCCTCTGGCCGCAGAGTTCACAAAAGAGTTCTGCCATCTGGAGGAATCCTGCGAGGAGATCATTGCCGAGTGGATGGAGATGTCCCGTGATATGTACGCCCGGGTGCCCATCAAGCCCGGCGTGCGTTCCTTTTTGAAGCAGTGCAAGGCGGAAGGCCGCCGGATGGCGGTGGTGACCTCCAGTGTGCCGGAACACTGCTATACTGCGCTGAAAAAGCTGGATCTGGAGAAGTATTTTGAAAACGTCACCTTCGCCCAGCAGGCCGGCATGCACAAAAAGCACCCCGATGTCTGGCTGGCCGCCGCGGAGAAAAACAGCGTCCGCCCGCAGGATTGCACCGTATTTGATGACAGCCTTGCCGCCTGCAGCGGCGCAAGAGCCGCCGGCATGCGGGTGGTGGGCGTGTACGACCAGTACTTCAACGCAGAATCGAAGGAAATGCGTGCTTTCTGCGATGTGTTCATCGAGAGCTTCGAGGAGCTTCTGTATCCGCAAACACAGCGCTGACGGAGAAACGGAATGGAAACCTATTACTTTCAACATCTGACGAAGCCGCAGCAGAGCGCGTATCACGCCATGAAAACAGGGCTCACAGCGTTGAGCCCCTCCTTTCCTGTGCCGAAGCTGGATGGCCGGCAGCTTTCCGACATTTTTTTCAAACTGCGGCTGGACTGCCCGGAAATTTTCTATATCACCGGCTTTTCCTATCGGTTTTATCCCGGTGCGGACCATGTGGAACTGATCCCGGAGTATCTCTTTGAAAAGAGCAAGATCAGAGATCACCAGAAGGCGCTCTCCGCCCGCATCGCCAAACTTGCCCGACCGGCGCAGAACATGACACCGTTGGAAAAAGAGCGGTACATCCACGATTTTATATGCCAAAATGTGCGGTATGACAAGCTGAAAAAGCCCTATTCTCACGAGATCATCGGTCCGCTGGGGCAAGGCGTGGGTGTATGTGAGGGCATCGCCAAAAGCGTGAAGATCCTCTGCGATGCGCTGGGACTGTGGTGCATCATCGCCATTTCTGAAGCCAATCCCGCACAGGGCATCAAGTACCGCCACGCATGGAACATCCTTAAACTTGATGGGCAATATTTCCATCTGGACGCCACCTTTGATAACTCTCTGGGGCAGGACGATACCATCCGCTACGATTACTTCAATCTGGGCGACGACCGGCTGTTTCGTGACCATCAGCCCGTGGTCTATCCCGTTCCCGCCTGTACGCAGAATGACCGCTTTTATTACAGGGAGAGCAAACTCTCCTTTACAAAGATCGAAGACGTCTGCAAACGCTCACAGATGCCAATTCGAAAAGGCCTCCCCTTCGTGTTCCATTGGCGGAGCGGCTATCTGACCCGGGAGATCCTGACAGAACTGGTACACGCACTGGAAGCCGAAGCACAGAAAAAAGGGAGGCACGCCGCCGTTTCCTACAATTTCCCACAGGCTGTTCTATCCGTCCGCTTCCCCACGGAGCTTCCCCAATCTGAAGCCGTGGCCGAAGAAGCCAACGAGGGCGAACTGTACACAGAAGAAGCATGAAAAGAGCCGATTCCAAAAGGAATCGGCTCTTTTTCTCACAGTTTTTCCATGTGTTTCCCGGCCGCCTTCAGCATCAGCTTCTTGGCTCCCACCGTATCGAAGGCCACTTCGATCAGCGCGTCGCCGCCCATAGGACGGACGGACAGTACCATGCCCTTTCCGAAAGCGGTGTGGGTCACCATATCCCCCTGTTTCAACTGCAGCATGGGAGATGTCCCGGAAGCTGCCGCCGCATGGCGCGCGCCTACTGCAGAGGACAGAGGTGTCCGGTTTCCGGAAGTGCTTCCGGTATCCCGATAGGTCTGCACACTGTCGTGGTTTCCGCCGGAGGCTCGACCGGAATATCCGTCGCCAAAGCCGTCCTCGTAGCGGTCTCCGCCGAAGATGGCATCCTCCTCCATACCGCCGAAACGGGGCTGGGGCTTGCTCTCCCAGCGCCTGTTATCCTCCGGGATCTCTTCAAGGAAGCGGGAGGCGCGGTTGGCGCTGGTTCGGCCGTACAGCATGCGCTGACGGCAATTGGTCAAAGTCAGTTTTTCCTTGGCACGGGTCATGGCCACATAGCACAGGCGCCGCTCCTCTTCCAGTTCTTCCTGATCGTACTGGGCGGAGACACCGGGGAAGATCCCCTCCTCCATGCCCACCACATAGACCACCGGAAACTCCAGACCCTTGGCGGAATGGATCGTCATCATGGTGACGCAGTTATCTCCTGCTTCCATGCTGTCCAGATCGGTGTATAGGGCGATCTCGTTCAGGAAACCGGACAAGGTCGCATCTTCAGGATCCTGTTCCAGAAAGCCGAGAATGTTGGATTTCAGTTCCTGCACGTTCTCCAACCGGCCGCGGCTCTCCATGTCATTCTTTTCTTCCAGCGCACGGACATATCCGCTCTTGTCGCAGACGGCATCATAGAACTCCGGCAGAGCAAGCGTCCCGCCGGCGCGGCGCAGTTCGTCAATGAGGTCGGCAAACTTCATTAACTTTGCGCAGGCGGATTTCAATTCGGGGAACAGATCGGCATTGCGCAAAATTTCATACAGCGAAGCGCCCTGTGCATCTGCAATGGCCGACACCTTATCCACCGTTGTGGTGCCGATGCCCCGGGGCGGATTGTTGATGATGCGGCGCAGGCGCAGATCGTCCAGCGGATTGTTCAGCACGCAGAGATAGGCCAGCATGTCCTTCACTTCTGTGCGTTCAAAAAACTTTGTGCCGCCCACCACCTTATAGGGGATGCCGTTTCGCTTCAGGGCATATTCCAGCGCGTTGGACTGGGCGTTCATGCGGTAGAGTACGGCATTTTCACGGAAGTTGCGTCCTCGGTTCACGCCCATGACGATGTCGCCCACCACATAGTTAGCCTCGTCCGCTTCGTTGAAGGTGGTCTTGACGGTGACGGTATCTCCCGTCCCGTTGTCCGTCCAAAGGGTCTTTCCCTTGCGGCCCACATTGTTCCGGATCACCGCATTGGCAGCATCCAGAATGTTCTGTGTGGAGCGATAATTCTGCTCCAGACGGATGGTGCGTGCCGTGGGATACTGCTGTTCGAAGTTCAGGATGTTTTCGATGTTGGCACCACGGAAGCGGTAAATGGACTGGTCGTCATCGCCCACCACACAGAGGTTTTCCTGTCCGCCGGCAAGCAGGCTGGTCAGTAAGTATTGCAGATGGTTGGTGTCCTGATACTCGTCCACCAGCACATAGCGGAATTTGTTCTGATAGTAGGCCAGTACTTCCGGCTCCTGCCGCAAGAGCGTAACGGTATGGTAGATGATGTCATCAAAATCCAGCGCATTGGCGCTGCGCAGCTTCTGGGCATATTTGGCATAGATCTTTGCAATCCGTGCCATCTTCCAGTCCAGCTCGTTGTTGTGGCTGGCGGCAAATGCCTCAGGACTCTCATAGCGATCCTTGGCGGCGCTGATGATCCCCAGTACGCTCTTGGGCTGGAAGGTTTTATCATCCAGATCCAGTTCCTTCAGAATGTCCTTGATGACCCGCTTGGCATCATCGGTGTCGTAAATGGTAAAGTCTTTGTCGAAGCCGATGCGGTCAATGTCCCGCCGCAGAATACGGACACAGGCAGAATGGAATGTAGACGCCCAGATATCGTTTGCCATCGGGCCAAGACGAGCCGCCAGACGGTCTTTCAATTCTCCCGCTGCCTTGTTGGTAAAGGTGATGGCAATGATCTCCCAGGGGCTCGGCACATCCACGGCACACAGCTGCCGGGCACGCTCGACCTCTGCCTCTGTGGGGCGCTGGGGAAATCTTTCCAGAAAAGCCAGGTCATCTTCTGTGACCCACTCCGGCACAAAGTCACTGTCGCTGCCCCGTCCGTAGGTCAGCAGGTTATAGACCCGCTGGATCAGAACGGTGGTCTTTCCACTGCCTGCGCCTGCCAGCAGCAGAAGTGGCCCTTCTGTGGTCATGGCCGCCTCGCGCTGCATGGGATTCAGCCTCCGCAGATCGGAGGCAATGACCACACGGCGGGCGGCAATATATCGTTCGTTGAAACTGCTCATAGGTTCACCAAATTTCATCAAATCTTGCTGTCTATTGTAGGGGAAAAACCGGACGCGGTCAACTTGTTTCTCCACAAAAAGGAGAGGCAGCACTGCCTCTCCCCATTCAATCAAATCCCTTTACGAAACCGTTCCGCCTCGTCCAGAAGCTCCCCGGCACTCTCCAGCAAGGCGTCCGTCACCTTGCTGCCGCCGGTGATCCGCGCCAGCTCCGCCTTGCGCTGTTCCCGGTCCAGACAGAGAACCTTCGTGTAAGTACGGCCACCGGCTTCGCCCTTTTCCACAGAGAAATGCACATCCGCCATGGCTGCCAGCTGGGGCAGATGGGTCACGCAGAGCACCTGCTTGCGTCGGCTGACCTGCGCCAGCTTTTCCGCCACTTTCTGGGCTGCGCGGCCGGAGACGCCGGTATCCACTTCATCGAAAACGAGCGTGCTGACGGCTTCCTGCTCTGCCAGCACATTTTTCAGCGCCAGCATGATGCGGGCAAGCTCACCGCCGGAAGCAATCTTTGCAATGGGACGCAGATCTTCGCCCACATTGGCGGACATCAGAAAGCGGATCACATCGCAACCGTCTGCCGCGGGCTCTTTTTCGGCAAAGTCAATGGAAAAGCGAACCTTTCCCATGTCCAGTTCCTGCAGCTCTTTCTGAATACGCTGTTCCAGTGCCAGCGCTGCGGCCTTTCGTACCGCAGACAATTCCGCGCCGGCGGCAAATACGGCAGCCTCCGCTTTTTTCAGTTTGGTTTCCAGCAGAAGAATGGTGTCATCGGCCGTTTCGATCTCATCCAGTTCCGCCCGGCACCGTTCCAGATAGTCCAGCATGTCCTCAACAGTGGCGCCGTATTTCTTTTTCAGGCGATACAACTGGTCGCTGCGGCTTTCCACCGCGTCCAGTTCGTCCGGAGAGAAGTCAAATTCCTGCCGCTTGTCGCGAATTGTTTCGGCAAGGTCAAACACTTCACACCGCAGTTCTTCCAATCGCTTATACAGTTCAGCAAGGTCATCGCCCAAGTTGCGGATCCCGGCCATAGCCGACTCCGCCTCCCGCAGCTGTGCCACAGCGCCGGCGGAATCGTCGCCGCCGGAGAGACACCAATCTGCCCCGGAAAGCGCCGCAATGTACTTCTCCCCGTTCCGCAGGATGTTGCGTCGAGCCAGAAGTTCCTCCTCCTCGCCCGCTTTCAGTTCCGCCCGCTCCAGCTCACCGATTTGGAAATGCAGGCTGTCTACTCTTCTGGCTTTTTCGGCTTCATCCATCTGCAAAGCGCGGATCTGGGCGCGCAGATCGCTCATGGCCGCGTATGCTTCCTGATAGGCTGCCAGCACCGTTTCCGTTCGCCCGAAGCGATCCAGATAAGTGCCGTGCTGCTCCTCGTCCAGCAGTTGCTGGCCGTCATGTTGACCATGGATGTTCAGCAGTTCGTTGCCGATCCGCCGCAGCTGTGCCACGGTGACCGGCCGGCCGTTGACGCGGCAGTTGTTCCGTCCGTCGGCAAAAATTTCGCGCTGCAGCAGAAGTTCGCCGTTTTCGTCCGGCTCTGTGCCGGTCTCCGCAAAGGCCGTTAATTCTCTGCTGACAGCGGAAAACGCAGCGCTGACGAAGGCCTTTTCCGCGCCGGTACGGATCAGTTCCCGGGAGGTTCGCCCACCCAGCACCGCGTTCATGGCGTCAATGACGATGGATTTACCGGCACCGGTCTCGCCTGTCAGCGCGTTGAAACCGGGACAGAAACCGATGTCCGCCTCTTCGATGACCGCAATATTCTCAATATGCAGAAGTTCCAGCATGGCAGACACCCTCCTTTTCCGGGTTTACAGCATGGATTTCAGTTCTTCGCAGAACATGGACGCGGATTCGGTATCCCGCATCAGCAAAAAGGCGGTATCATCGCCTGCCAGAGAGCCCACCATGTAGCTGATCTCCATGTTGTCCAGCGCGCTGCACGCGGCACTGGCAAGGCCCGGCATGGTCTTGATGACCACGATATTCTGGGCGCTGGCGATGCTCGTGATGCTCTCGCGGAAGATGGTGCGCAGCTTCTCCGCCACATTCAGTTTGGTGCGGTTGTTGGACACGGCGTATTTGTATACCCCCTGCCCCACCGGCTCCTTGATGAGGTGCATTTGCTTGATGTCGCGGGAGATCGTGGCCTGCGTGCTGGTGATGCCCTTTTCCTGCAGGCGCGCAAGCAGCTGCTCCTGTGTTTCGATATTTTCCTGGGAAATGATCTCAAGGATCATGCTTTGACGATCATTTTTCACTGTTCAGCCCTCCCGGAAGCATTTTTTGTGCAAAAATCTCGCAGAAGCTGCGCTCCGTCAAACGGACAAGTTTCAGGGCATGCTTGCTGCGGCGCACGATGACCTTATCGTCCGATTTCAGCGCAAAGGCGCGGCTTTCGTCCACAAATAGGTATACCGGCTTTCTGCCATTGCGCTCCAGTTCCACCGTCAGGGTGTGTTCCGGCGCCAGCACATAAGAGGAAAACCGCATATTGTGGATACAGATGGGGCACACGACCATGGTCTGTGCCACCGGCTCCACCACAGGGCCGCCGGCAGAGAGCGAATAGGCCGTAGAACCCGTGGGCGTAGCGACGATGACGCCATCGCCGGCGATGTCCGCCAGATGGCGCCCGTCGGAGGAGATCTTCAGGTGGATGGCATGGGAAATGGGGCCTTCCCGAATGACAGCATCATTCAGACCCAGATTGGTGTAGATCTGCTTTCCGTCCCGCATGACAGCAACATCCAGCATCATACGCTGCTCCGTTTCAAAGGTCCAGTCCTGCAGCTTCCGGAGGGCATCGAGCTCTCCCTTCTCCAGTTCTGCAATAAAGCCCAGACCGCCCATGTTGATGCCCAGAACAGGGATCTTGTGCAGGGCAGCCAGCTTGGCGAGATGCAGGATTGTGCCGTCACCGCCAAAGGTGATGAGCAGATCCGCGCCTTTGAGTTCCTGCAGCAGTGGCTTGACATCGTAATCCGCGAAGGACTCATCCTTCTGGTCGCGGAAAGGCGAACAGACAACCGTCTGGAAGCCCGACTCCCGCAGAATACTTTCCGCCGCCTTGGTGGTCACCATCCCAACATCACGGTGGGGATTGGGACACAGGATGATTTTCTTTTGATTCATTGTCCGTTCCCCTCTCCGTGTTCTTTCAGCGTCCGGTGAGATTCCTCCACCAGCGCTTTCAAATCAAATTCCTTCTCTGCCCATTCCGCTTTTTCCAGATAACCCAGATACTCAATGTTTCCTTCCGGCCCGCGAATGGGAGAATACGTCAGCCCAAGGACTGTAAAGCCAGATTCCTTTGCATGAATCAGAAAGTTTTCCAGAACCTCCAGATGGACGGCAGGGTCTCTGACCACACCTTTTTTCCCAACCTTTTCCTTGCCTGCCTCAAATTGCGGCTTCACAAGGCACGTCACATGGCCGCCCTCTTTCAGGATGCCGCAGACGGCTGGCAGGATCAGCTTCAGGGAAATGAAACTCACGTCGATAGACGCAAAATCCAGTTCGTCGGGGATCTGCTCGTGGTCGAGATACCGGGCATTGGTGCGCTCCATGCAGACCACATGGGAATCCTCCCGCAGTTTCCACGCAAGCTGCCCGTAGCCTACATCCACCGCATAGACCTTTGCCGCACCGTTTTGCAGCATGCAATCGGTGAAGCCGCCGGTAGATGCACCAATATCGCCGCAGATGGCGCCTTTCAGATCCACCGGGAAGGTCGCCATGGCCTTTTCCAGCTTTAAGCCGCCGCGGCTGACATATTTCAGGGTATTTCCGCGAATTTCGATTTTGGCATCGTTTGCAACGGCGGTTCCGGGCTTATCCACCCGCTGATCATTCACAAATACCAGGCCGCTCATAATGGTGGCCTGTGCTTTTTGGCGGCTTTCCAGCAGTCCCTGCTCCACCAGCAGCACATCCAGACGTGTTTTATTTGCCACTTGCAATCGCCTCCTCTGCTGCTGCGGCTACGGCCGCTGCGTCCAGTCCCAAACGCTGCTCCAACTGGCTCACGCTTCCCTCGGGCGCATACGTTTTTCCGAGATTTTTCAGAATCAAACGATTGGGAGCCTGTCCATTCTCCGTAAGAATGGCGTTCAGCCGCTGTCCCACACAGCCTGCACCGAAGGAATCCTCCAGCACAAGAATGTTCTTTCTGTTGCCCAGCGCCTCACAGACAGCTTCACCGGACAGAGGCGCAATACGGTTCAGCTTCACCACTTCCGCGCAGATGCCCTTATTTTTTAGGAGTTCAGCTGCATCCAGCAGGTGGTTGACAAGGATACCGTAGGATACCAGCGTAATGTCCCCGCCCTCGCAGAGCCGCACGATGTCGGCACCAGAGGTATCCTCCCGGAACCGCCCCTCCCCACCCCGGGGATAGCGCAGGGCGACGGGACCATCCAGGTCAAAAAGCGCCTGATGCAGCATAGAACGCAGTTCCGCGAAGCTGGCGGGGCAAAGCACCGTAAAGCCGGGAATTTCCGGTAAAAACAGGGCGTCAAAGCAGCCGTGATGGGTCTCTCCGTCTGCGCCGACAAGTCCTGCGCGGTCAACAGCAAACACGGCATGGAGCCCCTCCAGCGACACATCGTGGATCAACTGATCGAAGCCACGCTGTAAAAAGGTGGAATACACCGCAAACACGGGGATCATGCCCTGTGCCGCCATGCCGGCGGCCATGGCAACACCGTGCCCTTCCGCGATGGCCACATCGAAAAAGCGGTCGGGATAGGATCCCGCAAAGGGTGCGAGGCCGGTGCCGTCCGCCATAGCGGCTGTGATGGCGCAGACGCGCTCATCTTCCGCAGCACACACCGTCAGCGCACGGCCAAATACGGCAGAGAATGTGTCTTCTCCGCCGCCCTTCACGATGCCGGTAACAGGATCGAAAGGACTGATGCCGTGAAATCTGCCCGGTTCCTGCTCGGCGAAGGGGTACCCTTTCCCCTTGACCGTGTGAACGTGCACCACCACGGGCTGTTCCAGTTCCTTTGCCAGCTGCAGAATGTCACAGAGCTGTCCCAGATCGTGTCCGTCCACTGGGCCGAAATAGTTGAATCCCATATCCTCAAACAAGGTGCTGCCGGGCAGCAGAGTCTTCTTCGCAAAGGTCTTGACTTTATGGTTGAAGCGGTAAAGGGCATGGCTAGTGGGCTGCGGGCCGAACAGGCTGCGATACCACTTTTTAAAGCGATAGTAGCCCGGCTTGCTGCGCAGACGGGTCAAATGGGTCGGCATACCGCCCACATTGGGGTTGATGGACATGCCGTTGTCGTTCAGGATGACGATCAGCGGCTCACCGGACGCCCCGGCGTTGTTGAGTCCCTCGTAGGCCAGGCCACCGGTCAGCGCACCGTCGCCGATCAGTGCCAGAACGTGATAATCTGCCTTTTGCAGCGTTCTGGCCCGCGCCATACCCAGTGCCACGGACACGGAATTGGATGCGTGGCCGGCGATAAAGGCGTCGTGCTCGCTTTCGTGTGGCTTGGGAAAGCCGGACAGTCCGTCCAGCTGCCGCAGGGTGGCGAACCGGTCTTTCCGCCCTGTGAGTGCCTTGTGGACATAGGACTGATGTCCCACGTCAAAGACCAGACGGTCGCTGGCGGTGTCAAACACCCGATGGATCGCCACTGTCAGCTCCACGGCACCCAGATTGGCGGCCAGATGTCCGCCCGTATTTGCAACGTTTTCTATGAGAAATGCGCGCAGTTCTTCGCAAAGCTGCGGAAGCTGCTGCGCCGAAAGCGCCTTGACATCGGCGGGAGAATGAATTTGTTCCAGAATCATGGAAAGTACTCCTCTGTTAACGGCAGCGGAAAAAATACAGAACTCTTCCTGCCAGATAGACGACGCGCGTGCTGCGGTTCATGGCAAAGGGCTTTCCCAGCGCCTTTCCGCCGATGGTAAGGCCGGAGATCAGCGCGGTCACGCCCACGGAGGCCAGGATGGCGTTCAGTCCCAATCCGGACTGTAATCGCACCACGATGACCGCACCGGTGGCACCGGACACGATGCCGCAGATATCACCCACCACATCGTTGCAGATGCTGGACACGCGATCTGCATTTCGCAGCAGCATCAGCGCCTGCTTTGCACCCTTGACTTTGTGCGCCGCCATGGAATGAAAGGGTTTCGGGTCAGCCGCCGTGACGGCCACGCCGAGAATATCGAACAGGATGCCAAGGGCGATAAAGATCCATAAAATCAAAAGAGCGACTGCCACACCCGCACCGTCCAGCATCGATTCCGACGCCAGCGTCAGCACTGCAGATACGGCCACCGCCATCAAAAACGCTGTCAGCGCCCACCGATACGGTGAGCTGCCCTTTTTATCTGATTTTTTCTTTTTCAAGGAACTGTCCTCCAAAGAAATGCTTGGTTGCGATTGCTAAGCCGACGGCGGCAAAAAAGGTAAATCTTACGGCTTAGGTACGGGTTGGATTTCCCCGAGACACACCTCTCGTTGCCGATGGAGGCGGTTCCCCGTTCGGTGTCACGGCGCGGCGTTGCCTATCCGCGCTACCCGACTGCCACTTAGTCCGCACTGTAATCCCTTTTTTGTCTCCACAGGAACAGCCTAGGTGTTTTCCACCACAGTCTGTCCGCTTCTTTAGCCTCTTTTGCAGCCATGGTTTCAGAGAGCAAAGGGTCGCTCAACTCCGGCCGGAGTCCGTACAACCTGACCTCTCATCCTCCATACCCACCTCAAGGCAGGCTACGTCTGCACACAGCGTTACGGCTCCGTCAGGCGCCGATGCACCGCATTGCAGGTTCCTAATCTGTTTCGTACATAGCTCGGAAATACCACAATGGGAGTACGGCCATGCACAAGAACAGGTCTCCACGGAAACAGGGTCAGGGTAACCATGCCATTGGAAATCGCCCTGAGTCCGCAAGCACGCGTGGCGCGCTTCCCCCCAGCACCCGCCCAACACTGGGCGTATCAAGCAGGCACCAGAGGTTTCATCGATGTGCCCTTTAGAGGATTTTTAGGCCCTCCTTGGGAAACGGCAGATCTGACTAGAATACTGCGCCGCCGCTTAGCGAAAATCAGTATACCACTCCCACATTGAATATGCAATATTATTCTGTATATACATTTGTAAACTTTTTGCGTCTTTTCCTTGATTTTTAAGGAAAAACAGCCGGAGCAAACCTGCTTCGGCTGTCTGGATATTCACTTCATACGATTCGTCAGGCTGTCCGCCAGTTCGGCAAGGAAGCCGTCCTCGTCCCACGGGGCAACGGCCGATTTCGCGCGTTCTGTACAATCCAAAACCGCCCGCTCGCAGCCTTCCAGACCCAGCAGATCCGGGAAAGTGACCTTTCCTTCCTCCCGGTCGGAGCCGATGGGCTTGCCAAACTCGTCTGCATTGCCGATCACGTCCAGCATATCGTCCCGGATCTGGAACGCCATACCCAACTGATAGCCGTACTCCGCAGCTGCCTGATGGAAGGCTTCCTTCGCATCGGCAGCCGCAACACCAAGGCGGCAGGCTCCTGCGATCATGGCGCCGGTTTTCAGGCGGTGAACTTCCGTCAGTTCCTGCTCCGTTTTCGGCGCGTGGAGGGTGTCCAGCACCTGCCCCGCCACCATGCCGTCGGCTCCGGAGGCGCCTGCCAAAATCAGGGCGCACTCTGCTCTCTGCTCGGCTTTCAGACCGGGGGCAGTCAAAATCAGGCGATAGGCCTCTGCCTGCAGGGCATCGCCTGCCAGAACCGCCAGCGTTTCGCCGTATACCTTGTGGTTGGTGGGCTTGCCGCGGCGCAGATCGTCGTCATCCATGCAGGGCAGGTCATCGTGGATCAGGGAATACGTATGCACCAGTTCCAATGCGCAAGCCACCGGCACGGCATCGTGCCAGTCCATGCCGGCCAGACGGGCAAACTCCAGTGTCAGCACGGGACGAATCCGCTTACCGCCCGCCAAAACAGAATAGCGCATGGACGCATACAGATCCGCCCAATGGGGCTCCTCCTCAAAGAGAGAATTCAGATACTGCTCGATCTCCTGACGATACAGTTCATACCGCTCGGCAAAGGCCAGTTCCATAGTCAATCCTCCTCGTCCGCAAAGGGCAGTTCCACGGGCGCGCCGTCAGCGCCCTTCATCAGCTTGACAACCTTCTGCTCGGCCTGATCCAACTGCTTGGAGCAGGCTGCGATCAGCTTCGTTCCCTCTTCAAACAGCTTCAGGGAATCCGCCAGAGGGGCGTCACCCTTCTCCAACGCAGCTACAATCTCCTCCAGACGGGAGAGCTGCTGCTCAAACGTGACTTTCTTTTCGCTCATGCTTCATCCTCCTTCAACAGCGTCTCCACAACAGCGGAGAAGCCTCCCTCGCCAAGGGTGACGGAAACCCGGTCGCCCGGTGCCACGTCCCGGCTGCTTTTCAATATCTGACCCTGTTCGTTCTGCGCCATGGCATAGCCGCGTCCCAGCACTTTCAGCGGACTCATAGCGTCCAGCGCTGCCGTCAGAGCGGAAAACCGCTGCCGTTTCCGGCTCACCTGCACGGCGGAAAGATCGCCCAGTCGCTGCTGGACATGAAGCAGCTCCATCCGCTTGTCCTGCACATAGGCAAGCTGGTCGGTCATAACCCGTTTTTGCGCCATTCCATCCAGCTTGCTCCGCAGCGACTCCAGGCGAGCCGATTCGGCCTGCTCCATGCGTCCACCGGCGTCCCGAAGCCAGCGAAGAAGTTCCGCCTTGTCCGGCACGGCGATCTCCGCCGCGTTGGAGGGCGTGGACGCCCGGGCATCTGCCACGAAGTCCGCGATGGTGACGTCCGGTTCGTGGCCAACGGCTGAAATGACCGGCAGTTCCGATTCATAAATGGCGCGGGCGACCCGTTCGTCATTGAACGCCCACAGATCTTCCATGGATCCGCCTCCGCGACCCGTGATAAGGAGATCGGCCACTCGCCAGCGGTTGGCGTATCGGATGGCACCCACGATCTCCGGCGGTGCCTCTGCGCCCTGTACCCGCACCGGCAGGAGGATCACTTTGGCAAGAGGGTATCTCCGCCGCAGGATGCGGATCATATCATGGACTGCCGCACCGGCAGAGGATGTGATAATGGCGATTTTCTCCGGAAACGGAGGCAGCGGCTTCTTATGTGCCGGGTCGAACAGGCCTTCTTCGTGCAGTTTCTGCTTGAGCTGCTCAAAGGCCAGCGCCAGATCGCCAGCGCCCTCCGGCGTCATGGTATTGCAGTAGAGCTGATAGGCACCGTCCCGGGGAAATACGGAAATTCGCCCTTGCAAAATCACCTGCATCCCGTTTTCCGGCCGGAAGCGCAGCTTCATGGCTGCGCTCTTAAACATGACGCAGCGCAGCGCGCCTTCCGGATCCTTCAGGGTAAAATAATGGTGACCGGAGGGGTAGATCTTATAGTTGGAAAGCTCACCGCGCACCGCCACATTGGCCAGCAGCGGCTCGTTGTCCAGCAGCAGCTTGACCAGCTGATTCACTTCGGAAACACCGAAAATATGCTGTTCCATACTCCCTCCTTTTTCAAAATAAGCAGAGCCGGACGGCGGCTGCCACCGCGTCCCGCTCTGCCGTCTTTTCTTATTCGCCGATCTCCTGACGCACGAAGGTGCCCAGAATACCGTTCATAAATTTCACCGTTTCCGGGGTTTCATACTTCTTGGCGATCTCGATCGCCTCGTTGATGGCCGCGCCATTGGGGATATCCGGCATATACAGGATCTCGTACATGGCAACGCGCATGATCGCAGAGGCGACCAGCGGGATTCGTGCAAAGCTCCAGCCCTTGGCGTATTTAGCGATGTAACTGTCCAGTTCTGCCGCGTGTTCGTTCACGCCCTTGACCAGACGGCGGATATACTCCTCCTGCTTGGCGTTGGGCGTTTCCTGATACAGCGCATCCTCCTCTGCCAGAATGGCAAAAGACTCCTTCTGCAGGCGCTCATCCAGCAGGGCATTGATCTCCTTGCTGGTAAAGCTCAGCTCATAGGAAAGGTGGATGGCGATTTCCCGTGCGGTATTTCGTACCATAGCGCTACTTCCTTTTCTCTCTCGTTCACACCCGCGGCTGTGTCAACCCATAGTCACGCCGCCAACATGGATATTGATCGTCTGCACTGCGCGGCCGGTCATGGCCTCCACAGCGGCGGCAACGCTCTTTTGCACATTCTCCGCCACTTCGGGGATCGGCTGGCCGAACTTAACCAGCAGGTAAATGTCCAGCGTCAGGCTATCTTCGGTCAGGTTGACCTTCACACCCTTGGTACCCTTCTGGGCATTCTTCTTATTCGTCATCAGATCCGTGACGCTGCCGCCCAGATTGGTCATCATGCCGGAAACGCCTTCCACCTCGCGGACAGCACCCACCACGATGGCGGCGATCACTTCCTCGGAAATGTGGATACTGCCATTCTCTTCCTGTAAAGTCATATATTCCTTGCTTTCTGCCATGGTGTTGATTCTCCTTATCTGTGATATCCTTGGTAAAAGCCGTATTTACGGATTATTATTGTACCATGTCATCCCTAAAATTACAACTCCAAATTAGTTTGCAACCATGATTTTTACACTTCTGGCAGGCAGTCCCGTTTCCGTGATGGCAATATCTTTGATTTTTGCAACATCTTCCGTCGTCAAATCACCGCTTTCCGTGGAAACCACCACGCTGACGGAATCCTGCCCCATAAAAGCCACGCAGTCCGTATACCCTTTGGCTGTTACGAGATTTTCGATCTGCGCCTCTTTCAGGGTATACGTTGCCAGTACCTGAATCCCCTCGCTGGCTTCATTGGCCACTTCCTGATCCGCATTTTCCTGCTCTGCTGCCTCCTGCAGCAGAGAGATGGCGTTGTCCCGCGCCTGCTGGCGGGTCAGGCGGGCAGAGGCAAAGTAATCACCGCCGGTATAAACGGATGCTTCATCCGCCGTCTCTCCGCTTTCGCTGTTTTCCTCGTCCTGTCCCGATACCAGCATGGCCTCACCGAGAATTTTCGTGCCGGTCTCCTCTGCATTCTGCACTGCTTCTTCGCCGGAGTATTTCCAGTTCAAAGCCACCGCGGCACACACCAGTACCGTCATCGTTGCAACCACTGTATTTCGTTTCCATTTTGCCGTCATGCCGTTCCTCCTCCAAATGATTACTGCCACTTTGCCACGGTGATGCGGTCGCTGGCAAGCCCCGTCAGAGCCGCCACCGCCTCGGTCACCGCCAGCTTTACGTCCGCCCTGTCCCCTCCCTGACATACCACCAGCGCACCCCGATACCGGGGATATACCCTGCGGATCACCACGGCCTCTTCCCCGCTTCCTTCGTTTGTTAAAACCACTTCGGAGCGTCTGGAATAATCCTCCGGAGATGCCACGGGGCCGCTGTAGCGCAGTTCGTTGTTCTGCGCCAGCTGCCGTTCGCCGTCCGAGTCCACTGTCAGCAGGACCTGCACCTGTCCCACACCACTGATGTTCCCCAGGATCTCCTCCATCTCTTTTTGCAGATCCTGCTTCTCCGCGCCCAGCGCCTCTGTCTGCGGTAGCGCCTGCTCCGCTTTTCCGCCATCCGGCAGAAGAAGCAGCACCGCGCCGATCAAAATCACCAACACCACATACTTGTATCTGTTCCATAGCTTTTGCACTCCTTCAGTTTTTCCCTTCATTCCAAACCTGCCTCTCTGCCGGAACGGCCAGTTCGCTCTCCAGCCAGGCTGCCAGTTCCGCAGAATATACTCCTGTGATCTCGACCCATTCCGGAACAGGAATGCCTTCTGCGTTTTCTTCCGCCCTGACGCGCACCGTCACCGAAATGCCCAGGCTGTCTGCTTTGTCCGATATATATGCGGCGCTGCGGCTTTCTATGAGTTCCCGCAGCTCTCTGTTCCCGACGGCAGACAGTTCCTCCTGACGCTGTATGATCGCCTGCTCGTACACGTCCCAGCGCAGCTCCGGGATTTCCGACCGAAGCCCTTTGACGGGGCTCAGCAGCGTGAGCAGCAGGACCAAACCGCCTGTGAAGCCTCCGATCTTTCGCATATTTCCCTCCGGCAGCAGCAACTCCACCACAGAAAGCAGCAGCGTTACTGTCAGAACGGAGCAGAGCCATTCCCGCAGCGCGCCGATCATGGGATCACCGCCGCCACGGAGGACAGCACAGAGATTAAAAGCAGAAGTGCACAGCTTCCGGCCATCCCCAGGACCAGGCCAAAAGCGCCGCCCAGACCATCGATCAGCCCGCAAAGCCGGGGCGGACCTGCCACGGAAGCGAGAAATGCCGTCAGCTTATAGAGCAGATATTGAATGCCCAGCTGCAAAAACGGATAGATACAGGTGGCCAGAATAGCCAGCATGCCCGCGATACCGATCGTGTTCTTCAACATCCCCGCCCCCAGCAGTACCGTTTCCGAAGCCTCCGCAATGATGCCGCCAACCACCGGAACCACGCCGGAGATGGCGGTTTTTGTCATTTTGACTGCGGTGCTGTCTGCCGTTCCTGAAATCACCCGGATTACGGAAAGATACACCGTAAACAACAGCAGCGATGTTGCCAGAAGCCAGACAACAACCTTTTTCAATCCATTTGCGATGGTTCCCAGCCGGTTTTCCGGCAGACAGGCCGATGCCGTCAGGACGCCGATGTAGAGATAGACCAGCGGCAGCAGCAGCTTTTCAATGAGGCTCACCAGCACATCCACCAGAAAGACCGTTGTGACCTGATGGAAACCGGCAGACGTCACGGAACCGGAGGCCGCCATGGCCGCCGCAAGGGTAGGTAAAAGCACTTTGGAAAAGACGCTCAGCTCCCGGATCACCTCTGCCCCGGCGCCGATCATGGAGTCAAGGGTCCCGGCTGTGGCCATTGTGACCGACAACGCCCCTGCCATAGGAATAAAAACCGTCGCCGCGCCGCCTGTCCCACGATCAAGGCAATCCGCTGCACCGCACAGCACCACGATCAGCAAAACCGTCACAGCACCCCGCAGACTGCCGTGCAGAATCTCCTCCGCCTGCTCGGGCAGGCCTTGCAGAATCCTGCCGATCCCCTCGGTAACAGCGCCTGCGTCGGTAAATTCCTGTCCCCACAGCAGATCTTCCGCCGCATCCGGAAGGCTGTCTATCAACTCGCCCGGCAGTTCTGCCGCCCGGACCTGCACAGTCATAAGCAGCAGCATCAGGACAAAGCAAAATAATCCTTTCATCATGCCTGCATCAGCTCCATCAAAAACGTCAGCACGGCTTGCAATAGCGGCAGAGCCACCAGCAGCGCACACACCGTTCCCGCCGTTTCCACCATAACTGCCAGCGCAGATTCTCCTGCGTCGCGGCAAAGTCCGCTTCCGCTCCTTACCACCAGCGCGATCCCCACCGTTTTGTAGATCGGTTTGAACAGCGAAGCGGAAACGCCGCTCTTTTCCGCCAATTCATTTAAAAAGCCTACCAGTTCGCCGACAAAATCGCCCAAAAGCAACAATATCAATGCCACAGCTGCCAGCGTCAGCAGCAGCGCCTGCTCCGGTGCGGCACGTCTGAGTACCAGCGCCAGAAGGGCTCCCACCACGCAAAGGGCCGTGATCCGCATGATCAGTTCCATCTCTAAAAATCAAACAGATATTTTATCAGCTGGAACAAGTCGCTGATCTCCTGCACAAGGATCATCAGCACCACGACCAGCCCTGCTTAGGTAAGAAGATAGAAGCATCAGAGCTCGGTTTTTCTATTCTATCTTGTTGCGACCAGTGCTCGGGAGACAAGAAGATAGAACTAAAATTGCTCGAATAATCCTGAATTCTGCGAGCCAT